>JBJXEA010000016.1:0-101879 GCA_046155285.1 Methylophilaceae bacterium | reverse complement strand
CCATCTTGACCGCTTCGCGCTTAAATTCACCCGTATAACTTTGCCTCGGTATCTTGAACATTGTTTACTACCTCCATAGCTTATTATCTCAGCTATCTCGGTATCCGAAATTCGGGGGCAAGGTCATATTGAATAAAATGTTTTTGAAATAATGCAACTAATTGTTTGCATTACATAGATTGTTATGTATGATGCGCCAATCTGTAGGGTCAAGTTTCAGATTTTCGGTATCAGTTGTTGTACAACGTTTTGCCAGGATTTCCCTTGATTTCATATAGATATTTTGATTAATTAGTTTAAGGAAAATAGCATGGCAACAGGTATCGTAAAATGGTTCAATGATGCAAAAGGTTTCGGTTTCATTACACCTGACGGTGGCGGTGAAGACCTTTTTGCACACTTCTCTGCAATCAAGGCTGACGGCTTCAAGACCTTGCGCGAAAATCAACGCGTAACTTTTGAAGAGGCTACTGGCCCTAAGGGCAAGCAAGCTGCAAACATCGTTCCTGAATAATATTCGGAACAGTTGTAAAAACCTCGGTTCGCCGAGGTTTTTTTACGCCTATGATTTCTCATGCTTAGCTACCGTCATTCTTTTCATGCGGGTAATCACGCCGATGTACTCAAGCATTTCGTGCTGGTGCAACTGCTGCAATACCTAAACCAGAAACCCAAGCCTTACTACATGGTGGATACGCATGCTGGGGCTGGACTGTATGCGCTCGACCACAGCCATGCCACTAAGAATGCGGAATATGAACAAGGCATCGCCATGCTTTTGGCGAGTGGCAATCTGCCAGCGCCGCTCAAGGATTATGTGCAACTGGTGAAGGGGTTTAACCCTAGCGGCGGCTTGCAGCATTACCCCGGCTCGCCGCTCATCGCGCAAACACTGATGCGTCCTGACGACCGTTTGCGACTATTCGAGTTGCATCCTGCGGATATCAAATTGCTGATGCAGAATTTCGAACATGATAAACACGCCAAAATCGAAACCAGCGATGGTTTTGCCGGCCTTAAAGCTTATTTGCCGCCGCCGTCACGGCGCGGCTTAGTGCTGATAGACCCACCTTATGAGGTCAAGGACGACTACAAAACGGTGGTGAATACCCTGAAAGACGCCCTTAAGCGCTTTTCTACTGGCACTTATGCCGTGTGGTATCCGATGTTGCAAAGAGAAGAGTCGCTGGAGCTGCCAGAAAAGCTTAAGCGTTTGCCTATTACCAACTGGCTACACGTTGGTCTGCAGATTTCCACTTTATCACCGGATGGTTTCGGTATGCACGGCAGCGGCTTATTCATCATTAACCCGCCGTGGACGCTACACGCCACTCTTAAGGCTGTCATGCCTTTCCTCACCAAGACGTTAGGGCAGGATGACGGTGCGGCTTATTTATTGGAAGATTTTGGCAAATAGTTCTGCTAAACTTTCGCCATGCAAATTCACGTAGGCGAAACCTGGGGCAAACACAAGAAGACCGGCGGTCTGGCGGTGTATCTGGTGTTGAATATAGACCGCCACGGATTACTTATCTTGCAGAATCTGGATAACCCCAGCAGCATTTTCGAGACCGTCGCTGAAAAGCTGGAAACCAGCGGCTACTTCCGCGTCAGCGAAACCCCCTACGTCAACCTTGCCGCATCAAAGCGCAGCAAGCAAAAACACAAGACCAAACTCACGCGCTGCCCGCGTACCGTGGATTTGTTCGAAGGCCGCGCTGATAGCGAGTTTCCGAAGATTGAGATCCAGCAGTTTCAAGCCGTATAGCGGATTGCAGTAATCTCGTATTCTTCTTCGCCGCCTGGCGTTACCACCCGCACCACATCCCCTTCCGCCTTACCCAGCATGGCCTTGGCCAAGGGGGAAACCCAACTGATATGCCCCAATGACGGATCAAGCTCGTCCTGCCCCACGATGCGGTAAGTGATTTCCATATCTTTGGCGATGGCATACAGCGTCACCCACGCGCCGAAATAAACCTTCTCCAGATTCTGCTGCTTGCTGGCATCCACCACTTCCGCCAGGTCGATACGCCGATAGAGGAACTTCAAGCGTGCATCTATCTGCCGCAAGCGCCGCTTACCGTAGATGTAATCCGCGTTCTCACTGCGGTCGCCGTTAGAGGCAGCCCATGCGACATCCCTGACCACGCCGGGGCGATCTACTTTATGCAGCTGGTCGAACTCCGCCTTCAGCCGCGCGTAGCCATCGGGGGTGATGTAGTTTTTTTGGTCTGGGGGTTTAACTGCCATAATGCGGCGGATTGTAGCGTAAAGCATAGGCATGCGTGCTTCTGAAAGATGGCTTTTGGTAGCAGGCGCGGCTGATTATTTAACGCTACAATTCTAGGCAGCAACACGCATCAAAAGTCATTCAAAAACTTTGAGGAGATTCAGCATGAAAAAACTGGGAGCGGAGTTCTTCGGTACGTTTTGGTTAGTGCTTGGCGGGTGTGGTAGTGCGGTGTTGGCGGCGGGTTTTCCTGACGTGGGAATTGGTTTGGCGGGCGTTTCATTGGCGTTCGGGTTGACCGTGCTCACCATGGCATATGCCATCGGGCATATTTCGGGATGCCACCTCAATCCAGCGGTGTCTATTGGTTTGTGGGCGGGCGGGCGGTTTCCGGCAGATCAGTTGCCATCTTACATTGTGGCGCAAGTACTGGGAGCCATCGCGGCGGGCGGGGTGCTGTTTCTGATAGCTTCTGGCAATGCCGATTTCAACGTGGCGGGTGGTTTTGCCTCAAATGGTTTTGGCGAACATTCACCGGGTGGATATTCCATGCAGGCGGCGCTGATTTGCGAAGTAGTGATGACGGCATTTTTTCTCATCGTCATCATGGGGGCGACTGATAAGCGAGCACCAGCGGGTTTTGCGCCAATCGCGATCGGTTTGTGCCTGACGCTGATCCACCTCATCAGCATTCCTGTCACCAATACCTCGGTCAATCCTGCGCGTAGCACCGGCGTAGCGCTCTATGTGGGGGATTGGGCAGTGGCGCAGTTGTGGCTGTTCTGGCTGGCGCCGATAGCTGGCGCGGTGATTGGGGTTAAGATTTATCGTTGGATTGCTGAAGATTGATGATGTGTATTTCCCTCCCCTTTTCAGGGGGAGGGCTAGGGTGGGGGTACGATGTTGGCTTTCTCTCATCATTTGACATGCTCAACCCCCATCCTAGCCTTCCCCCTAGTAGGGGGAAGGGACTTGAAGGGTGCTTTTGGATGCTGCGATGGTCGCTAATGTTTTTGTTGGTTTTGCTGAGCGCTTGCGCCAAGCCAGCCACACACGCTGAAATCCGCTTTGCCATTGCCCAAGCGCCGCTCACCCTAGACCCGCGCTATGCCACCGATGCTGCCTCTGAGCGGGTGATTCGCCTGCTGTATCAGCCCTTGGTAGATTTTGATGCGCATTTCCGCGCGGTTCCGGCCTTGGCGAGCTGGCAGGTAAAAACGCCGACTTGGTATCGTTTCACTTTGAGCCAAACCGGACGCGAGTTTCATGATGGCAGCCGCTTGACGGCGGCTGATGTGGCGGAGACTTACGCCTCACTATTGGCGTTGAAAGATTCGCCCCATACAGCGGAGTTTTCTAACATTCTTGAAGTGAAAGCGGTGGATAACGACATCGTGGATTTCACGCTGAAACAGTCCGATGAAGACTTTCCCGCCAAGCTGATTATCGGCATTTTGCCTGCCAAGCTCATAGCCCAACAGCACGATTTTTCTCATAAGCCGGTTGGTAGCGGTGCGCTTAAGTTTGTGGATTGGCAACGCAACTTGAAGCTGCAAAGAGTCGCCGACGCACAGGCCATTGTGCTTGAGGAAGTCAAAGACCCTACTGTGCGCGTACTCAAGCTGCTACGGGGAGAGGCCGACTTGCTGCAAGGCGACTTGCCGCCGGAGTTGGTGGGCTATCTTAAACAGCAGGCTAACATTAAGGTGCTGGAAAACGCTGGCACGAATTACTCCTATCTCGGTTTTAATCTGCAAGACCCTGTACTGAAAAATCCGCTGGTGCGGCGTGCCGTAGCGTTGTCTATCAATCGGGAGGCGATGATTAAACACGCCATGGTTGGCGGTACACGGTTGGCCACCGCCATATTGCCGCCAGAACATTGGGCGGGAAATACTGAATTGCAGCCCTATGCTTACGACCCGCAGCTAGCTAAAAAACTGCTGCAACAAGCGGGCATCAAACTGCCACTGAAACTGGTGTATAAAACCTCCACCGATGCGCAACGAGTGCGGCTCGCCACGGTGATGCAGGCGCAGATGCGAGAAGCTGGCATCGAGTTGGAAATCCGTAGTTTGGATTGGGGGACTTTCTTCGATGACGTGAAGCATGGACAATTTCAACTGTTTGGCTTAACTTGGGTGGGTATCAAAACACCAGAAATTTACGCCAAGGCGTTTCACAGTCAGATGATGCCGCCAGCGGGCGCTAACCGTGGACGTTTGCAGGATGTCGAGCTGGATCAGTTGCTAGATAAGCATGACTGGAAATCAGCAACGGTAAGGGTGCATGAGTTGTTGCCCTACGTGCCGCTATGGTACGAAGGCCAGTTTGCCGCGGTGCGTTCTGACACTCGAGGATATGCTCCGGCGACGGATGGCAATTGGGATGGATTAGTGGTCGTTACCAAGCATTATTAGAAGATATTCACGTTGATAAGATTATTGCCCAAATTATGATAAGAGACTCTATAAGGACAAGATTTTTTTTGTTTACTCGGATAGTTGCGCTACTGCTAGCTATCTGGCTTGGATTGTACTTGATTGTTAGAAATGTTGATCCTGAGGGGGCATGTAAAGAACCTAGATACTTTTCGCTCTGCTTGGATGCTTGGATGTCCCACGCTGAGTTTCGAGCATTACCTTCTGATCGGGAATTGATTGACACCTTTCATCAGCATCGTGCGGAGTTCGAAAAAGTAATGAGACCTGTGCTTATTCAGAGAGCGAGGCATCAGCCGATCTTGTCATTTGATGCTATGTCCTACAGTAAGTTAAATGTTTTTTTTGGATATATTTTTGTTAAATATTTTGCTGCTACTCAAGGTCCGGCGCGAGCAGAAATGCACGCAAATTCTCTTTATTTTGCAGCTTCAGGTACTAAGCATATTTATAGTGCTGATAAAGATATGTGGCCATGGGTCTGGAAAGATAAAGGGTACGTCTACTTTTTTGATGGGCCATATATAGAAAATGGTCGCGTTTGGATGCACAACAAAGTACCGTTACCTGACCGTTCATTTCGATTGGTAAAAAGTTTGGATGATGTAGCGCTGAAGCAAGATGAAACTCTTTTAATGCAAATCGAACCTCAATGGTTTTTGTATTTGAGTAATCAGCATACAGGTGGCTAATACAATGTTTTTGTTATTCAAATAATACTTTTAATTTGACTAAGTGAGTTTTATCAATGATCAAGATTAATCGCATGATGCACACCGGACTCATCATCGCCGACTTGGCACGGTCGCGCGCTTTTTATGAAGGTCTGCTTGGCTTTCAGCCTAATCCCAATCGTCCCAACTTCAGTTTTGAAGGTGTGTGGTACGACATAGGCGCGAATCAAGTGCATCTGATGGTCGTCCCCAACCCTTACACCGAGGTGCAGCATCC
The DNA here is from genome assembly GCA_046155285.1 of Methylophilaceae bacterium. Classification (GTDB taxonomy): domain Bacteria; phylum Pseudomonadota; class Gammaproteobacteria; order Burkholderiales; family Methylophilaceae; genus CAILHX01. The sequence continues at coordinate 96,254 of JBJXEA010000016.1, read as the reverse complement.
AGAACATGGTGGACGTGACATCCACATCGCTTTTTCCGTGGACGATGTTGAGCCTGTACGTGCTGAATTGGAAAAGGCGGGCATTCCTTACAGCATGAGCCTTTCCGGCCGTGCCGCATTGTTCTGCCGCGATCCGGACGGGAATGCACTGGAATTTTCTGCCGTCAAATGAGGGTAGTTGTTTCCATTTCCAAGCAAACGTTAATCCTGTTGGATGACGCGGGCGCAGAATTGCAGACTTACCCCGTCTCTACCGCATTGAACGGACCAGGGGAGAAGAAGAACAGCAACTGCACGCCGCGTGGCAAGCACATTATCCGCGCCAAGATAGGGGCGGGGAAGCCTGAAAATACAGTCTTCATCGGACGTCGCCCCACGGGTGAAATCTATACGCCGGAGCTTGGTGCACAATTCCCCCAGCGCGACTGGATGCTGTCGCGCATCCTTTGGCTTTGCGGTTGTGAAGTGGGCTTCAACCGTCTGGGCGATTGTGATTCCATGCAGCGTTACATCTACATCCACGGTACGCCGGATAGCGAACCTATAGGCGAGCCGCAGTCGCATGGCTGCATCAGAATGCGGAATAGGGATGTGGTGGAATTGTTTGCTAGGATTCCTATTGGTGCGGTGGTTGAGATTCAGGAATAGATGCTGTTCAAACGCCTACTCGCCGTCATCCCCGTTGTTTTCGGGGTACTCCTGCTGACTTTCCTGCTAGTTCATCTCATCCCCGGCGATCCGGTAGAAGTGATGCTGGGCGAATCCGCCACCAGTGCTGACCGCACCCAATTACGCGCTGACTTAGGGCTAGATCAGTCATTGCCCAGCCAGTTTGTGAGTTACATCGGCAAACTTGCCAAGGGTGATTTTGGGCGCTCTATTCACAGTCATGCGCCCATTTTTAGCTTGTTGGCCGAGCGCATTCCGGCGACGGCCAAGCTGGCTTTATTGGCACTTTTCATTGCACTTTGTATGGGACTGTCACTAGGCATCCTCGCCGCTTTGCACCATCTGCGCTGGCCAGATCGTGCCGCAACACTTGCTTCGCTCACGCTTTCCGCCATGCCACACTTCTGGCTGGGACCATTGCTGGTGCTGGTGTTTGCGCTGTGGCTGGGTTGGTTGCCGGTGAGCGGTATGGAAATTGGCACTTCCATTCTGTTGCCCGCATTGACTTTGGCTTGCGGCCTAGCGGCCATCTTGACCCGCATGACCCGCGCCAGTTTATTGGAAACCCTAAACGAGGATTTTGTGCGTACCGCCCGTGCCAAAGGTTTGCCGGAGCGCTTGGTGGTGCTGCGCCATGCGCTGAAACCCGCGTTGTTGCCGGTGCTGACGGTGATAGGTTTGCAACTGGGTTCGCTATTGGCTGGGGCGGTGATTACCGAGACGGTGTTTGGCTGGGAAGGCATCGGGCGCTTGCTGGTGGAATCCATCGAAAAGCGCGACTATCCGGTGACGCAGGCTTGTGTGCTGGTGATCGCGCTGACTTATGTGCTGGTGAATCTGCTGACGGATTTGGCGTATGGGCAACTTGATCCACGAGCCAGAGCGACATGAAAATTCCGCTAGGGATATTGATATTCTGGCTGGTTGCCACATTCGTAGCCGCGTGGCTTTCGCCTAATATAATTCATCTCGATCATATCCTCACCGCTCCCAATCTCGTTCACTGGCTGGGCAACGACGATTTAGGCCGTGACATTTTGGCGCGGTTGTTTGCCGGTGCGCGGGTTTCCTTGACCATTGCGCTAACGGTAACATTGGTGACGTTTAGCGTAGGCACCACTATTGGCCTGATTGCCGGCTATTTCGGTGGATGGCTGGACAGGGTATTGATGCATATCACCGATGTGTTTCTGGCTTTTCCTGGGATATTGTTGGCAATCGCTTTTGCTGCGGTGCTTGGTTCCGGCGTGAACAACCTTATTCTCGCGCTGTGCCTGACTTCCTGGGTGGGTTATGCAAGGCTGACTAGAGCGCAAACATTGGCGCTCAGAGGCAGGCAGCATGTATTGGCAGCGCAGTGTTTGGGCGCATCTACGCCGCGTATCTTGCTGCATCACTTACTGCCCTTGCTGTTGGCGCCTTTGCTGGTGGAGGCCACGTTTAGCATCGCCAGCCTGATTATCGCCGAGGCTAGTTTGTCGTTTCTGGGTTTAGGCATCCAAGCGCCAAACGCTTCGTGGGGCGCTATGTTGCGCGACGGTACACGTTATTTGTTGGTCGCGCCACATTATGTGTTGGCGGTTGGATTGAGTTTGATGTCGCTGGTATTGGCGGTGAATATGCTGGGTGATGCCTTGCGCGACAGGCTGGATGTGAGAAACTAGCCCAAGCTGTTATCATCTTAAAAAAATAGAATCTTGGAGAATTTATGTCGCTCGGCCCCGTGATGTTGGATGTAGAAGGACTTGAACTCAACGCTGATGACATCCGCCGCTTGCAGCACCCATTGGTGGGCGGGGTGATTTTATTTGCGCGCAACTATCAATCGCCCACGCAGCTAAAAGCCCTCACTGCGGCCATCCATGCGGTGCGCCAGCCGCCGCTTTTGATTGCGGTGGATCACGAAGGTGGTCGTGTGCAGCGCTTCAAAGAAGATTTTACGCGTATTCCGGCGATGCGTGAGTTGGGAAAGATCTGGGATAAAAACCGTAAGCGTGCCAAAGAACTCGCCGAACAAGCAGGCTGGGTGTTGGCGGCGGAATTACGTGCCTATGGTGTGGATTTTAGCTTCACCCCCGTGCTGGATATAGACTTCGGCAACAGCGCCGTAATTGGCGACCGTGCTTTTCATCGCAACACCGATGCCATTGCTGACATTGCTCAGGCGTTGATGCTGGGCTTAAAGCGTGGTGGCATGGCGGCGGTGGGTAAGCACTTTCCTGGACACGGCTATGTGGCGGCTGATTCGCATACTGAAATCCCTGTGGATACTCGCACTTTTGCTCAAATTGAAGCCGACGATTTAGAGCCTTTTCGGCGCATGGTGGATGCGGGCATGCACGCGGTGATGCCGGCGCACGTGATTTACCCCAAAGTGGACGAGAAGCCAGCCGGCTTTTCTAAAATATGGCTGCATCAGGTGTTGCGCCGCCATTTGGGCTTTAACGGCGTGATTTTTAGTGACGATTTGGCGATGGAAGGCGCAGTGGTGGCGGGCAATGTCACCGAGCGCGCCACGGCGGCATTTGATGCAGGTTGCGACATGGTGCTGGTGTGCAATCGCCCGGATTTGGCGGACGAGTTGCTTGATTCCTTGGACTTGAAAATTTCGGCAGTGGCGATGGCAAGGTTAGCGCGTATGCATGGCCATCCACATCCGCCTAGCATTACTGCACTGCACGAAGATGCGGAATTCGTCGCAGCGGTGCGCAATACCGCAACCATAGGCATGTCGGATGGATATCTGCAATTGTCTGAGGCATAATGGAAAAATGGTATTTTTCACTTGATTGTTGAGCGCTAAAGTTTTAGTATTCACTAGTGATTTCTGATGTGTTGAACACTCAAAAAAAGAGGGGTTAAATGGCAATCTCAATTTCTAGTGTGACAGTGCTCAATAGTGATGGTGTTAATGCCGCCGCTGCGCTGGTGCGCCAAGGCACAGCACAGGAAATCATCGCCGCTGCCGACAAAGAAGCCGCCTCTCCTTCTAGTTCCAACTTTAGTTCCGTATCGCTGATTAGCTCCTCTGGTAAGGCCAGACTTTCTTTGGAGAGTTTGCAGGCTCAAGCTGGAGCTTTGCAAAATGCCAGCGCCCCACCTACAGTGAGCGATTTCAAAGTGGCGGTGCAAGGCGTGGTGAGTTCTCTCAATGCGCTGGGGGCTGCGCTTACGAACTCTTTAGCCGAATTTCGCAGCAAGGGTTCTTTTGCCGCGCGGGCTAAAGAATTCGTTGATAGCATCACTCCGGCCAAAAGGATTGGCATTGAAAGCCAAGGCAATGGCAGTTTTGCCATCAATCAACAGCAGCTTGTTAAGGCGTTTAATCAGGATAGCAAAGGCGCTTTCGCCGCTTTGCAGGACTTTACGGCCAAGTTTATTCAAGCCAAAGACACGCAACCCGCAGAGAAGCCTAAGCAAGCAGACGATACGGCTAAGAAGGAGGAAATGCGTCGTGCCGATGCGGCTGCGCGCAATAGTGCGGCTGATCAGGCTCAAGCAAATCAAGACCAGCAGAATAAAGCGCTGCAACTGGATATTCCGAAACAAGATTTCTCTACTCAGTTGAGCGCTCAACTGGATTCCGCGAGTGGTTTCACCGCTCAAACGGCTGTCACCAGCTACCTAACCGTCGCGGCGCTATAAGCCGCTTACTAAATTTCCTTGGTTTTTTGTGCAATTCGCACTTGAATTTTTTGTGCGCTTTGGTTACGCTTCCCTAGAACGCATTGAATTATCGAATTTGTAATGCATATCAACAAAGTATGCGGTAGAATTTGAAGCAACATTAAGTTCTGAACTTAACTAACTAAGGGAAACGCCGTCTATGCACCCAGAATACTCATTCCCAAGCACATCAGGCACGATTGATATTGGTACTCACAAGGTTCTCCGCAATACCTATCTGCTATTAGGGTTGACCATGTTGCCTACCGTGCTTGGCGCATTGGCTGGGGTGGGTATGAATTTATCCTTCATGGCGCAGCACCCTATTGTGGCGCTTGTGGGCATGCTGGCGATTATGTTTGGCTTGACGATGGGGATTTCAGCTAATCGTAATGGTGCTTTGGGGGTGCTGCTACTGCTGGTACTCACTGGTTTTTTGGGTTTGATGCTGGGCCCCATGCTGCAAGTTGCGCTGCACCTAAGAAACGGCGGTCAGCTGATAGGGCTGGCAGCGGGTGGTACAGGGCTTATATTCGTGACCTTGGCAGGCGTGGCTACTGTAAGTAAAAAAGATTTTAGTTTTTTAGGTAATTTTCTTTTTGTGGGGTTGGTTCTGTTGGTGGGGGCCACATTTGCGAATATTTTTTTTCATGTTCCAGCCTTGTCTCTGGCGCTTTCTGGCATCTCGATTCTGATATTTTCAGGATACATTCTGTATGACGTAAGCCGTATCGTGCAAGGCGGTGAAACCAATTATGTGATGGCGACCTTGGCACTGTACTTGGATATTTATAATTTGTTTGTAAACCTGCTGTCGTTGTTGATGGCGTTGCTGGGCGAGCGGGACTGATTGCTCTGATGTTGTTCCTTAATCATGCAAATGTCAGTGCTGGCGCGAGTAAAAACTGGCGGCAATGGCTTCACAGCGAAGCGGATTGCTTTACAATGACGACGAAAATGACAACGAGCATTTGTTAGCACATGGAATCGACAACAATAACTGATAATTTAGAAGATGCTCCGGAGTCGCCGTTAGGCTCTTTGAAGCGCAATTTCGAAGAAATGCCACCTGCTCGCAGGCTGCTGCTGATGATAGGGGTGGCCGCGCTTGTGGCGATTCTTATCGGCTCGGTGATTTGGTCTAGAGATCCTGATTACAAGCCTTTATTCACCAATCTTTCTGATCGTGATGGCGGCGCCGTCATTGAGTCCCTGCAAAAACTCAACATTCCCTACAAGATGGCAGAAGGTGGCGGAGCTATTCTGGTGCCAGCGAATTCTGTCTACGATGCACGTCTTAAATTGGCTGCTCAAGGACTGCCTAAGGGTGGCACAGTTGGTTTTGACTTGATGGACAATATGAAAATTGGGGTGACCCAATTTCAGGAAAACGTAGCCTATCAGCGTGCTTTGGAAGGTGAAATTACGCGAACTATCATGGCTATTTCATCGGTAGATAGCGCCCGTGTTCACTTGGCTATGCCCAAGGAGACGGTGTTTGTTAGGGATCAGCAAAAACCTTCAGCCTCTATTTTGGTGAATCTGCGTCCGGGCCGTAAGCTGAATGAAGAGCAAGTGGATGCCATCGTGCATCTGGTTGCCAGTAGCGTGCCTGAAATGCCCGCCAAGAGTGTCACCATTGTTGACCAAGACAGCAATCTGCTGACTGGCGAAAAGAAGAAAAATCCATTTGGACTTGATTCTCCCGAGATGGAATATACCCTAGGGGTAGAGCAAACCTACGTTAAGCGTATTGAAAACATCTTGGCGGCAATTACCGGCCCTGAAAATGTACGTGCACAGGTGGCGGTGGATATTGATTTTTCGGAAGTAGAACAAACTGCAGAGGCATATCGTCCGAATCCTGAACCAGATCAAGCAGCAGTTAGAAGTAGGCAAACATTGGAAACCTTGGGTGATGGAACTAATGCTGCGGGTGTTCCTGGCGCATTATCAAATCAGCCACCAGGTGCCGCAACCGCACCTATTACGGTTTCTGGAGCCAAGCCGGGCGCTACGCCTATCGTGCCTCTGCATAAAGAGGCTACTACCAATTACGAAGTTGACAAAACTATTAGCCACGTCAAAAAACAGGTGGGTGCGGTTAAGCGTCTATCAGTGGCGGTGGTGGTGAACAATAAAGTCAGCAAGGACAAAAAAGGCAGAATGGTTTCGCGTCCGTTCACGCCGCAAGAGTTGACGCAGGTCTACAATCTTACCAAAGAAGCGATGGGTTTTAATGGCGCACGTGGTGATACCTTGAATGTGGTGAACGCTGCGTTTAACAAAGATGGACTTGAGAAAGAAGAGCTACCATTCTGGAAGGATCCTACGATACTGGCGCTGGCGCTGAGTATTCTGAAGTACCTGTTATTAGCGGGCTTGGCCTTATATCTGCTGCTTGCAGTTATCAAGCCAGCTGTGTATAAGTCGCTTGGTATTCCAACGGAGGCGGAAGTGCTGGCAGCCGCGCTTGAGGCTGAGCGTATGGCTGAAGAAGATAGATTGGCGGAAGAGGCGCGTGTTGCTGAAGAGGAAAGGTTGGCTATGGAAGCTGCCGCTGCAGCAGCAGTTGAGTTTGACGAGAATGGTGTTCCGATGCGCGCTGGACGTACGCTTGATTACGAAGAAGAGTTGGAAATATTCCGGCAAATGGTTAAGGATGATCCTAAGATTGTGGCCAATGTTATTAAAGACTGGGTGAACAGACAATGAGTGAAGGCGGCATTCGTAAAAGTGCAATTTTGCTCATGAGCGTCGCTGATGAGACGGTGGCGGCTGAGGTTCTCAAGAATTTGGGGCCAGGTGATGTGCAGAAGGTTGGTATTGCCATGGCCACCTTGGAAAACGTCACCCATGACGAAATTCGTGATGTGCTGCATGAGTTCCGTACAGAAACCATACAGCGTACATCTATGGGCATGGGGGCTAATGACTACATTAGAACCATGATGATTCAAGCATTGGGGGCAGATAAGGCCAACTCATTGCTGGATCGCATTCTGACGGGCGGAGATACCAGCGGTATCGAAGGTCTTAAGTGGATGGAGGCTCCTGCTGTTGCAGAGCTTATCAAGAACGAGCATCCACAGATTATTGCGACCATTCTGGTACACCTTGAGCATGATCAGGCCAGTGCTGTTTTGGGACGCTTCGTGGAGCGCTTGCGTAATGATGTCATGTTGCGTATCGCGACCCTAGATGGTATCCAGCCGCATGCCTTGAGTGAATTGAACAGTGTGTTGACCGAGTTGCTGGCAGGTGGTGATCGCGTGAAACGTCAAATGGGCGGCGTTAAGATGGCCGCAGAGATTCTGAACCACATGAGTGGTGGTGCAGAAACTGATGTTATCAATAACATCAAAGAATTCGATGCCGAGTTGGCACAGCGCATTCAAGATGAAATGTTTGTATTTGAAGACATCGTTGCCATTGATGACAGAGGTATCCAGTTGCTGTTGCGTGAAGTGCAATCTGAAACCTTGGTTATCGCACTTAAGGGTGCTTCGGTTGAATTGCGCGACAAGGTATTCAAGAATATGTCGGCACGTGCTTCAGAAATGCTGCGTGATGACCTTGAGGCTAAAGGTCCGGTACGCTTGTCTGAAGTGGATACCGAGCAAAAAGGCATACTCAAAATTGCTCGCCGCTTGGCTGATGAAGGTCAGATTGTGTTGGCCGGCAAGAGCGATGAGAAGTTTGTTTAGTGGCTGCAATGCACAATGTGCTTTCAGATTGGCATTTAACTATTTGCGCCTAACCGTGCTGGCAGGAAAGTAATGGCCGCCAAATTTATCCCAGTTGAAAACCTGCACGAATATCATCCGTGGAATCCCGCACGGATCGAACAAAACCAGTCCGTGGTTGAAAAGCTCTTGTTGGAAGAAGAGGTCATCGAAGAAACTCCCCCCGCCCCAGAGTTACCTAGTGCAGATGATATTGGACGAATCTATCATGACGCGCATAAAGAGGGCTACGACGCCGGTTTGGTGGAGGGTCTTGAAGCAGGGCATAGCGAGGGTTATGAGGCTGGTCATGCTGAAGGGCGCGAAACAGGGTACGCCAAAGGCCATGAAGAGGCTGTGGCTAAGGCTGAGCCATTAGCACCATTGTTTACCAGTTTCACCTCGGCGGTTGAAGAATTTCGTCAAGACATCAGTGTTGACGTAGTGGCGCTAGCGCTGGATATTGCCAAGCAAATGTTGCGCGAAGCTTTGGCGGCAAAGCCAAAACTGTTGATTCCTGTAGTGAAAAGCGCGATGGAAGGCTTGCCGCAGGGCGCAGAGCTCCCACAAATTCACTTGCATCCGCTCGATGCTGCATTGGTGCAAGATTTATTAAAAGCAGAGCTAGCTCAAGCTTCATGGAAAATAGTAGAAGATCAACGCATAGAGCGCGGTGGTTGCCGCATCGAATCCACCACGGCAGAAATTGATGCCACCATGCCTAGTCGCTGGCAGCGTATCGCAGCGGCACTCGGGCAGAATCATACGTGGTTGGAGAATGACAAATAATCCCCCTATTTCTCTCTTAGAGAGCTGCCGCAGTCTCATTAGCGATTGCCGTGAAGCCGTGCCACGCGTTTCCCCTTGGGTGGTGACGGGCAGGCTCACCCGCGTTTCCGGCTTGGTGATGGAGGCAGTAGGTATCAAAGCTCCGGTAGGTAGTGTGTGCGATGTTTCTCTTCCCGATGGGCAAACCGTTGATGCCGAAGTGGTTGGTTTTTCTGGCGACCACATATTACTCATGCCTTCTTCTGATGTGTATGGCATACACCCCGGCGCAAAGGTTAGGTTGCTTGAGGCTGAACCACCACATCCGCAACCAGGCCAATCCTTGCATGTGCTACGTAGGCGCACTGAAGATAGAGTCAAGCACGTCCCGGTAGGCTATGAATTACTGGGACGGGTAGTGGATGGCAATGGTCGTCCATTAGATAGTCTGGGGCCGCTGAATTTGCATGAACGCGTGCCGCTGCAGAGCCGTCCTATCAATCCCCTGACTCGTGCACCCATTACTGAAACGCTAGACGTAGGCGTGCGTGCCATAAACGCATTGCTGCCGGTTGGCCGCGGTCAGCGCATGGGCTTGTTTGCAGGCTCTGGCGTCGGTAAGAGCGTTTTGTTGGGGATGATGGCACGCTACACCACGGCAGACGTTATCGTGGTTGGCCTGATTGGCGAGCGGGGACGCGAGGTCAAAGAGTTCATTGAGAACATTTTAGGGGCTGAAGGCATGAAAAAAGCGGTCGTCGTCGCTGCACCTGCCGACACGCCGCCGTTGTCTAGGCTGCATGGTGCGGCCTACGCGACTGCCATTGCTGAGTATTTCCGCGATCAAGATAAAAACGTATTGCTGATTATGGATTCGCTGACGCGCTACGCTCAAGCGCAGCGTCAGATTGCTTTGGCCGTAGGCGAGCCACCTGCTACGCGGGGATACCCTCCTTCGGTATTTGCCAAGTTGCCTTTGCTGGTAGAGCGCGCCGGTAATGGCGCTGAGGGTGGTGGCTCGATAACCGCTTTTTACACGGTGCTGGTTGAGGGTGATGACCAGATGGATCCGGTTGCGGACGCTACCCGTGCGATTCTTGATGGCCACATTGTGCTATCGCGTTCCTTGGCGGATGCGGGACATTATCCTGCAATTGATATTGAAGGCTCTATTAGCCGCGTGATGCCTAACATTTTGACCGAGTATGAACTAGAGCTAGTGCGTCGTTTCAGGCAGCGCTACTCACGTTTCCAGCGTAGCCGTGACCTCATCAGCGTTGGTGCTTATGTGCGTGGTAGTGACCCTGAGTTGGATGAGGCTGTAGCAATGTATCCTAAGCTGGAAGTGTTTCTGCGACAGGCCATTTCAGACCGTGTGGATGTGGCAGACAGTCGTGCTCAACTGAACGATTTGCTAGGCGATAAGCTTGGAGCAATGGTGTAATGGCCGCTTTTCGCTTACAGATTTTGGTGGATTATGCAGAAGAGCGCAGCAAATCAGCGGCGCGAGAAGTGCAGCGTATCCGTCTCAAATGGGCGCAAGAAGAGCAAAAAAAACATCAGCTTGAAGGTTATTTGGATGATTATCGTGTCCGTTTGAACAGCGTCGCTACGGGTGGCATGAGCATGTCGACAATGTTGGATTTTCGACGCTTTATCGCCAAGCTGGAACTGGCGATTCGCACTCAGGCCGAAGAAATCGTGCGCTGTAAGCAGCAATGGGAAGTGGCAAGAAAAATGTGGTTGGAACGCGAACGCGAGGTCAAGGCTTATCACACCTTACGTACACGCCACGAACAGGCAGAAGTAGTAAAAGAAGAAAAGCAAGATCAGCGTCTGCAAGACGAGTTTGCACAGCTTATTCATAGACGGCAAAAAGCCGAACAATCCGCCCACTAGCTATTTCTGGCACGCAGATTGCTTTGTATCATGCAATCGTATTATGAGTGAGCAGATAATGGCTAATCTAGCAGTTGCAAATATTATTCCCGTAACTAATGCCCCTCCGGCTGCTGCTGGGCTTGCCTTAGATGCTGCGGGCGGCTCTGCCGCTGGTCTCAATGCGCAAGGTGCGTTTGGAGAGTTGCTGGGCAAGCAAATTGCCATGCTGGATCCCAAACTGCAAGGATTGAGTGCGTTGATTGCAGATGGCGCGGCTGATATTAAACTCGCCACAGATACCGCCGCCGACCTGGCTGCTCAAGTTATTGATCCTGCACTACTAATTCAGCAAATAGCTCCACTGGCTGTGACAACGCAGCTGACCGACCTCCCGATAAAGAAGCTCGCTGTGGATCACGATGATGACAAGCCAGTAGTTACTGATGTTTCCTTGACTGCAACAGATTTATCCGCGGTAGCGATAGTTGTTCCAGTTGGCAATCTTCCGCCAGCTGCTGCCGCTATCACGCAGGATGCTGGCAAAGAATTGCCGCCTGCGGTTATTAGCGCCGTACCGACAACTGTGAACTCCGTAGCGGACTCTGCAAAAAATAATCAGGCTGCTGCGGCCAATGTACAAGCGGAGACTTCCAACGAATTTAATGCTGCGCTTGCTGCAAGGTTGGCAGCTGAGAACACTAAACCTGGTGATCCTAATCAGGCAACGCAAAATCAATCTCAAATACAAGCTCACCAAAACATATCTACGCAAGCACAAACAGCCAATTCTGCACCTGTTAGCGCAGGCATTCCTCAGCAAGTGGGGACGCCGCATTGGGATACAGGCTTGGGTGATAAAGTGGTGTGGATGTTGGGCACGAACATCAAGATGGCGGAGTTGCACTTAAATCCTCCGGCATTGGGGCCATTAGAAGTACGTATCAGCATGTCAGATGGGCAAGCTAATTTGTCGTTTATGACGCAACATAATGCCGTGGGTGCTGCGATTGAATCCGCCAAAGCACGCCTGCATGAAATGATGGCTGACAGCGGTGTGAATATGGGTAATGTTTCGGTAAATGTGGGTTCATTTGCACAGCAGCAACAGCAGCAAGCTCAGCAACAGAACTCACAAACTCCGTCTGACAATAAATCTGCTGCTGACATTACTTGGTTGCCGGAAGGTGAGGATGTACAAGGTGTTACAGTCACTACACAGTCCTTGCAAGACCGAGGTTTGGTTGACTTGTTTGCCTAGGCATGAGCATTCTAGCGGTGTAGCTTGATTAAAAAGAATAAAGAATCAACTAAATTTACTTGTTTTTTGCGGGATTTGAGTTTATAAACTGACCTAAGGATGTTACTGGTAGTGCCTTTGAGTGAGTTAACTTAATTGCGATTGGAGTTATAGAATGGCCAAAGACGGAAATATGGAGGCTGCGATGCCAGCAGCGCCTAATAAAAATATGTTGATGATAGTCATCGCGATAGTCGTTGCAGTGGCTATTGGTGCGGGTGCAGCGATGATGATGGGTGGTGGCAAGAAGAAGCATAAAAAAGCCGATATGGAGGAAGTAGATGAATCTCTGCCAGTGCCAACGGTAGTGTTTAAGGATGAGTTTATCGTTAATCTAATGTCTAGCGATGGTGCTGGTGGTCATTTCATGCGTGTTCCCAAGGTGGAATTAGAGGTTTCTGGCGAGTCAGCTGCTGCAAAGATTGAAGCTAAGCGATCTAAAATTAGTGACCGTATCAGCAGTGTCTTACGCAGCAAGAGCATGGAGGATATGCTGAAACCGGGTAGTGACAAGCAGCTGAAAGAAGATTTGCGTAATGAAATTAACAAGACGCTGTCTGGTGACAGCGACTATAAGGGAGTGAAAGAAGTAATACTCCCTGGCTCATTTATCGTGCAGTAAAAACCAAAAAAGAGAGAAAGCTCATGGCTGACGATATTCTATCTCAGGACGAAGTTGATGCCCTTCTGCGGGGCGTGACCGGAGATGTTGATGTTGAAATGGCAGGCGAGGATGAGGCTGCCGGAATCAAGTCGTATAATCTTGCCAGCCAAGACAGGATAGTTCGTGGGCGCATGCCCACTATGGAGATTATTAACGAGCGCTTTGCTCGTTATTTCCGCCAAGGGTTATTTAATTTCACTCGTCGTACGGCAGAAGTTTCTGTAGGGCCGGTCAAGTTGATGAAGTATGCAGAGTTCATACGTAATCTGCCTGTGCCGACTAATCTAAATCTTATGCACATGCATCCTTTGCGTGGCACTTCTTTGCTTATTTTTGATCCCAATTTTGTTTTTTTAGTGGTGGATAACCTGTTTGGCAGTGACGGTCGCTTCCATATGCGTGTGGAAGGGCGGGACTTTACGCCAACCGAACAGCGCATCACCAAAAATTTGTTGGATGTTGCGACAGACTCTTTGAAGCGCGCATGGGAGCCAGTGTACCCAATCGAGTTTGAGTACATACGCTCGGAAATGAATACGCAGTTCGCTAATATCGCCAACCCTAGTGAAGTGGTGGTGAGTACCACGCTGAATATCGAGCTTGGCTCGGTGGGTGGCGCGTTCCACATCTGTATGCCCTATGCTATGATTGAGCCGATTCGTGATCAGCTCTATGAGGGTATGCAGGGCGAACGTATGGAGGTTGATCAGCGCTGGATTGATTTCTTGTCTAGCCAAGTGCAGGGTACGGATATTCAGCTCGTTGCAGATTTGAGCAAAGCGGAATTAACAGTACGCCAGTTGTTGGCGATGAAGATAGGGGATGTGATTTCGCTTGATATGCCAGAAAGCGTTAGGGCGCATGTTGAGGGAATTCCTGTATTGGAGTGTGGCTATGGCATCCATAATGGTCAGTATGCGCTTAAGGTTGAGCGTTTCTTGACGGCCGAAGACACGATATACATTTAAGTACGGATTAACATTAGCGGGGTGGTTCCAATGGCAGAAGAAAACACAGTACAAGACGACGACGCAGGTAACGAGCAGTTTACTGCGGACGATTGGGCATCAGCCATGGCTGAGCAGGGTGACGCTGAAGAGGATGCACCTGTCGCTAAGGCAGGTGCATCCGCTGAAGTATTCGGCAGCATCAATGCCGATTCCAGCATGAGCCCTGAGCTAGCTAGGAATCTTGATTTGGTGATGGATATTCCGGTGCAACTGACCGTGGAATTAGGCCATACGCGCATGCCAATTCGTAATCTGCTGCAATTAGCACAAGGCTCTGTGGTGGAGTTGAACGAATTAGCAGGTGAACCGCTGGATGTCTATGTGAACCGTTGTTTGGTGGCGCAGGGCGAAGTGGTGGTTGTGAATGAAAAATTTGGTATTCGTTTGACTGACATTATTACCCCATCAGAGCGCCTGAAAAAAATCCGATGACGTTGGTGTGTACTTGGATATGCCGCAGCTTTCTTGCGGCATTTTCATCTCTGCTAGTCCCTGCTTTATGTTTTGCTGCTGATACTCAACAGCAGCCATCTCTCCCCAGTCCCGCATCAAGTATATTGCAAATGCTGCTCGCATTAGGGCTGGTTTTGGCCTTGATTATGGGCATGGCATGGCTACTCAGGCGCTTGGCTCCTGGTCAGGTGGGTAATGCTGGCGGTCTGCGTGTAGTGTCAGCGGTGGCCGTGGGGGCAAAAGAGCGTGTAGTATTGGTGGATGTGGGCAATACGCGGCTGGTTTTGGGCGTGGCTGCTGGACAAGTAACGTGCCTACATCAAATGCCACGTCCCGAAGATTCTGGCACAATACCGCATGAGACAGCTATTCAACCTTTTGTGGATAAGCTCCGAGAAATGATTTCTGCGCGTAAGGAACCCAAGTGAAGCGTACACGCTGGTTATTATTTGGTTTAGGTTTGTTATTGCCGATTGCGGCGTTTGCTGAGAAAGGCATTCCTGCTTTTATCAGCACGCCTGGCGCTGCGGGAGCTGTTAATTACTCGCTCTCGCTCGAAACGCTCATCCTGCTCACGTCGCTGACGTTCCTGCCCGCGGCTTTGCTCATGATGACTTCATTCACTCGTATCATCATTGTTCTGGCCTTGTTGCGTCAGGCTTTGGGTACTTTGCAGTCGCCTCCTAATCAAGTGTTGGTGGGCTTATCCTTGTTTTTGACGTTGTTTGTCATGAGCCCGGTAATAGACAAAATCTATGATCAAGCGTATCAACCATTTGCGGAAGATAAACTTAATATCATGCAAGCCTTGGAAAAAGGCTCGGAGCCGCTCAAAGACTTTATGCTGCATCAAACACGTAAGGAAGATTTGGCTTTGTTTGTGAAAATTGCCAAGATTCCTCCGCTGCAAGGACCAGAAGCAGTGCCGTTGAAAGTGCTGGTGCCAGCTTATGTGATTTCAGAGTTGAAAACAGCTTTTCAGATTGGTTTTATCATATTTTTGCCATTTGTAATCATTGACTTAGTGGTGGCTAGTGTTTTGATGGCTTTGGGGATGATGGTACTATCGCCGGTGACTATTTCTTTTCCATTCAAGCTGATGTTGTTTGTACTCGTAGATGGGTGGGCACTCATCATTGGCTCTTTGGTGCAGAGTTTCTACGTATGATGACTCCGACCACAGTGCTTACCATAGTCGAGCAAGCGCTTGAGGTTGGTGTATTGGTTTCTGCGCCTATGTTACTGACCGCATTGTTTACGGGTCTATTGGTCAGTTTGTTTCAGGCCGCTACGCAAATCAACGAAATGACATTGTCATTTATTCCCAAGTTGCTACTAATAGTTCTAGTACTCGTTATCGGCGGGCCTTGGATGTTAGGGTTGATGATGGACTATATGCAGCGTTTGTTCACTAGCATCCCTAACCTAATAGGTTGAAAACCCATAGAGCGGAGCTATGTTTAATGTCAGCTCATTGCAGTTACATACTTGGCTCGCAGAGTTCATTTGGCCATTTTGCCGTATTCTTGCATTACTATCTACTGCCCCACTTTTCAGCGCACGAGGTGTTCCTGCCCACGTCAAAGTCTCTTTAGCCTTTGTCATTACTATTCTGGTGGCTCCCTTGTTAACTGCAATGCCTAATATTTCACCTGCATCTGCTTATGGTTTACTCATTGTTGCACAGCAACTTTTGATTGGTTTTGCAATGGGTTTAGCCATACGTATTTTGTTTATGGCGTTTGAAATGGCGGGCCATATAATGGGTCTTCAAATGGGCTTGGGGTTCGCTACTTTTTTTGATCCTCAGAATGCCACACAAGTCCCTTTGATAGGGCAGTTGATGACTATTATGGCGATGTTGTTCTTTTTAGCATTGAATGGGCATTTACTTGTCATTAACGCATTAGTATCTAGCTTCGAGACGATACCAATAGGGGCCAACATGGCGACATGGAGTTTTAGGGCATTGGTATTATCTGGGGCAAATATTTTTACTTGGGGGATGCAGCTTGCAATGCCGGTTCTGGGTTCGGTGTTATTAGCGAATACTGCATTAGGTGTGCTCACTCGCGCATCTCCGCAGCTCAATATTTTTTCAGTAGGCTTGCCCTTGACCTTGATTGTTGGGCTTGTTATTTTGTGGATTTCCATTCCTTATTTCTACCCACTATTTGATAGCATGATGAATCAATCTATAGGCAACATGCTTAAAATCGCCAGACCGCTTCCTTAGCCCCTTAAATTTGCACCAAGTTGGAATCCCATATCAGTGCAATGCACACATAAGGTGCGTTTCACTGGCTTCTGTGAGTCGTGAGCATCATAAAAACAATAGCTTATGACTTTGGCTTGAATATTGCTTTCTAACCCTGATATTTTTTTGGGAGAAAAACAATGGAAACCTTCAAGTCGGCTAGCGATACTTTATTCATTCTGCTTGGTGCCATCATGATCTTGGCCATGCACGCAGGGTTCGCCTTCCTCGAAGTTGGTACCGTGCGCCGCAAAAACCAAGTGAATGCATTGGTTAAAATCTTGGTGGATTTTTCAGTTTCTACCATTGCTTATTTCTTTATTGGCTACGGTATCGCTTATGGCATCAACTTTATGCATGGCGCCGATGCGCTGGCTGCTAAAAGTGGTTACGAGCTAGTTAAGTTCTTCTTTTTATTAACCTTCGCCGCCGCCGTTCCTGCCATTGTGTCTGGTGGCATCGCGGAGCGTATGCGCTTCAATCCGCAGCTAGCGGCCACCTTTATATTGGTGGGTTTTGTCTACCCTTTCTTCGAAGGCATCGCTTGGAATAACCATTATGGTATCCAAGACTGGTTGCTCGTTAATGTCGGCGCTAAATTTCACGACTTTGCCGGTTCGGTAGTAGTTCACGCCATGGGAGGCTGGATTGCACTGGGGGCGGTGATTCTGCTGGGTGCTAGAGCGGGACGCTATGGCAAAGATGGTCGTTTGCACGCTTTCCCGCCTTCCAATATTCCTTTTCTGGCTTTGGGCGCATGGATACTCACCGTGGGCTGGTTTGGCTTTAACGTGATGTCGGCACAAACGTTGGAAGCGGTTTCTGGCCTAGTCGCCATGAATTCCCTTATGGCATTGGTTGGCGGCACTTTGGCGGCTACGGTAGCGGGTAAGAACGACCCTGGTTTCGTGCACAATGGTCCTTTGGCAGGCTTGGTTGCGGTATGTGCTGGCTCTGACGTGATGCACCCATTGGGTGCGTTGGCAACAGGTGCTATCGCGGGCGGACTGTTTGTTTGGGCATTCACCTTGGTACAGAATCGCTGGAAGATAGACGACGTGCTGGGCGTGTGGCCATTGCATGGCCTGTGTGGCGCTTGGGGCGGCATCGCTGCGGGAATCTTTGGCCTGAAAAGTTTAGGCGGTTTGGGTGGCGTTACGCTAGCCGCACAAGTGTTGGGAACGCTGTTAGGTGTTGCGGTTGCCTTGGTAGGCGGATTTGTGGTCTATGGTGCGCTCAAGGCTTTGATAGGTTTGCGTCTGGATGCAGAAGATGAATTTAATGGTGCAGATCTGGCGATTCATAAAATCAGCGCTACGCCGGGTTCTGGAGACGAGTAGAACTAACTCTCAACCTGCATCTCGGTGCGGAAAACCTGAGCATTGTTTCTACCTTCTTTTTTGGCGTAGTACATTGCAGTATCGGCGTTGATTGTCAGCGCTTTGTCGTCCTCTCCGTGCTGCGGGAAGATGGCGATGCCGATGGACGATGAAATGTTGATGGTGTGCGGCGCAATCTGAAACTCCTGATTGAGCGCCACCAGAATTTTTTCTGCTACGGTAGTTGCGTCTTGTTCGCTTTCTATTAAGGGCAGTAGCACCACAAACTCATCCCCGCCTATTCTGGCTACGGTGTCAGAAGCGCGCATGCAAAGTTGTAGTCGTTGTGCGACTTGCTTGAGCAGCGAATCCCCTACCTCGTGTCCTAAAGTGTCATTCACCGGCTTGAACTTATCTAAATCCAAAAACATCAGTGCTAACTGCGCTTTTTCGCGTTTGGCATAGGAGACAGCTTGTTTTAGGCGGTCGCCAATCAATCCGCGGTTGGGCAGCTGAGTGAGTATGTCAAATTGCGCCATATGTCGCAGTTGTTCTTCCATATTTTTGCGTTCGGTGATGTCGGCGTGGGTGCCTATCATGCGTAGCGGCTTGCCGTCTTTGTCGCGGCTCACCACCATGCCGCGTGATAACGCCCATTTCACTTCGCCATCTTTGCACAGTACGCGATGCTCGTTGATGTATTGTGTAGCTTTACCAGCCAAATAGGCATCAACATCTGCTTTGACTCGTTCTCTATCGTCGTGTTGAATGCGCTCCACCCAAGCCACCATACCCCTTTTGACGTCTTCGTTGGTGAATCCGTACATCTCGATATAGCGCGGTGAAAGCTCGACTTTGTCGTTTGCTATATCCCAATCCCATACGCCGTCCCCTGCGCCTTCGAGCGCGAATTTCCAGCGTTCTTCGCTGGCACGTAGGGTTTTAGTGAGCCTTGCGAAGCGGAACGCAATGAAACCGAGCAGGGCAATGATGAGTACGGAAAGAAAAAATAGCATGAGCGTGATTATGGCGTTGAAACGCCATTGCATCAATCTTTTTTGAGCTTGAATACGCTATCATTCTGCATGTTAAAAAATGCTGTAAAAAATGTCGTCATTATTCCAGCTGCTGGCCGCGGCAGCCGCATGGGCGCTGAAATCCCCAAGCAGTTTTTGCCCCTGTTGGGCAAGCCGCTGATTCAACACACTTTGGAAGTCTTTTCCCAGCATCCTTTAGTGACCGAAGTCGTGGTGGTTTTGGCAGCGGACGATGAGGACTTCAGCCTTCCACCCAAATGCCGGATTCTGCACTGCGGTGGCGAAACCCGTGCCGCAACCGTATTGAATGCCTTGCATGCGATTAGTTTAGTGCAAGATGATTGGGTGCTGGTACACGACGCGGTGCGTCCTTGCTTATCCCACGCCATGCTTGACCGTTTGTTTACGGCTTTGTCTGGTGATGACGTGGGCGGTTTGCTGGCACTGCCGCTGGCTGATACGCTCAAGCGTGGCGACGGTTATAGTCGCGTGGCCGAGACCGTGCCGCGCGATGGCTTGTGGCAGGCGCAAACGCCACAAATGTTCCGTTATGGTCTGCTCAAACAGGCCTTGGAGACATTAGGCACGGCCACCCCTACCGATGAAGCGCAGGCGATTGAGCATCTGGGACTTGCGCCCAAACTAGTGACGGGCGATGCGCGTAATCTCAAAGTCACCTATCCGCAGGATTTAGCATTAGCAGAACTTATTTTAAGGAGTATGTTGTGATACGAATTGGACACGGTTTTGACGTACACGCCCTAGTTGCCGGGCGCAAATGCATTATAGGTGGAGTCACCATTCCTTTTGAGAAAGGCTTAGATGGCCATTCTGACGCTGATGTGCTGCTGCATGCGGTGTGTGATGCGTTGTTGGGCGCAGCGGCTTTGGGCGACATCGGCAAGCATTTCCCCAATACCGACGTACGTTACAAGGACATCAACAGCCGCGAGCTGTTGCGCCACGTCGCCAAGTTGCTCAAGGGAAAAGGCCTGAAGGCGAGCAATATAGACGCGACCGTCATCGCCGAAGCGCCCAAGCTAGCGCCGCACATTGCCAAGATGTGCGCCAATATTGCAGCGGATGTTGGGCTGGATGTGTCGTGTGTGAATGTGAAAGCCACCACCACTGAACGTCTAGGGTTTACTGGTCGCGGCGAAGGCATTGCGGCAGAAGCCGTGTGTTTGATTACGGATTTTGTGGCAGGCTTTAAGCAGCTTTAAGCAATACTAATACCGCGCCGCCGCCGCCATCCACGCGCGGCGCTTGGCAATAGGCGATGATTTCGTCGCGCTGTATCAACCAACCGCGCAGCTTATTTTTCAGCACAGGTTCGCGGTTTTTTGACCCCAGACCTTTACCGTGAATGATGCGCACACAGCGCACCCCTTTGCGCTTGCACTCACTCAAGAAATGCGCGGTATGACTCCGCGCTTCTTCCACCTGCATGCCGTGTAAATCAAGCTCTGCTTGGGTCACCCAATGCCCACGGCGTAGTTTCTTCAAAATGTCAGGAGAGTGGCCTTCACGCAAGTACAACAACTCTTCACCGCTTTCCATCTCATCTGCGGGAATGTAGCTGTCAGACAGTGAGTCTTTGAGCGCTTGCTGTTCGTCACGGATGGACTGGCGCGGAATCGGGCGAGGTGGTTTGGGACGCAATAAAACGCGCTCTGTTTTTAGCGGTTTGGCATCTTTGACTGCCTCACGGAATAGTTGTGTGTCTTCATCAGCCATTGCTGTAGGAGCGCCACCCTCGGCGCGATTTTCCAGAGAATCGCGCCGAGGGCGGCGCTCCTACATTTTTAGCTCAAGTTATCCAAATAGCGCTCAGCGTCCAGCGCCGCCATACAGCCAGTCCCCGCGCTAGTTACCGCTTGGCGGTAGATGTGGTCTTGTACGTCACCTGCGGCAAACACGCCGGGAATACTGGTGGCGGTGGCATTGCCTGCGCGTCCGGCTTGGGTGACGATGTAGCCGCCTTCCATGTCTAATTGGTCTACGAACAAGTCGGTATTCGGTTTGTGGCCGATGGCGATGAATACGCCTGCTAGAGCGATGTCTTTGGTTGCACCTGATGTCACGTGTTTCACACGCATTCCGGTCACGCCGCTGGTATCCCCCAGCACTTCATCTAGCGTGGAAAAGACCTCTAAAACTATTTTTCCGGCGGCAACTTTCTCCATGAGTTTATCCACCAAAATTGCCTCAGCTTTGAATTTGTCGCGTCTATGCACCAGTGTCACCTTGCTGGCAATGTTGGCCAAGTACAGCGCTTCTTCCACAGCGGTATTACCGCCGCCGATGACTGCCACTTCTTGGTTCTTGTAAAAGAAACCATCGCAGGTGGCGCAAGCAGATACGCCCTTGCCAGCAAAAGCCTCTTCTGAAGGCAGTCCCAGATATTTGGCCGATGCGCCGGTGGCGATGATGAGCGCGTCGCAGGTGTATTCGCCATTGTCGCCAATCAGTCGGATGGGTTTTTCGCGCAAATGGGCAGTATGGATATGGTCAAAAATCAGCTCGGTGTTAAAGCGCTCCGCATGTGCCTGAAAGCGTGCCATCAAGTCTGGCCCTTGCACCCCGTCGGCATCCGCAGGCCAATTGTCCACATCGGTGGTGGTCATCAACTGTCCGCCTTGTGCGATGCCGGTAATCAGCACCGGTTTTAGATTGGCGCGAGCCGCATAAACTGCAGCAGAATAGCCCGCGGGACCGGAGCCAAGAATGAGTAAACGGGCGTGCTGGGTAGACATGTGATTCTCCGAAAAATATGCTGAAATAAGGGCTGAATTTTAACTGAATGACAGCATCCTGTCAGACAGGGATAGTGGCAGCACTGATATAATTGGGACGATTACATTTAAGTAAATACCGCCCAAAAAATATGTTTTTCAACAAAACGCCTGCCGCTACGACGAATATCCGCAACACCGAGAAATCGGCCAGATTGTTGCGTGAATCCAAGTGGTTGGCGCAAGTGGTCGCGGGTCTTTTTTTAGCGGCGCTTCTCTACACCTTCAATCCTGCCGACCCCGGTTGGTCGCACAGCGCCAGTGATAGCGCAGCAATTCACAATTTTGGTGGCATCTTGGGCGCTTACGTCTCCGATGTTCTGCTGTATCTATTTGGTCTCTCGGCTTGGTGGTTGGTGGCAATGGTGCTGATGGGCGCGTGGTGGGCATACAAAAGCTTAGAAAATGTGAGTTTGGCGGATAAGCCCATGGCCTTCTTCCACTGGTGCGGTTTTGCCTTGTTGCTGGCATCGTCTTCGGCGCTTGAAGCTTCACATTTCAAAGGCACGCACGCAGCCTTGCCGTTAGCGCCAGGGGGCATGTTGGGCGAGGTGGTGGATGATGGCGTGTTGCAGGTGCTGGGATTTGCGGGAGGTACTCTGGGTTTGTTGCTGACTTTTGCCGTCGGCTTTAGCCTGTTCACCGGCGTGTCTTGGCTCACTATCGTTGAGAAGCTGGGTGGTGGCTTGGAGTGGACATATTTCTTCATCAAAAATAGCTGGCAAGATTGGCATGACCGCAAGCTGGGACAAGTGGCCGAGCAGCAGCGCGAAGAGTTCGTGGAAGAAGAACGCAAACGTGTGGAAGATCGGCCACCCGTCATCATTGCCGCGCCAGTATTGGAAGTTCCCAAGAGTGACCGCGTAGAAAAAGAGCGGCAGAGTCCCTTATTTGAAACCTTGCCGGATTCTCCTTTGCCGCCCTTACATTTGCTGGACGAAGCCAAGCCGCAACTGGAAACGCAAAGCGAAGAAACGCTGGAGTTCACCTCGCGCTTGATCGAGCGCAAGCTAATGGATTTCAATGTGGAGGTGAAAGTAGTTGCGGCGCTGCCCGGCCCGGTGATTACGCGCTATGAATTTGAACCGGCGGCGGGCATAAAAGGCAGTCAAATTACCAATCTGGCCAAAGATTTAGCCCGTGCTTTGTCGGTGGTCAGCGTACGCGTGGTGGAGACCATCCCCGGTAAAAGCTGCATGGCGCTGGAAATCCCCAATCCCAAACGCCAAACCGTGAGTTTGTCCGAAATTCTGGGCAGCAAAGCTTACGCCGATATGCATTCACCGCTGACGATGGCGCTGGGCAAGGACATATCGGGCAACTCCTCAGTTGCCGATCTTGCCAAAATGCCGCACGTGTTGGTGGCGGGAACAACGGGTTCTGGTAAGTCTGTCGCCATCAACGCCATGATTTTGAGCTTGCTGTATAAAGCCGACGCGAGCCAAGTGCGCTTGATTTTAGTTGACCCAAAAATGCTCGAACTCTCGGTATATGAAGGCATTCCGCACTTGCTCGCCCCGGTGGTAACCGACATGCGCCAAGCCGCCAACGCGCTCAACTGGTGTGTCGCGGAGATGGAGAAACGCTACAAACTGATGTCGGTGCTGGGCGTGCGTAATTTGGCGGGCTACAACCAAAAAGTGCGCGATGCACGAAAGACCTCCAGCCCACTCACCAATCCTTTTTCTATCACCCCCGATGCGCCAGAGCCGCTAGAAGACTTGCCGATGATCGTGGTGGTGATTGATGAGCTTGCCGACATGATGATGGTAGTGGGCAAAAAAGTGGAAGAGCTGATTGCTAGGCTCGCGCAAAAAGCGCGTGCATCAGGCATTCATTTGATTTTAGCCACGCAACGCCCGTCTGTGGACGTGATTACCGGCCTGATTAAAGCCAATATCCCCACCCGCATTTCGTTCCAGGTTTCTAGCAAGATAGATTCGCGTACCATCCTCGACCAAATGGGCGCAGAAGCGTTGTTAGGCCAAGGTGATATGTTGTATCAACCCTCTGGCAGCGGCTATCCATTGCGTGTACACGGCGCGTTTGTGTCGGATAGCGAAGTACACCGCGTGGTGGAATACCTGAAAAACCAAGCCGGAGAGCCTAACTATATCGAAGGTATCTTAAGCGGTGTGGAAGAGGGTGCTGAAGGTGGCGAAGCGTCAGAAGGCGGTGGTGGCGAGGCTGACCCACTATACGACGAAGCTGTCGCCATTGTGATGAAATCACGCCGCGCATCTATCTCCTCGGTGCAGCGTCACTTGCGCATAGGTTACAACCGTGCTGCAAGGCTGATAGAGGATATGGAACGTGCGGGGCTGGTGTCGGCTATGCAGTCGAATGGTAATCGTGAGGTGCTGGCACCTGCGGGCGAGTGAAACCACCCCCGCCGTTGCACGGCCTCCCCTCCTTAAAAAGGAGGGGAGGAGGGAATCTGGAGCCAGCGTTTCGAGCTACCCACCGAACCAGGTTTTCAATCCCCTCCTTCCCAAGGAGGGGTGGCGCAAAGCGCCGGGGTGGTTTACTTAGGTGAAAAATGAACCAAAAAAACATTCAAAACCTCTCAGCCCTAAAGCTACTACGCCAGCAACTACGTAACACCATGACTCCAGCAGAAGTGGCGCTTTGGAAGCACCTGTAACGTAGCCAGTTAGATGGTCGCAAGTTTAGGCGGCAGCAAAGCATAGGTAAGTTTATCGTTGATTTTTATTGTCCTGCTGAGCAGTTAGTGATTGAGTTGGATGGTTCTCCGCACGATACTGAAAGCGGATGGCAGTATGATCAAGCTCGCACAAGCTGGCTGCAAGTTCAAGGCTTCAAAGTGTTACGGTTTGAGAATAAAGACGTGCTGAGTAACATGGAAGGCGTTTTGGAAATGATACGTCAGCGCTTTAAGTAGCTTAACCACCCCCGTTGCTGCGCACCGACCCCTCCTTGAAAAAAGGAGGGGAGGGGATACTGGGAAGGTCGTGACTTCAGCGTGCTTGGTGTTAACTCCCCTCCTTCTCAAGGAGGGGTGGCGCAAAGCGCCGGGATGGTTTAGATTTTAAGGAGATTGATTTAATGTTTTTTCGTCTGATATTCATCATTTTACTGTTCCCAACTGTAACCCACGCTGACCCAGTGGCACGCCTCAAAGCCTTCTACCAATCTACCCCCGCCATGAAAGCGCAGTTCAAGCAAACAGTGCTGGATAAAAGCGGACGTAAGGTGCAAGAGGTGAGCGGCACGATGCAGTTGTTGCGTCCCGGAAAATTTCGTTGGGATTACCAGAAGCCTTATGTTCAGCTGATTGTGGGCGATGGCAAGAAAGTGTGGTTGTATGACCCCGAACTGAGTCAGGTCACCGTGCGTACTTTAGACAAGGTGCTGGGTTCAAGCCCTGCGGCCTTGCTGGCGGGGAGTCTGGATGTTGAGAAGATCTTTGATCTGAAAGATGTGGGTAAGCAAAGCAACTTGGAATGGGTAGAGGCCACGCCGAAAGATAAAGACGGTGGGTTTGAAAAGGTGTTGCTGGGTTTCAAAGGTGAGCAGTTGGCTGAGATGGAACTGCACGATAATTTCAATCAAACCACGGTGGTGGAGTTTATCAATTTGGAACGCAATCCTAAGTTGTCAACTAAGGCTTTCAGCTTCAAACCACCAGTCGGGGTGGATGTAGTGGGGGAGTGAACCACCCCCGCCGCTTTGCGCCACCCCTCCTTGAAAAGGAGGGGAAGGGACACTGCAGTAATACAGGTTGTATAGTGCAGTGGTTTAGCTTTTACTCCCCTCCTTTTCAAGGAGGGGTGGCGCAAAGCGCCGGGGTGGTTAAGTAGTTAGTTGGGTTTCTCAAAGAAAAAAGGGGCGTTAGCCCCTTTTTTTACGATTTAGACAATCTATTTTAGCTCGTGTAGCAACCAGCCCCGCTGGTGTCTTTTTTACCACTGTCCTTATCTTTGCCGCCCATGCCAGGCACTTCAGGCTTGGCAGGCAGAATGATCGGGGTGGCGGTTTTAGAAGATACGAAGCCAAACGCACCTGCGCCAAAATCCAAGTTACCTGC
Organism: Methylophilaceae bacterium; assembly: GCA_046155285.1. Classification (GTDB taxonomy): domain Bacteria; phylum Pseudomonadota; class Gammaproteobacteria; order Burkholderiales; family Methylophilaceae; genus CAILHX01. The sequence goes on along the minus strand of JBJXEA010000016.1, from coordinate 70,665 downwards.
GTCGGTCTTGGCATTGATGATGCCGCTGATAACCGCTAGGTAAAGGCCGTTGGCCGATCTTCCACAATTGCTCTTACACATAGAGGCGCGGTAGTCGGTGCCGCGAATACCGATGGTAGCGGTTTCGGTGTTGAGCTTGTAAGCGTCACGGTTGCCACGTTTGCCTACCAAGCCAGTAATGCTACGCAGGCCGCCTTTAACCAAGCTGAACACTAGGCTGTCGTCTTTGGGTTTGGCTTCATCAAAACCGTACTGATCAATTTTCACGGAAGTATCAGGTTGCAAGGTCAGCTCGCCGCCATCGGTGAATTTGATGCTGGCGTAGCTGCCTTTGGCGGTGGTGATGACTTCGCCCACTTCAAGCTCAGAGTTTTTGCCCAAGGCACGCACGCTGCCATCTGCACGTTGTGCTGAAACTGCGCCGCTGAGGTTTTTTACTACGGCAGTACCGGCGGCACTCGCTAGTTGTGGTGCGCTGAGGCTGAGTAACAGTGCGCTTAAAACTGTCAAAGAGTGATAGGTTTTCATGATTCAGTTCCTTTTATTGAATTTCCGTTGCAACAAATTTACTATCTAACCACCCCCGCCGCTGCACGGCGACCCCTCCTTGGAAAGGAGGGGAGGTGAAACAGAACCACCCCAGCGCTTTCGCGCTACCCCTCCTTAAAAAGGTGGGGAGCTAAAACCACGGACCCTAACCTGCCTCACCTTCCCCTCCTTCCCAAGGAGGGGTGGCGCACAGCGCCGGGGTGGTCCGGTTTAATTAGCTACATTGTTTAGGTGCATCTTTCTTGTCTTTTTTGCCGTCCTTGCCATCGTCTTTATCATCCCCAAAGAAAGCATCGGCCGTTTTCTTGTCTTGCAGCAAATTGGTCGCCGCGTTGCTGTCACCCTTGAGTTGATCTTTGGTCAAATCCTTGACGATATCCTTGATGTTCTTCTCGGAGAGTACCGCGTAGCGCACAAAGGTATTAGTGCCTATGACACCAGGATTATTCAGAACATATATGCCGGAGTCGGTGTTAACGGTGGATGTAAAGGCATTACTTACGCCATCTACCGCAAAACCATCCGCTTTGAGTACAGGGAAATCCATAAACAAAGTTTTTGCTGAACCCACGTCAATTCGCGCTGCGCCGCCGTAGCCAGCCGCGCCACCAGAGTTTAGATTCAAATGACCACCTACCGTTAGGAAAAGCTCATCTCCTGCATTTAAGTAGGCATCACTGTACGCAGTGCTGCCGCCAGTCAGCGTGATGTCTTTAGCCACGATGATGTCAGCCACGTCATTTGCAGAAATTCTAGCAGAGCCGCCGTAGCCTGCTGCGTTGATATTGAGTGCGCCAGTGATAATGCCGACTCTATCTGCACTGATTTCACTACCGGCTCCAACGTTAACGCTACCATTTTTGGCGAAAGTCAAAAACTTGGCTAAATCTTTTGCCTTGCCGCCTAATGAGTGCAAATCGCCCACATAATTGATTTCGATATCATTACTATCACCGCTATACTGGCTGTCGGAAGTCAGGCCGCTGCCATTACTCAGGCTCACGTTTTGCGCCACGATGCCGACCAAACTGCCACCGTAATAACCATGCGCATCTATATGGGAGCTGTTATTCAAGGTGAGATCATGGGCAACAACGGTGGCTGAGCCGCCATAATAGCCGTCTGCTTCAATGCTGGAGCCATGATTCAAGCTTATCGTATTGGCTTTCACCAACACGTCACCACCGTAATAGGTGCTACCAATGTTGGAGTTGTAATCCATGGTTAGACTATTGGCAGACACTTCCACAAAGCCGCCATATTGGGCATTGATAGACGAACTGTTAATCATGCTGATATCGTGACCGGTGGCCTCTACGCCGTAGGTGCCTCCACCATAGAAAGTGATGTCAGCGTAATCTAGTACCAAATCACCTAAGCTTTCGATAAGCGCGTCGTTCTGGGTGTGAATGTTGATGTTTGCTCCATAGGCCAGTCCGCTCGCTAGTTTTAAGCCAACATTACCTGTTGCGTAGATGTTGGCATTGTTGATGGTGCTTGCATCTTTCACAAACACATTGCCAGCTTCACCGCCGTTGTAGCCTATGATCAAGTTAGGCGTGGCAACATTAAGGAAATTGGCCTTGGTGCCTACACTTCCACCGTATGAGTAAAATTGCATAGAGTTAGCGGTTAAAAGGCCATTTCCAGATATGTTTCCGCCACCGAATGCGTACATGAGAATGCTGCTAGCAGTGATTGGTGCATTAAACACCAAATCACCATTGTGGTTGTTAATTGATAGACCGTTATGGATATTCAAATCGCTTCCAGCATGGAAGGTAACACCACCAGCGATACCACTAGCTGCTCGATTCATACCTGATTGCATAGTGACTGATAACGTGTTTCCAACGGTGTCATCTATAGTCCCAAATATGTCTATACGGCCGTCGGCATAGAAATAGAGATTATTGTTACCGCTCGCATTCTTAAGAATGTGAGCAGTCGAGAGCAGAGTAATATTGCCATCGGATGCAGTGCCACCTGTACCGTTAAATGGGCCGCCGTAACAGCATCCTGGGCTGAATGAGCCCAATGATGTGTCAATGGTTACATCTACTCCACCTATGTTCAATGCATCATTGATACTGTTTGCCTCAGATGCGCCCACAGTGAAATTGTAAGGGTCTAATAGCCACTTGCCGCCATGTCCACTATTGCTTAGTGCATTGCCATGAACAGTCAGGCCGGCAATATCAAGAAAGGCAGCCGAGGTTTCAACAAACCCGCCATTGCGACCAGATGCGTCAATGCTGCCCTTATAAGAACCGCTACCATCGGCGAAGCCACGGAAATGACCGCCGTCAAGTGCGCTGGTGCCTTTGGCTTCCACTACCGAAGTCGCAGTAGTTTCCAGCTTGCCCGCAGAGCGGAATTGAATCTTGCCGTTTTGGCCGACTACGGCGGTGTTGGCAGAAACTGTGCCGCTGTTCAGCACTGAGAAGATGTTGCCGCCATTGCTTACAACGATTTGCGACAAGTTCACGTCTTGGCTTTGTGCACTGACTTTGACGCGCATGGATGGGTCGGCAGAATCTACCATTTCAACAGAGTGGCCGGCAGCCAGAATCGCTTCGCCGGATGGCGTGGTGATTACGCCGCTGTTGGCCACTTGAGGCGCTATCAAATAAACGAAGCCGCCATTTGGGGTTGTGATCTCGCCCGCGTTGGTGACTTTTCCTGCGGAGAGCGTGTCGGCATTGAAGCGCATCTTGCCATTCAAGAAGTCGCTATCGGTCATGTTCAAGCTAGAAGCCACGAAGCCCGCAGTATCTATCTTAGCGCCAGCACCAATCATCACGCCAGCAGGGTTGATGAGGAACACTTTGCCGTTGGAGGAGAGCGTACCCAGAATCTGTGACATCCCACCACCCGCATCTACCCGATTGAGTACCGCACTGAGTGCGGAGGGCTGGTCGAAACGTAGTTTCTCGCCCGCCAAAATGTTGAAGTTTGGCCATTTAAGAATAGCGCCATTGCTGGTGGTGATGGTGAGGGTAGTGCCGTTGACAGTGTAGGTGGCCGAGCCGTGGGTTACGGTGTAGTTGGTATCTTGCGCCAGTGCGTAGCTCGGGACAATCGAGAAGCATGAGGCCACTGCAAGATGCAAGACTTTTTGGCGTAAATTGACGCTTGATTTTGCCTTGGTTTTAATTTTGGCTTGGGTATTCATGTTGACGCTCCTTAACTATTTTTCGCTACACTCAATTTGATACGTATTAGGTGCAAAGATAACGTAGATTTAGTGATAAAAATGTGAGTTATTACCACAACTTAATGTGATGAATTACCACGTATAACCGAAACTGGCGTGGACGTATTTGTCGCCACTGGCTTGAGTGCCGCCAGCGTCTTTGTCGCCAGAGATGACGTTGGCCAAATCAACCCGCCCGGCGAAGTGTTTGCCGTAGCTCAACCGTAAACCAGCGCCTACGCTGCCGATAGAAAGTCTGGTCTCATCGTTGGTGCCGGTGGTGTCGTCATTGTTGGAAAGATAGGCGCGATCCATAAATAGCACACCACGCAGAGAAAAGTTCTCGCCAATTTTCTTGCCAACATCCGGCGTGATGGCTTCCAGTGTGGCGCGGAAGCCTTTGTCAGCAGCGGCAGCACTTTCGTGAAAGCCGCGCACGGTATCAGCACCGCCAGCACGGAACTGTTCAATTGCCACCAGATGGTCATCGGTGAGTTGCAGGTTGAATGCTGCGTGCATTTGCCACTCCATAGGCAGTTGGCGCAGGTAGTCCAGATTCAGGTTGAATTTGGTGAAATCGTGATCAGCCGAAAAGGCCACGAAGTCAGCGTGACGGCCATGCTTGTCAAACCCAGCCCAATTCACTACAGCAGAGGTGTTGAGTGACAATTGTTGACCTTCCGGCGCCCATACTGAAGAATAAGTTAAGCCTAATGGCGTGGTGCTAATGGCGGGGGAAAGTGGGCCAAAAGCTGAGGCATCGGTAGCACGCGTATCGCGGTTGTCAAAGGTGAAGGAGATTTTTTGTTCGTAATCTTTCAGCTTGGGCAGTTGGTGGTTGTAGTGCAAACCCAACACCAAGCCTTTGCCGCTGATTTGCCCCAACAAACCCACGGGAATGTTGGTGGGGCTGGAGGAGGTGGTGTTGGAATACGAACCCACTAAATCTATGCTGTCGCCTGCGGCCGCGCCCGTATAACCCAGAGAGTAGAGCGGAATGGTGTAGGCCAGCGCGACAATCTGCACGTCATGATCGGCATCAAAAATATGCTGCGGATAATGCGGGGTGGTGATGTATTGGGCGGTGAGGCGTTGGTCTTTGCCAAACATATTGAAGTTTTGATAACCAAAGCTCAAACGTCCGTGACCGCTTTCACGGCTGCCGGTGTTGTCTAGCGTAACAAAGGCTTTCCAAGGTTTTTCGTCTATTACTTTGACCAAGGCTTCGACGGTGTTTTCTTTGGTTTCGCTATCAGTGAACAGCACCGCGGTTTGCTTGGTGGGATTTTCGTTGGCGATTTTCAGGCCACTGCTGATTTTGTTGATGTTGGGAGTTTCGCCTTCTTTGAGTGAAGGTACGGCGCTCAGTGCGTTCTCGGTGCTATAGACCTTGTTGCCTTCTACTTTGATGCTGCTGATTTTTTGCTCAATGACCTTGAGTGAAATGATTCCTTGCTCTAATTCTTGCTCCGGCAAGGTGACGCGCACCGCGTTGTAGCCGCGGCTGATATAAGCGTCTTGCAACGCTTCCAGTGTTTGTTGCACGTCGCCGAAATCTTTTCCCTTGCCAGTATGCGCTTGCACGATGGCGCTGATTTCGTCTGCGGGCAACAGTGTGTTGCCTTCAACCTTGAATTCGGTAATGTCAAACTTTGGAGCGGGCGGGGCTTGTATCTCTGCGACTCCTTCAGCAGCTTCTGCTGCCAGCAATGGCTGCGCTGAGAGTGCAAGTAAAACCGCGGAGGTGGCGACGAGTAAGGGTCGGAAACGCGCAAAATTCATAAAAACTCCTGAAGATATTGTTTGATGTTTATTCTGCTACATCTTGTGTGATTATCTGGTTTCTAGTGATGATAAGTCAAGTATTTTTTCATGATAGATTTTTAGTAAATGTAATTATATTCAGCTGCTTATCGAGATTCATTGGATTTTAACGTGAAGTGTGTGGCTTTTTTGCAACAGCCTTGGTGTTGTAGTCAACATTTAATCCCAATGAGAGTTTTGCACGAAGTTGTTTTCGGTCTGAATATTTACAAGTTCGTCATTCCCGCGCAGGCGGGAATCCAGTCAAATATCAACGGAGCGCATTGTTTCTAGGCCGTCTCTCTCTGGCTTGTCTGGATTCCCGCCTACGCGGGAATGACGGTAATTTGAGGATCATGGACAATCTGGGTTGGTAATTTCGTGTTGAGTTTTATCTACATTGTTTTCGTGCAAAGATTTCTGAATGCTCGTTGCTATGATATTGCCCAAGGCTGAATTAAACTTGAGCTAATTTTAAGTACAGGGGATTGCTGTGAGCCGTATCGTTTTTGCGTGGGAGCTGGGGTCTAACTACGGCTACATTTCTCAGTTTTTGCCTTTTGCGCGTGAGCTGAAGTTGCGCGGTCATGAGGTGGTGCTTGTGGTGCGTGAGTTGCATCACGCGCAGCGCATGATGACTGAAGGCGACATTCCCATCCTGCAAGCGCCGATGTGGTTGCCTACGGTGCAGGGCTTGCCTGAGCCACCCTTGAATTACGCTGAAATTCTGTTGCGTTTTGGCTATCACGACGCGCAAAGTCTGGCGGGCGTGGTGAGCGCTTGGCGCACTTTGCTGATGCTGTATCAGGCTGATGTGCTAATCGCCAGTCACGCCCCCACCGCGCTGTTAGCCGCCCGCAGTATGGGTTTGCCCGCTGCTGGGCTGGGTACTGGTTTTAGTATTCCGCCCAGAGTTTCACCCACGCCGAATATGCGCTATTGGGTAAATGTATCGCCGGAGCGCTTGAATAGCGGCGATGCGGCGGTGTTGAGTACCATGAATACGCTACTCACTGCTTGTGGCAAGCCCGCGATGGCGAGTGTGAGCGAGTTGTTTGATGTGCAAGAGCAGTTTTTGTGTACCTTGCCGGAGTTGGATCACTACCCCAAGCGTGCTAATGCTCGTTACTGGGGGGCTGTGTACGACACGCAGATGGGGCAGGAGGCAGCTTGGAAAGCGTTGGATGCCAAGCGCGTGCTGGTATATTTAGAGCCATCGCACCGCGATTTTGCGGCCTTGCTGGAAGCACTCAAAAATAGCGGTGTACAGGCGCTGATTTGTGCGCCTGGCATTTCCAGTAATTTGATCAAAGCCAACGAAACTGAAAAAGTCCGCATCTACAACCAGCCGATTAAATTCCTTGGATTGTTGGAAACCTGCGATCTCGCCATATGTCACGCCGGACACGGCACTACCGCAGGCATGTTGATGGCGGGCGTGCCGCTGCTGATGTTTCCCAATCATTTGGAGCAGTTTTTGTTGGCCAAAAGCGTGCAGGATATGGGCGCGGGCTTGCTGGTGAATCTGGAAGCCGCCGCGCCGGAATTGCCACCGGTATTGCAGCGCATGTTGCAAACACCAGAATTCAAATTAAAAGCACAGCAATTCGCTAGCAATCACGCCGAGTTTACCCAGGCCACGCTGATTTCTAGCATCACCGCGCGCATTGAGGAAATCGCCGCAAAATGAGCGAGCTATTCGCCCCCGTCGCCCCGCATGCGCCACTGGCAGAGCGTTTGCGACCTGCCACGCTGGATGAGGTTGTTGGGCAAAGCCATTTGTTGGCCGAAGGCAAGCCGCTGCGGCTGGCATTTGCTTCGGGTAAATTACCTTCGATGATTTTATGGGGTCCGCCGGGCGTGGGCAAAACCACGCTGGCAAGGCTGGTGGCGGGTGCGGTGGATGCGGAGTTTATTCCGCTGTCAGCTGTGCTTTCGGGTGTGAAAGACATCCGCGAGGCGGTGGAGCGTGCGCAACATAGTTTGCAGCAATCCGGCCGCCGCACCATCATGTTCGTGGACGAGGTGCATAGATTCAACAAAAGCCAGCAGGATGCGTTTTTGCCTTTTGTGGAAAGTGGGCTGCTGACTTTTATCGGCGCGACTACCGAGAATCCTTCGTTTGAGGTGAATTCTGCGCTGTTGAGCCGTGCGCAGGTATTCGTGCTGCAACCGCTTTCTGCGGATGAATTGGGTCTGTTATTTGAGCGTGCGCTGGCGCTGCAAAGCGGTTTGCAGGTGGATGCCGAGGTCAAGGAGCAGGTGCTAGATTACGCCGATGGCGATGCGCGGCGCTTGCTCAACTTTTTAGAGCAATTGTTCAACGCCGCTGAATCGTCAGGCATCAGCCAGATTGATGTCAAATTTTTGGAAAGCACGTTGTCCAGCAAATTACGTCGTTTCGACAAAGGCGGCGATGCGTTTTATGACCAGATTTCTGCGTTGCATAAATCGGTACGCGGCTCTAATCCTGATGCCGCGCTGTACTGGCTGATGCGTATGCTGGATGGTGGCGCAGACCCACTTTATATGGGACGCCGCATTGTGCGCATGGCGATTGAAGACATCGGCTTGGCCGACCCTAGAGCGCAGACGATGGCGGTGGAAGCCTGTGAAATTTATGAGCGATTAGGTTCGCCAGAAGGCGAGTTGGCGCTGTGCAACGCGGTGATGTATTTGGCCGTGGCTGCCAAGAGCAACGCGGCTTATGTGGCTTATAACAAGATGAAAGCCTTCGTGGCGCAAGACCAATCGCGGCCTGTGCCATTGCATTTGAGAAATGCGCCGACCAAGCTGATGAAAAGCTTGGACTACGGCAAAGAATATCGCTACGCCCATGACGAGCCGGAAGCATATGCTGCTGGCGTGGACTATTTCCCCGACGACATGCCGAAAGTGAAGTTTTATGAACCCACACCACGCGGCTTGGAAGGTAAAATAGGCGAGAAGTTGGCGCATTTGCGAGAATTGGATAAAAAAGCGAAGAAATGAACCACCCCCGCCGTTTTACGGCGACCCCTCCTTGAAAAGGAGGGGAGGATTGGAGTGACTTGAAATGGGGGCTTGGCTTTAATTCCCCTCCTTCTCAAAGAGGGGTAGCGCAAAGCGCCGGGGTGGTTAGTCAGTATAAAAATGGGAGCTTTATGTTAGATATTCAGTTGTTAAGAAATGAGTTGGATGCAGTCGCCAAGCGGCTGGCATCGCGTGGTTACGTGCTGGACGTTATGCAGTTTTCTACGCTGGAAGCCGAGCGCAAGCAAGTGCAAACGCGCACGCAAGACTTGCAGGCCAAGCGTAATGCAAGTTCCAAGCAAATTGGTATTGCAAAATCCAAAGGCGAAGACGTTACGGCGATATTGGCTGAGGTGGCATCGTTGGGCGATGAACTTAAGGCGGATGAGGAAGAGCTGGCGCTGATACAAACGCAGATGCAGGACTTGCTGCTGACGCTGCCTAACCTGCCGCATGACAGCGTTCCAGTCGGAAAATCAGAAGAAAATAACGTGGAAGTGCGACGTGTAGGGCAGCCCAAAACTTTTGATTTTGCGGTGCAAGACCACGTGGATGTAGGCACGCCTTTGGGTTTGGATTTTGATACTGGCGCGAAGCTGGCCGGCGCGAGGTTTACTTTGATGCGTGGCGGAATTGCTAGGCTACACCGGGCGCTGGCGCAGTTCATGCTGGATATGCAGACTGAGGAGCATGGCTATACCGAATGTTATACGCCGTACATGGTCAATGCTGAAACGTTGATGGGGACTGGGCAGTTGCCCAAGTTTGAGGCGGATTTGTTTTCGCTGATGCACAACGACAGTAAGTTGTACCTGATTCCGACTTCAGAAGTCACCCTCACCAACACCGTGCGCGACACCATCGTGGCGCTGGAAGCCTTGCCCATCAAGCTTACCGCGCATACGCCGTGTTTCCGTTCTGAGGCGGGTTCTTATGGCAAGGATACGCGCGGCATGATACGCCAGCACCAGTTTGACAAGGTGGAGATGGTGCAGATCGTGCATCCTGAGAAGAGCTACGAGGCGCTGGAGGAGATGGTAGGTCACGCCGAGGCGATTCTGCAAAAACTGGATTTGCCGTATCGGGTAATGGCGCTGTGTACTGGTGATATGGGTTTTGGCGCGACGAAAACTTATGACCTTGAAGTCTGGCTCCCCGCGCAAAACACTTATCGAGAAATTTCCTCAGTTTCCAATTGTGAGGCGTTCCAAGCCAGAAGAATGCAAGCCAGATTCCGTAACGAAGCTGGCAAACCGGAACTGCTGCATACACTTAATGGTTCTGGGCTGGCCGTAGGACGCACGCTAGTGGCGGTGTTGGAGAATTATCAAAACGCCGACGGCAGTGTGACTATTCCTGAAATTCTACGGCCTTACATGAACGGGTTGGAGCAACTCAAAGCGAGTTAGACGGTGTCCATAAAACTCGCTAAAGTGCTGGGGTTTAGCGGCGTTGACCCGCGGGAAAGCCGTGCTGCTGTGTTGTGGGGACGGCGCTTGGAATGGCCGATTCTGCTGGTGGCGCTGTGGATTCCGATTGAGTGGTACTTGGAAGAAATCAACGCCATAGGCATGGGATCGGTCAAGCTGTTTGACTGGATTATCTGGTCGGTATTCGTGTTTGAAACCAGCTTCATGACTTTTCTGGTCAAGGACAAATGGCGCTATTTATCCAGTAATTGGATGAATCTGGTCATCATTGTTGCTGGTACTCCGCTGGAGTGGGTGCATTCACCCTTGATCGGAGCACTTAGAAATCTGCGCTTGCTGCTAATGGCGTATTTGCTGATCAAGCTTTCCCGGCGTTTGAAACAACTACTGGGGCAAGGTCGTGTGGGCAGCATCTTGTTGATTTGTCTTGTGGTAGTGGCACTGTCTGGCATTGTGGTAACGCGCCTGGATCCTTCCATTGGTAGCATATGGGATGGCATGTGGTGGGCGTGGGTGACGGTTTCGCATACTGGGTATGGCGACATCGTTCCGGTCACTGAAGCGGGACGGATGTTTGGAGCACTGCTGATATTTTTGGGCATCGTGTTGGTGTCGCTGATGACGGCGAGTTTGTCTGCATTTTTGATCGGCAGCGAGGTTGAGAAATTAGAAGACGAAGAAAAGGCGACTGAGAAATTGCTGAAAGATCTAGTGGTAAGGCTAGAGCGCATTGAGCAGAAATTAGACGCGACAGAAGCTAGAAAATTGTAGTTTGGGCTGAATGCAATGAAACCCAACAGTGATACTAACTTATGCGATGTTGGGCTTTACTACGTTCAGCCCAACCTACAGCAGCTTTCGTGCCTTCACCTCAAAACTCGCATACCGCCATGCCCGCCCCCGCTGGAATGAAAGTGGTATTACTAACCCACTCTTACTGCATCGCTGTCGTTTCAATTCCCAACCATGCCAGGTTGAACTTTGGCAGCCATGTCGGCGCTGGTGGCGCAGGTGCAGGGGCTTTCTTCTCTTGGTATTTCTCCAGAATTTTTTGGTAGGTGCGGATGGAATCCACAAAAATCACCGCCGCGCCGCCACGCGCAAAACCGAACTTCAAGTTGGAATAGTGTTCGACCTTATTGAGTAAGGGCAGTGTCTTTTTCACGTCCGCCCAAGCATCGGGATTCAGCTTCATTTTCTGCGCCAAAATGCGTGCATCTTCTAAATGCGCCAAGCCCACGTTATAAGCCGCCAGTGCCATCCAGGTACGGTCTGGCTCAACAATACGTTCTGGAATTTCGTCTTTAAGTAGCAGCAAATAACGCCCGCCCGCCATGATGCTTTGTTTGGGATCAAGACGGTTAGTCACGCCCATGCGATCTGCGGTATCTTCGGTCAGCATCATCAGGCCGCGCACGTTGGTGGGCGAGGTATTGAAGGTATCCCAATGTGATTCTTGATAGCTCAGCGCCGCCAGCAGTCGCCAATCCAGATTGGTAGAAGCCTGTGCTGCTTTCATGAGTGGGATATAGCGCGGTAGCAACGTTTCCATGCGCTCCAGGAAGCCGTTCACATCCATCGCATTCAGGCGCGTGGAATGGCCGTAGTAGCGGTCTTGCAAGTTTCGCCAAGTGCCGTCACTCTGAATGCGGGCGAAGAAGGCATCGGCTTGCTGATAGAGCCAGTGATCACCCTCTTTAGGAAAACCCCAAGCCAGATTGCGCGGCGCTCCGACATTGAAAGCAGGCTGCAAATCGGGGTAATAATTCTGCACCATCGCCACCAAGTGTGAATCTGCAACGGTGGCATCCAGCGTGCCTTCCGCCACTTTTTCCAGGAGCTCGTCACTACCCGTTAGCGGGGCTTCGCGCCATTGCAAATGGGGCATGTCCACACTGATGTCGGCCAGCTGCTCGGCAACGCCGCTACCAGAAGATACTTGCAATGACATGCCGTTAATCTCGCTTAGGTTATGCGGTTCTTCGGCGATGTCTTTATGCGTCACCAATTGCGGCTGCACTTGCTGATAACTCGGCCCAAAACGCACCAAATGGCTGCGCAGCCGCGTAATCTCCAAACCCGCCGCTGCAATATGGGCGTGACCTTTGAGCAGCGTGGGGATGACTTCGCCCACGCTATTCACCACCAGAAATTTCACCTTAAAAGGTACGTCAGCGTTTTTGCTCAATTCTGCGGCAAACAGCCTGGCCAAGTCGTATTCAATTCCCGCGAAATCGCTATTACCATTGACATAATAAGTCGTCGGGCTGTTGTAGGTGACGACTACGATTTCGTGGCTTTGCCGAACCGGAGCTAAAGGCCTGGAAGGCCGACTGCAAGCGGCTAGCAGCGTGGATAGCAAAAGGATTATTAGCAGGCGTCGCATAAGGCCAGTGTCGCTAACTTTGAGCGCCTTGTCCAGCTATAAGAGGGGGCGCGGCTTCTAGCCTCATGCTAAAATGCGCCGCTGATGCGTGGTAAAAGGAGAGGTGGCAGAGTGGTTGAATGTACCTGACTCGAAATCAGGCATACACGCAAGTGTATCGTGGGTTCAAATCCCACCCTCTCCGCCAAAAAAAATGACACATCGGCCTAGCGCCACAAGCTCACTGGCGGGTCTGTAATCACGGAGCGCAAAATGTCGGTGCGGGAGATGAAGCCAACTAGTGCTTTGTTTTCGTTCAGGATAGGAACTCCGTCAACTCCGTGTTCTATCATTACGGTGGCAATTCTGCGTATGTCGGTTACCAATTCGGCGGCTACCACGGGTGATGTCATTACGTCGCGCACTTTGCGATACATGGAATCCACTACTTTTCCGTCTTTGATGTAAATCGTGGTGAGCAAATCCCTTTCGCTGACAATACCGACCAGCCTATTTTCTGCATTTAGAACTGGGGATTGATGGATGCGATGCTCACGAAGAACCTGCCAAGCCCGCGCTACGTCATCATCGTCTTGTAGTGTGATGACGTTGTTGTTCATGATTTGATAAGCATGGTAGAGCGGGCCTCGGTCAACATCGGTTTGCAACAGCGCCTTGTAGGCTTTAATTGCCGCCACGCTGGGTCTGTCTTCGAAAACGGTTCCTGCTTCAAACTCTGTGGCTCTGGATGCGACTCTGCGAGGAGCCGAACTGCGCTTCAGCGCGTTGACTCGTCGCAGCTCTTCGAGTGAGCCGCTAAACGTTGGACCACTAACGCCATAGACCATAAACATGAGTTTATTCCTTTGCTGTTTGTACACTGCATCAGACAGTTGAGGCTCTTTACAGTTTCTTCACCATTCAGGATTATTGCTTTGACTCTGTTTTTATTTATGGAGGCTGCCATAGTTAGGATTGCAGGCAGAATCAGGACTATTTGCCGCAGGGATATGCAGCGACTTGATGAACTTCATGAGGTTTAATAGGGTCGCCTATCAGAGGCAAGTGATTCAGGATTGAGTGAGTCTGTTTTGTGTTGCAAAGAGTTATGTTTCAAAGAAAAAAGAGTTATGTTTCAAAGAAATAAGCGTCTTGCCTGTAATGACGTATCTTCCCATCCCAAGTGCCGATAGTAGCCAAGAGCTGAGTCGTTGGTGACATCCACCAGCAATTGCGCCCTTGAGGCACCTTGCGCTTTTGCCCATGCCAGCGCGGCGTCCAGCAAGCGGCGACCTATTCCTGATTGTCTATATTCCTGACGAATGACCATGTCTTCTATCCACGCCGAGGGTGCGCCTTGCGCGGTGGAAATGACGAGTTGTGCGCTGACCATGCCAACGGCTACGTCGCTGGCGTTGCGGGCAACTTTGATGACCCCGCGTGATGGCTCGGCAAGCAGTAATTGCAAACCTTTAATTTGTTGTGCCGTGTTGGGGTTGAAATCCACTTCTATGCTGAAAAGCGCATTCAGCAGGCTGACCAACTGAGGGATGTCGTCGAGGTTAGCGTCGTGGATGGTACATTCCATTACTCGTCACCCTCTTGACTGAGCACGTTGTAGTGGATAATGGCCAGAAAGCGTATGGGCATGACCAGTAAATTTTCTGGCCGATGCGGGATTTCCCCTTGAAATGTCAGTGAATCGCCAGGTTCCAGCACAAAGGTTTCATTGCCCACGCGGTATTCCAGCTTGCCTTCCAGCATATACAGAAACTCGGTTCCGGGATGTTCAAAGGCGGGAAATTCTTCGCCTGAATCTTCCAGACTAATGAGAAAAGGCTCAAAGGTTTTTTGCGGACCTTGGTCATAGGCTAGCAGTTGGTAGGTATGCCCAACGCGCGTACCGCGGCGTACCACCTCCATGCCATGCCCGCTTTTGATGTGTTGGGTGTTGCCGCTGGGGACGTTATAAGTGTTAAACAGCTTGGAAAGTGTGACGCCTAAGGCGTTGGCTAATTGTTCAAGCGTGTCTAAGCTGGCGGAAGCCAGCCCATTTTCGATTTTACTCAACATGCCTTTGCTGATGTTGGCACGTAGCGCCACATCGGCGATGGTCAGGTGATGTTGTAGCCGTAGCTCCTTAATCGTGTTGCCAAGGTAGCGATCCAGCTTTTTGGCGGTGGAACTCGGCGGCATCACCATGGGAGTTGGGGCGGGATTGTTTGCGACCATTTTTTCAACCGTTATGTTTGGTTATTTTGAGTCTGTCATTTTCAGTCTATACAATAATGAGGGAACTCACCAGATTTGCACATACAAAAAAGAGAGAAATTGACAGTCATTTTGAGCTTATGCGTTAAACTTGGTGTTTAATGAAGGTAATAAAAGTTACCTATTGTTATCTTAAAGGAATGAATAATGAGTGAAAAAATCGTGTTGCGCACAGGGGAGGCGCTGGTAGCGGGTGGACCTCCTGGTACTGCGGCAGAGCCTGAAATTGTTATTGGCGAGCTGGATGGTCCGGTGGGAATGGCGATTGCCTCCTTGACCGGAGACCAGGTGCAAGGCCATACCCGCGTATTTGCGATTCTGAATACGGATATTCAGGTGCGGCCAGTGACCTTGATGGTGAGCAAAGTCACTGTGACCAATAGTCACTACACCAACATTTTAATGGGCACAGTGCAAGCGGCGATTGCCAATGGCGTGCTCGATGCCGTGCGGGCGGGTGATATTCCCAAAGAAAAGGCTAATGATTTGGGCATCATCGTATCGGTGTGGCTCAATCCTAGCGTAGCAAACGACGAGAATCTGGACCACCAGATTTTATTTGATATTCATCGTAAAGCGACTGCTATGGCGATACACAAAGCCATGAATAATCAGCCAGATATTGATTGGTTGCTGGAAAATCAGGACAAAATCATCCATAAATATTTCCAAATGGGACTGGACGGTAAGCTGAAGCCGCCCAAACGCTAATGACGACATAAACCGGAAACAATCTCCTGTAGAAAGGTAATGACGATATGAACCTGAACCCCTCAACAGATTCAACGATACTGACTACTTGTCCACGAGATTGTTACGATACCTGCGGTATTGCGGTCACCAAGAAAAATGGGCATATCGTCCAAGTACGAGGCGATCCTGACCATCACGTCAGTCGTGGAAAACTTTGCGAAAAGTGCTCAATCGCCTATAACCATGAGTGGCGTGATCCAAAAGCGCGGCTAACAACACCTTTGCGCCGAACTGGGGCTAAGGGAGAAGGTAAATTCGAACCCATTTCTTGGGATGAAGCATGCAATGAAATTGCCACGCGTTTCAAAAGCATTATTGCCACAGATGGTTCCCAAGCCATCTTCAATGCTCACTACACCGGCACCATCTCATTGCTGGCTTTTATGTTTCCCTCAAGATTTTTTAATAAATTGGGTGCAACCGAAGTCAATCCTGACACGATTTGCAATATGGCTGGTCACGTAGCACTAAATTATAGCTATGGAACTTCCCTGTATGGCTTTGATCCTCGCATGGCTGATGCGGCGAAATGTATTCTAGTTTGGGGTGCTAATCCCTCGGCTTCAGGTCCGCATGTCAATGAGCATTGGTTAGGCAAAACCCATGCGAAAGTGGTAGTGGTAGATCCTGTTCGCACAGCAACAGCGGCGGCAGCTGACATTCATCTTCAGCCTTTTCCTGGAAGCGATGCTGCACTCGCCTACTCTTTGCTGCATGTCATCCATCGTGAAAATTTGATAGCCCATGACTTTGTTTCAGCACATACCATCGGATGGGATGAAATCGAGCCTGTTCTGGCCGATTGCACGCCGGCTTGGGGTGAGGCAATGACTGGTGTTCCCGCCGCGCAAATTGAAGAAGTGGCGCTACTCTATGCTAAAGGGCCTTCATTATTATGGCTGGGTCAGGCCTTGCAACGTCAACCTAGTGGCGGCAATATCATGCGCGCCTGCGCCATGCTTCCAGCGCTTACGGGCAACCTTGCCAAACTAGGCGCTGGTTTGCTTTATCTTAATTGGGACATGTCTGTCAGGCATATTGATGATACCTATTTGGCAGCACCGCATCTTTGTTCTGGAGATTTACCTAAGATCAGTCATATGGACTTGGCTGCAAATCTTGAAGATGCAACTAAGAGTCGCGCTCTAATTGCATGGAATATCAATATCGCCGCCTCGAACCCTGACCAGAAACGCCTAAGAAAAGCGTTGATGCGTGAAGATCTCTTTACTGTGGTTTCAGATTTGTTTCCAACAGACACTACTGATTATGCCGACTACGTTCTTCCGGCCGCGAGCTTTCTGGAGTTTGATGACTTGGTGGCAGGATATTTCCATTTGACGCTGTCAGCCCAAGTGAAAGTCATGGAACCATTGGGTGAGGCATTGCCAAACCAGGAAATATTTCGTCGCCTTTCTAAGGCCATGGGCTATTCCGAGCCAGAGTTGTATGAAAGTGATGCGGATATCCTGAAGAATCTGATGATAAAAGCTGATCTCGGAGAAAGTTTTAGTTCACTTGCGATAAAAGGCACAATACCGGTACCCAAAGAACCCCACATTCAATTCGGCGACTTTTCATTTTCTACCCCTTCCGGCCTTATAGAGCTTGCCTCTGCAACTGCAGAGGCAGATGGGCATCCACGTATTCCTCTACCCATTGCAGACCAGAAACCTAAAGCTGGTTACCTACGCTTGTTATCTCCCGCTTCAACTTGGACACTTAATAGCAGTTTTGGAAATGTTTCAAAAATCATTAGTCATGCAGGTGAAGCGACCATTTTTATGCACCCAGACGACGCCAGTCATCGATCACTCGTACATGGAAGCAGGGTGAAGGTTAGCAATGACACCGGCCAATTAATCTTAGATCTTGCTATTTCAGACGCACTTCCTCACGGAGTAGCGCTCATTCCCAAGGGGCGTTGGCCAAGAAGTGAATCCGAGGGAGTTAATGTCAATGTGTTGAATCAGGGGCAAAAAACAGACATGGGTGAAAGTACGGCGGTACACGGGATAGAAGTTCTTGTCTCACTTGTTCAAAATTAAATCTACATTATCCATTGGTGCGCAGAGTGTTAAAAATTACATAACTATATGATATGTATTTAATTTTATTATTATCTAGATGGGAAAATTAATGATTTTATAACTTAATTTAACTGTTGACATAGTGTGTGAACTGTTAAATAATCACATCAATGTTTCATTGCAATTAAAAAAGTTTACTTAATTTGTTGGTTCAGATTTTAGTCTGACAGTAGTAACACTGAATGTCTTGTGTGAAGTTTGGGAAAATAAATGCCTTTTAGACTACTGAAATTTGCCTTAAGCAAAGGCCATCCGGCACCGCGATTCTTTCGGGCGTTGGAGCAACCGAAAAAATCCTATGATGTAGTCATCATAGGCGGTGGTGGGCATGGTTTGGCAGCGGCTTATTATCTGGCTAAAGACCACGGCATCACTAATGTGGCAGTGCTGGAGCGCGGCTATATCGGCGGCGGTAATACCGGGCGCAACACCACTATTGTGCGCTCCAACTACCTCACTCCTGAAGGCGTCAATTTCTACGATGCCAGCGTTAAGATTTACGAGGGCTTATCAGAAGAACTCGACCTCAATCTTTTTTACTCCAATCGCGGCCATTTCACGCTGGCACATACCGAATCTGCCATGCGTACCATGCGTTGGCGGGCTGAAGTCAATAAGCATGTGGGTGTAGAAAGCCGTGTGGTGGGGCCGGAAGAAATCGCTAAAGCCTGTCCGCAGCTTGATCTCAGTTGCAGCGGCCACGCGCCAATTCTTGGAGCGCTGTATCACGCCCCCGGCTCCATTGCCCGCCACGACGGTGTGGCGTGGGGCTATGCACGCGGCGCAGACCGCCAAGGTGCGGAAATTTTCCAAAATACCGAGGTGACTGGTATTGATGTGCAAAGCGGCAAAGTGGCTGGTGTGCACACCAGCCGCGGCTACATCGCTACCAAGCAAGTACTGTCTGCGGTGGCCGGATTTACACCGCGCGTGACCAAAATGATCGGCCTCGATACGCCCATCGTCATCCACCCGCTACAAGCTTGCGTCACCGAGCCGATGAAACCTTGGCTGAATACCATTCTGGTGTCTGGCAGCCTCCATGTCTACGTCAGCCAGTCCTCGCGCGGCGAGCTGGTGATGGGCTCTTCGCTTGATCCGTATGAAGTGCATTCCACGCGTTCGTCGCTAGATTTTGTCGAAGGTCTGACCTCGCACATGCTGGATATGTTTCCCTTTCTTTCCAACGTCAAAATTGTGCGCCAATGGGCGGGCATGGCAGATATGACACCAGACTTTGCGCCGATTATGGGCAAAACGCCGATTGAAGGCTTCTATCTCGACGCGGGATGGGGTACTTGGGGGTTTAAGGCCACACCCATCAGCGGCAAAACTATGGCAGCGACCATCGCTAATGACCAAGCGCCGGACATGATTCATTCCTTCCGCCTGTCACGTTTTGAAGACTACGAATTGACTGGCGAGAAAGGTGCGGCCTCGGTCGGTCATTAAATGAAGCTACTTAATTGTCCTATGAACGGCAGCCGCCCCATCAGCGAATTCGTATTTGGTGGCGAATTGCGCAATATGCCCGATTCTGACACCTGCACTGATAAAGAGTGGGCGGCTTATGTACACAATAGAAATGGCGCACCCGGCGTGAAAACAGAATGGTGGTATCACAGCGCCAGCGGTACTTGGTTCATCGCCGAGCGCAACACGCTGACTGAAGAAGTCATCCGCACCTATCTGTTTGGGCAAGGGGGCGCAACATGAACCAGCGCTTAGCCAAAAAACCGGGTGAGTGGATCAACCGCGATAAACCTCTGACCTTTAGCTTTGAAGGCAAGGAATACACAGCTTACGAAGGCGACACCATCACCAGTGCGCTGTGGGCGGCGGGAGAAAAAGTGCTAGGCCGCAGCTTCAAATATCACCGCCCACGTGGCGTGTTGAGCTTGGCCAATCATGATGTGAACGTGCTGGTGACGGATGGCGTGGATACCAATATGCGGGCTGATGTAGTGACCGTGAGTGATGGTATGAAGCTGGAGGCGGTCAACACAAAAGGCGGGGTGAAGGCGGATAAAAACCGTTTTGTGGATTCGATTTCCCCATTGTTGCCAGTAGGGTTTTATTACAAGGCGTTCCACACGCCGCGGCGCTTTTTTCCGTTCTGGGAAAACCTCATCCGCAAAGCCGCGGGTTTGGGCATCGTCAATTTTGACTTTCCGCGCGGCTTAAAGCGCAAAACGCATCGTCATTGCGACTTGCTGGTGGTGGGCGCTGGCCCGACCGGCTTGACCGCGGCATTAGCGGCGGCGGATGCGGGGCTGGAAGTAATTCTGGTAGACGAAAATCACCGCGCTGGCGGCAGTCTGGGCTATGACCATGCGGCCTCACATGAGCCTGCCGCACAGTGTTTGGCGCTGGTTGAGCGTGCAAACCAGCACCCCAATATCAGCGTGCATACTGGCGCTTATGCCGCAGGCTATTACACCGATCACCTGATTCCCATCGTGGCTGCCAATGGCATCACCAAGGTACGCGCCAAAGCCGTCATCGTGGCCACGGGCGTGTTCGAGCAGCCGCCGGTTTTCCGTAACAACGACCTGCCGGGCGTGATGCTGGGAACTGCGGCGCAAAGGTTGATACACCGTTATGCGGTAAAACCCTACAACAATGGCGTGGTGGTCACCGCCAACAGCCACGGTTATCGTGTTGCGCTCGATTTACTGCAAGCGGGTTGCAAAGTGGCGGCCTTGGTGGACATGCGTGCTGCGGGTGAAGTTGGTGATCTTGCGGTAGAAGTGCTACATAAGGGCATAACCATACATAAAGCGAGTTGCGTGTATGAGGCTTTGCCAGCCAAAAGTCAGTTGGGCGTCGTGGGCGCGGTGATTTGCCCTTACGATGAAACCAGCAATCAGGCTAATCCTGCCCAGAAATTCACGATAGCCTGTGACGGCATCGCCATGAGCGCTGGCTGGGCACCCGCCGCCGCATTGCTATACCAAGCCGGCACGGCGATGCGCTTTGATAATCCTTCGCAACAATTTGTGCCGAACAAGCTGCCAGCAGGCGTGTTTGCGGCGGGCAAGGTGAACGGCGTGTTTGGGCTGGAACAACGCCTGCAAGATGGCGCACGCGCGGCGGGTGAGGTATTGCGCTATTTGGGCAAAGATGCGGTGCAGACATTAGTAGATGCAGGTCATGATTCCTCGCCCAGCCACGCCTATCCTATCGTGCCGCACGCCAAAGCCAAAAACTTTGTGGATTTTGACGAGGACATTCAGCTCAAGGATTTCGTCAATGCTGCTATTGAAGGCTTCGATAACATTGAGCTGATGAAGCGTTTCACCACCGTCGGCATGGGGCCTAGTCAGGGCAAGCATTCCAACATGAATGCCATTCGCATCCTCGCCAAAATCCGCGGTTTGCCGGTGGAAAAAATAGGCACCACCACTGCACGTCCGTTCTTCCACCCCACGCCGATGGGGCATCTAGCAGGGCGCAGTTTTCATCCGCATCGCCTTACGCCTATGCATGGCTGGCACGAAAGCGCTGGCGCAGAATTCACCGAAGTCGGCGCTTGGTGGCGTGCGGCTTATTACGCCAAACCCACGCTTTCCAAGCTGGAAGCCATACAGCAAGAAGCGCTGGCCGTGCGTCAGTCCGTGGGCATCATTGATGGCGGCTCACTGGGTAAATTTGAAGTGCAGGGCGCGGATGCGGCGGAGTTTCTGGAGCGCTTCTACACTGGCAAGTTTGCTGACCAAGTCGTGGGTGAGACGCGCTACGCCTTGATGCTGGATGAGTCTGGTGTGGTGGTGGATGACGGTGTGGTATCGCGTTTGGCAGATAATGTGTTCTATATCACCGTCAGCACCTCCAATGCGGCGGCGGTGTACCGTGAAATGCAGCGCTGGCTGCAAATCTGGAAACTGCAAATCGGCCTTATCAACGTCACCGGCGCTTATGGCTTGATTAACGTCGCAGGTCCGAAAGCGCGTGAGGTGTTAGGAACGCTGACAACACTCAGCTTAACAGACAGCGATTTCGCCTATGGCGCGGTTTGCCAAACTACCTTGGCCGGAGCGGCTGTGCGCTTGATGCGCGTGGGCTTCGTCTCAAACTTGGCCTATGAGATTCATGTGCCTGCGGGCAACGCTTTGCAGGTATGGAACGCGCTGATGATGGCGGGTGAACGTCATGGTATTCGCCCTTTTGGCACCGACGCACAAAGGCTGTTACGTTTGGAAATGGGCAATCATTTGGTCGGACACGATACCGATGGCCTGACCAATCCTTATGAAATCGGCGCTGAATGGGCGATACAGATGGATAAGCCATTTTTTGTCGGCCAGCGCAGCTTAAAAATCATCGCACAACGTCCTGTCAAAAAACGCTTGGTGCATTTCATGTTGGAGACAGGCTTCAGCGGTGAAATGCCTTTTGAATGCAATTTGGTGATGCAGGCCAATGAGATTAAAGGGCGGGTGACCAGCATCTCTTTTAGCCCTGCGGCCAATCGCGTCATAGGCTTTGCCTATGTGGCGCCGACGGATGTGAACCCGGGTTCACACTTCCACATCAGAACAGATAGCGGTGCGATGGTGCAGGCCACGGTGGTCAAAGCGCCGTTTATTGCGCTGGAGCATGGAGAATAGTATGCAGATGATGAATCAACCTACTCCTGTTGCATACGCGCTCAAGGGCTTGTCTTTCAGCATGGGTGCGCTCAACGGCATGGAAGTGGCTATGCACTTTGATGACGAAGCGACCGAAGTTCGCCACAAACAAACGCTGGGCGTGTGTGACGTAAGTTGCCTGTCGCGGTTTGCGATTAAAGGCGCTGGCGCAGCGCAATGGCTGGAAGCGAACAAAGTCATCATTCCGGCCACCGCTAACAGTTGGAATCAGCAGGCATCGGGCGCTTTGGTGCTGCGCTTGGGTAATAGCGAGTTTTTGCTGGAAGACCCGCCGGGAGGCAATCTTTGTACCGCGCTACATGCAGCGGAGAAAGCAACGAAGCAAGGTTTGTATCAGGTGGAGCGTTGCGATGCGGCGCTGCTGTTGAGTGGCAGCTTGGTTTCTAAGCTGCTTGCGGAGCTGTGTGCGCTCGATTTGCGTGAAAAAGCACTGGACGAACATGCCTTGCTGATGACGCAGGTGGCAGGAATTTCTGCCACCATTATTCGCCAGAATCTTCAAGGCGAGCCAGTTTATCGGCTGTGGTGCGACGGCACTTATGGGGCTTTTATGTGGGATACGATGTTGGAAATTGCAGTGGAACACGGCGGCGGCGCTGTTGGCCTCTCGTCGCATTACAAATTGTAATTATTGATAAAGGGAGCGCTTGATGAAATCACTGGCAGAAGCAAAGAAGTTTTTGAAAGATAACAAAGTCAAATACGTACTGGCGCAGTTTGTGGATATTCACGGGGTGGCCAAGGTGAAATCCGTACCTGCAGCGCATCTGGAAGACATACTCACCACCGGTGCGGGCTTTGCGGGCGGGGCAATATGGGGCATGGGCATCGCGCCCAATGGGCCGGATTACATGGCGGTTGGCGAGCTATCCACTCTATCTCTAATCCCTTGGCAACCTGGCTATGCACGCATCATTTGCGATGGGCATGTGCTGGGCAAGCCTTATGAATTCGACTCGCGCGTGGTGCTGAAAAAACAAGTGGATATTCTGAAGAAAAAAGGCTGGATACTTTATACCGGCTTGGAGCCAGAGTTCTCCTTGCTGAAAATGGACGAGTACGGCCAGATACAGCCGGTAGACGACACCGATACGCTGCAAAAACCCTGTTATGACTACAAAGGCATCACGCGCCAGTCGGTGTTTTTGGAGGAGCTGACAGAGTCGTTGCTGGCTTGCGGTTTGGATGTGTATCAAATTGACCACGAAGATTCCAACGGCCAGTTTGAAATCAACTACACCTACGCCGACTGCCTGAAGAGCGCGGATGATTTCATCCTGTTCAAAATGGCGGCGAGCGAGATTGCCAATAGCTTGGGCATGATGTGTTCGTTTATGCCCAAACCCTTCAGCAACCGCCCCGGCAACGGAATGCACATGCATATGTCCATCGGCGACGGCAAAAAGAGCCTGTTCCAGGACGATAGCGACAAGACTGGGCATGGATTATCCAAGCTGGCCTATCACTTCATGGGTGGCATTCTGGCGCATGCGCCAGCACTTTGCGCGTTGGCAGCGCCTACGGTTAACTCCTACAAGCGCTTGGTCGTGGGTCGCTCTCTCACCGGCGCTACTTGGGCGCCTGCGTACATTTCTTATGGCAATAACAATCGCTCCACCATGGTACGCATTCCCTATGGCCGCCTTGAGTTGCGCTTGCCTGATGGAAGCAGCAACCCGTATCTCATCACCGCCGCCGTCATCGCGGCTGGGCTGGATGGCGTGAAACGTGAGTTGGATCCGGGCAAGGGCAATGGCGACAATCTTTACGACTATTCTCCCGCCGAGCTTAAAAAACATGGCATTGGCATCCTGCCGCAAAACCTCAACGAGGCAGTGCGTGCATTTGAAGCCGACAAAGTGGTGCGCGACGCGCTGGGCGACAAGCTCTCGCAAGAGTTCATTGATTTGAAATCTATGGAATGGATTGAATACATGCGCCACGTTTCTGATTGGGAAATCAAACGCTACGTGGAGTTTTTCTAAGCTCGCTCCCCTCCCCCGCAGGCGGGGGAGAGGGTTTTTGAGTGCATGAATGAAGTACTTTCGTGTACAAGCTCCCTCTCCCCAACTCTCTCCCGCCTGCGGGAGAGGGAGCGCCTGCCTAATGGACAATTTAGGATAACAAGGAGATTTTTATGTGTGGAATTGTAGGATTGCTGGTGAAAAACCAGAACATGCGCGCCAATATTGGCGAATTGATGATGCCCATGCTCATCGGCATGACTGAGCGTGGGCCTGATTCGGCGGGGATGGCGGTGTTTACCGCTCCGGTCGGCGCTAAGGAGCTGAAATTCAGCCTGTATGCACCGTCTATGGCGTTCAACTGGCAGGGTTTGGCTCAGGAGCTGGCGGCGCAACATGCCAGCCAACACAGCATCAGCGCACAGGGTAATCATGCCATTCTGGTGACCACGCTGGAACCGGCTGTGGTGAAGGCTTGGCTGAAACAGGCTTACCCCAACGTGCATCTTCTGTCGGTGGGTCATTCCATAGATGTCTACAAAGATATTGGCTTGCCGGCAGATGTCGCCAAGCGCTACGACTTGCCGCACGTCAGCGGTACGCATCTGGTCGGCCACACGCGCATGGCGACTGAATCTGCGGTGACTCCGGCGCATGCTCATCCATTCACCGCAGGACAAGACTGGTGCTTGGTGCATAACGGCTCGCTGTCCAACGCGCACAGCCTGCGCCGTAAGTTGGAACATGAAGGCATAGAGTTTGAAACCGACAACGACACCGAGGCCGCCTGCCGCTTTCTGGAATGGCGCATGCGTGAAGGGGATGACCTGGAAGCCGCGTTGAATCAGGGTTTTGAGGAATTGGATGGTTTTTACACCTTGCTCATGGGTACAAAAGACCAGTTGGCGCTGGTGCGCGACCCATTTGCCTGCAAACCGGCGATTATTGCCGAGCACGACGACTATGTGGCGATTGCCTCCGAGTTCCGTGCTTTGGCGCATTTGCCCGACATCAAGAATGCCAAGGTGTTCGAGCCTTCGCCTAAGGAGATGTATGTATGGAAACTCTAACTTTTGATCTAGACAAGAAACCTTTGCGCGAAGTGAACCAGCTTTTGCACGGGGACGCGGCTGGGCTGAATGGCAAGGCCGTCATCATCGAAAACCCCAACGGCGCACATAGCATTGCTGCGGGATTGAAGGCTGATGTTAACGTCACCATCAAAGGCCACGCCGGTTATTACGCGGCGGGCATGAACCAAATCGCCAAAGTCACGATTGAAGGCAGTGCGGGTAGCGGCGTGGCGGAAAACATGATGTCCGGCATGGTGCATATCAAAGGCTTTGCCTCGAATGCTGCGGGTGCGACTGCCAATGGCGGCCTGCTGGTGATTGATGGTGACGCGGGTTTGCGTTGCGCTATTTCGCTGAAAGGCGCTGACATCGTAGTCGGTGGTTCAGTCGGCAGCTTTTCTGCCTTCATGGCGCAAGCGGGTAATTTGGTGGTTTTGGGCGATGCCGGTGAAGCGCTGGGGGATTCACTGTATGAAGCGCGTATTTTCGTGCGCGGCAAGGTAAAAAGCTTGGGTGCAGACTGCGAAGAAAAGCCTATGGATGCCGAAGATCGCAAGATTCTAGTGGATTTGCTGGCTAAATCCGGCCACGTCGACGTAGCCCCTGACAGCTTCAAGCGCTACGGTTCTGCTCGCACTTTGTATAATTTTCATGTTGATAATGCAGGCGCTTATTAGCCGTCATTCCCGCGGAGGCGGGAATCCAGCCAAGCAGCCGACTGGCATACAGACGCAAATGACTTCGTTGAAATTTGACTGGATTCCCGCCTACGCGGGAATGACGATTTAAACCATTTTTAGAGGTATCCATCATGGACAAAACACCACAAACCCTACCGCGTTTTTCAGCGACTTTCGACCCGCACACCCTGTCCGAAATCCGCCGTGCGGCGGCCACCGGCATATATGACATCCGTGGCGCAGGCACCAAGCGCAAGCTGCCGCATTTCGACGATTTGCTGTTTCTGGGTGCATCGGTCAGTCGCTATCCGCTCGAGGGTTATCGTGAAAAATGCGGAACGGATGTCATTCTAGGCGACCGTTTCGCCAAGAAACCCATACACCTGAAAACGCCGGTGACCATCGCCGGCATGAGTTTTGGTGCATTGTCCGCAAACGCCAAAGAGGCTTTGGGGCGCGGTGCTAGCGCAGTGGGTACTAGCACCACCACCGGCGATGGTGGCATGACGCCGGAAGAACGTGGGCAGTCCAAGATTCTGGTGTATCAATACTTGCCCTCGCGCTATGGCATGAATCCTGACGATTTACGCAAGGCCGATGCTATCGAAGTGGTCATTGGCCAAGGTGCAAAACCCGGCGGCGGCGGTATGTTGCTGGGGCAAAAAATCAGCGATCGCGTGGCCAAAATGCGCTGTTTGCCCAAGGGCATAGACCAGCGCTCAGCGTGCCGTCACCCAGACTGGACTGGGCCGGATGATTTGGAAATCAAGATAAACGAACTGCGCGAGATTACTGATTGGGAGAAACCAATCTACGTCAAGATAGGCGCGACACGACCTTATTTTGACGTGGCGCTGGCGGTGAAGGCGGGTGCGGACGTGGTGGTGCTGGACGGCATGCAAGGCGGCACCGCTGCCACTCAGGAAGTGTTCATCGAACACGTAGGCATTCCCATTTTGGCGGCGATACGCCCCGCGGTGCAAGCGCTGCAAGATTTGGGCATGCATCGTAAAGTGCAGTTGATCGTCTCCGGCGGCATCCGCAATGGTGCTGACGTGGCCAAAGCCTTGGCGCTAGGGGCAGATGCTGTGGCGATTGGCACTGCCGCGCTGGTGGCGCTGGGCGATAACGACCCGCATCTGGAGGCCGAATACAACGCGCTGGGAACGACTGCTGGCGCTTATGACGATTGGCATGAAGGCCGCGATCCGGCGGGCATCACCACGCAAGATCCTGAGTTGATGCAGCGCTTAGACCCAGTAAAAGCGGGGCATCGTTTGGCCAACTATTTGTCGGTGTTGACTATGGAAGCGCAAGTCATCGCCCGTGCTTGCGGAAAATCGCATCTGCATAACTTGGAGCCGGAAGATTTGGTGGCGTTGACTATTGAAGCCGCTGCCATGGCGAAAGTGCCGTTGGCTGGGACTGGATGGATTCCGGGAGTGACTGGTTTCTAATTAAACTGTTTCAATCTCTCCGACCTTGAGTCGGTTTTGAAGGGGGTTAGTGCTATGCGCGATCACCAGAACAAGAATACATTTGTCCACTACGCATGTGGTGAGATGTTATTAATTATTCTGCAAGATACGCTATCACTCACCCCCTTTTCTTTGTCTGTTGATAGGCGCACACTGCGTCAGTAGTGCTTTTCTGATTTATCTGAATTTCCGGTTTTTGTTAGTCCGTATGTGGCTCGTGAATGCGATTTACATACGTTTGCAGTTAATTAACTAAAAGAGGAGGGTAGGAAATGAGTGAGAGTATGGAGTCACGAATACACAAGATGTACGTGCAGGATTGTGTCATGGCGTGGGTGGATGTGGTGCTGCTTTGGGCATCGGTGGCCTTTGTGCTGGTGAGTATTTTGGGCATTATTCAAGATCCCAATATCCGTCTGGCGCTGTATGTGAGTAGCGGCGTGCTGGTGCTTTACAACACCGCTTCAGTGCTGGCCATGACCAGTCATTACAAGGAAGATAAAGAGTTCATCTACGGACTCGACATCAAGCATCTTGATGCCAATAAAGCGCTTGCAAAAAAATAACCATCATCGTTTAAGGAGGAGGTTGAAATGGCAAAAGAATATATACCCGAAAAACAAAGTGGGATAGGCCAGATTATTGATAGTGTTTTCATTCTGGTGTTGGTGTACGTCAGTCTTTATATCCCGCTGTTGCTGAAAGCCGATGCGGCTGCTGATGCCGCTGCAAACGCTCCCAAACCCACCTGGGAATCTTTACAACTCTCACCCGTAGTGCAAGAGCAATGGGTCAAGCTGGGTTATGACGCAGAAAAAGCCGCAGCACTCATCAACTCAAAGTTTGACTACACCATAGACCCAATGATGTTGCTGCTCACCGCGGGCATCATCATTGCTTATTTCGTGTTCATGCTCAAAGTCTCTGATAAAGAGTATCGAGAAGTGATTTCTGAAAAATTTGGTGACAAATAGTCTTTCCGCACATTCAAGGAGAATTGAACATGAATTTCTGGCAATTATTGAGTTACGCGGCTTGGGGACTGTCCGCCCTGATGCTGCTTTGGATGCTGGCTGACGCGATGAGCGTGAGCAAGCAATATGACGAAGAATACCTGATGAGTTCGCGCGAAGGTGCGGAAGAGCTGACGGGACAATAATCGAAGGGAGTTGACATGAGTAATGCATCAACAAGCGCTGCCGGTTCTGAGCGCATAGCAATGCTGAAAGTACTAAACCCTTTCCACATTTGGGCGTTGGGGGTGGGCATCGTGCTGGTTGGCGAATTTATGGGGTGGAATTTCTCGGTGGCCAAGGGTGGCGCTTACGGCTCGCTGATTGCCTGCTGGGTGATAGGCTTGCTGTACACCTGTGTGGCGATGATAGATTCCGAAGTGACTTCGACGGTGGCGGCGGCAGGGGGGCAATATACCCAAGCTAAGCACATCATCGGGCCGCTGATGGCATTCAACGTCGGCTTATATCTAGTCATGGCCTATACCATGCTGGAGGCGGCGAATGCGCTGGTGATTGGCGACCTGATGAAAACTGGTGCCGAGACGCTGGGTTACAGCGGGTTGGATACTAAGCCGTTCATCGTACTGACCATCGCTTTCCTTGCTTGGCTCAATTACCGAGGCGTGTTCATGACGCTGACGGTGAATTTTGTCATCACCTTGATAGCTTTCCTGTCTATTCTCATTCTGTTCATCGGCGTTGATCCTATGAATCCAGGCGCCATCCTTAAGCACAAGGAGCTGCTGACCGACTTGCCTTATGGCTGGATAGGGGTAATCGCCTCGTTCCAGTTCGGGATGTGGTACTACCTTGGCATCGAAGGTACCTGTCAAGCGGCAGAAGAAGTTCGTTCGGCAGGCCGTTCAATACCGCTAGGCACTATGGGCGGTATGATGACTTTGCTGGTGGCAGCTACCCTGACGTGGTTCATCTCTACCGGTCTTATGCCTTGGCAATATCTGGGTCAAGCTATTACGCCTCTGTACGATGCCGCAACGCTGGTGGGCAATACTAATCTGCAGATATTACTGTTTGTTGCCACCATTTTCTCTGCGGTAGCTTCTGCTAATGGTTGTATCAACGATGCCTCGCGCGCATGGTTCTCCTTAGGGCGTGACCGCTATATGCCTAGCTTCTTTGGTGCCATCCATCCCAAGTACCGCACGCCTTACCGCGCCATCATTTTCCTCATCCCGATTGCGGTTTCATTCGCGTTCACCGGGCTGCTGGATCAAGTGATTACCTTCTCCATTTTGTCGGGCTTGTTGGGTTACACCTTCATGTCCATCAATATGGTGAAGTTCCGCAAAATGTGGCCTTTGGGCAGTATCAAACGTGGATATATTCACCCCTTCCATCCGTTTCCGGCGATTACCCTGTTCGCGCTTTGCGTCTCGGTGTATTTTGCAACCTTCCTCGGTTATGGCTCGACTTTGTTGTCCATCATGGGCTTCTATATCGTGGCTTCGGTGTGGTTTACGGTGCGCCGTTACAAGTTTGTCAAACGCGGCGATCAGTTCACGATGCCGTGGCCTAGACCTAAAGGCTATTGAGTCGTTGTCTTTAATGTAGTGCGGAAGGGCAGGCCAGCAACATCAGCCTGCCCTTCTGTTTATGGGACATTTTATGCATATTGCTCAACTGAGCCTAGCAGCGGCATTTTGTGCGGTGTTGTGGTGGATGTATCACAGCCATCATCGCAAGACGCAAACTGGACGGGCAAAATTGCTGGATGACTGCGTGAGTCTGTTGCAAAACCCAGTATTGAGTCTCAATGAGGCCGGTTACGCCAAGCTGGAAGGCAATTTTCAAGGCTGCCGAATGCGCGTGATGCTGGAAGAGGATCACATGACCATGCGTAAAATTCCTTCGCTCTGGCTGCACGTCGTGGCAGAAGCGCACAGGCCGATTAAAGGTTCGCTGGATATACTGGTGCGCCCACAAAATACCGAGTTTTATAGCCCTTCGTGGGATTGGAATGGGAAGGTGCAGCCCTTGCCAGACTGGCCTAACCACGCCACTTATCGCACACAGGATGTGCCGCCTGACTTGCCAGCGCTGGATGCTCATGTGCGTGTATTTTTCCGCGATGACAAAGCAAAAGAGCTGTTGGTGACCCCTAAAGCCGTGCGACTGACCTATCAAGCGAAACAGGCAGAACGCGGCGAATACCTGTTGTTACGCGCCGCTAATTTTGATCACGAGTCCTTACCTTCCAGTATGCTGCAAGCCATGTTAGATTGCGCTAGTGCCATAAATCGTGATTTGCAAGGAGTCACTAATAATGACAAACCCCACTGAAAAACCTATCAAGCCTCCACTGGCTCCGCACACTGTGCTGCTCATCGCCATATTGCTGCCGGGGATGGGGCAGGTGTTGAAT
This sequence comes from Methylophilaceae bacterium, assembly GCA_046155285.1. Classification (GTDB taxonomy): domain Bacteria; phylum Pseudomonadota; class Gammaproteobacteria; order Burkholderiales; family Methylophilaceae; genus CAILHX01. Next base: position 39,950 of record JBJXEA010000016.1, on the reverse strand, counting down.
GGCTCGACATCACGCGGGTTGATGATGCTGTTTTTTATGCTCATACTGGGCGTGATTACTTTTAACATGGCAGCGCCGGGAATCTCGTTGATAGGCAAGTTTTCAGGTGGGATTTTTATTTATACCCTCGCGGTTATGGATGCCTATTATTGGGCGCGTTATCGTTGGGAAAGCTTTAAGCGCGGGTCATGATTTTTGATTGCTTGGTCGGGAAGGGTGTTCTCACGCTTGTAACAAAATATGATGACCAAACAGCGCTAAATTTGCTATCTTAAGCATAGCTTAACTATGGAGGTTGCCATGGATAACAAATACGCGTTGGGAAGCAGTAAAGTGGCGCATGAACATCATGATGCTAAGCTCAAAGAAACCTCACCGGTGCTGCATTGCCGGTTTTGTGGGGGCGAACACCTGATTTATTCTCCTACCATGGAGGATCATCACTGTCAGGATTGTGGGCAGAATCAGGAGGATTTGCCGCAGGGGTATTCGACAGGGCGCTCCGCCGATTATTAACGGCTTTAAGTTCGTCATTCCAGCGAAAGCTGGAATGACGTTGGTGAGGTTAGCCTTCCAACTGGCTCGCCAGATATTCCTCATAATTTCCAGTGTAATCAATCACCGTATCCTCACGAATTTCCAAAATTCGCGTCGCCAGCGAGGCCACAAATTCGCGGTCGTGGCTCACAAATATCAGTGTTCCCTTGTATTTTTCCAGCGCGGTATTCAGCGACTCAATAGATTCCATATCCATATGGTTGGTAGGTTCATCCATCAGCAGCACATTGGTTTTCGCCAACATCAATTTGCCGAACAACATGCGCCCTTTTTCACCGCCGGACAGCACGCGCACTGGTTTCTTGATGTCGTCGCCGGAGAACAGCAAGCGCCCCAACATGCTGCGTAGCACTTGGTCGTCGTCGGTGGCGCGCGTCCATTGCTGCATCCATTCGTCCAAGGTGTTGTCGGCTTCAAATTCTGCTGCATGGTCTTGGGCGAAATAGCCTATGGTGGCCTTTTCAGCCCATTTTACCGTGCCGTGGTCTGGCTTTAGGTCATTCGCCAAGCAGCGCAGCAGCGTGGTTTTGCCTATGCCGTTTTCGCCGATGATGGCGACACGTTCGCCGGCTTCTATGCGTATATCCAGACTGGAAAACAGCTTGCGGTCATAGCCCTTGGTGAGCTTGCTGGTTTCCACCGCTTGTCTGTGCAGCTTTTCACGCTCGTCATATTCAAAGCGGATGAAGGGATACTGGCGGCTGGAAGGCTTGATGTCTTCTACCTTGATCTTGTCTATCTGTTTGGCGCGCGAGGTGGCTTGGCGCGCTTTGGAGGCGTTGGCCGAAAAGCGGCGCACGAACTCCTGCAAGTCAGAAATCTGCTGTTTGGCCTTGGCGTTATCCCGTGATTGTTGGCTGCGGGCGAGGGTGGAGGCTTCCATGTAGTCGTCGTAATTGCCGGGATACACGGTCAATTTGCCGTAGTCCATGTCTGCCATGTGCGTGCACACTTGGTTCAAAAAGTGGCGGTCGTGAGAAATAATCACCATCGTGCAATCGCGGTTGTTAAGGATGTCTTCCAGCCAGCGGATGGTGTTGATGTCGAGGTTGTTGGTGGGTTCGTCCAGCAGCAGGATTTCAGGATTGGCAAACAGCGCTTGCACCAGCAGCACGCGCAGCTTCCAGCCCGGCGCAATTGCGCTCATCGGCCCATTGTGCTGTGCAATGGGAATGCCCACGCCGTGCAGCAACTCGCCGGCACGCGCTTCTGCCGTATAGCCGTCGTATTCGGCAAAGTGTGTCTCCAGCTCGGCGGCCCTCATATAGTCGTCTTCGCTGGCTTCCAGATTGGCGTAAATCGCATCGCGTTCCTGCATCGCGCTCCACATCTGCTCATGCCCCATCATCACCACATCCAGCACGCGCATATCTTCATAGGCAAACTGGTCTTGCTTCAACCACGCCATGCGCTCGTGGTTATCCAGCGACACGTTGCCGGAAGAGGGTTCTTGCACTCCCGCCAATATCTTCATGAAAGTAGTTTTGCCGCAACCGTTAGCGCCGATGAGGCCGTAGCGGTTGCCATCGCCAAACTTGACGGAGACGTTTTCAAACAAAGGCTTAGCGCCAAACTGGATGGTGAGATTACTGGTGATGAGCAAGATAATTCCTTAAATTACAAATGAGTAGGGCAGAGATAACCACCCCCGCCGCAAGCCGCGACCCTTCCTTGGAAAGGAGGGGAGTAAGCACAATCCCCTCCTCGTCGAGGAGGGGTGGCGCGAAAGCGCCGGGGTGGTAAGTTTTTTCAATCAAGACGAATAACGAATAGTCGTGATTTCCAGATTCATGGCACCTGCGGGGCGCTTCCAATTGACGCTATCGCCAACCTTATGCCCTATCAGCGCCTTGGCCAGCGGAGAAGCCCAGCTTACTTTATGTTGCGCGATGTCGGCTTCGTCTTCGCCCACGATGGTGAATTCGAGTAATTGCCCGTCTTCATCTTCCACCCCGACTACCGCCCCAAAGCGAATTTCATTCTGCGGATGAGTGCTGGTGTCCACCACCACAGCGCTCTCCAACCGCGCCGAATAATAGCGTAAATCGCGCTCCACTTCCGCTTTTTTCTGCTTGGCAAAAGCGTCGTCTTTTTGTTTTATCAGCTCGCCACGCAAGGCTGTGAGGGTCTCTGCCGCGTCTTGCAATAGCTGGAATCCAGTCGCCGTGACGTAGTTAGCTTGAGCGCTGACAGGGCGCTCGACTAGCTCGTCACCTGATTCGGCGAATTTGTCTTCGTTGAGGAAGGCGCGGCTCATGGAGTTTCCCAATCTTCCAACCGCAACCCCATCACACGGCTAAACTCACGGGTATTGTGCGTCACCAAAACTGCATCGTTGGCGCGGGCAATGGCGGCAATCATCAGGTCATTTTCGCCTATGAGTTTGCCTTGCATTTGTAAGTCAGCGCGGATAAGTGCATAGTGCTCTGCCGCGTTGTCGTCAAAAAACAGACTGCTGGTCGGCGCAAAAAAAGATTTGAGGCGTTGCAGATTTTGCTCGACCCTTTGGCTGTTTCTTGCACCAAACAGAAGCTCTGCTTTCACTACGCTGCACAGGGTTAACTCGCTTGGGTTGTGTGATTGGAATTGGCGCAAAATGTTGTCGTTGCTGCCATTCAAAAAGCCAATGCAGACGTTGGTGTCGAGTAGATGCATTATTGCAGCGCGGGACGCTCTTCGGCGGGCAGCTGGGAAGGGCGTTGTAGCGGCTCGCCTTGCCAAGCACCAAACAAATCAAAATAACCCGCTGGCCATTGGTTTTGTGTGGCGGCTTCACGTTTAACCAGTTGTGCTAGGTATTTCGAGAGTGGCAGATTCGCTTGCTGTGCTTGATGGCGGATTTTTGCCTCAGTATCGTCGGGGACGTAAAAGTGTAGTTGTGACATGATTTTCTCCTCATATATGTGCTATATGTGGATTGTAGTCCTTAGCGAACTCATGTCAATCACTTATTCCCACTCGATGGTCGCTGGAGGCTTGCCGGAGATGTCGTATACGACGCGGTTGATGCCGCGCACTTCGTTGATGATGCGGTTGGAGACTTTGCCCAAGAGTGAGTAGGGTAGCTCTGCCCAGTGCGCGGTCATGAAGTCGCTGGTGACCACTGCGCGCAGGGCGACGACGTAGTCATAAGTGCGGCCATCGCCCATCACGCCTACGGATTTGACGGGGAGGAATACGGCAAAGGCCTGGGATGTTGCGTCGTACCATGTTTTTAGCTCCCTCTCCCGCTGGCGGGGGAGGGTTAGGGTGGGGGAGGAATTAGGGGAGGGCTGTGCATCCTCTCTCTCTCCAACCCCTCTCCCGCCTGCGGGCGAGGGGCTATAAGGAGTGTTGCGTAGTTCTTCGATGAAAATGGCATCGGCGCGGCGCAGTAAATCAGCATATTCCTGCTTTACCTCGCCCAAAATCCGCACGCCTAGACCTGGCCCTGGGAAGGGGTGGCGATATACCATGTCGTGCGGAAGCCCAAGCGCCACGCCGAGTTCGCGCACTTCGTCCTTGAATAAATCACGTAAGGGTTCGAGCAGTTTCAAGCCTAAAGTTTCTGGCAAGCCGCCGACGTTGTGGTGGCTTTTGATGGTCATGGCTTTCTTGTTATTTGCGCCGCCGGATTCAATCACATCGGGATAAATCGTGCCTTGCGCGAGCCATTTGGCATTCGCCAGCTTTTTGGCTTCGACTTGAAAAACTTCCACAAACTCGCGGCCTATGATTTTGCGTTTGGCTTCGGGGTCGGTGACGCCTGCCAGATGCCCCATAAACTGCGCGGCGGCATCCACGCGGATGACTTTTGTGTGCAATTTTCCGACGAACATGTCCATCACCATGTCGCCTTCATTGAGGCGCAGCAGGCCATGGTCAACAAACACACAAGTAAGCTGGTCGCCGATAGCGCGGTGAATCAGCGCGGCGGCAACGGAGGAATCTACACCGCCAGAAAGACCTAAAATGACCTCCTCATTGCCCACTTGTGCTTTGATTCTGGCAACCGCTTCGGTGATGTAGTCGCCCATAATCCAGTCCGGTTTCGCGCCGCAAATATCCAGCACAAAGCGGTTCAACATGGCTTGGCCTTGGCGTGTGTGCGTGACTTCGGGGTGGAACTGCACGCCGTAAAACTTGCGAGCTTCGTCAGCCATGCCTGCAATCGGCGTGGTGTCGTTGCTGGCGATGATTTTAAAGCCAGCGGGTAATTCCGTCACTTTGTCGCCGTGGCTCATCCACACTTCCAGCAAGCCGTGGCCTTGTTCGTTAGTGCGATCTTCTATGCCGTTGAACAGCGCCGAATGCCCACGCGCGCGGACTTCGGCAAAGCCGAATTCGCGTTTTGCACCCGCTTCCACCTTGCCGCCCAATTGCTGCGCCATGGTCTGCATGCCGTAGCAAATACCTAGCACAGGAACGTCTAGCTCAAACACGGCTGAGGGCGCTTTATCGGTATCCGCCTCGTAAGCACTAGCATGGCTACCAGAGAGAATAATGCCGTCCGCGCCAAATTCTCTTACGAACTCGTCCGAAACATCACAAGGATGAATTTCGCAATAGACATGTGCCTCGCGCACACGTCTTGCAATCAGTTGGGTGACTTGAGAGCCGAAGTCTAGGATGAGGATTTTTGAATGCTGCATTGCTAATAACCTATATGAGTGGGTTGGGTCTTGTTACGTAGAATGCTTGGTTTTTATTAAACGAAGAGTGATTTTTTGAAACATCATTAGGTTCTCAAAGGTGTATAGGCATGAGGTGGGCGCATTGAGTATTGTTGTACTGGTAAGGCATTTAACTGCGCGGTCTCTTTATTCGTTTCGGCCAGTGCGTTATTCAAAAAAAGATTTGTGATTACGGCGTTAATGACAGGGACTGAAACTGAGTTGCCAAATTGACGGTAAGCATAAGCATCAATAGGGTGGTGGTGGAATGAATCAGGGTAGCCTTGTAACCTTGCGCACTCACGTGGAGTGAGGTGGCGCATCCTCCCGTTATGAACTACGCCAAGTTTGTGTGCGTCGCTACTTACCACCGTAATGGACACGCTTTCAGGGTCTAAGAACTTAAATACTTCAAAAGACATATTTCCAGATACTGGATTGTACAAACCGTCGCGCTCACGCAGATATTTCTTCGCACATAAGGAGTTAATAATGTTGCCTAGGTTTGGATGGTTAAAGAAGCTCTTAATCTGCGCGAGACTAAGATTTTTACCATCTTGATGCTCACCAAATGCTTTTTTTCGACGATTGGCAATAAGAGCATTCATAAAGTTCATTTCGTCTTCTGAACACTCTCCTTTAATGCCAAGCTCCCATGAGTGAATCGAATTGCCATTTCTAAAATCGATCAGTCTCAACCCTTCTATTGGCAAGCCGTTTTTAGTAAGTGCAGCCTGTATTCTTTTTTGAAACAAAGCGCTACAGTCATATATGGCTGGGGGGCTGGCTTCAAGAATGTCGCGCACCGTGGCGAAACTTTCTTTTGCAAACAAGTCATTAAGTTGGCGTTGTTTTTTGAATTGGTGAGAATCGACAGCGCCACGACTGGATTCAAGGGTCAAAATTGGGTTAGCATTTTTAATGCCTGCAATGTAAATACGCACCCTGTTTTGTGGGACGTTAAAATCCGAGCTATTCAAAAGTAAGAAACGTACGCCGTAACCCAAAACTTCTAGTTTTTCTATCACCGTTTTGAGCGTTCTCCCTCCGTCATGTGTGGTTAAACCTCGCACGTTTTCCAGCAGAAAACCTTGAGGTTGGTAAGTGGAAAGCAGGCGTTCAATTTCAAAGAAGAGCGTTCCACGAGTGTCGCCAAATCCTTTTTGTTTTCCCGCATAAGAAAAGGGTTGGCAAGGAAATCCCGCAAGCAAAAAGTCAAAGTCTGGATAGTGGTTAATTTTGTAGATGTCACCTTCTGGAGTTTCACCAAAATTGAGGTGATAAGTTTCTTGTGCGTGTTCGTCAATTTCAGAGGACAACACACATTGATGGCTAATGCCTAGCGAATTTAAGGCTTGCTCAAATCCAAGTCGAATGCCTCCAATCCCAGCAAAAAGATCAATGAAGCGGATCATCGAGTTGTCCTTGAATGAAATCAACCAAAGCATTGAGTTCTGCTTCAGAGTAGGCCACAGTGCAATCGCTAGACTGGCATAATGTAGTTAAGGCGGCACTGCGACTAAAGTTACCTGCACCATCAAGTACATAAGCGATAAAGTTTCCCTCACGATTCATCTGCTTACGTCTATCTTCTGCGAGCGCAGCTTTGCGCTCAATCACGCTGTTAGAAGTGACTTGAAAGCTTACTTCCACCCCAACAATCTTGTTGCCTTTAGTGATAACCACGTCAAAAGGCATCCCTGTTTTGCTATCATAGCTTTTAAGTTTAACTTTTCCGTTGCTTTGCACGGTGTAACTTGTAGGGAGTTTTTTTCTTAAATAATCAGCTACATAACTCTGTGCAATTTGCCCAAGGCTATTGGCGCTGGCGCCTGTGGTGACACGGCTAACGTGAATATATTTTTGTCTGACATAGCGGTCAATTTCTTCTGGTTTACCTAACAAGCCTCCCAAATCGCAACGCTCTAGGGAGGCTTGGTCGCTGACTGAAGAGGCTGCCCCGTGAAGTAAGAGCATGATGAGGTCTCTACTGAGGTCATTTAATTCCGCCGTGTGAACGATTGTTGCCCCATCAATTTTTAGCTTAGCATTGCTTAAACCGCTTGTAGGCAAGGCCTTGAAAGTGTACTGGTGTTGGTGTCCATTGAATGCAAAGTTTAGCTGGCGCACCGGATTTGTTTTTGTAGTAGTAAAGATTGTCTCAAACTCTTTCCCCAAGCGCTTGATAAGTTCGCCACCATAGTCGGTTAGTACGACTAAATGCTTCAAAAATAAATTAGCAGGTAAATCGCTCGCTGCAAGCACATCAAATACTTGTGTTGGTTCTTTGCCCGATAATTTTAGTACTGAAATAAACTGCTCTTGTGTTTGTAGGAGTTTTGGAATAACGCTACTTTGTGCGACTTGAGCCTCTAACTCTTTAGGCCACCATTTGATGGCGACTTGTTCAAGTTCGGCAAGAGTTTTTTTGTATTTCATATGCGCTATCCAGTAAGTTGCCTACAGTGAATGATGCTGTCTTACCCACTTACAAAGCCAATCGCCAACCCTCATTCGATATGATAGTTAGGAGCTTCTTTAGTAATCTGCACATCATGTACGTGCGATTCACGCATTCCGGCGGAGGTGATTTGGACGAACTCGGCTTTGTGGCGCATCTGTTCTATGCTGCTTGCGCCGACATAACCCATAGAAGCCCGCAGGCCGCCCATGAGCTGATGAATCACCGCCAACACACTGCCCTTATAAGGTACGCGACCTTCGATGCCTTCCGGCACTAACTTGTCGGCGTTGCCTTCATTGTCTTGGAAGTATCTGTCGCTAGAACCCTTTTGCATCGCGCCCACCGAGCCCATGCCGCGATAGGATTTATAGGAACGGCCTTGGAATAATTCAATTTCGCCCGGCGCTTCTTCGGTGCCGGCGAACAAGCCGCCCAACATCACGCAATGCGCGCCAGCGGCGATAGACTTGGCGATGTCGCCGGAGTAGCGGATGCCGCCGTCGGCGATGAAGGGTACGCCGGATTTGCGTAGTGCTTCTTCCACATTGCTCAGCGCCGAAATTTGCGGTACGCCCACGCCAGCGACGATGCGGGTGGTGCAGATAGAACCGGGGCCTATGCCCACTTTTACGCCGTCCGCGCCGTGATCCACCAGTGCCTGGGCGGCAGAGGCAGTGGCGATGTTGCCGCCTATGACTTGCAGTTGTGGGAAGTTTTTCTTCACCCATTTCACGCGATCCAACACACCTTGCGAATGGCCGTGAGCGGTGTCCACCACCACCACATCGGCACCAGCTTCGGCCAGTGCGGCGACGCGCTCTTCCGTGCCTTCGCCCACGCCCACCGCCGCGCCCACGCGCAAACGGCCAGCGGTGTCTTTACACGCCAGCGGATGGTCGGAAGATTTTTGGATGTCTTTAACGGTGATGAGACCTTTTAACTCGAAGTCGCCATTGATGACCAACACCCGCTCTAGGCGGTGCTTGTGCAGTAGTTGTGTGGCGGCTTCGATGCTAGTGCCTTCGCGCACCGTGATGAGCTTATCTTTCGGCGTCATGATGTTGCTGACGGGTTGATCCAGATTGGTTTCAAAGCGTAAATCGCGGTTGGTGACGATGCCCACCACGCGCTTGCCGTCTACCACCGGCAGGCCGGAAATCTTGTGTTGACGGGTGAGCGCCATCACTTCGCGCACCGTCATGCTGGGTGGGATGGTGATAGGGTCGTTGACTACACCGGATTCAAAGCGTTTGACGCGCGCCACATGCGCCGCTTGCTGTGCGGCGGTCATATTCTTGTGGATGATGCCGATGCCACCTTCTTGTGCCAATGCAATGGCAAGCGGTGCTTCGGTGACGGTATCCATTGCCGCAGAAATCAGCGGAATGTTGAGAGTAATGGTGCTGGTGAGGCGGGTGGCGAGGCTCACATCACGCGGGAGAATATCTGAATGTGCGGGAACCAGCAGCACATCGTCGAATGTGAGCGCATTTTGTAGCAGGCGCATGAGAAAATCCTTCGTGGCAAAACGAGATTATACAGACTGCGCGGTGCGCGGTAAATTACAGATTAGGCTTCAATATCTCCCCCGCCTTTTTTCATTACTTTGCCTTCAGCGGCACGTTGGCGGCGCACTTCTTTGGGATCTGCAATCAACGGGCGGTAGATTTCTACGCGGTCTTTGTTGCGTAGCACGGTATCCGGCTTGATGTGTTTGCCGAAGATGCCGATTTTGCTGGTGCTAAGGTCGATATCGGGAAATTTTTTTAAGATGCCGGAAGCTTGAATGGCGGCCTCGGCAGTAGTGTTCTCAGTGACTTCCAGCGCCAGCAATACTTGCTCGGCGGGCAGGGCGTAGGCGATTTCAATATGTATCATGGGATGTTCCATAAATTCCTTCAGCGCGCACCACAAAGCCATCCACAAAGGTATCGGCGATATGGCTGAACACAGGGGCGATGATTTTTTCTAACATGCTATTAGCGAACTCGTAGTTTAACCTGAACTCCACTTTGCAGGCAGTCTTGGATAAGGCGCTGAACTGCCAATGCCCGTGTAATGATTGAAATGGCCCGTCCACCAAAGCAATATCCATGCGGGTGTGGGGCTGTTTGCTGTTAGTAGTGGTGAAGTTCTGTTTCAAGCCGTGATAATTGATGTGCAAGGTGGCTGAAGTGCTGGCTTCAGTGCGATGCTGCAAATCCACTCCGCCGCACCAAGGCAGGAAATGAGGATAGCTCTCTACGGCATCCACCAACCCAAACATTTGTTCGGCGGAGAAGGGAACGAGCACGGTTTTTTCGACTTGCGCCATGGGTTGGGGCTGGATGCTGTAAAATTGAAGCTAATTTTAAGCCAAAAGCACCCATGAGCATCGCAAACAACAAAAAAGCTTTCCATGACTACTTCATTGAGGAGCAGTATGAAGCGGGTGTCGTGCTCGAAGGCTGGGAAGTCAAAGCCATCCGCGACGGCAAGGTCAATATCAAAGAAGCCTACGTGGTCATCCAGCGTGGGGAGATTTACATCATCGGTTGCCACGTCACCGCCCTGGGCTCGGCTTCTACCCACATTGCGCCGGATGCCACAAGAACTCGAAAGCTATTGCTGCATAGTGAGCAAATCGCCAAACTGATTGGACAGGTAGAACGTGCGGGTTATACCTTGGTGCCTCTGGATATGCACTACTCAAAAGGTCGCATCAAGATTCAGATAGGTCTAGCGAAAGGCAAAAAGCAGTACGACAAGCGCGAGACGGAAAAAGAGCGGGATTGGGTGCGTGAAAAGGCGCGGATAGTCAGGGCGCATAACAAATAAAGAGTTTTTAGTCCTCAGAACTTACTATTTTCGTCATTCCCGCGCAGGCGGGAATCCAGTCAAACATCAACGGAGCACAACGATGCTATTTCTTCGTAATTGGCTGGTCTGGATTCCCGCCTACGCGGGAATGACGGTTAAATTGGCGCTTATCAAGTGAGGGAGGCGTATAATTCGCATGTCGCCTGAAGGAATCAAACATTCAGCCGATGGTTGTAAACATCTGGGGCCGACTAGGCTTCGACGTGGGTTACAAAGCAGTGCAGGGCATACCGAGGGTTCAGGTTTCCTCGTAAATCCATCTGAACAAGTATAGTCGCAAACGACGAAACTTACGCTCTAGCCGCTTAATCCCGGTTGGACGCTGCACCGGAAGGTCTCTCGGCCGGGTGAATGAAACATGCGCGAGCATGTTGATAAAAAATGCTTCACAGCAGCGTCATAAAGAGAGACTCGCGTTTAGTTGGGTTACTTAATTAAACGTTAAATCCAAGGTGACTCGCTTGAGTACCGCTTGTCTGTTGGTGTTGCTCCGGTTAAATCAAACAACAAGGCTAAGTATGTAGAACTGTCTGTGGAGGGCTTGCGGACGGGGGTTCGATTCCCCCCGGCTCCACCAAATTGAAAAAGGCCACCCGATTCTGGGTGGCCTTTTTCAATTTGTGGTTTCGATGGCATCAAACCCTCGGGACGGGGGTGAGCAGGGGTTTCGAGCCGCATGCGGCGAGCCTGCGAACGACAGTGCGCATGCAGGCGCACTGGCTGGCCAGCATGGCCGATTCCCTTAAGCCCCCAAAAACTCCACAAACGCCAGCCCAATGTCTCCTTCTATTTCTGCACACAGGCTTCTAGCGTCATCCAGCGAGAGCAGGAGGTGAATGCCGTGTACGTTAAAGTCGGAGGCAACGACCCAAGTGAGCATGATTCTGTCGGCGTTTTCATTGTGCAACACGGTCTCAACGTCTGTGTAACGCGCATCACGCTGCACTTTTTTCAGCAAGGCGTGGACGGTTTTTTTATCACCTTCTAGCAGGTGCATGAAGCTATCTTGATGAAAAGCCAGCAAGCCGGACACACGAGACTCATTATTGGCTGTTTGATGTTGGAGGGCGATTTGCGCGAAGTCGTCTGCCGTGATTTTGGCGGCGGGACGTTTGGTGTAAATCAGCTGACAGATGGCCATTGAGAAGCCCTCATGAACACACACAATTGCGGTTTTGGTGAGAGACGACTAAATGCTTCTCATCGAAATAAGTCAGGTGCGTTAACAGTGAGTTGATAACGGAAATAATAGTGACTTTTGTCTCACAGACAATAGTCTCATTGGGGGGGGGGGGGGGTGTCAATCTTTAATCGGGAGTTTTGTGGGTTGGAAATCTGTCCGCCCGATGTTGATGTGCTGCAGTTTTCTGCTAAAGTTCTTTAATAAATTCCCAAGTTTCCATTTCCAGGGCGGCTGCGATTTTTTCGATGGTGAGCAGGCTGGGGTTGCGCTTGCCGCGCTCCAGCATTGAGATGTAGGTGCGGTCAACACCCGCCAGAGCAGATAAGCCCTCTTGCGAAATGCCTTTGGCGAGTCTGAGTCGTTTTAATGAATTTGAAAAATCACTGCTTGGTGGCATGGTTCCCGCCTAAAAGATTATTAGTATTATGGGAAATGCCTGATCCCAATCAACCTAGGGGGGTCAGGGTATGGAATTTACATGCGGCAAACAACGGACAATAGTCACATTGGGCTTTGCTTGGAGGGATAAGGGTTGCAATATATAAACCTTACGTTGCTCAGTGTGCGCTCTTTTTCGCACATTAAGTAAATTGATTTGGTTTGTTTTAGGATTGATTTAGTGAGTGGGCAACGCGGCCATTTCTACCTCGCTAAACCCCGCCTCCCGCCTCGCTTGCAGGTTGAACGGCCCGCGCAATGTGGGCGCTTCATACAGCTCAGCCATTTGTGTGTAGCAAGCAATCGTATCAACGCCACGCGCCTCACACAGCCAGCCATACCAGCGGTTACCAATCAGCACATGCCCAATCTCATCGCGCAAAATGATGTCGAGAATTTCAGCGGCGGGGAGGTCGCCCGCCTGCGCTAGCTTGGCGCGGATGCCGGGCGTGACATCCAGCCCACGGGCTTCCATCGTGCGGGGGATGAGCGCCATGCGTGCGAGCACGTCGTCACTGGTTTTGGCGGCCATTTCCCACAGGCTGTCGTGCGCGGGGAAGCTGCCATAAGCAAAGCCCAACGTGTGCAGATGCTGGTTGAGCAGAGTGAAGTGCAGCGCTTCTTCTGCGGCAACTTGCAGCCAATCGGTGTAGTAGGCGGGCGGCATGTCGGGGAAGCGCCAGATGGCATCCAGCGCCAGATTGAGGGCGTTGAATTCGATGTGGGCGAGGGCGTGGATTAACGCCGCACGGCCTTCCAAGGTTTGCAGCGAACGGCGCTTGACCAAACGTGGAGCGACTAATTCGGGCTGTTGTGGGCGGCCGGGGATGGTGTTTTGTGTTTTTAGCACCGTCGTGCAGTCGAGCGATAAATTGCCCGCTACCCAAAGTTCGGCAAGTTGTCTGGTGCCTTTTGCCTTTTGTGTGGGGTCAGCCTCAGTGAGCCAGTGCAGCGCGGCTTGCCGTAGCTCTTTGGATTCTTGGGGCATGGTAATCATTAGAAGAGTCCTAAGATATGCTTCGATACGTTTTCCATTCATCCTGAGCTTTGTCGAAGGGCGGTGGACGGAAAACTACTCAGCACGAACGGACTTAATCAGAGCTTCCTTAGGGGTTGAACATGCTTGCCATTTTAGGTTGGTCTAGGCTCAAAACCAAAAAATCATTAGGTATACTTTCCTCATGAAGCCACTCACTCCTTGTTATTGCGGCGGAAGCGCTTATCAAAGCTGCTGCGAGCCGTTGCATCACGGCGTACCCGCGCCAACTGCCGAGGCTTTGATGCGTTCGCGTTACAGCGCTTATGTGTTGGGCTTGGCGGCTTATTTGTCGTTGACTTGGCATCCCAGCACACGCTCATCCAGTCTGGATTTGAGCGAACCTACGCAATGGCTGGGTTTGCAAGTGTTGCGTCATATCGAGGACGGGGAGAAAGCGGTGGTAGAGTTTGTGGCACGCTACAAAGTCAACGGCAAAGCGCACCGGTTGCATGAAGTGAGCCGCTTTGTGCGGGAGGCGGAGCGCTGGTATTACCTAGATGGAAAGGTGGATGGAGAGGCGGGCAGTTGAGTTGGCGTGATAAAATCACTTCCTCTCCTCGTAGTAAAATGGATATTACAGACCCCTCCTAAGGGTCAGTTACAGGTTCGACTCCTGTCGGGGAGACCAGTTTTAGGCGGCCTTCAGTGTTTTCAAATCCTCAATAATCTCTGCCGAATGGCGCGTGGTATCTACGCTTTCGTACACTTTGGCGATTTTGCCGTTAGGGGCGATCAGAAAAGTGACGCGGCTTGACCAGTGCAATATGCCAACTCCCTTGAGTACCCCGTATCGTCTCGCCACATCGCCGTTTTCATCCGCCAATAATGTGAATGGTAATTGATGTTTTTCTGCGAATTTGGCGTGCGACTGTGCGCTGTCTACACTGATGCCCACTACCTTTGCGCCAAGTTTTTCTACTGCTTGGCTATTATCGCGGAACTGGCATGCTTCTTTGGTGCAGCCGTAGGTGTCGTCTTTGGGGTAGAAATACAGTACCAGCCAATGGCCTTGATAATCGCTGAGTTGCTCTGTTTTGCCGTGTTGATTCGCTAGGCGAAAAGCGGGTGCTGCTGCGCCGATTTTTGCTAAATCTGTCGCGGCGCGGCTCCACCACAGCGCTAGTGCGGCGAGCATTAAACACGCTAATAAAATAAGCTTCATGGTAGGTTCCTTACAGAGGGGGATGCACACGCGCCATTTTAGGCTAGAATGCCTAAAAACGCGCCTTTGAAGCGCTTATTGTTTAAGGAGAAAAACATGCAACGCTCATCTACCGCTCAAATTTTTGCTCAACCAGTGAATAAAACCCACATTGTTTGGGCGATGGCGCTCACCGTGTTGTTGCTATTGCTTACTAGACCGCTCTACGCGGCAGATTGGGAAGAGTTCCGTGGCAAAGCGATGGAAGGTACTACGGTGTTTGTGGACGATGGTTCGGTGGAAAATGAGCATGATACGGTGGTGAAGGGCTGGGTGAAGTTTGAGTACGATACGCCCCGATTCCAAAACGGTAGAGAGGTCACAGGCCGCATGACCTACCGCGCGGTTAATTGCGCTAATGGGCGTTTTTGGGTGACGGAGGACTGGTTGCAGGTAAAAAACAGCGCCGACCCAATCTTGCTAGCCACCAATAGCGGCGCACAACAATGGCAAAAAGCCGCCCCCAGTAGTGAAGCGGAAATGGCCGTAGATGCTTTGTGTTACGAGACCAAGTCTTTGTTCGGCGTGGCGTGGGATACGGTGAAAGAGGCTTATCACAGCCCCAAAGCGAGAATTGAGGATATTAGCTCAACAGAAATGTCTACTTTGGGCATGGTTCCCGGTCCAAATGACATGCAATTCAAAGCTTGGGTGGGTGTGACTTCGATAGACTCCAGAAAAGCGGAACAAAGCGCTAATCACGTGCTCATCACCAAAGACTACATCCATTTTATTAGTTGGGATAAAGAGGCCGAACGTTTCAAAAAAGACACCAACTTGCCGATTGCACAGATCACAGGCGTGGCTTTGGTGCGCGGCGGAAACTATGAGCAGCTCAAGCAAATTCAGCTTATTACGCCTACTGGTAAGACCGTGATGAGCTTCTCTACGGGCGAGGATCAACTGGCTGAGAATGTTTATGCGGCCTTGCTGAAAGCGGGTTTGAAAGAGTTTACTTCATCCAAGTTTGTACATGGTTATCGGGTGACTAAGCCCCAATAGCGTCCTTGGCGGGTCTGCCTACTTTTCCTTGGCTGACCCGCCTGCCGAGCAGTGCCGATAATTTCTGCTGGAATTCTCCGTTGCCTAGCGCCAGATTGCCATTGGTGGCGCTACGTATCTCGCTCAACATGCTGTTGCTCATTTCTTTGTTAAACAGCGCGTTGTAAGCAGCCAAACGTTCTTCCATCGTTTTCCCTAAGCGTAAATACTCCTCATGCGGTGTGATGATGGCGCTGCTTTGCCCCTCACCATTGGCGTGAAAGCTAGACCAAAGGTAATTTTTTGGCTGTTTCATCATCTCCGCGCGTACCGGATTCATCTCAATATAGCGATAACAAGCCAGCACGTAGCTCTCCGTCTGCGTCAGGCAAGAACGAAAGCGGCCTTCCCATAGCGTGCCGGAGCGGTTATAGCTGCGGTTTACATACTGCACATAGCGTTGCCCCAAATTTTTCATCAGCAGCGCCGCGCCTTCTTGGGAGTTGGGTGTGAGTAGCAGATGTACGTGATTGGTCATCAGCACATAGGCATGAATCGCGCATTCAAACTTGGGCGCGAGAACGGTGAGTTCGCTTAGGTAACGTTGATAGTCTTCGTCGGCAAAGAAACAATCGCCACGATTGTTGCCGCGCTGAATGATGTGCCAGGGGACGTTGGGTAAGCTGAGACGGGCGCGACGTGGCATAAGAGGCTCCTAGGCTGAATAAAAAAACCGTGGTCTGTCCCCTTATAATAACAAAAAGGCGCTTGGGGTTGAACCCCAAGCGCCTTTGGTTTACTACATCAGCGTTAGATTAACCGCCGAATAATTTTTTTACCCAGCCAAATAGGCCACCACCGGAGCTACCATGAGCCAAACCGGTGATTTCAGCAGCAGCAGCAGCAGGGTCAGCAGCGCCGTAGATGGCTGCGCCAGCGACAACGATGTGAGCGCCAGCGTCTACTACCTGCTTCACGGTTGCAGCTTTGATGCCGCCTGCAACGGAGATTTCAACGCCAGTGTTGAGTGCCGCGATAGCAGCCAAGTCAACGAATGGTGTGCCGCCAGCAGCTTGTGCGTCCAAACCGGTATGTACGCCGATGATGTGTGCGCCGAGCTTGACGCACTCTTTGGTGCGAGTGGCTTTGTCAGTCACGTTGATCAGGTCAACTTGAGCTTTTTTGCCGTATTTGTTAGCGACATCAATCACGCCTTTGATAGTGCCTAGATCAGCAGTACCCAAAACGGTGCAGATGTCAGCGCCAGCTTTGTAGAATGGCTCAGCTTCGTAGAAGCCAGCGTCCATGGTCTTCAAATCAACCAGAATCTTGTTGTTTGGGAACTTAGCCTTCAGCGCTTCCAACAGCTTGATGCCGTTGTGCTTGATGCA
The DNA here is from genome assembly GCA_046155285.1 of Methylophilaceae bacterium. Classification (GTDB taxonomy): domain Bacteria; phylum Pseudomonadota; class Gammaproteobacteria; order Burkholderiales; family Methylophilaceae; genus CAILHX01. The sequence continues at coordinate 23,184 of JBJXEA010000016.1, read as the reverse complement.
AGGAGTGCCAATTTCCAGAATGTCCACGTGTGGAGCAACTTTGGTTGCCAGAGCGATGGTGCCGTCGAAATCCAGTGAATCTAATGCCATTTGGGTCATTGCCACGATATATCCTCCAAATTTGGGTGCTACTCTAAGGGTTTATGAAAAAACATTTGTGAAAAATTACCAACTTAATTACGCGGGTAATAATACCTTTTTTCTGCATTTTAGGCATTATTTTTAGGTTATTGCCGCAGCTTCAACCGCAGGGCTGTGGTAGCCCATGTCAACTGGCGCTTGTCCGCCTTTGCTCACACGCACCGCGCAGTATTTAACTTCGGCGATTTTGGCGTAAGGGTCTAGCGCTTGGTTGGTGAGTTTGTTGGCGGCGGCTTCGTAGTAGCAGAAGGCCATGAACACGCTACCACGCGGCATGCCGTCGTCGGCACGGGCGTAGAGCGCGACTTTACCGCGACGCGATTCTACCGTCAGCACATCATCCGGCACTGCGCCAATTGCGTCCAAATCCAGCGGATGCATACTCACTGTCGGCGCTGGCTCGATGGCATCTAACACGCTGGTGCGGCGCGTCATGCTGCCGGTGTGCCAATGCTCAAGTTGACGGCCGGTAATCAACACCAGTGGATATTCAGCATCAGGGCGCTCGTCGGCGGGGATGATGTCGGCAGGGACGAATTTGCCACGGCCATTGGGGCGTGGGAAGTCGGTTTCAAAAATCACTTCCTGCCCGGGATCGCCTTCTTGCTCGCATGGGTAGGTGACCGCGCTTTCGTTTTCCAAACGTTCCCAAGTGATGCCGGCGATGCTGTCCATGGCTTTGCGCATCTCGTTGAATACGTCTTTCGCGCCGCTGTAGTTCCAGTTCAGGCCTAAGCGCTTGGCGATTTCCTGAATAATCCACAAGTCCTGACGTGCTTCGCCGGGCGGCTCTACGGCTTGACGGCCAAGTTGCACGATGCGGTCGGTGTTGGTAAAAGTGCCAGTTTTTTCGGAATATGATGAAGCAGGCAATACCACGTCGGCTAGGAATGCAGTTTCGGTCATGAACAAGTCTTGCACGATGAGATGCTCAAGATTGGCCAATCCAGCGCGAGAATGGTTGCTGTTGGGGTCGGACATGGCGGGGTTTTCGCCCTCCACGTACATGCCTTTGATCTTGCCGTCATAGGCGGCATCCATGATTTCCACCACAGTGAGGCCGGGCTTGCTGTCCAGCTTGGTGTCCCACAGCTTTTCAAATCTGGCGTGTGCTTCTGGGTTATCCACGCGCAAATAGTCAGGGAAGCACATGGGAATCAAACCCACATCCGATGCGCCTTGCACGTTGTTTTGGCCGCGCAATGGGTGCAAGCCTGTGCCGCGGCGGCCAATCTGGCCGGTGACCATAGACAGCGCAATCAGGCAGCGCGAGTTATCGGTGCCGTGCACGTGCTGCGAAATGCCCATGCCCCACAAAATCATTGAGCCTTTGCTGGTGGCGTACAGCCGCGCTACTTCACGCAGCGTTTTTGCGTCTATGCCGCAAATCGGCGCCATCGCTTCCGGCGAGTAGCCCTTGACGTTTTCTTTCAGCGCTTCGTAATTTTCGGTGCGGTTTTTGACGAACTCTTCGTCCACCAAATCTTCGGTGACAATCACGTTGAGCAAAGCGTTGAGCAAGGCCACATCGGTGTCTGGCTTGAACGGCAGGTAATATTCAGCATGGCGCGCCAGCTCGGTACGGCGTGGATCCATCAGAATCAGCTTGGTCGTGCCTTTTTTCACCGCGTTCTTGATGAAAGTGGCCGCCACCGGATGGTTCACCACCGGATTCGAGCCAATCACAATCACCACTTCCGCGTATTGCACGTCAGACACTGGATTGGACACCGCGCCAGAGCCCACGCCTTCCAGTAGCGCAACCACTGAAGATGCGTGGCAAAGCCGTGTGCAGTGGTCTACGTTGTTGGTGCCGAAACCAGTGCGGATGATTTTTTGGAATAAATAGGCTTCTTCGTTGCTGCCCTTGGCCGAGCCAAAGCCCGCCAGCGCGTATTTTCCGTCACGTGCGATGATTCTCTTGAGGCCATCGGCGGCGAAATCCAGCGCCTCGTCCCACGTGGCTTCGCGGAATAGCTCATAAGGGTTGGCCGGATCAAAGTCGGCATTGATGTCTTTTTTCATGCCCGCTTTGCGTATCAGCGGCTTGGTCAAACGATGCTGATGGTTGGGATAGTCAAAACCGTAACGGCCTTTCACGCACAAACGTCCGTGGTTGGCCGGACCGTCGCGCCCCGTGACCTTGATGATTTTGTTGTCTTTGACGTGATAGGTGAGCTGGCAACCCACGCCGCAGAACGGGCAGCCGGAATCTACTTGTTTATCCGCCACAATCTCAGATGAACCATTGCCCGGCGACAGTGCGCCCGTCGGGCAAGCCTGCACGCACTCGCCACAAGTCACGCAGGTGGAATCGCCCATAGGGTCGCCCTGATCAAACACGATTTCCGAGTGTGAACCACGGAAAGCGTAGCCAATCACATCGTTCACCTCGGTCTCGCGGCAGGCGCGAACGCAGCGTGTGCATTGAATGCAAGCGTCTAAATTGACCGCAATCGCTGGGTTGGAAAGGTCAGCATCCGGCGATAAACGTGGCGCAAAGCGTGGATTCTTCACCCCCATTTTATCCGCCCACTGCGTAAGTTCGTTGTCCAGTGTGTATTGCTTCTCCGGCATGTCAGAAAGCAACAATTCCAGCACCATTTTTTGCGCCTTCACCGCACGTTCGTTATTGGAATGCACTTCCATATTGGCGGCTGGCGCACGGCAGCATGACGGCGCCAACACACGCTCGCCCTTGATTTCCACCATGCAGGAACGACAGTTACCATCTGGGCGCAGGTCTTCGCTGTAACACAGGTGCGGAATCTCTACCCCGTGACGTTTGGCGGTCTGGATGATGGTTTCACCCTCGAACGCGGTGACGTTTTCACCGTTGAGCAGGAAGTTGATGGTATTGGCGGGTGCATTCATAAGAGGTTCCTACTTCAATTCTTCAGGGAAGTATTTAATCACACAGTTCAGCGGATTTGGCGCTGCTTGTCCTAAGCCGCAAATGGAGGCATCCATCATGGCGACAGACAATTCATCCAGCAGCGGTTTATCCCAGGTTTTTTGCTCCATCAGCTTCACCGCTTTTGCAGTCCCCACGCGACAAGGCGTGCATTGGCCGCAGGATTCGTCCTCGAAAAACTTCATGGCATTCAGCGCCAAATCTTTGGCTTTGTCCTGATTGGAGAATACCACCACGGCGGCTGAACCAATAAAACAGCCGTATTGATTCAGCGTGTCAAAGTCCATCGGTACATCGCCCAAGCTGGCGGGCAGAATGCCACCCGATGCGCCTCCGGGGAAATAGCCGTAGAACTCATGCCCAGCCTGCATGCCGCCGCAATATTCATCTATTAATTCGCGCATAGAAATGCCCGCTGGTGCTAGATGTACGCCGGGTTTGTTGACGCGGCCGGAAATCGAGAATGAGCGCAGCCCTTTGCGCTCGCGGCGGCCATGCGCGGTGAACCATTCCGCGCCTTTTTCCACGATGTCGCGCACCCAGTACACCGATTCCATATTGTGTTCCAGCGTCGGTCTGCCAAATAAACCTACTTGCGCCACGAATGGTGGGCGTAGGCGCGGCATGCCGCGTTTGCCCTCTATGGATTCGATCATGGCGGATTCTTCGCCGCAGATATAAGCGCCAGCGCCGCGTCGCAGGTGGATTTCCGGTAGCGCAGCGGGGCGATTTTTTTGTAGGTTGGCGATTTCTTTGGCAAGAATTTTGCGGCAACCCGCATATTCGTCGCGCAGATAAATCCAGATTTTGGAGATGCCCACCGCCCAAGCGGCAATCAGCATGCCTTCCAAGAAGCGATGCGGGTCTAGCTCTAGGTAATAGCGGTCTTTGAACGTGCCTGGTTCGCCTTCGTCTATATTCACCGCCATCAAGCGTGGGGCGGGGTTGCCGCTGACGATGCGCCATTTACGACCCACTGGGAAACCCGCGCCGCCAAGCCCGCGCAGACCGGAGTTTTCCATAATTTTGATCAACTCTTCCGCCGTGCGCTTGCCGGACATGCACTCCTGATAGAGCTGGTAGCCGCCACCCGCCTTGTAAGCATCGTAGTTGACGTAGTTGGTGACTTCGGCTTCTATGGCTTTTGCCGCGACGGCTTTTAATACATTTTCTTGAGTGGCGTGGTCTACCGGGTTTTGCCCAACCACTGCTATCGGCGCGGTGTCGCAGCGCCCCACGCAAGGCACGGGCTGCACGCGCACGCCATCGCCTAAGCCTTTTTTCAGCGCCTCTATCAAGCCGTGAGCGCCCGCCATTTCACAGGTCAGAGATTCGCACACCCGCACCGTTAAAGGCGGCGGCGGGCTTTGGTTTTCTTTAATCACATCAAAGTGATGGTAAAACGTGGCGACTTCATACACTTCAGTTTGCGACAGCTTCATCTCGGCCGCCAGCGCGGTGACGTGCTTGGCGGAAATGTGACCGTAAGTGTCTTGGACTTTGTGCAGATGCTCGATAAGCAAGTCGGCCTCGCGTGACTCGTCTTTGAGCAGGGCGAGAATTTCCGCTTTTGCCGCTGGGTCAACCACGCGACCTTTGGGTTTGCCGCGCTTTTGCTTGAGTTTGTCCAGTTTGATAATTTGTTCTGACACTGTATCTAATCTCCAAACACTAAAATTTCGCCCTTGCCATCCACGGCAATATCGCCCGCAAAGCGCCGTACACGGTTGTTTTCAAGCTGTGCAAACTTACTCGGTAGCGCTCGCATAGACTTAAACATAAGCTTCAAAAACGGCAAAGTGTGGCTGCCGCAGTCTTGTATTGTAGGACTTAATGCGGGCGAGTTAAACAGCAATAGCGTCCCACGACGCATGCCAAAGCCTAAATAATTGTCTGTTTTACCCATGATGCCTATGGTTCCGGCCAACATGCGCGAGGCGCAATAGCTTCCCACGTTACCCTCAATCAATATCATTCCGCGCCGCATCTGGTCGCCCACGCGGTCGCCCGCATTGCCTGTGACCAGCACTGTGCCGCCACGCATGCCTTTGCGATTGCCTACTAATGCACCGCCTAAAAAGTTACCCGCATTGCCGTGGATGTGCAGCAAACCGCCCGCCATTTCGCACGCGGCAAAGCCCGCAGTGTTGCCGTGCAGCGTGAGATTGCCGGACTTCATCTGCAAGCCTAAATACGCGCCTGCGTCGCCGTGGATGATGATGTTGCCGTTTTTAAGGTGTGCGCCCAAGTAGTTAAGTTTTTCGCTGCTGTGGATGACGATGCTGTTCGTGTCGCTGCCAGTAATCTCAAATAAACTATCCGCGCGGACTTGCTGGTTGCCGCATTGCAGCAGCGTGGCTTGAATCTCCGTCAAAGACTTGCCAGCCAGAAAATCCGGCGTGATGGGTGACATATCAACGCTTTGCTGGGGTTTGGTTTTCAGGGTGAAAGTTAAGGCACTCATGCCATTATTTCCCTCAAATGAAACTGAAACTGCCCCAATTTTCCACCGTAATTACCGGCGGATATGCGTTTGATGCCCTTAGCCGCACCCAATTCGCACGCCGCTGTGATGCCAGCTTTGGTGGCTTTACGGATGTCGGCTTCACTGAGGCCGTCAATCACAATTTCCATCACTGATTCGATTTCCGGCGACAGTTCGGTGTTGGTGATGCCTTTGAGTGTGGGGCAAAACGCGTCGTTGGTGGAGGCGAACATGGTCTTGTATTTGGAGCCGACTTTAGAGCCGGAGCGCACCACGCCGCCGGGGAAGGGCATGATGACATTGGGAATTTTTTTCATGGCTTCGATCGCAGCTTCGGCTGCGGCCAAAGCCTGCGGTTGCGAAGTCGCCAGAATCAAGAAATTGCCGCCGCCGATAGCGCGTAACATGCCGGTGGTTTCCTCGGTCAAAAACTCGCCATCCATCACCGGCACGCGCCAATAGCGCTTGCCACCGAACTGTTTGGAGATTTGGAAACCATCGCCGAAGAAGCGCAAGTTTTTACCCAAATTGATGCGGTCGCCGCCTTCAATTCCAGAAAAAGCCGCAGCGGTGGGGCAGGTGAGGATGCATTGCCCCATACGGGTTTCCAGTTGTTTCATTAACACCGCGCTACCCATGGCGAACATCAGAATCGCTACGCCGGGTCTGGCATCGGGGGTTTCGTCAGGCGTTAATTCGCGCTCGATTCCGGCCTCTACGCCGCAGCCAATTACTGAGGTAGCGAATCCGGTCATGGCATTCGCCGCGTGGTAAGCCCATTTCAGGTTTTGCGCGGTGATGATGACCCGCGTGCCGCGCATGTTGAAGGCTTCGGCGAAGGTGTCGTCTATGTGTACGCCGTTGATGATCATGAAGGAAACCTCGCTGAACCACCCCGGCGCTTATGCGCCACCCCTCCTTGCAAAGGAGGGGATGTTAAAACTCCCCTCCTTTGCAAGGAGGGGTCGCCGCTTGCGGCGGGGGTGGTTAGGTTTTTCATCATACCGCCTTCTCCCGCCGCCCCTTGCATTCATGTACCTGTACACGGCCACGGCCATCATCCGCAATGTGCTGGTCGCTCACTTTCACATGCTCCATATTCACCGTGTGATAAGCGTCAAAATACTTTTTAATCTCGCGTTCAATCCCGCGATCAAATTCCGGTTTGACGGTGTGCGTCGCACCCCAAGTTACCTTGACTACTTGCCCGTCTTTCACCACTAATTCGCCGTCCTTGAACACGTAATCCGGCTTGGCAAACATGGCTTCGCGGTCAAGTTGGTCGGTGTAGACCGTGATGTCAGCGCCAGCACCTGCACCCAAATGGCCTCGGTCGTGCAAGCCTACTAGCTTGGCTGCTCCAGCGCGGGTCATGATGGCGATTTCATACAGTGAGTATTCGCGGTCAATAGACGCCAGCGTACTCATGGCTTGCGCGTCGGGGCTGATGCGCGAAAAGACTTCATTGCGGAAAGTCTTATCCATCAATAGCTTAATTAAATGCGGGTAGCTGGTAAAAGGCGCACCGTTGGGGTGGTCGGTGGTCAAAAAGATGCGCCACGGGTCGTCCACCAACAAAAAAATCTCCAAGCCGATAGCCCATTGCAGCGCGTTCACAAAATTCTGGTCTTTGTATTTGAACGGCACCACGCCACAGCCCGCGTCGCACTCAATATCCATGCATACCCACTTGTGCGGGCTACCAAGATGCGCGTTGCGGAATTGGCTCATGTTGTCGCCGGAGGCGGTCACGGTTTGCCCGAACAGTATTTGTCCCACGTCTGCCGAGACGTTTTTGCGTTTGTTTATTGCCTCGGCGATACGCGCCGCGCCGGAGGAAAACTTGCGGTCACCCTCCGTGCCGTAACTGTGGAACTGAATGTGGGTGAGGTGGATGGGATAGCCCTCCACGCCCGCCATGGTATTCAGTGTAGTTTCCACGTTGCCAGGCACGCCCAGGTTGTTGCCATGCACATGCAGCGGATGCGGCACGCCTAGCTCGTAAACCGCGCGGGATAGGGTGTTCAGCACTTCTCTAGGGGTGATTTGGTAGTGCGAATTTTTCTCATCCAAGTCTAAAAATCGCTGGTTGAATTTGAAGGCGCTAATGCCACCCGCGTTCACTACCTTGATACCCATCGCTTGGCTAGCATGCATGGTCCACGCCACATAATCGTTGATGGCATTCTGGTCGCTTTTTGCCGCCATCATCCGCAGCAACAAATCGTCGCTACCCAGCATAGCGTAGCCGCCTTTATCAATAATCGGCGTGTCGCCCATTTCCAGATGCGCCTGACGCGCGTTGATGGGCAGCACGGCTGGCTCAAAACCCGCCGTATAGCCCATTTCAGCGTAACGATAACCCGTGGTGAGGGTGGAAGGCGCGACATGCCCGCAACCCGCGCCGCAGATTTCGGTATGCGCTACCGGATCTGCTCGATGGTCTTCCGGCAGCAGCATCCGCGCGATGTTGATCTTGCCGCCGCCAATGTGCGTATGCATATCAATCGCGCCCGCCATGACGATTTTGCCGCTTAGGTTGAACTCATGGTTGACGGTTTCGTGTTCAAACGGGCGCTCTACAATGCGCCCATCGCGGATGTAAATGTCGCGCACCACGCCGTCCACGCCATGTGCGGGGTCGTAGAGTTTGCCACCTGTGAGTTTGGTCAGCATACTTGCTCCATTGCGCTGATCACTTGAGCCAAAGTGGACAAGTCGCTGCTGCGCAACTGCTCCATCGGCAAGGACACTGCACTATCCATGCGGAACATCACGCCGTTGCAATCTACACCGGGCGTTGCGATGGGGATGAACACTTCGGGTGCGTTCGCAAACGTCATAGCTGCGTGGCCTAATACAATGGTGGGAGTATCGTTTGCGGGAGGCATGCGTTCTGGGTTGAATGAAGACACCCACAGCAGTGCATCGGCTTCACTCAGCAAGCGCTCGGTGGAGAAATGATACGGGTCGTGTTCGGGGTAGGTTCTGGCGTAGGAAGTGCGTACGGGGTAGCCGGAAATCCAGGTGGATACTTGATTAATGCTCATGTCACCGTCGCTGCCACCCAAGGGCAGTCCAGAGCAGCGCGTGGTTTGGTTGAGCGTTTTGATGCATTCGGTGAGGGTTTGGATGGTGAGTTCGGCGTGGTCAAACACTAATGCCGATGCCGCCCACGCAACCACGCCGTATTGCGCTTGTTTCAGGCGTTCGGCTAAAGCAGCTAAATCAGCAATAGCAATGCCCGCGACCTCACTCACGCTCAATTTTTTGCCCGCTACCAAAGCGCGTAACACGCTGACAACTTCCGGCAACGCATCCAAATCGCACGGCAACACTTGCGGCTTGCGGCCATCGGGGCTGATGCCAGCGCTGGTGTCAACATCTCGCCCGCCTAGATAAACAATTTCGCGCTTAGCTGTATCTTGCCCAAACATGGAATTTTCATTCCACACCACGCGTTCAAAAAAACGCGGCAACACACTCACAACATCCGTGCCGACAATCACCAGCAAATCCACGCGGTTACGCACTTCCGTCAGCGTGGTGGTCTGCCAGCCGGAGTTTTGCACCACTTGCACGTTACGCATTAGGCTGTCGCCATTCATGTGGTCAAGCACCGCGCCAGTGCTATCTGCTAAGTGCATCACAGCACGCATGCCTTGTACGTCTGTACCCAAACCCGCAAACAAAGGTTGCTTGGCCTTGCTTAAAATGCCGGCAGCATGGCTAATAGCGGCTTCCAGGCTTGCGGATTGGCCTTGAATACTGGGGGATGTGGCGGGGGTTTTGCGGCTAAAAAAGGCGATGCTTTTGTGGCAGCCGTGTTGCGTCACTGCCAGTTGATTGGTGGCATCTCGCGCCACATGAATGTCGTCACACAGCAAACCGCAAGCGGGGCAGGTGATGGTTTCAAAAGTAGCGGCAGGGCTGAAGTTGGTCATAGCATTAGGCTAAATCGTCATTACCTCAATATACTATCACGATGCAATCTACTCAATCTGTCACGATACAAACCACCGCCCGCCTGCACATGGGTTTTATTGACCTTCACGGCGGCCTAGGTCGTCGCTATGGCAGCATAGGGTTGTCCTTGGATAATCCGGCTACGGTTATCAGTGTTCGTCAGCAGCCTAAATTCAGCGCAGAGGGTTTGTTAGCGGAGCGGGTGCTGGACTATGCGCATCAGTTTGTGGCAGGAACTGGCATCAAGGGGGGCGCACATTTTGATGTCCAGCACATCATCCCAGAACACGCCGGATTAGGCTCTGGCACGCAACTGGCTTTGGCGGTGGGGGCAAGTCTCATGCGGCTTTATGGTTTAAGTCTCACTACCCGTGAAATTGCCGCTAAAGTGGGGCGCGGCATGCGTTCTGGTGTAGGAGTAGGGGTGTTTGAGCATGGTGGACTGGTGGTGGATGGCGGACATGGCGCGAACACCATCGTGCCGCCAGTGCTGGCACGGCTGGATTTCCCTGAGGATTGGCGCATATTGCTGGTGCTGGACGACACCTCCAAAGGTGTGCACGGCGAGGCCGAGATGCAGGCCTTTGCACAGTTGCCGGAGTTTCCTGCGTTGCACGCTGCGCATATTGCACGGATGTTGCTGATGCAAGCCTTGCCCGCCGTGATTGAGCAGGACTTGGCGGCGTTTGGTGAGGCTGTTTGTGAGATGCAACAATTGGTCGGCGAACATTTTGCGCCCGCGCAAGGCGGTGGACATTACACCAGTGAAGGCGTGGCGAGCGCCATGCAATGGTTGGAAACCCAAGGCGTAGCGTGTTTAGGGCAAAGTTCATGGGGTCCGACGGGGTTTGCGGTGGTGGCTAGCCAGCAACAAGCGGAAGCCCTAAGCGCGGAATTGCAACAGCATCAATCTGCGCTTAAATTCCTCATCTGTCGCGCGAATAATCGGGGGGCTATAACACTTGGGTAGCATGGCGCTCAAGTTATGTGTAAGATTTAGGCTAAGACGCTTTGGAGATCAATTTTAGAAATGGGTGAAATTAACATGGAAAGACCTTACGTATTACACGTCATCACGCCGGACAGGAACGTCAGTCCGTTCGATGCCAATATGGCCTACGATGCTGGATACAACGCGATTGTGCCTTACACCAGCGTGGCGCTGGACGAGGTTAAAACCTTGGTGCAAGACGCTATCTTTTCGCGCGGTCCTCGCGGGGTGTGGCGCACCGGTATTTTTATCAGTGGCCGCGATATTGATTTGGCGATGGATATGATGGCTGTGGCCAAAAAGTCTATGGTGCCGCCGTTTGAAGTGTCTGTTTTTGCCGACCCATCGGGCGCATTTACGACCAGCGCAGCGATGATGGCGATGGTGGAAATACATCTTAAAAAGACACATGCTAGCGATTTGGCAGGCTGTAAAGTGAGCATTTTTGGTGCTACCGGCCCGGTGGGCGGGTGTACCGGCGTCATTGCCGCCAAGTATGGTGCGGAAGTTGAATTGGTGGCGCATCGCTCAATGCCTGATGTGCAGGTTAAGGCAGATGCTTACAACAAGCGTTATGGCACTAATATCAAGGTGGTGGATGGCAGTAATGATGCGCTGAAAACGGCAGTGCTACAAAACACTGATGTTGCGTTGTGTACCGCTACTGCCGGGATTCGCGTGATAGATTTGGCGCACATGAAAGGTTCGCCAAGATTGAAGATTGTGGTGGATACCAATGCGGTACCACCTTCGGGCGCTGAGGGTGTGAGCGCGATGGCCAATGCAGAGCCTATTGAGGGGACTAATGCAGTGGGTTTTGGCGCATTGGCGATTGGTAATAACAAATATCAGGTGCAAAATCTGCTGCTGAAAAAGATGCTGGAAGGCCAAACCCATGTATATCTGGATTTCCTCTCGGCATTTGAGGTGGCAAGAAAACACTTAGATTGATCGTAGTCATTGCTGCTTGCGCTCGGCCTTATGCAGTCGCCGGCGCACGGGCAGGTTATCAAGTCGCCGCGTTAGACGCATTCAACGATGCCGAAACGCGGCGTTTTTGTGTCCAGAGTTTGGTGGTTAAATATGCCGATGGCGGCTTTGATGCGGATGATGTGTGGCAAAAATTGTCTTTGCTAGAAAATGTCGAAGCGGTTATTGAGGCTATAGTCTACGGCAGCGGTCTGGAGAATCAGCCGGAATTGCTGGAAAACATCGCCGCGCATTATCCCTTGCTGGGCAATAGCGCCGCCGTTGTCGCCAGAGTTAAACATCCGCCCAGTTTTTTTGCGTTGCTGGATCAATTCCACATTGCGCATCCGTCCGTGCAATACACGCCGCCGTCAGCTGATGGTTGGCTGATCAAGGCTGCTGGCGGCTCTGGTGGCACACACATTCGCGCATCAGGCCAAGCGCAAACGGGTGACTATTTTCAACGAAAGATTGAAGGCAAGCCGGTTTCAGTGTTGTTTTTGGCGGATGGCGAGCGGGTCAGAATTGTTGGCTTTAACGAGCAGTGGTGCGCCCCAACACCAGCTATGCCATATCGCTATGGGGGGGCTGTGAGTCAAGCCGAACTATCAGAAAATGCAAAAGCGCAGATGGTGCAGGCTGTTCAACAACTGACTGCTCACCTGGCATTACGCGGTTTGAATAGTTTGGATTTCATACTGGCTGGAGATGCAGCATTGGCGCTGGAAATCAACCCGCGCCTCAGCGCTACTTTTGATTTATATGGCAATCTATTTGAACATCACCTGCAAGCCTGTAAGGGCATGTTGATGCCGCTGTCCGTCGTTATCGAGGCTAAGGCGCACGTCATTGTGTATGCCGCTCACCACCTTCACGTTCCCGAAAGCTTTGTCTGGCCGGACTGGGTGGTAGACACGCCGCTGGATGCGGTACTCAAAAATCAACCACTATGTAGTGTGTTGGCAAGCGCCGCCGATGCTAATACCGCAAAAGCTTTAGCCTTTGCCAGAGCCAGTCAACTTGAGGCACAATTGGCTTCTTTCTATTCGCTGGAAGACCCACCATGAGCCACGCCCCACTCGATACCACTCTCTGGCCTAGCGTTAACGGCTTGGCTGCGCCTATTGTGCAATCCATGAAAGACAATGCCAAAGCGCTCCGCATCAGCGTTGAACGCTTGGAATCAGGTGCGACCATCGTTGACGCAGGTATCAATCACGCCGGCGGCCTAGAAGTAGGGCGCTTGGTCGCCGAAATCTGCATGGGCGGTTTAGGAACTGTGCGTTTGCAACATACGCCCTCGCGCCGCTGGCCGTTTGAAATTTGCGTGCATAGCAGCAACCCCGTGCTGGCTTGCTTAGGCAGCCAATACGCCGGATGGAGCTTGAATCACGGCGATTTTTTCGCGCTGGGTTCTGGTCCCGGACGCGCGATTGCGGTGAAAGAAGAGCTTTACAAAGAGTTAGGTTATAAAGATCAATGCGACAGCGCCGTTCTGGTGCTGGAAGTAGATAAAATCCCGCCCGCAGAAGTAGTGGAGAACGTGGCGCGAGATACCGGCTTAAGTGCGGATAAACTCACTTTTATCCTGACTCCAACCCGCTCTCTAGCAGGCTCATTCCAAGTCGTAGCGCGGGTTCTGGAGGTGGCGATGCACAAAGTTCACGCCCTGCAATTTGATCTCAACCACATTGTAGATGGCGTCGCCGCTGCGCCTTTTGCGCCGCCCGCCAAAGACTTTGTCACCGGTATGGGACGCACCAACGACGCCATTCTCTACGGCGGGCAAGTGCATTTGTTCGTCAAAGGCAGCGACGACGATGCTAAACACCTCACCGAAAAACTCCCCGCCGGAACTTCACCCGACTACGGCAAACCCTTCGCCGAAATCTTCAAAGCTGTGAAGTACGATTTCTACAAAATAGACCCGATGCTGTTTGCGCCAGCACAGGTCATTGTCACCAATATGGACAGCGGCAACACCTTCCGCGCAGGCAAGATAGACGAGGATTTGCTGGATATTTCGTTTGGTGGGTGAGAAGGGTTTGCGTTGCCGTCATTCTGGCGCAGGCCAGAATCCAGTCAAGCATCCAAGTGCCGTCAAATTTGCCTTTCTGACAAGATTCCTCAAGCGGGCTTTTAGTCCCTTCTCCCCTTGCGGGAGAAGGCTAGGATGAGGGGTGATTTGTAGGGTGGGCAGAAATCTGCCCACGCAGACTTAAAACCGTCGTGCAACCCGCGACGGTTTTGGGTTAACGGTAGGAGGGGCGCCCTCGCCCCGATTTGAACATTTTCGCGCCGAGGGCGGCGCTCCTACAAGGGTGAGTGCTGCGATAACCGGATGCTTGACTAGATACCCGTCTCCGCGGGTATGACGGACTAACCGCCCCGGCGCTTTGCGCTACTCCGCTCCTTCGGCAAGCTCAGGACGGGCTTGAAAAGGCGGGGAATTAAGCGCTAACTTTCCGCGTACACCTCTTTAGTAATCTCAATAAACCGCTGCGCCTGCGGCGAGATAAAACGTCCTTTGCGCTGCACGATGCCGTAACTACGTCGCGGGAAGTAATTGCCCAAGGGCATTTGGGCAACCTTCTCGCTTCCTGTTAAGCAAATGTCGGTAACAATCGAAATCCCCAACCCTAATTCCACGTACTTCTTAATTACTTCCCAGCCACCTGCTTCCAGCGTTACTTTGTATTCCAAACCCTGCTGCTGAAAGGCGTAATCCACGGTGCGCCAGGTGGATAGATGTCTTGGCGGCAGAATCAATCCATAAGGGCTGATGTCGGCTAAGGTCACGTCTTTTTTGTTGGCCAAAGGATGATCCAACGGCGTAATCAGTATCGGGTCGTGGGTGACGAAAGGCTCATAAATAATGTCGTCCATAGGCTCTATCATCGAGCCTATGGCGAAATCAATTTCGTCTGCTCTTAACAGACGCAAACCATCACGACCAGTGACATTCTGAATTTTCATGCGGATGTTGGGATAAGCCGCGGTAAAGCGTTGTACGGCTTCTGGCATGATATAGAGAATGGTAGATTCACCCGCGCCTATGCTGATTTGGCCGCTATCAATGTAGCCAAAAGCGGCGGCGAAGGTTTCTTCCAGCTTGTCTATGCCTTCCACCAAGGGTTGCGAAATTTGGTAGAGCACCTCGCCTTGCGGAGTCATTTTCATGCTGGTGCCACGGCGCTCGAAGAGTTGCACGTTGAGTTCGCGCTCTAGCGCTTGCAGTTGCAAAGTCACCGAAGGTTGGCTCAAGAACAAGGCCTCAGCGGCTTGTGTGACGCTGCCGGTGCGCACTACCTGCTGAAAAGCGCGTAGCTGTTTCAGCCGGTTTTTCTTGTAATAGTAGTTGGGGTTTTGTGCCATGATTTTTATATTACACTTTGCACCGTTATAAGTCTCATCAATACTTTGCATTGAAACAATTGCCTAGTCAAACAAAACCACACTGTTTAGCCTATCCTTTCCCTAATTCCATGCTTAGCCTTAGAAACAGCTCCAACTTGAAATATAATGGCGAATTTCCCCGATAGCACAGCATGGAGCGCAATATGAATCAGCAAGTGGTTATTCCTTTTGAACAACTAGGTTTAGGCGATGTCGAGCAGGTGGGCGGCAAAAATTCGTCTTTGGGCGAGATGATTCAACATCTTTCCAAGGCCGGAGTTCGCGTCCCAGGAGGCTTTGCGACCACCGCGCAGGCGTATCGTGACTTTCTGGCCGCGAATAAACTGGATACAAAAATCGAAGCCGCATTGGTGTCGCTCGATGTGGATGACGTGAACGCATTAGCCAAAGTGGGCGCGGAAATTCGCCAGTGGATAGTAGACGCACCATTCCAGCCTGAACTCAATGCCGCCATCGCCGAACATTATGCCAAGCTGACCGCCAATGGCGACGGTACGTTTGCCGTGCGCTCCTCGGCCACCGCCGAAGATTTGCCTGATGCCTCTTTCGCTGGACAACAAGAGAGTTTTCTCAACATTCACGGGTTGGACAACATTCTGCACGCGATTAAAGAAGTGTTCGCCTCGCTGTACAACGACCGCGCCATTGCCTATCGCGTGCATAAAAATTTCGTCCACGCCGACGTGGCTTTGTCGGCTGGCGTACAGCGCATGGTGCGTAGCGATTTGGGCGCTTCCGGCGTGATGTTCACCATAGACACCGAATCTGGTTTTCCTGATGTGGTGTTTATTACCGCATCCATCGGATTGGGCGAGACCGTGGTGCAGGGCGCGGTGAATCCTGATGAATTTTATGTGCATAAACCCATGTTGGCGGCAAATAAACCTGCGGTATTGCGCCGTAATCTGGGTTCTAAGCGCATCAAAATGTTGTTCGCCGATGCCACTTCTGCCGGACGCTCCACGGTCACTGTGGATACCACTGAAGCCGAACGTCGTCACTTCGCCATTACCGATGCCGAAGTGCTGGAACTGGCTAAATACGCGATGATTATCGAGAAACACTACCAGCGTGCGATGGATATTGAATGGGGACGCGACGGGCTGGACGGCAAGTTGTATATCCTGCAAGCGCGGCCTGAAACGGTGAAATCGCAAGCCAAACCCGGCGGCACAGAAAAATTCAAGCTCCTGCAAAGTAGCACCGTGCTGGTCAGCGGTCGCGCCATTGGGCAAAAAATAGGCAGCGGCCAAGTACGCTTGGTAAAAAGCGCCAGCGAAATGGACAAGGTCAAAGCCGGTGACGTGCTAGTAGCCGACATGACCGACCCCAACTGGGAACCAGTAATGAAGCGTGCTTCCGCCATTATCACCAACCGTGGCGGGCGTACTTGCCATGCGGCGATAATTGCGCGTGAGCTGGGCATTCCGGCCATAGTGGGTTGCGGCAACGCCACCGAAACCTTGACCGAAAATCAACTGGTCACCGCTTGCTGCGCCGAAGGCGACACCGGCGCGGTGTATGACGGTAAGCTCGAATTTGAAGTGACGCGTCAAGATAGCTCTGTGCCAGAAAAGTCTCCGGTCAAAATCATGATGAATGTGGGCAATCCGGAACTGGCCTTCGACTTCGCGCAAACGCCGAATGACGGCGTGGGGCTTGCGCGTATGGAATTCGTCATCAACAACATGATAGGCGTGCATCCCAAGGCGATTTTGCAGTTTGAGCGGCTGCCTGAGCCGTTGAAGAGCCAAGTCGCCGAGCGCGCTTATGGCTACAAAAATCCGCAGGAGTTTTACGTCAACAAGCTGGCAGAGGGCGTGGCAACCATCGCCGCGGCGTTCTGGCCTAAGCCCGTCATCGTGCGCCTGTCGGACTTCAAGTCCAACGAATACCGCAAACTGATTGGCGGCGAAATGTACGAGCCGATAGAAGAAAACCCCATGCTGGGCTTCCGTGGCGCGGGGCGTTATGTGGCACCTGACTTCCGCGATTGCTTCGAGATGGAATGTCGTGCCATGAAGCTGGTACGCGAGCAATTGGGCTATACCAATGTGGAATTGATGGTGCCGTTTGTGCGCACCTTGCATGAAGCCAGCGCCGTCATCGACAAGCTTGCCTCGCACGGCTTGAAGCGCGGCGAACATGGCTTGCGCCTGATTATGATGTGCGAGATTCCTTCCAACGCTTTGTTGGCCGAAGAGTTTTTGCAATTCTTCGACGGATTCTCCATCGGCTCTAACGATTTGACCCAGCTCACGCTAGGCGTAGACCGAGATTCCTCGTTGGTGGCAGAGGCATTCGACGAGCGTAATCCGGCGGTGCAAAAGCTGCTGAAAATGGCCATAGACACTTGCAATCGCCTGAACAAATATGTCGGTATTTGCGGCCAGGGCCCCTCGGATCATCCCGACTTTGCCGAATGGCTGGTGGATGCTGGCATACAAAGCATTTCGCTTAATCCAGATACCGTAGTCAACACCTGGCGCAGGTTGTCAGAAAGATAGGTTTTTGTAGTACCACTAAAAATATAAAGCTTGTTGAGGGGGGGTTGCAATATGAGTTCTATCGAGTCGGTTAGTCACGAAACCCGCGTCTTTATGCCGTCCGCAGACATGGTGAAAAATGCCACCGTATCTGGTATGCAGGCCTATAAAGCTTTATGTGATGAGGCGGAAAAAGACTACGAGGGCTTCTGGGCGAAGCTGGCGCGTGAGCTGCTGGTTTGGCACAAACCCTTCACCCGTACCCTCGACGAATCTATGGCGCCATTTTACAAGTGGTTTGAAGATGGCGAGCTGAACGTCTCCTACAACTGCTTAGATAAGCACCTGAAAACTC
Organism: Methylophilaceae bacterium; assembly: GCA_046155285.1. GTDB lineage: Bacteria > Pseudomonadota > Gammaproteobacteria > Burkholderiales > Methylophilaceae > CAILHX01. The sequence continues at coordinate 5,460 of JBJXEA010000016.1, read as the reverse complement.
AGCCCAACAAGACCGCCATCATTTTTGAGGCGGATGACGGCAAAGTCAGTCACGTCAGTTATCAAGCGCTTTACCATCGCGTTTGCCGCTTTGCCAACGGCCTAAAAACCTTAGATCTGCGCGTCCATGACCGTGTCATCATTTACTTGCCTATGGGCATCGAAGCCGTTGTCGCCATGCAAGCCTGTGCACGGCTAGGGCTGACGCACTCGGTGGTATTCGGCGGATTTTCCGCAAAAAGTCTGCAAGAGCGCATCCACGACACTGGCGCGCGCTTGGTGATTACCGCTGACGGCCAGTTCCGTGGCGGCAAAACCATGACGCTGAAACCCGCAGTGGATGAAGCCCTGACTATGGGCGATTGCAGTACGCTGGAAAACATCATCGTACTCAAGCGCACTGGCTCTGAAGTGAGTTGGCACGAGCGCGACATCTGGTGGCATGACCTCGAAGCCGGTCAGCCCGACACCTGCGAACCGGTGATGGTGCACGCCGAACATCCGCTGTTTCTGCTCTACACTTCTGGTTCTACCGGCAAGCCTAAGGGCGTGCAGCATAGCTCTGCGGGCTATTTGCTACACGCCATGAACACTATGCGCTGGGTTTTTGACATCAAAGACAGCGACATTTTCTGGTGTACCGCCGATGTGGGCTGGATTACCGGCCACACCTACGTGGCCTATGGTCCATTAGCAATGGGAGCGACGCAAATCATCTTTGAAGGCATCCCCACCTATCCCGATGCGGGGCGCTTCTGGGGCATGGTTCAAGATCACAAAGCGACTATTTTCTACACCGCTCCCACTGCAATCAGATCACTGATTAAAGTGGCTGAAGTCACCCCGACCACGCACCCCAGAAATTACAATTTATCCAGCTTGCGCCTGCTCGGCTCGGTGGGCGAGCCCATCAACCCCGAGGCGTGGATGTGGTACTACGAAAATGTAGGCGGCAGCCGCTGCCCCATCGTGGACACCTTCTGGCAAACCGAAACCGGCGGCGTCGTGATTAGCCCGCTCCCCGGTGCCACGCCCTTAGTTCCCGGCTCCTGCACCCTGCCCATTCCCGGCATTGATGTCGCCATCGTGGATGAAACTGGTCAAGACGTACCATGGGGAACCGGCGGCTTGTTGGTCATCAAAAAGCCTTGGCCTTCGATGATACGCACCATCTGGGGCGACGCTGAGCGCTATCACAAATCCTATTTTCCTGAAGACTTGGGAGGCAAACTATATCTGGCAGGCGACGGCGCGGTGCGCGATGCCACGACGGGAAACTTCACCATCATGGGGCGCATAGACGACGTGCTGAACGTGTCTGGGCATCGCTTAGGCACGATGGAAATAGAATCCGCGCTGGTCTCCAACCCCTTAGTCGCCGAAGCCGCCGTAGTCGGCAAGCCGCACGACATCAAAGGCGAAGCTGTGGTGGCCTATGTGGTGCTGAAAGGCGCACGACCAGAAGGCGAAGATGCGAAAAAAATCGTAGCCCAATTGCGCGAATGGGTAGGCAAAGAAATCGGTCCAATCGCCAAACCAGACGAAATCAGATTCGGCGACAACCTGCCCAAAACCCGCTCCGGCAAAATCATGCGCCGCTTGCTGCGTAGCTTGGCGAGGGGCGAAGAGATTACGGCAGATATTTCGACACTGGATAATCCGGGGATTTTGGAGCAGTTGAAAGAAGTGGTTTCCTAAGCCTCTCAACAGGGCGTAAAATTTAAGCATCAATACTTGGAGAGACGACATGTCATCATCCCTCGTTGAAGTCGAACAACAAGCGCGTATGCTCTCCTCAAGTGAACGTGCTTACCTTGCAGAAACGCTCTTGGAAACGCTCCAAAATGGCGCCCTGACTGATGTTGAAACGGAGTGGCAAGCTGAAATAGAAAGCCGTGTTGCAGCCTATGACCGTGGTGAAACGGAAACTTTCGCGGCAGAAGATGTGTTTGCTGAAGCCAAGCGCATTGTACGGTGAGTCGTGTACGCTTCGTTGCGGCTGCGCGACGTGAGTTTCTCGCCGAAGTGGCTTTTTATAACGAAGTAGAAGTTGGTTTAGGCCAGCGCTTTGCCTCGGCTGTCGAGAAAACCACAGCACGCGCCTTGATCTTCCCACTCTCAGGCTCTCCTTCAAATGCCAATACGCGCCGTGTCGTTGTTAGCGGTTTCCCCTTTTCCGTTTTTTACCGCCCTGAAAAAGACGACATTGTCATCTTCGCCATTGCCAACCACGCTCGCCAACCCGGATATTGGCAAATGCGTGTGCGTTAAATTCTTGCCTCAATCACCTTCAAACTCGCACAGCGCAAACACCTTATAACCGTGTTTTTCCAGCCGTTTGCGTCCACCTATGTCTGGAAGGTCAATCACAAACGCGCATTCAATAATGTTGCCGCCTATCTTCTTAATCAGGCTGGCGGCGGCTTCTGCCGTGCCTCCGGTGGCAATCAAATCATCCACCAGCAGCACGCGTTCACCTTTTGAGATCGCATCGGTGTGGATTTCCACTCGGTCGCGGCCATATTCCAATTCGTAGTCGTGGCCTATGGTTTCCGCAGGCAATTTTCCTGGTTTTCTGATGGGCACAAAGCCCACACCCAGCAAATACGCCAGCGGTGCGCCAACAATGAATCCGCGTGATTCAATCCCCACTACCTTGTCTATCTTCATGTCGACGTAACGCCTCGCCAGTTCATCGCAAACTATTTTCAAGCCGAGGGGATCTTTGAGCAAGGTCGTGATGTCGCGGAACATGATGCCCTGCTTGGGGTAGTGGGGAACGGTGCGGATGCGCGATTTAATGGGCATGATGAAGATTGTCCTGAGTGCTTGAAAGCTACATTTTAGCGGCTGTCGCTAGACTTTGGGTTTCTAGTACAATGCAGCCCTTCGATTCAATCCCTAAAAAACATGAGTAGCCTGCAAGAAGAAATCCGCCGCCGCCGCACTTTTGCCATCATCTCTCATCCTGACGCGGGTAAAACCACGCTCACCGAAAAGCTATTGTGGTTCGGCGGCGCGATTCAGATGGCGGGTTCGGTACGTGCCCGAAAATCCAGCAAGCACGCTACTTCTGACTGGATGGAGCTAGAAAAACAACGTGGGATTTCGGTGACATCATCCGTGATGCAGTTTCCGTATCGTGAACACATCATCAATCTGCTGGACACTCCCGGCCACGATGACTTTTCGGAAGATACCTACCGCACGCTGACCGCCGTAGATTCCGCGGTGATGGTGATTGATTCAGTCAACGGCGTAGAAGCGCAAACCATCAAGCTGCTGAATGTGTGCCGGATGCGCGACACGCCCATCATCACCTTCACCAACAAGCTAGACCGCGAAGGCAAAGCGCCAATAGATTTGCTGGACGAGATCGAATCGGTACTCGGCATGCAATGCGCGCCTATCACCTGGCCTATCGGCATGGGCAAAGGCTTTCGTGGCGTTTATCACCTGTACAACGACAGCATCGCCTTCTTCGACCCTAAGGCAGAAAAAGGTACATCCGAGATCATCGAAGGCTTGAATAATCCAAGGCTGGATGAAGTCATAGGCCGCCAAGCGCAAGAGCTGCGCGACGACATCGAGCTGGTGCGCGGCGCATCGCACACCTTTGACCGCGCGGCTTATTTAAGCGGCAAACAAACGCCGGTGTTTTTCGGCTCTGCGGTCAACAACTTTGGCGTGCAATCCTTACTGGATGCGGTTGTCGAGCTTTCTCCAGCACCGCTGGCAAGAGCGAGTACCAGCCGCCACGTTGCGCCCGATGAAAACAAATTCTCCGGCTTCGTATTCAAAATCCAAGCCAATATGGATCCGAAACATAGAGACCGCATCGCCTTCGTGCGCGTGTGTTCAGGCCGCTTCGAGCGCGGCATGAAAGTCAAACAAGTCTCCACCGACAAAATCATGGCCGTCAACAACGCTATCACCTTCATGGCGCAAGACCGCAACACCACCGACGAAGCCTACGCCGGCGACATCATCGGCATCCCCAACCACGGAACTGTTAAATTAGGCGACGCCTTCACCGAAGGCGAAGATTTGAAATTCACCGGCATCCCTTCATTCGCCCCAGAGCACTTCCGCCGCGCCAGAATCAAAAACCCGCTGAAGATGAAACAACTGCAAAAAGGCCTGCACCAACTGGCCGAAGAAGGCGCATCGCAGCTATTCCGCCCGCTGCAAAGCAACGACTTGATACTAGGCGCAGTCGGCACGCTGCAATTCGACGTGGTGGCGCACCGCTTGGAATTTGAGTACGGCGTGGATGTGGTGTTTGAACCGTTCGACTGCTCAACGGCGAGATGGCTGCGCGGCAAGGATGCCGACCTCAAGGCGATTGCGGATAAATATGGCTACAACGTGGCATTGGATGGAGCAGATGATTATGTGTACCTTGCGCCGAATCGGGTCAATCTGGCGATGGCGCAGGAACGGTATCCGGATATTGAGTTTTTGGAGACTCGGGAGGTTTTTTGATCTCCTTCTCAGTTCCAGCGCTTGACGGGAAAGACCGAGTCAAACTAGGATAACTGCCAGAGTTGCATTCTTGATAAACCTAAAGGAAAAAGTCATGAAAAATAACATCTTTACCTGCCTCTTAATTTTGACACTAACTGGCTGTGCAACTCCAGCGGCGATTGATCAAATGTCTGCAAGAAAAATTGACACGTCCAAAATCGCAAAGCAAACAGACCTAAAAAATAACCTTTCAATAAAAAAAGTTACTGGGGGAGAAGTTACCAACCCAATGTGGCTTTCCAAAATTGACAACGAGAATTTCAAAGCTGCTCTTGAACAATCTTTGAAGGCCGCATCTTTATTGGTCGCAGATAAAGATCAGGGCAAGTACTTGCTTGACGTAAAGTTAGTTAGTGTTGAGCAGCCTTTTATGGGCTTGGATCTTAAAGTAACAGCAACTGTTGAATATACCCTCGAAGAAAAATCTAGCGGAAAAAAAGTTTTCTCTAAGAAAATAGCTACTCCATTTACCGCAACTTTTTCAGATGCAGCACTTGCTTTTGTAAGGCTTAAGATAGCTAATGAAGGTGCGGCGAGAGAGAACATAGAGGCCATTGTGGACGAGCTGCTGAAACTTGACATTCCTAAAGATCAAGTCTCTTTTAGAAACTAGAACTCGTAGGGCGGAAAAGTGCAACGCATTCCGCCGTATGTGATGTTGGAAATGGCGGATAACGTTACGCTCATCCGCCCTTGTATCTTTCCCCAAGTAGTGATTAGCTATCACTACCTGAAGCAGAACTCGTAGGGCGGAAAAGTGCAACGCATTCCGCCGTATGTGATGTTGGAAATGGCGGATAACGCTACGCTCATCCGCCCTTGTATCTTTCCCCAAGTAGTGATTAGCTATCACTACCTGAAGCAGAGAGAGCTTGAATCCGCCCTTAAGGCTTGACCTTGTAGCGTAGACAAAGCCCTCTGCTTCACCTCTCTC
>JBJXEA010000015.1:0-15425 GCA_046155285.1 Methylophilaceae bacterium | reverse complement strand
CAACTCAAAATATAAGCCGGCTTCTGGATTGCCGCCGCTGTTGCCGATGGCGGCCACATGATCCCCCGCTTGCACTTCGTCACCGACGCTTCTGAGAATAGCTTGGTTGTTGCCGTATAGGCTCATGTAGCCGTCGCCGTGATCCACGATGAGCAAGTTGCCAAAGCCGCGCATCCAGTCGGCAAACACCACTCGGCCATTGGCGATGGCGCGTACCTCAACGCCTTCACCAGCGCGGATAAACAAGCCTTTCCACGAGATGCCGCTATCAGGCCGCGCTGCGCCGAAACGATTAATGACTTCGCCTTTGCTCGGCAAACGCAGCTTGCCGCGTAAAGCCGCAAATGCGCCGCTGTCGTCCATAGGCTCTGGCACGGCTTCGTTACGGGCTTCGACCTTGGTTTCCGGTGAGGGTTTCACGGTTTCTTTAGCTGCCGATTTTTTAGAAGCCTTTTTCTTAGGCGTTGCGGCGGCAATTTTGGCCAAACGCTCCATCAGCTCTGACAAGCGCTTTTCGTCGCGTTGCAATTTGGTGATTTCACCACGCTGCGCCTTAATCTGCGAGGCTAGACTGCTCATTACCTCTTTATGTTCGGCTTGCTGCTTTTTCAAGTCCTGTTTGTTTTTCTCCTGCTCCGCCTTGAGTTGCGCCACTTTATTTAGCTCAACTTCAGTTTTGGCATTCAGCTCGGCCACTTTGCCCAGATTGTGACGCAGGCCGTCTATCAGCTTGGTGCGCGCCTTAGCCACATAACGGAAATATTGCAGATTGCGCTCCACCACATTGGGGTCGTGCTGCTCTAAAAGAATCCGCAAATAGCCTTGCTGACCGGTGACGTGTTGTTGATAAAACTGCTGGCTAAGCAGCTTTTGCTGCTGCTCGATGGTGATTTGTAAATGGCTCTGCTGTTGGCCTAGCTGGCCTAAGGTGGCGGCATTCTGGCGCTGCTTCTGACGCAGTTCATTGAGCTTGCGATTGGTGTCGCTAATCTCTTGTTCGCTTTGCTTGAGCGCATCGGCAGCCTCGTGGTGTGCGCCTTCGTTGCGGTCGAGATCCTGCTTCAGGCTCTGGATTTTTTCTTGCAGTTCTTTGAGTGATTCTTTAGATGGGGCGGCGTGGACGGCCAGCGCCATTGACAAAACGATGCAAACGCCCAGCTTAAGCAAACGTAACAAGTGACTTCCCTGTCATCTCGGTAGGTTGCGGCACGCCCATCATGTTGAGCAGCGTTGGCGCGATGTCTTGCAATGCTCCCGTTTTGGCGATACTGGCCTTGCGCCCGACATAAATAAATGGCACCAAATTGGTGGTGTGCTGGGTGTGCGCCTGATGGTGGATGTGGTCCAGCATGGCTTCGGCGTTGCCGTGGTCAGCGGTAATAATCACCTCGCCGCCAATTATTTGCATGGCTTCCACCACGCGCCCCACGCAGGTATCCAGCGTTTCTATGGCCTTGATGGCGGCTTGTAGATTGCCGGTATGCCCCACCATATCGGCATTGGCATAGTTGCAAATAATAGCGTCGAACTTGCGGCTGAGGATGGCTTCCACCAGCTTGTCGGTGAGTTCCGGCGCGTGCATTTCCGGCTGCATATCGTAGGTCGCCACTTCTGGCGAAGGCACCAAAATGCGCTCTTCTCCGGGGTAAACGGTTTCTTCGCCACCGTTAAAAAAGAAGGTGACATGCGGGTATTTTTCGGTCTCGGCGATGCGTAGCTGCTTGAGGCCTAAGCCCGCGATGTATTCACCAAAGCCATTTCTCACGGCATAAGGCTTGAAAGCCACATCGGTCACAGCTAAGCTTTGGCTATATTGAGTTAGCGTGTAATAGCCACCTAACTTGGGGACGCGACCGCGCGGAAATCCGGCAAAATCGGCATCCAGAAAGGCTTGCGAGAGCTCACGCGCACGGTCGGAGCGAAAATTCATGTACAGCACTACGTCGCCGTCTTCAATCCGCACCGCTTCACCAACGCTCGTAGGCTTAACAAACTCGTCATTTTCATCTCGCGCATAGGCCGCTTGCAGCGCTGATTGAGCATCTGTGGCGCTGAACTCGCCCACACCGTCCGTCACCAACTGATAGGCTGGCGCGACGCGCTCCCAGCGCTTGTCTCTGTCCATCGCATAAAACCGTCCGGCAACCGAGGCGATACGCCCTACGCCGGTTTCGCGCAACACGTCCTCTAACGCCGCCAGATAGCGCTCGGCGCTTCTGGGTGGCGTGTCGCGGCCATCCAAAAACGCATGCACGTAAATGTTAGTTACACCGGCTTTTGCTGCCATTTTGAGCATGGCGAAGATGTGTTCCTGGTGGCTGTGGATGCCGCCGTCAGACAGCAGGCCGAAAATGTGCAAAGCGCTATTTTTGGCTTTCGTCACCGCCTCGATCAAAGTCGGATTCTGATTGAATTCGCCGCTTTCTATGGCGATATTGATGCGGTCAAATTCCTGCGCCACGATGCGGCCTGCGCCGATGTTGAGATGTCCAACTTCGGAATTACCCATTTGCCCAGAAGGCAAGCCCACAAAGGATTCAGAGGCATTGATGAGGGTGTTGGGGCAGGTTGCCAGAAGCTGGTCTAAGTGCGGCTTTTTGGCTTGGGCGATGGCGTTGTCCGGCGTGGCTGCGCCGTGACCAAACCCATCAAGGATAATCAGAATTGCGGGGGTAATTTTCATCAACAAGCTGTCATGCGAGCGCTGCAAAAACCTTGTCGCGGATAGCTTCTACCGAGCCTACACCGGCGATTCTAACGTGCTTGGGTGCACCCGCTTTGCCGCTCGCCGCCCAGCTCGCGTAGTAGTTCACCAGCGGCTTGGTCTGGCTGTGATACACCTCCAAGCGTTTTTTCACCGTGTCTTCTCGGTCGTCTTCGCGCTGAATCAAGGCCTCACCACTGATGTCATCTTTACCTTCTATCGTGGGCGGATTGAAAATGACGTGATAAGTGCGGCCAGAGGTCAGATGTACGCGGCGCCCACTCATACGCTGGATGATTTCCGCGTCGTCCACGTCTATTTCCACCACGTAATCAATGTCCACACCAGCGTCCTTCATTGCATCGGCCTGTGGAATGGTGCGCGGGAATCCATCAAACAAGAAACCATTGGCGCAATCGTTCTCTTTAATTCGCTCTTTAACCAAGCCGATAATGATGTCATCCGACACCAACCCACCGGAATCCATCACCTTTTTGGCGGCTACACCCAAAGGCGTACCTGCCTTGACAGCCGCCCGCAGCATATCGCCAGTGGAGATTTGCGGGATGTTGTACTTGGTTTTGATGTAGTTGGCTTGAGTGCCTTTACCCGCGCCGGGAGCGCCTAATAGTATCAATCGCATTACTAGTTCCTTGAATGGGAGTTTGGCAAAATTATATCAGGCTAAGTAGTTTGAAATGGCGACGAATTGGCTCACTTGCAGATTTTCTGCGCGGAGTTGAGGATCTATATTCAAGGCGATGAAACCTGCATCGTCCAGTAAGTCTTTCAAGGTATTACGCAAAGTCTTGCGACGCTGACCAAAAGCCGCTGTGACCACCTTGGCAAACAAGGCAGTATCCCGCGCCACATAAGGCAATACGGCATGGGGAATCAATCGCACGAAAGCCGATTCCACCTTGGGCGCAGGGTCAAAAGATTCGGGCGAAACGGTGAGCAAATACTCCATGTGCAAACGATATTGCAACATCACCGAAAGCCGCCCGTAGGCTGCGGTGGAAGGCACCGCCACCATGCGTTCCACCACCTCTTTTTGCAGCATGAAGTGCATGTCTATGATGTTTTCTGAGCCTTGCAGCAGGTGGAACAACAGCGGAGTGGAGATGTTATAGGGCAAATTGCCAACGACGCGGATTTTGCCGAGTTGAGAAAAATCAAACTTCAGCGCATCCACATTATGGATGGTAATTTTCTCCACCGGATAATGCCCTTGCATCCAACTGACAATATCCCTATCCAACTCCACCACTTGTAATTGATGCAAGGTTTGCAACAAAGGCTGTGTGAGCGCACCCAGTCCAGGGCCGATTTCCACCATCGCATCATCCGGCTGAGGATGAATCGCGGCTATACAAGAATGAATGATGTCGGCATCGCGCAGAAAATTCTGGCCGAAACGTTTTTTGGGGAGGTGTTTCATGCCGCAGGATGCGACTTGAGCCAGTCCTTCAGCGCGATATTGACGCGAGTTTGCCATCCCGGCCCACTGGCTCGCAATTGTTCAACCACGTCAGCATCAAGTCTCAGATTAACGTGCGCTTTAGGTTTGTCGGACAGCGGGCGACCACGGCGCGGCTTTAACATTTCGGCAGAGGTTGCTGCACTGAACAAATTCGGCAACACCTCGGCGGCAGGACGCGCTTTGGCGAAGTCCGCCTTTGTCCATTCAGGATTTTCAGTATCTACCGCTTCTATAGCAGGCTGCAAAGATTTAACCATAGCGTTTCTCCTCTCGACGATTGGCTTTGCGAAAACTAATCACGTGTACAACATCATTGCGTGGTGTAAAAACCACGGCATATAGGCGCTCATCGATATAGCCAAACACCCGAAATCGCCGCTCACCATAGTCTTGGCGCATATCTTCTAAAACAACAGCAGACGACCAGTCTAGCTCTTCAACTTGCTGAAATGGCAAGCTACGCCGTGCAATGTTAGCGATATTTTTAGCTGGGTCGAAGCTGATTTTCACGTATTAATTGTACCCACATAAATTTATTATAGCTAGAAACTCGATTACAGTCTTTATTCAACAGTAAGCTGATATTCAACATCCTGCGAAAACTGATTATTGGGATATGTTCCACCGAACTTAATGACATGCTGCCCCTTAGACAATGGTTTCAGCGCAATCCAGAACCCATCAGACGCAGAAGGGTACGCATTATAAAAATGAGATTCATCAGCATGCTCAAACACATTGAAACACTGCTTTGTCTTAGCTCTAAACTGACTAACATTTTTTACTGCTACTCCATCCACCTCAACATACAAGCCTATTGCAGAGTCAGTGTTAATAGCGACCGCTTTTAGCGCCTCCTCACAAGTAGAGGCTTCACCTTGCTCCTTAGCCCAAGTCACATTATTGATGACAGGGAAGAATAAATATTTCTCGGCGGGGATTACACATGTGCGTTTAGTTTTTTCAGCCCCATGCTGTCCAGCCAGAAACCAGACAATACCCTTTTGATTGTTTTGGCATAAGGCACCTGATGTATCTTCAATCGGGTTGCTGTCTGGGAAATCACGCAAAGCCCACTGCCACCACTCTGCCGACAAATCACCAGCAGAGCGGCCTTCCAATTTGAAATCAGGTGGCAATACAGCAGATTGATTACTTGCAACCACCATTCCTAGCACTAGCATTACATATATGAGGGACATCAATAACCCCTTCCAAAACTCTTGCCCACAGACTTACTCACCAACTCAACCGCCGCCAGCAAGCTGCCACAGTCCGCTTTGCCTGTCCCCGCCAAATCCAGCGCTGTGCCGTGATCCACCGAGGTGCGAATGATGGGTAAGCCTAGCGTCACATTGACCCCACCGCCAAAGCTGGCGTGTTTGAGTACGGTTAAGCCTTGGTCGTGATACATGGCGAGGAAGCAATCGGCAGCGGCCAAGTTTTGTTGCGAGAACATGGTGTCGGCGGGAAGTGGGCCAGTGAGGTTCATGCCTTCACCGCGCAGTTTTTCCAGCACGGGGATGATGGTTTCGATTTCTTCTGTCCCTAAATAACCGCCCTCACCCGCATGGGGATTGAGTCCGGCGACGTAAATGTTGGGGTTTGCAATGCCAAAGCGCGATACTAAATCATGGTGTGTGACGCGGAGAATCGCTTCCAGACTTGGTTGCGTGATGGCAGCAGGGACATCTTTCAGTGGCAAGTGGATGGTCGCTAAAGCCACGCGCATTCCACCGCCAACTAGCATCATCACGACTTGCTTAGACTGGGTGAGTTCGGCTAGAAATTCGGTGTGGCCGGTGAAGGCGATGCCTGCGTCGTTGATGATGCCTTTGTGAACCGGCGCGGTGACGAGTGCGTCAAACTGGCCTTGCAAGCAGCCCTGGGTGGCTTGCGTGAGGGTTTCCAGCACATAGCGGCTATTGCTTTGGTTGAGTTGTCCGGCTTGGCAAGGTTCAACGAGCGGGACGTGCTGAATGTTCAACCCCGCCAGCGTTAAGCCCAATTGTGCTGCGCGAGTTTGCAATAACCCGCGGTCGGCGATGATGGTGATGTCAGCCGCCAAATTACGTCCAGCCAACATGGCGCATAAATCAGGCCCTATGCCAGCGGGTTCTCCAGCGGTGATGACGATGCGGGGAAGTCTAGCTGCCACGGCTGAAAAGCACTCAGTCCTTGTCTTCTAAGCGATACTCAACATAAGCTCTGTCGCGCAACTCACGTACCCAGTCCTGAAAAAACTCGTCCGCCTTGCGCGTACGGATTTCTTGGCGGGCTTTGAGTCTGGCGGCCTCGCGGCTCAAGTCTTGCACCCGGCGCTCCAGCACTTCAATGACGTGCCAGCCGAAGCGTGATTTGATGGGCTCGCTGACCTTGTTTGGTTGCAGCTCGTTCATAGCCTTTTCAAACTCTGGCACCATGTCACCGGGGTTCGCCCAGCCTAGGTCTCCGCCTTTGTTGGCGCTGCCGTCTTCAGAATACTGTCGCGCCAATTCGACAAAGTTTCCGCCGTTATCCAAACGCTCCTTAATGTCATCCATGCGATGCTTGGCTTCATCGTCAGATAACACTTCGCTGGGCTTGATGAGGATGTGCCGCACGTGGGTTTGTGTAATCATCAGCGGCGTACTCAAACCACGCCTATCGGCCATTTTCAAGATGTGAAAGCCATTAGAACTACGCAAAATTTCACTCAATTCACCGGCTTTGAGTGGTTTGAGCGCAGCTTGAAACATTTCCGGCAACTCGGTGGATTTTTTCCAGCCTAACCGTCCGCCTTCTAAAGCGTTTGGCGCATCGGACATCGCCGCTGACACTTGAGCAAAATCGGCGCCGCCTTGCAATTGTTTATAAGCCGCCTCGGCCTTGGCACGCAGTTTTTGCAGGTCTTCTGGGGCGGCCTCTTCAGGCGTGCGCACCAAAATATGCCCAACGTCGTATTCGTCAGTATCCGCCTGTGCCGAGGACTGAGTAGTGAGCAAGTTATCAATCTCTGCTTCTGTGACGCTGACACGGCGCTCCACCTCGCGCTCTTTAAGCCGTGCGATGGTGATTTCGTGGCGTATATCTTCACGGAAGCTGCGGAAATTGATGCCTTCTTCAGACAATTTGACGCGGAACTCGTCCAGCGTGAGCTTGTTTTGCTCGGCGATGCGCTCCATGGTTTTATCCAACTGGTTGTCGTCAACCCGCAAGCCGGTTTGCGCCGCCTGTTGCAACTGCAAGCGCTCTTGTATCATGCGTTCCAGCACTTGTTTTTCCAGCACCTCACGCGGCGGCAGTTTGGCGCCTTGCTTGTCAAACTGCTGTGCAAGCGTCTCCAAACGATTATCCAGCTCGCCACGCGTGATGACATCACTATCCACTACGGCAACGATGCGATCCAGCGCGACCACATCCTCAGCGGCTTGCGCCGAAAACATAGCTGTCAATAACAGCAAGCTGCCAAATAATATTTTGCTCATAAAAACCTTAACGAGTAGCGTTCGAAATTTCGCTGGAACTGATGTAACCAGGAATGTTGCGTTTGATGATTTCAAGCGGATTAGACCCTATCTTGCTGAAGCCGCCTAGCTCCAGCTGAAAGAAAAATGCGTAGGCTGAATCAGCCGTAGCCGTGGCGGTGGCAGTAGCAAGCCGTTGGAATATAAAGCGGCTTTGCCAGCAACCCGCGTCATATTCTACACCCGCCAAGTATTCAATCGGGCCACTCACATCGGTGGGCGGCTTGTTGCGTAGTGAGTAATTCAAGCGTCCCAATCCAGTCCAACGGGGAGCCAGCGGCCATTGGGCAGAAATGTCTATCTGCTCCAAACTGTCTTTGGTAAAACGATAACCCAAGTTCAGCACTTTGCCATCTTCAGGCTGGTAACGCGCTCCGATATTACTCTTCACAGTTCGACTCTGGTTGGTATCAAATTGCCAATTCAAATCTGCGTTCCAGCCATTGCTAAGCTGTGCGCTGAGCGCCGCCAGAATGTCAGACTGGGCGCTGGTACGCGGCGTGCCACCGGGTAGCACTACTTGCTGGTCGCTAAAATAGAAACGCTCGCCTAGCGTCGCAGAAAGCCGTTGCGCACCGGTTTTTTGGTCGATCAAGCGACTGGTCACCGCCAGCGTAATCTGGTTTGCGTCATTGACGCGGTCACCACCACTGAACTGGTTTTCAGAGAATATCGTCGCCAAGTTCAAGTCGCTCAAACCGGTATCAAAAATAGGCAGGCGGTTTTGTTTATGATGCGGCACGTACACATAGAACAGGCGCGGCTCTATGGTCTGTGTGTAGTGATTTTTCACCACGCGCATGTCACGGTCAAAATACAAACCGCTGTCTATACTGAGAATTGGCAGTACGCGGGTATCACTATCAAACGCACCGCCGGTATTCTCTAGGCTGTATTTGGTGTAATGCACGCCTATCTTGGGCGTGACGTAGCCATAGGATTGTGACATCGGCAGGCTTAGACTGGGGTAGACGGTATAGCGATTGCCAGTGGGGACGGACACCCCTGCAACAACGGTTGGCGCACGGCTATTGCGGTCAAAGCGCACAAACTCGCTATAAAGATTGGCATTCAGTGTGCCGAAGTCAGTATCTTGCGTTCCCACCTCGGCCAGCTCTCTAGAGCCAGCAAGCGTCAACTGCGGCAAGCGTTGATAAACGTAAGAGACGTTATCAATGGTTTGATACTGTTGCATCAGCGCAGAAAAATGCCAGTTGGTCGTGTCGTATTTCGCACTCACTTGTTGCGGCAAGTTAGCGCGGCTGGTGCTGGTAATGCGGTTACTCATATCAATAAAGTATTGATTATCTGATATTTTTTCATACTGTATGTTGCCAGACCAGCCATTCTGAAAATCGTGCGAGTGCGAAAGATTGAGGTAGTAACGCGTGCCATTAGTCAGGTCATCGCTAGGTAAAACGTCCACATTGGCCGTGCCGGAAAAATTCTCGCTCAAATAACGATATTCACTTTGCAACTGCACGCCACGTTTACTCATATAACGTGGTGTCAGCGTGGCATCGCGGTTGGGCGCGATATTCCAATAGTAGGGAATACTAAGCTCCGCCCCATTTTTGGTAGAAGTGCCAAATAGCGGCATCATAAAACCGGATTTTCGCTCCTTGTTCAAAGGAAAGTACATCCACGGCGTATATAAAAACGGCACACCTTTGAATTCCATGCTGGCGTGTTTGGCGGTGGCGGTCTCAGCATAGTGGTCAAGCTCAAGCTCATTCGCGTTCAAAAACCAATCGTCATTACCGTCCTCGCAAGTGGTGTAACGAACTTTTTTCAAAGTCTCCTTAGTCGCGCCTTCAAACAGAATGTTGCTAGCGTCGCCACGCGCGTTTTGCGCCCCAGTTTTGAGGTGAAACACCGGGTCTTGCATCTCGCCCACGCGCTCTTGCATTTTCAGGCGCAGCTCTGGCCCTTCCGCCAAGGTGTCGCCCTGTTTGACGTGTACGTTGCCAGTGGCGTGCAGCTCGTCGTTGAGAGTGTTGATGTCTATGCGGTCGCCTTTGACGTAATTGCCGTCGCGGTGGATTTCGGCATTGCCAAACGCACGCATTTCGCGGCCTAAATAAATCTCCATGCGATCAGCATCTATGGTGGTAACACCGAGCGCATCCTCCGCCACGGGCGCTTCTTCAGCGTGCAAGGGCAAGCCCACGCTAAGCAGAATTAGCAGCGAATAGCAGACACTCCTCAACGATAGAAGATGACGAAACACAATAGAAAGGTCGCTCAAGTTTGGTAGTGATAAAATCGCTTCAGATTCTACCTACAAAGACATCATAAAGGAACTATAAACCAAACTATAAAAATCCCCGCAACCCCGCACCAAGCTTGGCTCTCAGCCATTACCGCGATGTTGCTTATAGATTTTATTCAATGGTTGCAATGGCTTAAAAATGGTAGTTAATCTGCTACATTCAAATGACTGCCAATTAAATTAAAATATCGAGGGTTCTCAAGATTGCAACGCTTACAACACATTGAAACTTGGCTTAAAACACTAAATCCAGCGCACACTTTTCAGCTCGCTCCGGCATCCGCTGATGCCAGTTTTCGCCGCTATTTCCGTGCCAGTTTTAGTGATGGAAAAACGCTCATTGTCATGGATGCCCCGCCAGAACACGAGGATTGTCGCCCGTTTATTCATGTCGCCGCGCTATTAGCCGAAGCTGGCGTGAATGCGCCCAAAGTATTGGCACAAGATTTGGAACGCGGATTTTTGCTGCTGACAGATTTGGGTGGCACGACTTATTTGTCTGTTCTCGATCAAGATAACGCCACACTGCTGTATAGAGATGCCTGCAAGGCGCTAGTCAAGATTCAGCTCACCAGCAAAAAAGACGTTTTGCCAGACTACAACGCAGCCTTACTCACGCGCGAAATGCAGCTGTTTCCCGATTGGTATATCGGAAAATATTTAGATGTGACGCTAAGCCCCGCGCAACAAGCCGTGCTGCAAGGAACCTTCGCCACGCTCAACGCCAACATTCTGGCACAAGGCCAAGTGTTTGTTCACCGCGACTATCACTCGCGCAACCTCATGTTGTGCGACCAAGAAAATCAAGGGCAGAATCCTGGTATTCTGGACTTCCAAGACGCGGTACACGGATCGATTAGCTATGATTTGGTGTCACTGCTGAAAGATGCCTACATCTACTGGGAAGAAGAACAGATATTGGACTGGGCGATTCGGTATTGGGAAGATGCACGTAAAGCCAGTTTGCCCGTGCCTGCGGATTTTGCAGATTTTTACCGCGACTTCGAGTGGATGGGTGCGCAACGCCACATCAAAGTTTTAGGAATTTTTGCGCGACTGTACTACCGAGATAGCAAAGATGGCTATTTGAAAGACATGCCGCTGGTGATGAAATATCTGCGCAAAACCTGCGAGCGCTACAACGAATTGCGGCCACTGCTGCGCTTGTTGGATGAGTTAGAACCGAAAGAAACGACCACGGGAATGAGCTTTTGAAAACCTCCCTCACTCCTAACTCTCTCCCGCAACGCGGGCGAGAGGGACGCTGTCTCGCTACGCAAGGTTTTTTATGCGGGCAATGATTCTGGCCGCTGGAAGAGGCGAACGCATGCGCCCGCTCACCGACCACACGCCTAAACCCTTGCTGCAAGCGGGTGGCAAGCCACTCATCGTGTGGCATATCGAAAAGTTAGCGCAAGCAGGATTCACCGAAATCGTCATCAACCACGCGCATTTGGGCGTTCAAATTGAAGCCGCACTCGGCGATGGTAGTCAGTTTGGCGTGAAGATTCAGTATTCACCGGAACAAGAAGCACTAGAAACCGCAGGCGGCATTGCCAACGCCCTGCCATTGCTAGGCGAACAGCCATTTTTGGTGGTCAATGGCGACATCTTTTGCGACTATGATCTTGCAAGCATCCAACCCTTAACCACGGGCTTACTGGCGTGGTTAGTTCTGGTAAATAACCCCGAACACAATACGACTGGCGACTTTGCGCTACAAGGCACAACGGTGACGGATGAAGGCTACGCAAAACTGACTTTCAGCGGCATAGGCGTGTATCACCCGCAATTATTTGCCAGCGTGAAACGCGGCAGCAAAGCCAAACTCGCGCCTTTGTTAAGGCTGGCAATGGCTACACACCAAGTCAGCGGAGAACATTATCCAGGCCGCTGGATGGATATTGGTACGCCAGAGCGATTGGCGGCATTGGATAGCGCCTTGCTGAGCGCTGCACTGCTATAATTCCACCCTCACAAAACTGACAGAATCTTGAAGCCTTATGGAAGCCGAACGCCTCAACGCCATCTCCAACCATTTGCAGGATATGCAAACTCGCAGTGCCGATTTACGGAGGCATCTTTGACTTCGATAGCAAGCAGGAACGCCTGACCGAAGTCAATCAACTGGCGGAAGACCCCGCCATCTGGAACGACGCCGAAAAAGCGCAGAATCTAGGCCGCGAAAAGAAATCGCTGGAAGCCGTGGTGGTCACCCTGCAAAACGTGGCGAATGGCTTGAAAGACGCACAGGAGCTATTCGACATGGCGCATGAAGAAAATGACGACGACACGCTCATCGCCATTGAAACCGATGCTGCCGCGCTGGAAACAGAAATCGCGCAGCTCGAATTCCGCCGCATGTTCTCGCACGAAATGGATGCCAATGCCTGCTTTGTGGACATCCAATCTGGCTCTGGCGGGACCGAGGCGCAAGACTGGGCTTCGATGTTGCTGCGTATGTATCTAAGATATTGCGAACGCAAAGGTTTCCAGGTCGAAGTGCTGGAACAATCCGACGGCGATGTGGCGGGCATCAAAAGCGCCAGCCTTAAGGTCAGCGGCGACTACGCCTATGGCCACTTACGCACTGAATCCGGCGTGCATCGTTTGGTACGGAAATCCCCCTTTGATTCCGGCAACCGCCGCCACACCTCGTTCGCCAGCGTGTTCACCTATCCCGAAGTGGACGATTCCATCGAAGTGGACATCAACCCCGCCGATTTACGCATAGACACTTACAGAGCCAGCGGCGCAGGCGGCCAGCACATCAACAAAACCGATTCCGCCGTGCGTATCACCCACCTGCCGACCAACACCGTCGTACAGTGCCAAAATGACCGCTCGCAACACCGTAACCGCGCCGAAGCTTTTGCCATGCTGAAAGCACAGCTGTACGCGCTGGAACTACGCAAACGCAACGAAGAAAAACAAGCCATGGAAGACGCCAAAACCGACATCGGCTGGGGGCATCAGATTCGCAGCTACGTACTGGATCAATCACGCATCAAAGATTTGCGAACCCTAGTTGAAATCGGCAATACGCAAGGCGTGCTGGACGGCGACCTTGACCCATTTATTAGTGAAAGTCTGAAGCAAGGGGTTTAATTCTCACAGCTTGAAAGATCGTTTGTGACACATTATAAAAATTGTGTCACAATTCGCTCGTCATTGAACACAGGAGATTGCCATGAAAACATTAGGAGTTCGCCAAATTCGCGCCAGCTACGATGTGCTGGTGAATACTCTCGCCACCGAAGGTGAGGTGGTGTTAACCCACCACGGCAAGCCGTTTGCGCGGGTGTTGCCGTTTGAAGCGCCTGTTGAGCCGCCGCAACGCAAGCCTATTTCAATGAAATGGTTGCACGATCAAATGCCGATGCTAAAAGAAGGGACAGATAAATACATTCAAGAAGAGCGCAATGCCTGATAGCAACGCAGTTTATATTGATACTAGCGTGCTGGTAAAATGGCTTGTAATAGAAAACTATACAAAAGCAGTGGTGGCGTTTTTCAATCAGGATAGCCCGCTTATCTTGAGTGAGCTTGTATTGCTTGAGCTGGATTGTGCGCTCAGACGCATGGAACGGAGCGGTGCAATTAGTCAAACATACCGCCTGCAAGCAGAAGCAACTTTAGGGCAACAATTGCAAGAACAGTGGTTTCAATTAACGCCTATTTCCATGCAGGTTTTCAAAGAAGCAAAATTACTGATTGAGAGCATTACGCCAATGTCATTAAGAAGCCTGGATGCGATGCACTTAACGATTGCAAAAAAGGCTAACCTTAAGCGCCTCGCCACAGCAGACAGAGAAATGCTGCTAGCAGCGCAACAGCTCAACTTTAGAACCGAATACTTTAACGATTAACTGACCCTACAATGACTGAACAAAACGCAGTAATTCAACAAGACGATAACCACGTCATCCAAGAGCGCCGCGAGAAGCTGAAAGCACTGCGTGAGCAAGGTGTAGCTTTTCCTAACGACTTCCGCCGTAGCCATTTGGCGGCGGAGTTGCACGCCGCGCATGGCGAAAAAAACGCCGAGGAGTTGGAGCCGCAGGGCATTCGCGTGGCCGTCGCCGGACGCATGATGTTGAAGCGAGTGATGGGCAAGGCGAGTTTTGCTACTTTGCAAGACCCTAGTAGCCGTATTCAATTATTTATCACACGCGACAACATCGGCGAAACACTCTACGACGCCTTCAAAAAGTGGGATTTGGGCGACATCCTCGGTGCTGAGGGCGTGCTATTCAAAACCAAGACCGACGAGCTTTCTATCAAGGTGGACAAGCTACGTTTGCTCGCTAAATCTATCCGTCCTTTGCCAGAAAAATTCCACGGCTTGAGCGATCAGGAAACCAAATATCGCCAGCGTTATGTGGATTTGATTATGAGCGAGGAAACGCGCAACACCTTCAAGACGCGCAGCAAAATCGTCGCGGCGATACGTGGGTTTATGCTGGAAAGTGACTTCCTAGAAGTGGAAACTCCCATGCTGCACCCCATCCCCGGCGGCGCGGCAGCCAAGCCTTTCACCACGCACCACAATGCGCTGGACATGCAAATGTTTTTACGCATCGCGCCGGAGTTGTATTTGAAGCGCTTGGTGGTGGGCGGGTTTGAACGCGTGTTTGAGATCAACCGCAATTTCCGCAACGAAGGGCTATCGGTGCGGCATAACCCCGAATTCACCATGATGGAGTTTTACGCGGCTTATACCGACTATCAGTGGCTGATGGATTTCACCGAACAGTGCATTCGCGCCGCCGCGATGGCTGCGCTGGGCAGCACGTTGGTGAGTTATCAAGGCCGCGAACTGGACTTCGGCAAGCCGTTCCAGCGCTTAACCATCGTCGGCGCGATTCAGAAATACGCGTCGCAATACACCAACGCACAGCTCGAGGATGCCGCATTTTTACGCGCAGAAATACTTAAACATGGCACCAAGCCATTTGACCATGCAGGTTTGGGCGCTTTGCAACTGGCGCTGTTTGAAGAAACCGCCGAAGCCCAACTGTGGGAGCCGACCTACATCATTGACTATCCGGTTGAAGTCTCGCCCTTGGCACGTGCCTCAGACACCAACCCTGAAATCACCGAGCGTTTTGAGCTATTTATTGCTGGCCGCGAGATTGCCAATGGTTTTTCTGAACTCAACGATGCCGAAGACCAAGCGGCACGGTTTCAGGCGCAAGTAGCCGCTAAAGAAGCGGGCGACTTTGAAGCCATGTATTACGATGCTGACTTTATCCGCGCACTGGAATACGGCATGCCGCCCGCCGGTGGTTGCGGCATCGGCATAGACCGTTTAGTGATGCTGCTCACCGATTCGCCCAGTATTCGGGACGTGATTTTATTCCCGCATATGCGGCCAGAAACCTAATGTTCTGCTCACTGTAGGAGCGCCGCCCTCGGCGCGATAAGATACATCTCAATCGCGCCGAGGGCGGCGCTCCT
>JBJXEA010000014.1:0-72752 GCA_046155285.1 Methylophilaceae bacterium | reverse complement strand
AGTTTCCCATCCAAATTAGTGACATATTTTGCGGCGGGTCGACCAGTATTTTGTCATGCGCCAGGTTATTCCTCTCCCGCCAGATACATTAAAAAGCATGAAGCTGGTTATATTTGTGACGGATTAGATGCGTCTTGCGTATTAAAATGCTTAGAGCTTGCGATAACTGACATAGATTACTATCGCAAGTTGGCTTCAAACGGGACTTTGTGTTTCTTTCAGGACTTTACGCTGGAGCGTATGAAGGAAACATTCATGCAGTTTTTAAAATTATCAGATTAATAAAGAAATCCTAATGGAAATAAATAGTTGGATAAAACAATCATTCGGCCGACCTTTATATAACCTTGGGGCAAACGCTGATGATGCACTAAATGATATTTATTCTCCTGGGTATTCAAAGGAGTTAATCGAACAATACATGACGGAGTACTATGAAAGTGTAGATGGTGCCAGATCGCAAGCAAAAAAGTTCGATTTAACAACGTATTACCATAGATTGATATCTGAGGCACTGATCGTTGCCAATTTCAAGAATACCGATGCATTACCACTGGATATCCTGGAGGTTGGCTGCGGGTTTGGTAGCGCCACTTTCCCGCTGCTCCAATTGATGCCGGAATCACGGCTTGTAGCAACGGAATTGAGTACATCCATGCTGATGGTGCTAAAAGAGAAATTAAAAGCTGAAGGTATGGAACATCGCTGTGCGCTTATGCAACTTAATGCTGAAGAACTAGATTTTAAGGATGAGACTTTTGATATCGTTGTCGGCGCTGCAATCCTTCATCATCTGTTTGATCCGGAGATTGTGATCGAACGTTGTGCAAAGATTCTTAAACCCGGTGGCATCGCGATATTTTTTGAACCGTTCGAGAATGGGTATAGTATTTTAGGAATCATATACCAGGCGATTCTTCGCGATCCCAAGAGCTGGCTCCTATGGCCATGGTCCCGGCGTTATTTTAAACATACTTTCAACACTTGGCAAAAGATGAAAGCTACAGACAAAAATGACCCATTCTTTTCTCAAGTTGACGATAAATGGCTTTTTACCAGAGAGTTTTTCTCCCGCTTAGCCAAAAAATATCAGTTTAGTAGCGCCACTATTCACTCGTTAAATAAGTCTGATGAGCCATTCCTTCAGTTTGCAGAAGAGCATATCAAAGGCAACAACGTACGCAAATTGCCGAATTGGGTCTGGGCACTAATACATGATTACGATAGTTTCTTTAGCCGGGAATTGAAAATGGATCTACTCACTGAGGGATGTATCATTTTAAAGAAGTAACCATAGATTTGCATAACGATGAATTAGAACTTTATTTGCAACTAGAATCTTCTGTCATGAGCTGTGGTTAAAGCAACTAAGGGACATTAAAAATTGACAATTAACTCTAGCCCCAATGCACTCTAACCATCTAACTCACCCCAAATACCGAGCTGACATTGACGGGCTGCGTGCAATAGCAGTTCTCTCTGTTGTAGGTTTTCATGCATTCCCTTCAATGCTTAAGGGAGGTTTTACTGGCGTTGATATTTTTTTTGTTATCTCAGGTTTTCTCATCTCGACCATAATTTTTGATAGTTTGGAGCGAAACAGCTTCAGCTTTATGGAGTTTTATGGTCGGCGCATCAAGCGTATATTTCCTGCCTTATCTTTGGTATTGATTACCAGCCTTGTCCTTGGCTGGTTTGTGATGTTGCCAGACGAATACGAACAACTGGGTAAGCACACTGCAGTGGGAGCCGGCTTTGTTTCGAATTTTTTGTTTTGGAAAGAGAGTGGTTACTTTGACAACGCCGCAGAAACAAAGCCTCTATTGCATCTCTGGTCGCTGGGCATCGAAGAACAGTTTTACATTGTTTGGCCGCTACTTCTCTGGTTTGTTTGGAAAAAACGCTTTAATCTGCTAACGCTCACGATTGTAATCACGCTCATTTCATTCAAGCTCAATATTGGCAAAGTACGTGTTGACCAAGTCGCCGCCTATTACCTGCCGCAAACACGTTTTTGGGAATTGCTGGTTGGAGCAGTTCTCGCCTACATAACGCTGCACAAATCGAACATACTTTCCAGGTATCAGGAAAAGCTTGATATGTGGCTAGGCACTATGCTCTTTGCACAAGCACCTGAAGCGAATGGTAAAACTCTACGCAATGTGCAGTCGGTGTTGGGTGCGGCATTGATTGTATTAGGGGTGTTTGTCATTACCAAGGATAAGCACTTTCCAGGCTGGTGGGCATTGTTGCCAACGCTTGGCGCATTGCTGGTGATTTCGGCAGGCGCGCAAGCCTGGTTGAATCGCACCGTTCTATCTCACCGAATATTGGTATGGTTTGGATTGATAAGTTTCCCGCTCTATCTGTGGCATTGGCCATTATTGTCATTCGTAGTCGTTATTGAAGGTACGCATCCCGCCATTTGGGTAAAAATTGCGGCTATCGCAGTTTCTGTTTTGCTTGCGTGGTTAACCTACCTGCTGGTTGAAAAGCCTATTCGTAATGGCAGGCAAACTAAAGAGAAAACATTTGCGCTACTCGCATTGATGTTAGTTATAGGTTGTGTGGGTTATTATTGCTACCTGCGAGAGGGCTTTGGGTACAGGTTTCCTAAAATAGTTCAAGAGCTTAACCATTATAAAGTGACGGACCCAAAAAATAGCTGGAGGGCGGGTACATGCCATTTGCTACCAAAACAGGACTATACATTTTTCCATGGCTGTGAGGCTTTGGCTGTAAATAAGGATAAGAAAACTCTTTTGCTGTGGGGAGATTCTCATGCGGCACATTTGTATGCCGGATACAACGCATATTTTGGGCAAAAATTTAACATAGCTCAGAGAACTTCTTCTTCATGCCCTCCGATATTACATATGGAAATTAACGGTACCCCTTATTGTAAGAAAATCAATGACTATATTTTTGAATCTATCAAATCGAATAAGCCAGACAAGGTTGTATTAGCGGCGAACTGGGTCGCTTATGACTGGAAAAAAATTGAAGTCACTGTCAATGAACTTAGAGCAATCGGAGTTACAGATATTGATTTGATAGGGTCTGTTCCCCATTGGATTGACACTTTACCTAAGCAGCTATACTTGTCCTATAAATCCGACAGGAATCATCGAATACCAAAACGAATGAAATCAGGACTGGAGCCAACAAATATCGAATTTGATACGGAGTTGAGCGACTTATCTGCCCATTTGAAAGTGAATTATATTTCCCCGATTAAAATACTTTGCAATACGGATGGTTGTATCACAATGTTAGGGGATACTGGGGATACACTAACGGCTTTCGATGCCGCACATCTGACAGAGATGGGGTCTCGTTACTTGGTGTCACAGTTTCCGAATCACTAAACTTCATGTTTGACGTGATGTTGTAGAAATGCACCCAAATTTGACCCACCGGGGGGGCAGATTTACATGCATTTCTACAGTGATGTTTCAATACGCTTGATCTTAGGCAAGTTTTTGATATTTGTAAGGAGTTTTATATGGATTGGGTGCAAGAGATTTTTTCGGTACCGCTGATTCCGATAGAAGGTGAAGTTCTGATGCCAGAACCAGAGTTGTCTTTACCAAAGTATGGTGTCTCAGCAGCGTTTCTTGCGCATGCAGAAGAGTATTTTGTGCGTTTTAAAAATTACGATTATCTGTATACGTTGATGAGTGATACTTTTCGACGTCTTGAGTATGTCCCTAAAGGCTTGGTCGTTGATTTTGGTTCTGGTTTTGGTAACTCAGTGATTCCATTGCTTGAAAATTATGATGTCAGAGTTATTGCTACCGACATTTCACCTGACCTCTTGCAAATTTTAAACAGGGAAGCGCGTTCACGTGGATTTCAGGACCGCTGTTCATCGGTCGCTCAAGATGCCCAAAACTGTTACTTTCTACCCAACCAGGCCGATCTTGTGGTCGGCTGCGCCGTTCTTCATCATATGGTAGACCCGCTTTCAGTGATCAGAGCCGCTACCATCGTATTGAAATCTGGAGGCAAGGCCATTTTCTTTGAGCCATTTGAATTGGGCCATCAGATGTTACGGATTGCATATACGCAAATCCTGACCGAAGCGAAAAGCAGAAGGGCGAAGGGGGCTGGGTTTGATTTTCTTGCGGCTTTAAATCAGGATATCAATGTAAGAACCCATAGAAATAAGTTAGCGCAATTCAAAAATACCTGGAAAAACCTTGATGATAAATGGATGTTCTGTGCCAGCCATTTCAGAAAAATCGCCGAAGAATTAGGTTGTGCCGTAGAAATACTCCCGTTGCACGATAATCAGCATCAATTTACTCGTCAGACTAAAAATGCGCTTGAGGCTTATGGTGGCCTCAAATGTCCTAATGCATTGCCTAATTGGGCATGGGATATCTTGAATGATTTTGATGAAAATCATTTTTCACCAGAAGGTCTGTTGGATATTCCAATCGAAGCTTGCGTAGTGATTACAGCTCCCTAGACCTTATTAAATGCCTTATTTATTGAGATTTGTATGAAATCGCAACCCAGTTTTTGCATCATCCTTCCTGTGTATAACGAATCAGAAGGGATTGAGGCCTGCGTGAAGGATATCGCGACGCATTTACGCAGTATTGATACAAGAACAGGCATTGTTGCTGTGGATGATGGCAGCAAAGACAATAGCCTGGAGATCCTGCAACGGCTCCAGAATGAAGTTCCCAATCTGACCATTCACAGTCATGACGTCAACAGTGGTTACGGTGCTGCTAACCGCACAGCATCAAAATTGGCAAAAGAACTGGGTTTTGATTATGCCTTGATCATGGATGCCGACGGTACGCAAGCAGTTGAATTCATCAATCGCTTCCTGGAGCCGATGACAAACGGGGTGGATTTTATTAAAGCCACTAGGTATGCCAAAGGCGGGCGAGTGGAGGGCGTGCATTGGAAGCGGGTTTTAATCTCGCGAGTAGGTAACAAACTTGCTCAGTTACTGATGCGCGTGCCATTAACGGATTTCACCAATGGTTTCCGTGCCATAAAAAACGAAGTTTGGGTGCAATTGCCAACCACTGAGTCAGGATTCGCGATGCTGATTGAAGAAGTCTATCTGGCTCGGCGATTAAAAGTCAGTTTTGCCGAAGTTCCTTACGTGCTAACAGCACGGCATGAAAGTGCTTCGGAGTCAAAATTCACCTATTCCCTACAGGTTTATAAACGTTACGCTCAATATCTCTTTAAACGCTAGTGCCTGGATGGAATCCAAACTTGTTCAGGAAATGCTTGGTGTGGTACATTCCCAGCCTAAAATGAACTCGAAATGCTGAGCTAGATTAGCTACTACAAAAATAGTAAGCCAATATGCTTCAGTCTAAAATCATAACTTTTAGCACTATGACTGAAGGAATCTGAATATATGTCCCAAATGGAAGAAGTTTTTAAATGTGCATTTTGTGGCGGACACGATCTAACTGAAGTGTTAGATCTTGGGACTGTGGCACTTGCAGGCGGATTTCTTCAGCCGGATCAATTCTCTAAAGAGCCGACTTTCCCGTTGCGCGTTCATTTCTGTAATGAATGTCTTGCAGTGCAAGTAGTGGATATCGTTGATCCGGATCTGATGTTTGCAAATTACTTTTACTTCTCCTCACAAATCAGGACATTACGCGAACATTTTGAAGACTATGCAACAGAAGTTGTTTCCCGCTTTCTCGATGCCCCTAATTCCACGGTACTTGAATTTGGTTGTAACGATGGGGTACTGCTGCGACCACTTGCAAATCAGAATGTAGGAACGCTGATCGGAGTTGATCCCGCGACCAATATATTGGCAACCATAAACGACCCAAGAGTGAACGTGGTCAACGATTTCTTCACGGAAAGTGTTGCAGATCAGGTTTTAGAGCGCTTCGGTAAAGTGGATATGGTCGTGGCGAACAATGTGTTTGCGCATATCCCGGACATATGCGGCGTAACACGCGCTATTAGCAAGGTGTTGGAGGATGACGGTACCTTTATCTTTGAGGTGCATTACCTAGGCAACATCATCCAGGGATTGCAGTACGACATGATCTATCATGAGCATTTGTACTACTACTCTCTACTTGCCCTTGAAAACCACTTCCGCAGACATGGCATGGTGGTGTTCGATGTGAAGCCGATACCGATACATGGCGGCTCAATGCGCTACTATGTTTGCAAACAGGGTTCTCGCTATGCTCGAGACATCTCTGCCAGAGTAGAGCTATTACGCAATGAAGAATTAGCGGTTGGCTACCATCTCCCGGAAACTTACGCCAAGTTTGCACATAAAGTTGAGCAGACACGTGACAAGCTGATGGATGTGCTTAACATCCTTCGTGCAAAAGGGCGTCGTGTTGCAGGATACGGAGCCTCTGGTCGAGCCAACACCATTATTCAATACTGCGGTATTGACCAAACCCACCTTGAATACATGATTGATGATGCCCCTGCTAAAACCGGCTACTTTACGCCTGGCTCCCATTTCAAGATTCATAACAACAGCATCCTGAAAACAGATCCTCCAGATTACCTGCTTATTTTCGCCTGGAGCTTTATTAACGAGATTGCAGCTAAATGCAGCCAATACATGGATGATGGGGGCAGACTATTAGTTCCCCTGCCTGAGGTACGCATCACCATGCATCCCTACAGCACTGATGTGCTTTAACCGTATTTCTAAATCCTAAAATTGCGCTTTCCTGATTGAAAGCAGAAAGAGTTTAAATGAGAGTTGTTTCAATATTCGGTACTCGGCCAGAGATGATCAAAATGTGGTCAACGCTTAAAAAGTTGGATGAGCTGAATTTTGAGCACATCATGGTACACACCGGACAGAATTACACTCCGGAACTCAAGGATTTCTTCTTCCGTGACCTTGAGCTCCGTAAGCCTGACTATGAGCTTAATATTGATGTTTCCAGTTACGGTAAAGAAGTGGCGGACGTCATTGTCAAATCAGACGAACTGTTCGTTAAACTCAAGCCGGATGCGCTGCTGATACTGGGTGATACCTACAGCGGCCTGTCCATCATGCCGGCCACACATCGAGGCATCAAGACTTTCCATATGGAAGCAGGGTTAAGGGCATGGGATATAAGAATGCCGGAGCAACGCAACCGCATTCTGATCGATCATATGAGCAGCGTGCTGCTACCGTTCAACCAATATCATCGCGAGAATCTGCTGCGTGAGAATATCCATCCTTCAAAGATATTCGTGACCGGTAATCCTACTTACGAGGTAATGAGGCATTTTGAACCTAAAGTACGCGATTGCGATATTTTGCAACGCCTGGGCCTGGACAAAGGTGGCTACGCACTGGTAACCGCACACCGTTCCGAGAATGTAGACAACCCGCAAAGTCTGGCACGCATCATTTATGCACTGGGTGAGATCGCCAAACGTCATAAGCGGGAAGTCATTTACCCTATGCATCCTCGCACCAAAAGCAAGATCGGCGGCATGGAAATACCAGCTGGGGTGAAGATCATGGCTCCGCTCGGATTTTATGACTTCAATCGCCTGCTGGCAGATTCCTGGTGCGTGATATCAGATTCAGGCACCGCTTCGGAAGAAGCCCTGTTTTACAAAGTGCCATGTGTCAGCCTGCGTATGACAACCGAAAGACCTGAGACGGTGGAGGCGGGCGGCAACATCATCGCCGGCCTGGATGCACAAGATCTTATTGATGCTGTAGAGACCGCTGTGACACAGCCTTGGGGATGCCGTTACGACCTGAATGAGAATTTCACTGCATCTTCAGTCGTCATCAATGCACTGCGCAGCAGGATTACGAACTTCTTTTAATTTAGCCTTGGGGGGTTAGAGCATACACAAAATTAATAATAAAAATATGAAGTTAGCTCTAACCCGTTATTTTTTCTGGTATAGCTTCGAATTTCACACAAGAGCTGCCCAAAGATGAAATCGCTGATTCATTCCATAGCGCGTCACAAATTATTAGAAGCGTGTCTGGTTGCACTTCTAATCATGGTCACTGTATTCCCTGATGTCATCTTTTTGCGGGCGAGCTTTAGTCTTACTGACAATCTTATCGGATCCCAGCATGGCAGCCCGCCGAAAAGGTTTTATCACCTGCCGTCCACTACCGGCTGGTATGGTAGCTACAACGACAACGGTGGCGCGATCTTTCAGTCTGAGCCGATGATAGAGTTCATGCGGCATTCAATCTGGCACGGCCAGTCACCATATTGGAACCCTTATTCAGCAGCAGGTTCATTTGGCCCGGAAACCCTGGTCGATCAGAAGTTTTCAGCGTTTACCCTGACCAATGCCCTGCTTGGGGGTGGGTCAAAAATATACAACGCAACAATGCTCGTGTTCCTGTATTTTGCCGTTTTTTTCATGTACAGAATCGCCCGTGAGCGCTTGGGTTTATCGGTATTGGCGGGTGTCGGAATCTCGCTGTTTTATTTACTCAATGGGTACTCGGCCGCGAACTTCGGATCGAATGTTGCGCAAAGCTATCTTTATGTACCCATGGTTCTTTATACTTCATTGACATTTCTTGAGAAGGCCACCATCGGGCGGTTTGTGGCAATCGTATTGTCATTTGCCGTATTCCTGTCATGCACCTTCATACCTACCACGCTCACCTCATTTATTGCTATTTACGCGGTACTCCTCGGCTATGTATCAACCAGCATCAAGTGGGGTGAGCTGAAGATTGCTGATGGCGTCAAACTGCTACTGCTGCAAATTGCAGGAGTTGTGCTGTCGGTATTGTTGCTGTCGGTAATGTATCTGCCGATATTCGAGAATATTAAAAGTACCGGGACACTCGAAGCTTATGCGATCCGGATCTTTTATCCCATCTTCTTCCCGCAGGCGATCGCATCTTTCTTCTCGTCCACCCACTTATATGAATCCTATAACGCTATGGAAGCCGCCGCAGTAGGGTTCACCGGCAATACTGTTTTCCATATGGGGCTCGTGGGCATTGTGCTTGCATCATGTGCAAGCTCTTTGAGAAAAGGTAAATACAATCCACTGATTATCTTTTGTGCAGTATGTGTGGTATTAGCCATTTTTAGAGTGTTTGAAGTGCCGTTAGTGAGTGGGGCTATTTCGCACATACCCATCCTGGGTAAAGTAGGTTGCCAGTACTGGTGGCCGCCTATCATGTTGCCTATGGCTATTCTGATTGGTTTTGGCATCAATAACCTGCAGCAAAGTAATGCGCGAATATGGCCATCATTCATACTCTTGTTGATAGGGCTGGCGGGGATATTTTATGTATATGAGACCTATGGCCTGGTGGAGCCCCATATCAAATTCAAGGTGAAGGCACTGATTGGGCTAGGTGTGTTAGCTGTGACGATAGTCATTTTGTTGCTTAAGCTACGCGCTGCTAATAAAGACAAATCAGCAAGAATCATCCTCAGCCTGGTAGTGCTGCTATTGGTCGAACTGATGCTGGATAGCAAAATGATACGTTTGCCGAGAAGCGCTTTGTTTTCAGCGCAGGAAGAGGCCGTCAGCTTTGTTCGTAAGCATGCTGGCCTTTATCGCACACTGAATTTTGGACAAACCGGTTTATATCCCGAATTAGGTTCGGCGCTACAAATACAAGAAGTTACTTCTATGAATCAAGGTGTTATACCTGCATATGAAGACTATTTCTATTCAGCGATACAGATTCCACGTGGGTCGTTTCCTGCTTTAGGGTTGATCCAGGACAAGCCCGAAGCCACGAAGTTTAATTGGCAAGCGCTCGATATTTTGGGAGTCAAGTATGTTTTTTTACCGGTGAATTTCATCGCCTATAAAAATGAATTGCAACAACGCGGTTTGCGCTTAGTCTTTGAATCGCCATCGACATTGGTTTTTGAAAACCCTGAGGTGTTGCCGCGTGCATTTGCAGTTGATCTGCCGGATGGTGAATTGAATCATGACTTTAATCTGCCTGCAGATTTCAGTGAGCATATCCAACCAGCTACTATAAGCGCTTACCAAAATGCGTCAGTTGAGATAAGCGGTACGGCTGCGCAACAAATGCTGGTAGTCATAAGCGATAACTGGCACCAAAGATGGCATGCCAGCGTGAATGGCAGGGAAGTCAGTATTATAAGAGTAAATGGCACTTTTAGAGGGGTGGTTGTTCCCAAAGGCAGTTATATTATCAAAATGCACTACCAGCCCGGCACGCTGCCATTGGCTATGGGTATTTCGTCAGGAGTTTTACTGTTACTGATTATTATGATCTTCAGTCGTAGACGTCTGGATGGTTGGATCCATCCTAAATGGGCATTATGGGCATAGGCTTTTCATGTTGATATTAAATAAGCATGTTGCCAATAAACGGCATTGGGTTGTTGCCGGGAAAATCATACTGGCAGTGACGTTGATCGCCATATTGTTGAGCAAAGGCAGCCTGGATTTTGGTTCGATTCGAGGGGTTTGGAGCAGGCTGGATCTGTTTATTCCGGCGTTGTTGTGCCTGTTTGCAGGGCTCCTGATCAGTGGCGTGCGCTGGTGGATACTGCTGATCATTTCTGATCATAAGATCCACTTGAAAACGGTTTTAAGCCTGCAGTTGATGGGCAGCTTCTTTTCGACCTGGCTGCCGGGCGCCTCAGGTGGCGACGCTGTTCGCGGTATCCAGATTTATCGCCTGCTGGAAAGCGGTCGTTCGACCGCGCTCATTTCAATTATCACGGATCGTGTTTTTGCCTTGCTGGGTCTTGTTTCTATCGCCGCTATCGTTGCGCTATTCCTTCCAGCTCAACTGACCCACAGTGCAGCACTTGCAGCTTATATCAGTCTGATAAAAATCATTGCTGTGTGCATAGTGTTATCGCTGGTATCAGGGTTGGTGCTTATATGGCTTACATTGCGTTTTTCACTATTGGAATATATCCCGGTGAAAATCCGGTCTTATCTAAATACCATCGTAGCAACTACTGTAATTTACAGAAAGAAGTGGCCTGCATTAGCTTTTTGCTGGCTACTTTCGATGCTGGCAAGCGGTATTGTGGTGATAGGCATAGTATTCATTGCAGCGATCTTCCCATATGCACCAAACCCTTTGATATCCGCCATTGCCGGAGTTTTTGGCAATGTGTTCTCTGCGATTCCGGCAACACCAGGCGGGCTGGGTGTAGGCGAATCCATTTTCGCCAAGATTTGTGCTGATTTCAGCGCAAGTGTCGCGCCGTTTGCGACGATTTACTTTACCTTTCGAGTGGGTATGCTGATCGCAAATATCCCGGGAATGATCGTCACCTTGCTTTACAACCACAGCAAGCATCAACAGATGGCGCGCTCAGGCCAGAGTTAACTGATGAGCCGCGTGATGAATGATACACCTCTGATAAGCATCATTATCCCGGTATTCAATGGTAGTGATTACCTGGATCTGGCTATCCAAAGCGCGTTAGCCCAGACTTACTCAAACATTGAAGTGATCGTGGTGAACGATGGCTCCGCAGATGATGGGGCAACCAAGCGCATCTCCTTGTCTTATGGCGACCGTATCCGCTATTTCTCCAAGCCTAATGGGGGCGTCGCTTCGGCTTTGAATCTGGCAATCACAGAAATGCATGGTGCGTATTTATCGTGGCTGAGCCATGATGATTTGTACCAACCGCAAAAGCTGAAATCTCAAATGGAGTTTTTACTCGCACTTCCATCAGGAATAAGAGAGAGGACCATAGTCTATAGTGATTACTCCATCTTTACTTCAGATCCGGATAACAGTTTTCCTGTTCGCATACGCAGTGTGCAGCCTGAGAGCTTCCGCTACTGGATAACTGTGGGAAATGCATTGCACGGTTGTACCTTACTTATTCCCAAAACAGCATTTGAGGAGTGTGGGGTTTTTGATGAAACATTACGCACCACGCAGGATTACGAGCTCTGGTTTCGAATGGCCGGAAAATTCCGTTTTCAGCACAGAGCAGAGGAACTGGTAAAAGCGCGTAATCATGCGAATCAGGGCACAAGAAGAATGGCTGATATCGCATTGCGTGAATGTAATCAGTTATTGTCGGGTTTCGTCAGTAAATTGACGCGCCCAGAGCTGCTGCAATCAACGAACGCTGCAGTGTCCATAGCCTACGCAAAAATCGCCGCCAGCTTTTGGTATCGGGGCTTCAGTACGGCAGCCTATGCAGCCATGCAGTTATCTTTAAGCAGCATTGAGCGTGGCAGGGTTGTGGATGCACTTAAAACAATCGGGATATTGGCAGGAGGAATGTTTCAATATCTGGTTTTTGCCTCGGTGCGTAAATGCCTGTCAGATGGCATCCGGCGGTCGATCAAAGCATTCTCGGGCCGCGGCGCTGAATAAAATGAATCGTGGCTCAGAATCTTGAAAATACTCAACGTTAATCATTTGCTCGATCCACTCTCCGGAGGCGGGACTGCCGAGCGTACCTTTCAGCTTAGTCGTTTCTTGTCGCAAACAGGCGCGAGCTGCAAGATCTTCACGCTGGATATAGGGATTAACAAAGACCGTTTTGCAGGGCTGCAAAATCTGAGTGTTGTGGCATTGCCATGTTTGAACAGAAGATATTTCATTCCTCGTATTTCCTTTTCGGCCATGGATGAACTGGTTGCTGATGCGGATATTGTTCACCTATCTGGGCATTGGACTTTACTCAATGCGCTCGCATATATATCTTGCAGAAAATATAACAAACCCTATGTATTTTGTCCGGCGGGCGCGCTCAAGCCTTTTGGCCGTTCGATACTTCTGAAACGGATATATGACTTTCTCGTAGGTAAAAAAATCGCCAGGAATGCCTATGCTTGTGTGGCGATCACCGAAGAGGAAGCAAGGGATTTCGAGAAATATGGTGTGCAGGCAGATCGCGTGGTGGTTATACCAAATGGGATATGCCCGGAAGATTATGAACTACCGGAAGACTATGAACCAAAGCAAGTAGAGCCTTTCAATGGTTCCCCATATATACTATTTTTAGGCAGGCTTAGTGAAATCAAAGGCCCGGATTTGTTATTGGAAGCATACGCCAAAGTGGCGGACAGATTTCCCGCGATACATCTTGTTTTTGCCGGGCCGGATGACGGAATGCTGCAGTCTTTAGCGGAAACGGCTCAGAAACTCTCCATGACGGGGCGCGTGCATTTCAGAGGCTATGTAGGGGGCAAAGACAAGCTGAAATTATTACATGGAGCCAGCTTGCTTGCCATACCATCTCGTCGAGAGGCAATGTCTATCGTGATTCTTGAGGCTGGAATATGTCGAACACCTGTGTTGTTTAGCGATACCTGTGGACTGGATGGATTTGCGAAAGAGGGGGCAGGGACCATGGTGAATGCTACCGTTGATGCATTGGCCCTAGGGCTTTCGGATATTTTAAACAATGAGGACGCCGCAACCAGATCAGTTGAAAAGTTGGAGTCATTGGTGCGGAAGTACTACCTGTGGAGCATGCAAGCTGAACGATATTTAGCCCTGTACGCCCGTATTCTAAAGAAAGCTATAGCGTGATGATGATGTTGGGGAAAATGGATTTTTCAGGAGTTTTTAAGTGAATGTATTGATTTGGACCCAGTATTTCTGGCCAGAGAATTTTCACATCAATACCATTGCGCGCTGTCTTCATGACAGAGGTGCAAAAGTCACGATATTGACTGGAAAGCCGAATTACCCGGAAGGGGAGTTTTTTACAGGTTATCGAGGGGCTGGTATCAGTCGGGAGACGTTTTCCGGCTTTGAAGTTTTTCGAATCCCGATCAAACCCAGAAAAATGGGCTCGGCCAAAGATCTGGTATTCAATTATCTGTCATTCATTTTTTCGGGGTATTTATTCGCCCCTTTTGCGCTGCGTGAAAAAAAATTCGATGTGATATTTATTTATGCTCCGTCACCGTTATTACAGGCACTACCGGCACTTTTTTTTGCTCGCTTAAGGCGAATCCCCACGGTGCTTTGGGTGCAGGATATATGGCCTGAGGCATTGCAAGCGACTGGCTACATCCGTAACCGCTGGATATTGCGTATGGTTTCAGTTGCTGTACGAGTCATATACAGATACTCCGATTCCATTTTGATTCAGTCTGAAGAATTTCGCGCTTCGGTTGAACGTATGGTGAACGATAAACAAAAGATCCTTTATTACCCTAACTCAGCCGATGACACTTCGGTAGATTTGATGGCAGAACACTCATCTCGCGGTATCGCGAAAGAGGTGGCACAGGGTTTTTCTATCGTGTTCGCAGGCAATATTGGCTCTGCCCAGTCATGCGAGACTATCATTGAAGCCGCAAAACTGTTACAGGGCAGCAGGGATGTCAAATTTTATATGGTGGGTAGCGGTAGTCAGGCGACTGCTTTAGCAGAAAGTATCATGTCGAATAAATTGGAAAATGTGGTCATGACAGGCCGCGTTCCTCCTGAAGAGATGGCGTCGATCTATGCGGCAGCGTCTGTGTTGTTGGTATCTTTGCGAGATGATCCAGCGCTATCGGCAACCATTCCCAGCAAATTACAAAGTTATCTGTCGGCAGGCAAACCTATCATCGTCAGTTGCAACGGCGCATCTACCGATGTTGTGCTCAAGGCCAATGCTGGGCTAACGTGTCCTGCAGGGGATGCTGTAGCACTGGCTGAAGCTGTTGTGAGGTTTTATGAAATGCTGCCGGAACAGCGTGACGTTCTTGGTAAAAATGGACGTGAGTACTTCAAAGCGAACTATCATTTGCCGGCACGTATGGAAGAACTGGAAACACATCTCAGAACTGTTATAGCGCATAGCCGTAATTGATCTGATGGCTAACGCTACATATCCAGATAAAGGTGGCAATCAGAACACTCCACTCAATTCGATCAAGTTGAATATGCTGGCGAATTTCCTCGGACGTGGCTGGACTGCGTTGCTTGGCATACTTCTGGTGCCGATCTATATTCGCATCATCGGCATTGAAGCGTATGGATTGATAGGCGCTTTTGCTGCACTGCAAGCCCTGCTTGGGCTTCTGGATATGGGTCTTAGCACGACGCTTAATCGGGAGATGGCCCGTTCTGGAGCAGGAGAGGTCACTGCGGAGAGCCAGGGCGAGCTGGTGCACACGCTGGAAATAGTCTATTGGATCATGTCCGGCTTGATCTTGCTGATCATGCTTGGTGCCACCCCGTTTGTTGCCAAACATTGGGTGCACGCACAATCTCTTGGGGTGAAAGACATGATTTTGGCGGGCAGCTTGATGGGGCTCACCATGGCATTGCAATGGCCGCAAAGTTTGTATAACGGCGGATTGCTGGGCCTTGAGCGCCATGTATTGCTTAATCAGATCGCCGGATTCATCAACTTTCTAAAATATGTGGGCGTTTTGCCAGTACTTTGGTTCGTATCGCCTACGCTGCAAGCCTATTTGGCATGGCAGGTGCTGGTTGCGGTGCTGGGCACACTTACTTTGCGTGTGGCGCTTTGGCGATTGCTGCCTGACACTTCTGCATCATATCGTTTCAGTTGGAACAGATTGCGCGAGGTGTGGCGATTTGCGGCGGGAATGAATCTGATCACGTTGATGACTATTCCGCTCAGCCAGCTCGACAAGGTGATATTGAGCCGGATCTTGTCGCTGGAGGCTTTTGGCTATTATACAGTGGCGAGTCAGTTAGCCATGGTCACCAGCGTAGTCATCGCGCCAGTGTTTACTTCATATTTCCCAAGATTCTGCCGTTTGGTATCACTCAGGGATAACGAGGCATTGGCCAAGAACTATCACGCGGCTTGCCAGTTTGTCGCTGCCATCATCACCCCCATGGCACTTGCACTGGCATTCTTCTCCCCGGTGATACTGCATGTGTGGTCCGGAGATTCCAGGCTGGTCGAGCATGTGGCGCCGATCGCATCGCTATTGGTGCTGGGTAATATGGTGAATGGCTATATGAATATCCCTTATGCGCTGACGCTTGCATATGGCTGGACGCGTTTTGCCATCGTGCAGAATGCGTTCATTGCACTCGTTCTTGCTCCGGTCATGGTCTGGGCGGCTGTTAATCATGGTGCTATAGGTGCAGCTTCGGTTTGGCTGGCAGTCAATTCGGTTTCGGTATTGATAGGGGGATATTTTCTTCACCGGCGGCTGATGCCGCAACAAATGTCTCATTGGTATGTCTGGGATGTAGCATCACCGCTGATCATTTCAGGCCTCTCCCTGGGATTGATCATTGTTTTTATACCTCAGCTATCAGTGATGCCCGAATTGTTGGTCTCAGGGGCGTTTGTTGGCGTGCTAACCGTACTTTTATTGTTTACTCTGCCGAATATACGTGGTGCCATGCAAAATCTGGCCCGGCGTTACGGCAAGCGCGTTATCGCAAAAGTCTCGTATGGGAATACAAAATGAGCACCGTGTACCCAGTCGTGTCCATCATCATCCCAACCTATAACCAGCGAGCGGATTTTCTTCGGCTTGCTATTCAGAGTGCTTTGATTCAGGGGTGCGACGGCGTGGAGATCATAGTCTCTGACAATCACAGCACCAATGAGACTACAATGGTATTAGCGGAGTTTTCAGGGAACGATATCAAGGTTATCCGGCCGCCGGTGCATCTGGAATTGCTGGAGAATTTTGCATTCGCAGCAGAGCATGCATCTGGCGAATACCTATGTTTTCTGAGTTCAGACGACAAGCTTGCCGATACTGCCATACAGAGATTACTGATCGCCGCCAGGATGCATCCGGAGACGGTTGCCATTTACGGCGATTGGCTAAAGATCAATGAACAAGGTGAGATCATCGGCCAGTCACCGCACACGGCATATACCGATAGCAGTACCGAAATTCTTGCACACCTGCAGTTTCTGGAAAACATCAGCATAGGGGCATTGATCAAAGCCAGCGCTTATCGGGCAGTGGGCGGCTTTAAAGGTGAGAATTTCAGGATCTATTATTCAGGGGATGTCTATCTGGGCTTGAAATTGCTGGCGGTGGGGCCCGCACTGCATGTAGCAGGGAATACCATGCTGGTTCAAACATGGTCTGTTGACGGCAGGAAGGGCAGATGGGCAAAGCTTGCTGCTGACGAAGTGAATATATTGAGTTACGTGGCTTCATCGCAGCAACTGCTGGCAAAATTGCCGGAAAATCTCGGTTTTGATGAAGTTGTCAGGCGCTATCACTTCAGGCGCATGATCGCCTTGAGTTCCAAGGCACTGTGGGAAGGGTTGATGTCCAGGCAGCAATATGCGCAGCTATGGACCAGGTTTTGCAAGCTGCTTCCTCGAACCTCGGCGCTATTTGCAGGCATCGTGTGGA
Source organism: Methylophilaceae bacterium (assembly GCA_046155285.1). Lineage (GTDB taxonomy): Bacteria > Pseudomonadota > Gammaproteobacteria > Burkholderiales > Methylophilaceae > CAILHX01. Next base: position 55,502 of record JBJXEA010000014.1, on the reverse strand, counting down.
ATTTCCCGCTGGGCGGCATTAGTAGCGGGGTTGCCTATTTGAGCTACAGGGTACTTAAAATTGTGCGCTGATACATCAGGTTTATCCGTAGCGCCTGCCTTGGTTTCGGTGGTTATCCCGACACGGAATCGTGCGGATTTTCTATCCGAGGCGATAAAGTCTGTGTTACAGCAGGATTACGCGAATGTTGAAATATTCGTTAGCGACAACGCCTCGACAGACCATACCGCTTTGTTGGTCGGCGATTATGTAAGGCAATATCCCAATGTCCATTACATCAGGAATGAGCAGGATATCGGGTTGATCAACAACTTCAACCAATGTGTACAACTCGCCAAAGGCGAATATGTCTTCAGATTCGCCGATGACGATCTAATCTCTCCTCGATACATTTCATTACTGGTCGCCGAACTATCGCGGTATCCGGCTGCCATCGCCGCTATAGGCGCTGTGACGCTGATGACGGCAGAAGGCGTCCATATTCATGCATTCAACGATTCCGAACAGATGCATGTACATGGTACGCAGGGGATGCCTTTGCTCAAAAGGGCGATCCACTATTTGAGATATGGCCACTATGAAGGTTGGGCATGGGCGGTTGTTTATGGAATATTCCGTACTGAAGTCCTGAAGCAATTGCAGATGAGCTCCAAATTGAGAGATCCTGGTGCGCTGTTCGTGCTGAGTGTTTTTCTGCAAGGGGAGCTCGTTAGTTGTAAGCAGGATGCCGTCACTTATAAGCGCCAGGGAGGTGCTTCTAATGTGCTTGCGCGGCCGCAGGCCAGTGAGATTTTTGCTGCAATTTCAGAGACCAACAAGTCGAGCTGGATGTCAGGGAAACTGATTCTGAGATCAATAAAAGGGGCATGCAATAAAGTGCAGATATTGCCCTGGCTGGCATTGTTCATGTTCAAGCAATTCGTCGCCTCTATATTTCTGGCATTATGGGTGGGCCTTAAAATCATTTTGCCTGGCCTGAACAGCAGCCATTTCAGGCATCGCCTTCGTAAGATGCACTCGAGTTGGGGTGAGAAACGTTGATGCTTCAGCCTAGTCAGTCCATGCTGTTTTCAGTGGTCATTCCAACCTACAACCGTGCCGGGAAATTACTTAGCATGATACAAAGCGTTTTGCTGCAGGCAGAAACCCATCGTGTGGAGATCATAGTCGTCGATGATGGCTCAACCGATGATACACATGCGCAATTGTCTTCCCTGAAGTCGTCAGGCAACATTCACTATGTCGCACACAAAACCAATCGTGGCGTTTGCGCCGCGCGTAATACCGGCATTGCGCAGGCTAAAGGAAAATTACTCCTGTTTCTGGATTCAGACGATATTTTGCTTGCAGGGGCGCTCGAGTATATCGTGCAACATTTTGAACAAAGCCCGGATACGGATGTTCTGTTTGGTGGCACGGTTACTTTTGATAATGTAGCTATGTGTAGAGTTGAAAACTCGCCTGCGCGTCTTGATTTCGAAAAAATTATGGAAGGGCGTGCTACAGGTGACTTTCTTGCAGTATGCCGCTCCAGAGTGTTTGAGAAGTTCCGCTTCGACGAGGCCCTTAACGGATTTGAAGGCATTACCTGGCTGCAAATAGCGCAGGCGGGCTACAGTCTGGTTTACGACGAACATGCACTGCGCAGCTCAGAATATAGCAGCGATGGTTTGAGTGGGTATGCCGCCCTGACCAACAATCCGCTACGTTTCGCCACGGGATACCTGGCACAGCTTAGAGCGTTGGGCACTGATATCAGGGAAACCTACAGCAATATTTACGATGAATGGGTGCTAAAGTCTATTCTCTATCATCGGCTTGCCGGAAAGGATGTACGTGGCATTATTCAAAACAATCCGGCGATGCATCGTTCTACCCGGCTTTACATTTTATTGGTGCGATCGTTACCTATGATGCTATTGTGTTTATTGTTTAAGCTAAAAGTCAGGATTCAGGTTCAGCGCCGCCGGCAGTGACGAAAATCGCAGCTGTTAAATTAAATCGTTGTATCTGGGAAAACTTAGGATGAGGTCATGAATCAAGATTTAATCTGGAAGAAGTTGCAGAGTGAGGATATCAACCGCGGATTCGAAGGGGCTGCGATCCGGGCAGAATTCCTGATACGAAGATTCAAACGTCATCTCAAGCCCGGGGTTTCCGTGATGAATGTGGGAATAGGCAAAGCCATACTGGAAAATAAGTTGCTGCAGCTTGGATGTACGGTCAGCAGTCTCGATCCTGATGCAACTTCGGTTGAACGCCTGCATAGCAGCAATATTGATGCAAAACAGGGTTATATCGAGCAAATCCCATTCGCCGATAAAAGTTTTGATATTGTATTTGCCTCTGAAGTTCTGGAACATCTCAGCGATGAACAACTTGCATCCGGGATACAGGAGATCCAGCGTGTCCTTAAGCCGGGAGGCTTATTCATAGGCACCACTCCTTTTGAAGAAGACCTGAAGGTATCCATCGTGGTTTGCCCGCATTGTGGAGATATCTTCCACCGATGGGGGCACCTTCAATCATTCTCTTCATCCCAGCTAAAATCGTGGATAGAGCAAGGTACTGGTGGTCATAAACTTGAAGTTCGGAAGATCGAGACTATAGGGTTTGCATCATTGAGGGGAGGAGGGGTATTCGGGCTGGTAAAGGCGCTGATCAAAATCCCTTTATGCAAGATCGGCGTGCGCTTTGCAAATCCCAACATCTGTTTTCAAGCGATTAAGCTTGGGCACTAACCCTACAGACTCAAATGGCTAAACCGGAATCCCCACCGCCTGCAGTTTCAAACACACGGCACATCAGGATTATTCACATCATTACCAGCCTTGATACCGGGGGCGCTGAAATGATGTTGTTAAGACTCGCTGAACGCCTTCAAGAACACTTTGATCAGCAAGTGATCTGTCTGACCAATCCAGGCATTGTTGCCCAAAGACTGCAAGCGATAGGGGTGCAAGTCACATCTCTTGAAATGTCGTCGGCATGGCCGAATCCATGGGCAATAGTAAAGCTGGCCTGGCTGATCCGGCGGTTCCGACCGCAGGTCGTACAAACATGGCTTTATCATGCGGACTTGCTGGGCGGCATAGCCACGTATCTGGCAGGTATGCGGGCTTTGGCCTGGAATATACGTAACAACGACCTTTCAGCGGATAAAACCAAGCCGAACACGCGTAGAGTTGTGGCCTTGTGCGCAAAATTATCGCACTGGCTACCAAAACGTATCGTTTGCTGTTCGCAAAACGCAATGCAAACCCATATTGCTTTGGGTTATGCCCAGGATGCATTTGTGGTGATTCCGAATGGTTTCGATCTGCAACTATTCAAACCCGACCCATCTGCCCGTCATAGTGTCCGCGTGGAGCTGGGCATACCGGCAGATGCACCGGTCATAGGGCTGATCGCACGTTTTGATCCGCAAAAGAACCATGCAGGCTTTTTTGAAGCCGCGTATCAATTACATAAACAACGGCCGGATGTACATTTCTTATTGGTGGGGCGGGGGATAGACGCGAGCAACCCGCTCATGATCAGCTGGATGCATGATGCGGGAGTTAGCAAGATCACCCGTTTGCTTGGTGAGCGATACGACATACCCAGACTGACAGCAACACTGGATATAGCCACCTCAACCTCTTCATGGGGCGAAGCATTCCCCAACGTGTTAGGCGAGGCCATGGCTTGTGGCGTGCCTTGCGTATCTACGGATGCGGGGGATGCTAGCTGGATCGTAGGAGATACCGGACGTATCGTGCCGCGCGACGATATGACGGCGCTGGCACAAGCCTGGGATACATTGCTAGGGTTGGCGGATAACGAACTGGCGATGCTGAGCGAGCAAGCGCGTGCTCGAATTACAGATACATTTGAAATAGGGAATATTGCTGTGCAATACGCTAAACTTTATCAAGAATTGGCGATAGGACACAAGCAATGTGCGGCATAGCAGGCTTTTTAAGTACAGCGCAGTCGCGCACCACTTTGCTTGACCATGTTCATGGCATGACAGCCAGCTTAACCCATCGTGGCCCGGATGATATGGGTGCCTGGGTAGATGCGGATGCAGGTATCGCATTAGGCCATCGACGCCTTTCTATCCTTGATCTTACACCTGCCGGACATCAGCCTATGCTTTCTGTTTGCGGGCGTTTTGTAATCGTATTCAATGGCGAGATCTACAACCATCTGCAATTGCGAGGCGAACTGGAGCGCGATGCCGAGCAGGGGCAGATCAGCTGGCGGGGTCATTCCGATACCGAGACTTTGCTGAGTGCCATCGCTGCCTGGGGTGTTGAGACCACACTCCAGAAATCTGTAGGCATGTTCGCCTTTGCAGTATGGGATAGAGAACAACGAACGCTCACACTGGCAAGAGACCGTCTGGGAGAGAAGCCTTTGTATTTCGGCATGCAAGGCGATGTGTTGATGTTCGGGTCTGAGCTCAAGGCACTAAGAACACATCCGTCATTCCGTGGCGAAATCGATCGCGATTCTTTGGCCTTGTACATGAGGCACAATTATATTCCCGCACCTTATTCCATCTATAAAGGCATCTACAAGTTGCTGCCTGGCACCTGGCTACAATTGCCTGACTTGGCCGACTTGGTTCTGGATCCCTCTCTCGCAGGGCTAGGAGAGATCAAGGCTTATTGGTCGGCTTACGCAGTGGCTGAATCCGGGCACAAAGACCCATTTACCGGTAGCGAAACTGAAGCGGTAGAGCAGCTTGAGCAAGTTCTAAAGCAATCTATCGGCGGTCAGATGATCGCAGACGTGCCGTTGGGTGCATTCCTCTCAGGTGGCGTAGATTCGTCTGCTGTGGTGGCACTGATGCAGACCCAGGCTAACCGTCCGGTGAAGACCTTTACCATCGGGCTCAACGAGCATAGCTACAATGAAGCCGGATATGCGCATGCCGTGGCTAAGAGTCTGGGCACGGAGCATACTGAACTTTACGTATCGCCTGAACAGGCGATGGCAGTCATTCCTCAGCTGCCGCAGATCTACGACGAGCCTTTTGCCGACTCATCGCAGATCCCGACCTGGCTGGTTGCAAAAATGGCGCGTGAGCATGTGACTGTCTGTCTTTCCGGCGACGGGGGAGATGAGCTGTTTGGCGGCTATAACAGGTATTTTCTGGGGCAGTCGCTGTGGAGCAAGCTCGCCCGTATCCCACAGCCCATGCGCGGTGGAGCTGCTGATCTGATCACAGGCTTGTCGCCATCGCGTTGGAATTCGATTATGAAAATAGTCAGCCCTGTGATGCCCAGGAAATTGCGCTATGCAAATCCCGGCGATAAGCTGCATAAACTGGCGGGTGTTTTACAAACGGAAAGTCCCGAAAGCCTTTATCTGGGACTAGTTTCTCATTGGGACGACCCGGCTGCGATAGTGTTAGGGAGCAAGGAGCACGCCACTGTTTTAACGGATAAATCGAAATTTCAGGAGTTCCTCAGCTTTCCAGAGCAGATGATGCTATTGGATACTGTGAGCTATTTGCCGGATGACATCCTGGCCAAGGTAGACCGTGCGGCGATGAGTGTAGGCCTGGAGACGCGCGTGCCATTTCTGGATCATCGTGTCCTTGAGTTCGCCTGGAAATTGCCCATAGCGATGAAAGTGCGCCAGGAAGAGGGGAAGCATGTATTGAAACGATTACTCTACCGGCATGTTCCTAAAGTGCTCATAGAGCGCCCTAAGATGGGATTCGGCATTCCTCTCGATAACTGGCTGCGCGGGCCTTTGCGCGGCTGGGCTGAAACCTTGCTGGACGAATCGCGATTATTAAAAGAAGGGTTCTTTGACCCGCTGCCTATTCGCCTGAAATGGCAGGAGCATCTGTCCGGCCAACGCAACTGGCAATATCAATTGTGGAACGTGCTGATGTTTCAGGCTTGGCTTGAACATACTCATGGCTGAAGCCATCCATGACAGCGCCTAAACCAAAACCGAAATTACTGTTCGTGGTCACCGAGGGACGATACTTCGTTTCGCATCGACTGCCGCTGGCGATCGGAGCTTCTGCTGCAGGTTTCGATGTCGCTGTAGCCACACGAGCAGATGGTCAGGAGGAGCGGATTAAGAGTGCCGGCATCCGGCTGGTCCCGTTCACTTTGACGCGACGCACAGGTAATCCTCTGCAAGAGATATGGGCGCTATACCAGCTTTACCGGTGTGAAAAACCTGATCTGGTGCATCATGTGGCGCTGAAGGCAGTGATCTATGGCTCTTTTGCGGCACGCCTGGCACATGTGCCAGCACAGGTGAATGCGGTGACCGGACTGGGCTGGCTGTTCATCTCTGCAAACTACGCCATTCGCTTCATCAGGCGGCTATTACGATTCTGGCTTGCATACTCTTTAGGCAAACATAGCCTCATCATCGTACAAAACCCTGAAGACTCTGCTTTATTGCAACGTTCGGGGGTTGCAGCACAGAAGTTACGCCTGATACGTGGGTCTGGCGTAGATACTCAGCTGTTTTACCCGATGAACACCCAGCCGCCCGAACCGGTATGTATTGTGCTGGCGGCACGCATGTTGTGGGATAAAGGTGTAGGCGAGTTTGTTGCGGCTGCAGAGAACCTAGCTGGACAAGGCATCCATGCCCGTTTTCTGCTGGTAGGTGAACCTGACCCTTCCAATCCGGCCTCGGTACCAGAGGCTACCTTAAAAGCATGGCATAGCCGCTTCGGCGTGGAGTATTGGGGTCATCGCGATGATATGCCTGATGTCTTGAATAACGCGCATATCGCCTGTCTGCCATCCTACCGTGAAGGCTTGCCCAAATCACTGCTGGAAGCCGCCGCATGTGGGTTGCCTATAGTGGCAAGTGATGTGCCTGGTTGCAGGGAAGTGGTGCAAAACGGGGTGAATGGTTTTCTCGTGCCGGTAAAGGAAAGTGCCGCACTTGCCGCAGCACTGATGCGCCTTATTGTGGATGCAGATCTACGCAGAAATATGGGTTTACAGAGTCGTAGCCTTGTTCTGGCGGAGTTCTCCCAGGAGATGGTGGTGATAGAAACGATCGCCGTGTATCAGGAGTTGATCGGTTGAAGGTTCTGGTTACCGGCGCTTCTGGTTTCGTGGGACGTGCGTTATGTGCGAAGCTGTTGATATCCGGTCATCAGGTAGTGGCAGCGCAACGCACAGCAGCAAATACTTCTACAGCTATTGAGTGGGTTGTCACCGGAGATCTTGGTGACCCTGGCGATCTTGGCGAAAACAAGGTATGGCAACAGGCCTTGCGAAATGTCGATGTCGTCATCCATCTGTCAGCGCGGGTGCATGTGATGCACGAGCATGCGGAAGACTCCTTAAAAGAGTTCCGGTGCGTCAACGTAGCAGGGACGGAGCATCTAGCCAGACTTTGTGCACGCAACTCGGTCAAGCGTTTCATCTATCTCAGCTCGATCAAAGTCAATGGCGAGGCTACCAGTGCCGATATAAAATTCAGTGAAGGAGATGTACCTGCGCCTGAAGATGCGTATGCGATCTCCAAACTGGAGGCAGAACAGGCATTGCATGTAATCGCCGCTGAAACCGGTCTGGAAGTAGTCATAGTGCGTCCGCCGCTAGTTTATGGGGCGGGAGTGAAGGGAAACTTTGCACAATTACTCAAGACCATTGCGAAAGGTATCCCGCTGCCATTGGCTTCGGTGCGCAATCTGCGTAGTCTGATCTATGTCGAGAACCTGGTAGATGTCTTGGGTTTGTGCGCCATACACCCGGCGGCGGCTGGGCAAACTTATCTGGTGAATGATGGCGAAGATGTTTCTATATCTGACTTGCTACGGCTTTTAGGAGAGGCAATGGAGCATTCGGCACATTTGTTTCCTTGCCCGGTAGTGCTGTTAAAAATGGCAGCTTATGTGGGTGGAAAGACTAAGCAGGTTGAACGCGTATTGGGCACATTACAAGTGGATAGCAATAAAATACGCCGTGAACTAGGCTGGCTTCCGCCTTTTACATTGAAGCAAGGTCTGCGCGCAACAGCTGACTGGTATCGAAGTACCCATCTATGAGTTATTGCGCTCCTATATTTGCTGCGCTGGTCACGCTGGTATTGATCACTATCATTCTACGCAGCAAGTTCGGCAAACAGATACACGATATCCCGAATGAGCGCTCTTTGCATACGAAACCCATCCCCAGGACAGGGGGGATCGGGTTGATGGCCGGGGCTCTGGTCGGGTTTGGATTAACTGTACATCCCTTGGCTTTTACCATGATGGTCTGTGTTTTTCTGCTGGTACTGGTTTCGTTCCTCGATGATCTAAGCGATCTTTCAGCCGGCTGGCGCTTATTACTGCATTTTGTTGTCGCTGGTGTTTTTCTGGGGATAGTGTTGCCGTCGTATGTCGGATTACTTGAGATGAGCATTGTGGTCATTCTCACTGTATGGATGATCAATCTTTATAACTTCATGGATGGCTCCGATGGTCTAGCCGGGGGTATGGCGCTGTTCGGGTTTGGCGGTTATGCATTGGCGGCGTGGCTGGCTAAAGATATGGGGATTTTCAGCATGAATGCGTGTATTGCCGCTTCTGCGCTTGCCTTCCTGGTTTTCAACTTTTATCCGGCACGCATCTTTATGGGTGATTCGGGCTCCATCCCCTTGGGTTTTCTTGCAGCTGCCCTGGGCGTAGTGGGCGTGATAAAAGGTATTTGGCCGTTATGGTTTCCGCCTGCTGTTTTTGCACCTTTCATCATCGACGCCAGTGTGACTTTAAGCAAACGCATGATTGCCGGCGACAAGATATGGCAGGCGCATCGCGGACATTATTATCAGCGTTTAATATTGATGGGTTGGGGGCATAGAGCTACCGCGACGGCAGAGTACCTGTTGATGGCGGCTACTGCTGCAACAGCGGTCTGGCTGTTACGTGAACCAGCCACAATTCAGGTTTGGTGCCTGCTGGCGTGGGCGATTATTTATATTGGTTTGATGTTAGCGACTGATACTTCATGGCGGCGGTATCAAAAACTGCAATAGAGTAAAACACCTTCTGGGATATAATTTGTTCATGGTTTTTACAAAAAATATCCGCTCACATCTCGCATTTGCCCATGACATAGCGGCGTTAGCTTTGGCATGGGTGCTGGCTTATCAATTGCGTTTCAACTTTGCCGTGCCTGCAGTGATGTCTAGCGCCATGTGGGTTGCTGTTTTTGTGGCAGTTCCGGTGCAGGCAGTGATTTTCTGGACGGGTGGGTTATACCGCGGTATCTGGCGTTTCGCCAGCATTCCTGATTTACGCCGCATCATCTTCCTGGTCGGTCTGTCAGCGTTCGTGGTGGCTGCCTTGATGTTGATGTTCCGCTTTCAGATCCCGCGCTCCGTGTTAATGCTTAATCCTTTGTTATTGATCCTGATGATGGGCGGTAGTCGTTTTGCCTATCGCGGCTGGAAAGAGCATCGACTCTATGGTTTGACGCAGTTACAGGGTGAGCCGGTGCTGGTGCTGGGGGCAGGGGAAGCCGGGGTATCGCTACTCAAAAGCCTGTCACAAAGTCAAGACTGGTATGTTGTTGGGTTTCTTGATGATAATCCGCAGTTACACCATTTACAGTTGTACGGTGTGCCAGTACTAGGTTCGCTAGATAATTTGCTTCTCCATACTTCAGAGATGGGGGTAACGAAAGTAATTATAGCCATGCCTTCTGCATCCCATGCGGTTCGTCATCGTGCAGTTGCGATTGCCACAGATGCTGGACTGACAGTGTTGACGGTGCCATCATTTGAAGATTTGATGAGTGGAAAGGTGAGTGTTTCACAAGTGCGTCCTGTAGAAGTTGAAGACTTGTTGGGGCGTGAGCCTGTGAGTTTGGATGATGCGGGTTTGCATGGCTTGTTGAATACCAAGACGGTCATGGTGACTGGTGCGGGAGGTTCTATTGGCAGTGAGTTGTGTCGTCAGATTGCACGTTACAAGCCAAGTCTGGTGGTGTTATTTGAGCTCAATGAATATGCGCTATACACATTGGAGCAGGAGTTCTCGCAGCACTTTCCCGCTACAAAAATCGTCTGCGTTGTAGGCGATGTGAAAAACGCGCAGCGCGTAGATGCAGTGTTGAAGCGCTACCAGCCTTTTGTGGTGTTCCACGCGGCGGCGTATAAGCATGTGCCGTTGATGGAAAATAGCAATGTGAGCGAGGCGTTATTGAATAACGTCATTGGCACGTACACTTTGGCCGAGTCTTGCAAAAAGCACAATGTTGAAAAATTTATCCTCATTTCCACAGATAAAGCGGTGAACCCTACCAACGTCATGGGCGCCAGCAAACGCTTGGCGGAGATGGTGTGCCAAGGCTTGCAGGAAGCTGATGGTACGCGCTTTGTTATGGTGCGCTTTGGTAATGTGCTGGGTAGTAGCGGTAGCGTGATTCCTAAATTCCGCGAACAAATTGCCAAGGGCGGACCGGTGACAGTGACGCATCCTGAAGTGACGCGCTTTTTCATGTCTATACCCGAAGCCGCGCAGTTGGTGATGCAGGCATCGCTCATGGGGCAGGGCGGTGAGATTATGGTGTTGGACATGGGCGAGCCGGTCAAAATTGCTGATTTGGCGCACGAAATGATACGGCTCTCTGGCGTGCCGGATGGTCAGATTGAAATTGTGTTTTCTAGTTTGCGCCCAGGTGAAAAGTTGTACGAAGAGCTATTGGCTGATAACGAACACACTTTACCCACGCCACATGCCAAATTGCGCATCGCCAAAGCACGCGAGGTGGATAGTCGCTGGGTGGATAAGCTGCTCAAATGGTTGTCTGCTGTTACCGAGCAAGACGAATCCAGCATCAAACACGATTTGAAAACGTGGGTGGAGGATTACACTGGCGACATTCACGCCACGCCTCCGACTCTAATCGCCTCAGCTTTACCAATATCTACCAGCATTCACTAATGACACATATCACTAAGGCTGTTTTTCCGGTTGCGGGCTTAGGCACGCGCTTCTTACCTGCGACCAAGGCTAGTCCTAAAGAAATGCTACCCATCGTAGACAAACCGCTGATTCAATATGCGGTTGAAGAGGCGATTGAGGCGGGCATCACCGAGATGATTTTCGTCACAGGCCGCAGCAAACGCGCCATCGAAGACCATTTCGATAAGGCTTATGAGCTTGAAACCGAGTTAGAAGCGCGTGGTAGAACGCAGATGCTCGAGTTGCTGCGAGGCATGTTGCCAAAACACGTCACTTGCATCTATTTGCGTCAGGCCGAGGCTTTGGGATTAGGACACGCCGTGTTGTGCGCCAAGCCTGTGGTAAAAGACGAGCCGTTCGCAGTGATTTTGGCGGATGACTTAATTGATGCTAAACCAGGCGCATTGACGCAAATGGTAGCGTTATATCAAGAACATCAAAGCTCAGTGATTGCTACTGAACAGGTCGCACCTGCCGAGACTAGCCAGTATGGCATCGTGGATGCTCACGAATTAGAGCCGGGCTTGATGCAGATTGACGGCATCGTAGAAAAGCCAGAGCCAGCAGTTGCGCCTTCCAATATTGCCGTGGTGGGGCGTTACATTCTGACTCCACATATCTTCGATTGTTTGGAAAATGTGCAGCCCGGCAAAGGTGGCGAGATTCAGCTTACTGATGGCATTGCCGCGCTGTTGCAACAAGAAACCATTCTCGCCTATCAATATCACGGCAAGCGCTATGACTGCGGTAGCAAGCTAGGTTATATGCAGGCTAATGTGGAATACGCACTGCGTCATGCGGAAATCAGCGCGGAATTTACAAAGTGGTTGAACAAGCGGAGTAAGAAGTGACCATTGCTGCAGAAGCGCAGCAACTGCTGCAAGGTGCGGAGATGGTTTTTACCGAGGCTCAAGTCAGCGCCGCCGTAGATAAAATGGCTCATGACGTTAGCGCCGCTTTAAGCGATGCAGACCCGTTGGTGCTGAGCGTGATGGGCGGTGCAGTGGTGTTCTCCGGTTGGTTATTACCAAAACTGCGCTTTCCGCTGGATTTTGACTATGTGCAAGCCTCGCGCTACCGTAATCAGATTCAAGGCCACGACATCCATTGGCGCGTAGCTCCCAGCGATAATGTGCATGGGCGTACCGTATTGTTGTTGGACGATATTCTGGATGAAGGTATTACTTTGGCGGCGGTGCGAGACAAGTGCATGGAAGCCGGAGCCGCGCGGGTGTTGATTGCCGTGCTCACCGAGAAAGCCACCGGCAGACCCAAGCCAATACAGGCGAATTTCGTGGGCTTGGTAGTGCCAGACCGCTACGTGTTTGGCTGTGGCATGGATGTGCATGGTCGCTGGCGTAATCTGCCGGCGATTTATGCGCTGAAATAGCTATGAAAATACTGGTCACAGGTGTCGCGGGCTTTATTGGCATGTTCACAGCACGCGCATTATTTGAGCGTGGTGATGAAATTGTTGGCATTGATAACCTCAACAACTATTACGACGTGAGTCTTAAGCAGGCAAGATTGACGCAGCTGGTAGGTTATCCCAAGTTTCGTTTTATCGAGCTCGATATAGCTGATAGCAGTGCTATTGCAGAGCTTTTTGAGAAGGAAAAATTTCAGCATGTAATTCACCTTGCTGCTCAAGCCGGCGTAAGCTATTCGCTGGAAAATCCGCAAGCCTATGTTGCCAGCAATCTAAGCGGTTTTGTCAACGTGTTAGAGGGCTGTCGCCATTATAAAATTGAGCATCTGGTCTATGCCTCCAGTTCCAGCGTTTACGGCGGCAACAAAAAAGTGCCATTCGCTGAAACTGATAACGTTGATCACCCTGTCAGTCTCTAGGCTGCCAGCAAAAAAGCCAACGAGTTGATTGCACACACCTATAGCCATTTATTTGGCTTGCGCACCACGGGTTTACGTTTTTTTACTGTTTACGGCCCTTGGGGTAGACCCGACATGGCCTACTTCAAATTCACCAAAGCTATCTTTGAAAACGAACCCATAGACGTATATAACCACGGCGATATGCAACGTGACTTCACCTATATTGATGATATTGTTGAAGGCGTGGTAAGAGTGCTGGATTTAGCTAAATCTGAAACAACAATACCTTATCGCATTTTTAATATAGGTAACCATGTACCTGTCAACCTGCTTGATTTCATCACAGTCATTGAACAAGCGCTGGGAAAAACGGCTGAAAAGAGATTTCTACCTATGCAGTATGGCGATGTGCCGACAACTTATGCTGATGTTGGGGCTCTTAAGGCAGCGATTGGATTTGCACCATCAACCAGATTGGAAGAAGGAATCAAGCGATTTGTGGACTGGTATCAGTGGTATTACCAAAAGTAAGTGTTCAATAAAGGCTGAAAAAACGTAAAGCGTGACCTTTAATTGACTGCAAAAATTATCTTTGTGAGGCTTGTAAGAGACATTCTATAAATATGTCGGATTTAGGATAAATGAGATGCGATTAATCAATTCAAATAGCGATATGAGCCGACTTTTGTTTGCCTGGACTGAAAAGTTCGGTTGGATTCTGGTGGCGATGCTGATCGTCACTCAACCCTTTCGCAATCTTTTTGAACTTCCAATGGCACTCATGGCCATCTTCGGCCTATTGCTATTGTTGCTGGAGCCGCTGCGCGTATTTGCCCTTAGTGCGATCAAACCATTGTTAATACTATTTGCTTGTATATGGTTACCGATGGTGGCTTCACTTCCCGATGCAGTCAATTTTTCACGTGCAGTAAGCACCACATTAGTATTCATCCGATTTCCTTTGGCGGCTATTTTCGTGATATTCGCGCTCCAAAATGGTTATTCAAGAACACGTATGTTGATGTTGCTTGGGTTGGTACTCGGTTTCTTCGCAATAGGTAAAGTGTTTTATGCGCTTGAGGTAGAACATAGCTTGCCAGGTGCAATGAATGGTTGGGCCTGGATTGGAAGAATTATCCCGCAACGTGGAGTGGGACATTTATTGGCAGTACTGTCTCCGATTTATTATTACTGGATATGGCAACAGACATCAAAACGACCATGGATATGGTGGATAGCCCCTATTTATCTCATGGCGATTTTATTATCGGGTGCACGAGTGGCTTGGATAATGCTTGCCATGGGATTGGTGTTACTCATGTTACAGCTGTTTCGAGTGGAAAGAGTGAAATGGCACTGGAAATCTCTAGTGGCATCCATTCTGCTTTTGGGTATTGCTATTGGCATTTCCGTTCAGAATTCTGCGTTAACCGCCAGGATGGAGCAGACTGCGGGCTTATTCAGTGGCAATTTTGAAAAAGCTAATGCTGCAACCAGCCTACGATTACCAATATGGCAAGTAGCTATAAAGGTCGCAGAGGATCATTGGATAAATGGTATAGGCCCTAGAGGTTTTCGCTATATTTATCCTGAGTATGTCTCTAAGGATGATTTCTGGCTGAACTTAGAATACAAAGATAAAACGACAGGGAAAATATTGACAACTCAATATGGCCCCAATCATCCACATCAATTTTTGTTAGAAATCATCGCGGAAACAGGGATTATAGGTGTACTGGGTTATTTGCTGGCTTTGGTGTATTGGGTACGCCTAAGCTTAGCTGCCGTGCGAGATAGAAATTCAGATGCATTGCCTTGGATGACGGCGGCATTCATCGCCATCATGCCTATCAATGCGCACATGGCATTTTATGCTAGCTTTTGGTCATGCATTTTGTGGTGGCTGATTGCTGTCAGTTTAGCTTATTGGCAGGTAGGGACGGTGCGGAAATAATTGCAAAATCTACGTCTGGCTATGTCATGAATGTTCATCCTCAGTGGCGTAATTTATTCATCAGCTATGCGCTGATAAGATTATCAGTACAGTCCTTAGATTGGTGAGTTCAATGACTGTTGTGGGTGCGTGAGCTTATACAAATCCTGTATTTAAATACCTTGCAGCTAATTCTTGTTTCAGCCTGAAACTATCCTAACTTTGTACTTACTAAACCTCTGGAATCCTGAACAGAATTCCTAATCGTTAGACTTAACCTTATTGTAGGAAGTGACCCTCTGGACTTCCCAGACTTTAGTAGACATTTGATAATGTCGAAACAGAACTGGAGAAAGTTAAATGAGCAATGCCCGTTACACAGCAGAATTTAAAGCCGAGGCCATTAAGCAAATCACGGAACGTGGTCATGGGGTCCCTGAAGTATCGAAACGCCTAGGTATTTCTGATAAGAGTCTCTATCACTGGCTCAAGCAGAGTCGCCAGCAGGCGGCCCCTCATTCACAGGATGTCGTAGCGCTCAAGCAAGAATTAACACGCATGAAAGCTGAACTCAGGCGCACTACGGAGGAGCGCGACATCCTAAAAAAGGCCGCCGCGTACTTTGCCAAGCTGTCCGGCTAAAGTACGTATTCATTGATCAGCACCGTCAAGAGTTTCGTCTGGCTAGCATGTGCCGTGTACGCAAGGTACATCGCAGTGGCTATTACGCATGGAAGGTGAAACCGCTATCTGATCGCGCGATTGAAGATGCGGCATTTCTTGTGGAAATAAAACATGCGTTTGGTGACAGCTATGGCATCTACGGTAGCCCGCGTATTCACCGTGATTTGCGTGAAGCAGGGTTTAACTGTAGTGAGAATCGCGTTGCCAGACTGATGCGTGAAGCAAAGCTCAAGTCTGTTCGTGGCTATCGTAAGCCACGTTTCAAGTCAGGGAAACCTGCACTAGCTGCGCCCAACCGATTACAGCAACAGTTCACGGTGAGTCGTCCTGACGAAACTTGGGTGACTGATATTACTTACGTCAGTACCTATGAAGGCTGGCTTTATGTGGCTGTAGTGATTGACCTTTACTCTAGAGCAGTGGTGGGCTGGTCAATGAAACCCACTATGGCCACTGAGATTGTGCTGGATGCATTGCTGATGGCAGTATGGCGGCGTAAGCCCAGACAACCGGTCATCATTCACTCAGATCAAGGCAGCCAGTTTGGCAGCGATGACTTTGCACGTTGGTGCAAAGATAACGGGCTGATCCCCAGCATGAGTCGTCGCGGCAATTGCTATGACAATGCTGTTGCGGAGTCCTTCTTCAGTAGCTTGAAGAAAGAGCGCATCAGACGAAAGATTTATCCAACCAGGGAGGAAGCAAAATCAGAGATATTTGATTACATCGAAATGTTCTACAATCGAAAACGTCGGCACAGTCACCTGAATCAGATGAGTCCGATGGCATTCGAAGCGTTAGAAATCGGAAGCTGAAAAACGTCTACAAAAGTAGGGGAAGTCCAAACATACCAAAGCTGAATCGCCGATGCGATATTGGCATACGTTGGTTGAGCAAACAACATTTGAAGACTTCAACCATGTGAAAAAAGTTTTTGGGAGTGCGGATTATGTTGCTCCGTATACCATATTCGATGTTGGCGGGAACAGCTTCCGACTGATTACGGTTATTCATTACAACGCTCGCAAGGTTTTCATCCGTTTGGTTCTTACTCATAGTGAGTATGACAAATGGAGCAAGAAATATATTTCAGGAAAGGTGTAGTCATGCAAACAACTTTAGAGTTCGACATTAAAAGAATAGAGAAGTCTTGGGTGGCGTTTGACCAATTGACACATCTGCGCCCCATTATCAATGAAGCCGAATATGATCGAGCTGTTTCACTCATGAACACCCTTCTGGATAAGGTCGGCAGTGATGAAAATCATCCCCTTTCCAGCCTGCTTGAACTTGTTTCTGATCTCGTTAGTGGTTATGACGAACGGCATTTCGTTATCGAAGCATCAGAGCCAAAAGAAGTCCTGCGGTTTCTGATTGGCGTCAAAAATCTTACTCAAAAAGATCTTGTAGCCATAGTGCCTCAAAGTAACCTTTCCGCTATCCTGGCTGGTAAACGCAATATTAGCGCTAGTTTGGCGAGCAAGTTCGGCACATTCTTTAAGGTAAGCCCCGCGGTTTTTATTGGCTGACTAGCTATACGCCAAAACCAACCAAAGTTCATGCCGTACACACATTTTTATGAAGCAATTAGAAAAAGAGGATGTTGTATCAACTAAAGTCTCATTTTTGAATCACACATCCGAGCTTCATTGCAGCGTGACGAATAGCTTCAGTCTTCAGTCGCGGTAACTTTTTTAATTCTCCATGTCGAAAAGTGTTGCTTTGGTAGCATGTGAGAGCAAATATATTTTGTCGTTGACTTCGGGCGCAGCCCGTCCCGTTTTCGACTTTGTCTTAGTGGCCTCCGGCCATGCTCTTTCCGGCGCAGCCGGTTTCCTTCGCGCTTAGCGCGTATCTATCCCGCGAAGCGGGTCTAGCTCAGGTTATTGTTTTCAAATTTGCCATTTATTGCATCAACAACTTCAACCTAAGTAGCCGCAAAATGACTTCTGTATTCCACGACCACTTTAAAGGTTAGAGTTGGGAGGGGATTGGCGTTAAAACTCTTTGCGGTTAGCCATTTGGTTTGGTGGTCATCTCGCGATCCTAATAATAAGATACACAAGCCCAATGATTAACAACTGGATTAAAGTGTAAGCCAACATTGTCATCAAACCATGATGTTGGATATGCTGGCTTGCAGCAATACTTAATGGAATGAGCGCGAAATTAAACATAGATAATACAGTGCATTCCTAAACGACGGCTTCTCAAAAGGTTAATGGAAAGTTTCATAGTACAATGAATCACTTGTCCTTATCACCATTAACTGCTGGCAACTGGAATTTTTAATTATTTGATTACTTGGGAAGTATTTTCTGACTGGTGCCCAGAAGATGACTCTACAACCAATAGAATAGTGGATTTCCAGCCACGCCGCCGTAAAAAACGCCGTTATTAAATTCGTTTTCTGTAATTTTCTGCCATAAATCTAACCCTGCTTCAGATGAACTATTCGTCATAAGCTGCTATTCATCAATGAGCAGTTCGGATTATCCGTTTTCCGTGATTGATTGGAGATGGTCGTGTCATCAAAATAATGTTCTTTAATATTGACGTATTTCTTAATTAGACTAAACTGTCATATATGACACAAACTGTTATTTTATACAAAGCACAAGATGTAATACTTGAGAATGTATTTTCTAATCTTGCCCGGCTAGGAATCCAAGATTGCATTTTGGGTGGTGGGACAGCTTTAGCACGGTATTACCTAAACCATCGTGTCTCTTACGATCTTGACTTCTTTGTGGCTGGTAATCTCTCACCTGAAAGGTTGTCTGTAGAGTTGGGACGGATAGGAATCAACTTGCAGGATATAGAAATCGAGAGCGGTGGCAAATTGGCACACCAGTTACACGGGTATGCAAATGTTGAAGAATCCATCGTCAAAGTCTCTTTTATTGAAGACAGCATCTACAGCGGCATGTGGCCAAAAGCAAATTTTGGAAATGTCACTACTGAAGAGATTGGGGGCTTGTATCACAGGAAATTGAGAACCATTTCAGGGACTGGCTATGGAAAAGACACGAAAGGATCACGCCAAACGGCACGAGATTTATTTGATGGTTATGTATTGAACCAACAGGTACAAGTGCTGCATAGTTTTATTGATGACGCTAACCAAAACGGGGCAAACTTTCCACAGGATGCGTTCTGTGCAAACCTTATGGCTATGCCATGGATCGACCTCATGGATGAATTTGAAGGGCTTGAATTACTTGCACCTTATGAAAGACTGTCGTTGATTGGCGACATCAAGCAAGCATTAATAAATGAAGCAATGATTATTCAGAATTTAAATGAATTGGATGATGAAAACTACCCAACACACAATTGAATCATGGGAACGCGCCAAGCGAATGGCCTTCTGGGATCAGGGCAGGATGGAATTCGCCCAATGGTTGATTGCATTTAATTCCCGTAAAACCAACGTCATCAGACAAAGCATTAACTACATGAAGGTCGTTGACCTTATCAGCCTGATTGGAAAACGGCATTTTATAAAGATTTGGCCGTCATTACGGATGGAACCTGACCTCAAAGCTGACAAGAAAGCCATTCTGGATGGTGTATGGGGCTTTTATGTGGTTGGTGACGTTTCGTTCCCTGTATCTGTTTCGGTCACTCGATTCCACCCGAAAAAGCTGGAAACACTGCGCGTTCTCGCCAAAACGAATGGACAGGACTCTATTTACCAGATTGCAAAAAAGACTGGTAGAGATTATCGCCGGGTACATGACGACATTATGGACTTCGTAGAAGATGGGCTGGCAATTGTTGATACAGATATCAGGAATGGCCGCACGTTGAAAGTGCCTCGTTTACATGGAGTGCATAACGTACAATAGCAACAAGCTGTAACATGAAGCGTTTTTAGCTTAAATTTAGGGGCTGGCGTAGAAAAGGCCGTAATGTAGAACTAGCTCCAAGTAGTCCAAGTTTTTGTCCGCACCCCAAGTGGGTCATATTTCCATGCATTTCTACAGCCTAAGGCCATCTGTCGACATTTGCGCCAGCATTGCTGGGGGCTTTTAGACTTCATTTTAAGAAATAACATCAGGAAACAAGTTGCCAGATTAGCGAGCTCTCAGGCAAACGATTAATGCTAGGAAAGTCTACCGTGGCGAGATCTGGTCGTGCCCTGAAAAATTATGCGTTTTTACACAGTCTGGGTCGAATCAAGCCGTAGATATCCCTTTCCCAATCGGCACTCTAAGTATTTTCATGAATGAAGGCTAAGCCGATTTCATGAAAGGCCGATTTGGCGTAGCATTAGACCCAAGCGTCGTGACAATAGCACGCTACTTATTTAACCCACGGTTTTAATTCAAAGCCGCACAATCTCTAGGAGAAAATGATGAGTCTCAAAGGAAGCAAGACAGAAGATAATTTGAAGGCCGCGTTCGCGGGTGAATCACAAGCTAATCGCCGTTATTTGTACTTCGCAGCTAAGGCCGACATTGAAGGCTACAACGACGTAGCTGCGTTGTTCCGTTCCACCGCTGAAGGCGAAACCGGCCATGCTCACGGGCATCTGGAGTTCCTCGAGCAATGCGGTGATCCAGCTACTGGATTGCCTATCGGCTCTACTTCCAACAACCTGAAAGCCGCAGTGGCTGGCGAAACCCATGAATACACCGATATGTATCCGGGCATGACCAAAACCGCGCGTGAAGAAGGTTTTGACGAAGTGGCGGACTGGTTTGAAACGTTGGCTAAGGCGGAGCGTTCACACGCTAATCGTTATCAAAAAGCGCTGAATGAACTGAGCGCGCTGTAAGTTTGACCCCTATGGAGTGTGGCGATAGCCGCACTCCATATTTTTTTCGAGATTAAAACAATGGCTGTGACCACCAAAGAAGGCAATCTGCAAGCGCCCACGCGCCATCCGCTGGATTGGAAGAACCCCGATTTTTATAACAAAACTTCGCTTGAGACTGAGCTGGAGCGGGTGTTTGACGTGTGCCACGGTTGCCGTCGTTGCGTGAGTTTGTGCGATTCTTTCCCCACTTTGTTTGACTTGGTGGACGAATCGCCGACGCTGGAAGTGGACGGCGTGAAAAAAGAGGATTATGCAAAAGTAGTGGATCACTGCTACTTGTGCGACCTGTGTTTTATGACCAAATGCCCTTACGTGCCGCCGCACGAGTGGAATCTGGATTTTCCGCATTTGATGCTGCGCGCCAAGGCGGTGAATTACAAGAATGGCGACGTTAAGTTGCGCGACCGTATTCTCACTAGCACCGACGTGGTGGGCAATCTGGCCGGCATCCCTGTGGTGGCGCAGATAGTGAATGCGGCGAATGAATTCGCACCTGCCAGAAAAGTGTTGGAAGCCACGCTAGGCGTGCATCCTGACGCTAAATTGCCTAAATATGAGAGCAACACTTTACGCAAGCGCCTGAAAAAACATAAAAGCGAGTTGGTGGCAGAACCAACAGCCAAGACCAAAGGCAAACTGGCGCTGTTCGCCACTTGCTATATGAACCGCAACGAGCCCGGCTCCGGCGAGGATTTGCTGGCGGTTCTGGAACACAATGGCATCCCCATGACCATTGCTACGCAGGAAAAATGTTGTGGCATGCCCAAACTGGAATTGGGTAATCTGGAAGCCGTGGCAGAGAACAAGGAATTCAACATCCCGATTTTGGCCAAGATGGTGGACGAGGGCTGGGATTTGACCGCGTTGGTGCCGTCTTGCGTGTTGATGTTCAAGCAAGAATTGCCGCTGATGTTCCCCGATGATGCCGATGTACAGAAGGTCAAGAATGCGTTCTATGACCCATTTGAATACCTGATGTTGCGCCACCGTGAGGGTAAGCTCAATACTAATTTTCCCCAAGCGCTGGGTAAAGTTTCCTACCACGCAGCTTGCCATCAGCGGGTGCAAAACATAGGCCAAAAAACCCGCGAAACTTTGGCACTTATTCCTGATACCGAAGTCGAAATTATTGAGCGTTGCTCAGGCCACGACGGTACTTACGCGGTGAAGAAAGAGTTTCACGCCAGTTCGGTGAAAATCGTCAAACCAGTGGTGAAGCGGGTGAAGGATTTTAACGCTGATCATTACGGTAGCGACTGCTCTATGGCCGGGCATCACATCGAAAATATACTGGATAACGGCAAGGTGGCGGAGCATCCGATTACTTTGCTGCGTTTGGCTTACGGTATTTGAATTTTTAGAGGATAGTAATTTTGAACAAACTCACCCCCGCCGACCTGATGAGCCTTGAGCAATATGCAAAAACTCGACCAGAGTTTCGCGCGTCTGTCATCGCGCATAAAAAAAATCGTCGTTTAGCATTGGGCGACCACGCCGCGCTGTATTTTGAAGATCGGCTCACCATGCAGTATCAAGTGCAGGAAATGCTGCGTATCGAGCGTATTTTTGAGCAAGAGGGTATTCAGGAAGAGCTGGCGGTGTATAACGATTTGGTACCAGACGGCAGTAACTGGAAGGCCACGTTCATGGTGGAATACGCCGACGAAGCAGAACGTCGTGTTGCGCTGACTAAATTGGTGGGCATCGAGCTTGCCGTATGGCTGAAAGTGGGCGATTTCCCCGCGATTCGTCCCATCTCCAACGAAGATTTGGAGCGCAGCAGCCCGGACAAAACCGCTGCGGTGCATTTCATGCGTTTTGAGCTGACTCCGGAGATGATTGAGGCAGTAAAAAATGGCGTGGCGATTCAAGGCGGTATAGACCATGCGCAGTATCAGTGCTCTGCTCAAGTTACGAACAATATACGTGAGACTTTGGCGCAAGATTTGATGTAGTTCGTAGCTTATTGCACGCGATATTCTGGCTTGTGTCAGAATGATAATAATTTGAACATCCCCGTATTTACCGATGATCCTGGCTGGCACGGCAAGCGCCTAAGCGCAGCCTTTGCTGCGCGTGGCTTTACAGCCGTTTTCATCTCCCTCAAAGACTGCTACTTTGACCTGAGCCAAGGCCAAGCAGGCGTGGTTATTCCCGGTTTTATACAACTCCCCAAGGCCGTATTCGTGCGCGGTGTTCCTGGCGGTACGGTGCAGCAGGTCATCGCGCGGCTGGATATTCTGCACGCCCTTAAATTGCTTGGGGTCAAGGTGTATAACGATGGCCGTGCCATAGAGCGCACAGTGGATAAGGCCATGACCAGTTTTTTGTTGCATCAGCATGGCGTTTCTACGCCCTCGACATGGATGTGTGAATCACGGCAGCAGGCGAAAACCATCTTGCAGCGCGAATCCAAACTTGTTATCAAGCCGCTATTCGGTTCGCAGGGCTTGGGGGTGCGCATGTTGGAGCGCGAACAACCTTTCCCAGTGCCGATGGAGCAGCATGTGGAGGGGGTGTATTACCTGCAATCGTTCGTAGATAGCGGAGAAGGTAATTCGCACGATTATCGCGTGTTTATTATCGCTAACCAAGTTGTGGCGGTGATGCGGCGCAGTGGTACGAGTTGGGTAAATAATGTGGCGCTAGGTGGGCGTTGTGAGTTGGCGCATGACGATGAAATTGCGGCTTTGGCGCTATGTGCTGCCGAGTTGATGGAGATTAATTACTGCGGTGTGGATGTGATTCGTGACATTCATGGGCAATGCTATGTGCTGGAGGTGAACAGTATTCCCGCGTGGAAAGGCTTGCAGTCGGTGCTTGAGGTCGATATTGCTGCGCTTTTGGTGGATGATTTTCTGCGTGAATGAGATAGCCGCTATATTCGAGGCTGCGTGCATGGCCGAATTGCAAGCCATCAAGCCGGGCAACGTGCATGTGTTTGCTGATGGACACGGCATGGTGGTGGCAGACTTTGTGGCCAGCGCCAAGGCTGCTGCCAGCGTGATTGCGTTACCGGAATTAAGCGTGGGGCAGCGCATTAGTCAGGCGATTGATGCCACTTGGGCGGCGGTGGGTTGCAATACCAATTTGGGCATCGTGCTGTTGGCTGCACCTTTGATTGAATCCGCAGTGAAGAAAAAGCCGCTGGCCGAGGTGTTGGCGGGTTTGACGCAAGATGACGCAGTCGAGGCGTTTGCGGCGATAGTCAAGGCCAATCCCGCAGGGTTGGGTGATAGTGCGAGGTATGACGTAAAAAGTATCCCGCCATGTACCTTGCTGCAAGCCATGCATGAGGCTGCTCCACGCGACAAGCTTGCCTATCAATATGCGAATAATTACGTTGATGTGCTGGAGTTTGGCGTACCTCTTTATCGTCAGGTTTTGAGTCGTTGGCAAAACCCAGCGTGGGCGACTACCTTGTTGTATTTGGAGTATTTAGCGCAATTTCCAGATTCGCATGTGGTGCGAAAATATGGGTGGGCGGAAGCTGAGAAATTGCAAATAGAGGCCAAAAAACACTGTGTAGCCTTGCAAGGTTGCGATAATCCTAAAACCATTCTTGGGGAATTGCTGCATTTTGATAAGGCATTAAAACATCAGGGAATCAACCCTGGAACCAGTGCAGATTTAACCGTGGCGACACTGTTGATGGAAAGCTTGAGTTGAGCGTGATTTTTTGCTTGACGCGCTTGCTGTAATACTCTTTAATCGAGTCATAAAAACACAGGGTATTTGCAACCAGAATTCTTTAATAAATCGGAGGCGCAGAATGGCTCAAGAACGAAGAGGTGGGGCGAAGAAACAAAATGTGTATGGGGGTATGACCAATGCTTCTAAGCAGCGTCATGTCAAAGTTGCAAGCGGATTTGTGCCGAATGCTAGCTTGTTTAGCAGGATAGGTGGAGAGGCTGCAGTGGCCGCTGCGGTGAGCCAGTTTAATGAAAAAGGGACTACTGACGCGCGCATTAAGCAGTTTTTGACTGGCAAGGTCACGCAATTTGATCAAGAGGTAGAGTTCGTCTCTGTGTTGCTTGGTAAACCCAATGACAAAAGAACAGAAATGCGGATTACTTCCAAATTGACAGAGTTAGGCGTGACCCATGCGCATTTTGATGCGATGCTGGAATTGGTAAAAACGGTACTGACCGCGCAAAAAGTGGCTCCTGATTTGGTGGGTGAAATTACGCAAGCGATTGAAGGCGCACGTAGAAACATTAGCAATTAGTAATGTTTTTTTGTAAGTGTTTAACTAAATTTGCGTTATTTGACGCAGTGACTAAAAGAGGAAAATAAAATGGCCGTGATTGATCGTGTATTAGTGGGCGAAGCGCTGGTAATAGATAATCGCCCCGATGGCAGTGGTTTGGATTTGCTGAATGTGGCGCATATTGATTTGCTGATGGGGCCGCGCGGCTCTGCTGCGGAAGACGCTTTTTGCCGTACTCTGACTGATCAAAAAGAAGGCGTGAATGGCTTGCTGGCGGTGGTTGCGCCTAATATGATGGCGAAACCTGCCACCGTGATGTTCAATAAAGTGACCATCAAAAATGGTCGTCAAGCCGTGCAAATGTTCGGTCCAGCGCAACGTGGCGTGGCCATGGCGGTGATGGATTGCGTCGCTGATGGCACGATACCTATCGAAGAAGCTGATGACGTGTTCATTTGCGTGGGCGTGTTTATTGACCACAAGGCCGACATTGACGAGCGCATTCAGGATTGGAACTATCAAGCCACCAAACAGGCAATCAAGAGCGCTGTGGCGCGTGAGCCTAAGGCGGCTGATGTGGTGAAAGCTTACAAGACTTCCTCACATCCATTCGCAGCTAAGTAGTCTGAAAATCAGCAAGCTCCACCTGGGTGATATGCCCATCGTGGAGCGCACTTGCTACCAGTGCGCCAGCAAGCTTCTTGCTGGCGAGAAGCTTCAAGTCTTCGATGTTGCGTGTGCCTCCAGCAGCGTATAGCTGTCTTGCTCCGGCGCGGCTTTTTAATTTTTCCAGTTGTTCTATATCCAACCCAGCGTAGCTTCCCACTTGGGCTAAGGTCATGGCAATCAGTTGATCTGGCCACTCTTCGACTTGTTCTAATAGGGCGCTGTTACCCATAAATCCTGCTTTGTTAAAGTCTAAAGACAGCACGGCCTTATTTTTTATGACTTGCAACGCTTGATATTGCTTGAAGTCAGCCATGTTTTCGCTACCAATTACGCCTGTTAAGCCCGATTTTTTTAGCGCTTGCAGTTGGTTTGCTTGCTTCACTCCCGCGTCTACCCAAAAGTTGATTTGTGGAAAGTGTTGTTGACACTGAAGCACCGCTTGCATGTTGTCGCCCACGCCCATAATCGCGTCCAAGTCGGCGATGTAGAAGGTGTCAAAGGGATATAATCGCAACAGCGCCTGCATGATTGCAAGCGGCTCGGAAGAGCTGCACAGTGTTGAAATGATTGGCCGATAATGCTGTCGTTCGCCGTGTTCAGCACGCACCACCACGCCGCCCATCAAATCTATGACCGGAATGACACAAAACTTATTGGTGTTGGAATTTATCACTGGCGGCGGATTATACAATGCGCCGCTGCCGGATTCGCTCGCCGCCGAGGGCGAGTTGATGCTGAAGGCGCTGCTGGCGGATTTGGCGGAGATTCCTAATCTGCACCTCAGCACCACGCGCGATGCACGCTTGTCGCCACTCAACATCAACATTATTCAAGTTTCAAGTGATCCGTGGCCGATTTGGCAAAGCGCCATAGACCAAGCCGATTGGGTATGGCCTATCGCGCCGGAAACTGACGGCGTGTTGGAGAAGCTAAGTCGCATGGTGCCGCCACACAAACTCATAGGCAGCGCACCGCAAGCTATCCACATCGCAGCCAGCAAACACGCTACGGCGCAGCATCTCAACGCTATTCCTACCTATTGGGTGCTTGATGCGCCCAATGATTTTGCAGCTTATGTCGCCAAGCCTGATGACGGCGCGGGCTGCGGCGATACGCGCTATTTTGATGATTTTTATAAGATGCAGACTTGGCTGCAAACTCGCCCCAATGACATCGTGCAACCTTGGCTAAATGGCGAACCTGCCAGTATCTCCATGCTGTGCCGTGAAGGTGTGGCCTACCTGTTGAGTTGCAATCGGCAGTTGATAGAACGCGACAAAGATGGCTTTATTTACTATCGCGGTAGTGTCATCAATGGCATGGTCGAGCATTGGAATGCCTTTGATGTCGTTGCTCAGCAAGTAGCCAAAGCACTGCCGCAGTTGGCCGGCTATGTCGGAGTGGATGTGATGGTAGATGGTGACTGTATCACCGTGCTGGAGATCAACCCACGACTGACGACATCGTATGTCGGTTTGCGACAAGCCACCGGGCTGAATCCAGCCAGATTGGTGCTGGACGTACTCTATAATGGCATCATGGCGGAACGGATGAAAATGCAGCGCAATGTGGTGGAAGTAAATGTGTAGCGCAGGCGACCTCGCCTGCATGCAGAGACTAATGCAGGCGAGGTCGCCTGCGCTACTGGATGGCAGCTTAAAATGATCACTGGTTGGGACATAGGCGGCGCACATCTCAAAGCAGTACGGCTGGATAAAGTCTGCTGCAAAGTGCTGCAGCTCGCCTGCCCGCTGTGGAAGGGTTTGCAGCATTTGGAGCAAGCGGTTGCCGAGGCGCTTATCCTCTTGGGCGACACAAATCAGCATGCCATTACCATGACCGGAGAATTAGCCGACATTTTCCCAAATCGCCATCAAGGCGTGATGCAGATTAGCCAGGCTATGCAGAAATTGTTAGCTGGAAAAAACCTCAAGTTTTACGGTTCGTCCGGTTTCATCGCGCCGCAGGAAGTTGAAGCCAATACGCATAAAATCGCCTCCGCCAACTGGCTGGCAAGTGCGCAGTTTGTGGCTGATAAATGTAAAGACGGCGTGTTTGTGGACGTGGGCAGCACTACGACTGACGTCGTGGAGTTAAAGAACGGGCAGCCCAAGCCACAGGGTTTTAGCGACGCAGAACGACTGACCAGCGATACCTTGATCTATACCGGCGTAGTGCGGACTCCAGTGATGGCAGTGGTGCAGCGTTTGCCGTTCAATGGGCAGATGCAGCGCGTGGCGGCGGAACATTTTGCGACCATGGCGGACGTATATCGTTTGACTGGAAAGCTAGCAGCAAAGTATGACTTGGCGGAAACCGCCGATGGCCAAGGTAAATCGCAACTCGAATCTGCCCGCCGCTTGGCGCGGATGTTGGGGCGTGACGTGGAGACAGTACCCATGCTGGCTTGGCAGGCTTTGGCGCATTTTATTGCTAATACGCAGTTGCAGGATTTGTTGGCAGTCGTTAAAGCTCAAGCGCCCAAAACCTTAATTGGTGCGGGTGTGGGGCGCTTTCTGGTGCGCGAAATGGCACAGCGCTTGAAAATCGCTTACGTGGATTTTGCCGATTTAGTTGAGGGAGACAGTGCGGATGTTGCTGCCGTGTGCGCCCCGGCTTATGCGGTGGCAGCCTTGTTATGATTTTAACCGAGCTTCCTTACCAGCCCGACAGCACGCCCTTGTTCGCGGCCATTGCGCACAAACCCTGGGCAATGTGGCTGGACAGCGGCAGGCCGTATTCGACACGCGGGCGCTACGACATCATGGTCGCTGAACCCATCATCACACTTACCACGCGTGGCGATTTGACCGAAATCTCGACTCCCACCAGCAGTGAAATCTCGCGGCAAAACCCGTTTGATCTAGTGCGCGATTATCTAGGCAGACAACAAAAACGCGACGACCAGCTTTCTATTGAAGCTCTGCCGTTCATGGGTGGCGCTATGGGCTATTTTGGTTACGACTTGGCGCGACGTTTGGAAAAACTCCCCAGTCTGGCGCAAAGTACCGATGCGCTTCCGGACATGCAAGTCGGCATCTACGACTGGGCGTTGATAGTGGATCATGAAGCGCAGCGTACATTTTTGGCGAGCTATGGCCGTGCGCCGTTGACGCATGAGCATTGGCCAGAGTTGGTGGATTTATTTACACATCCTTCAAAACGCACTTCAAGCCCCTTTAGTGTGACCTCTTCTGTAGTCTCTAATATGTCAGAGAGCCAATATCAGCAAGCGTTTCAGCGCATACAGCGCTATATCGTTGAAGGTGATTGTTATCAGGTGAATTTGGCGCAGCGTTTTTCGGCAACAGTGGAGGGTGACATTTGGGCGGCCTATCAATCCTTGCGTGAGGCAAGCCCAGCGCCGTTCTCGGCTTATCTTAATTTTCCTGAAGCGCTGATTTTATCCAACTCGCCAGAGCGTTTTTTGCAAGTGCAGCACAGGCAGGTGCAAGCTCAGCCCATCAAAGGCACGCGCCCGCGTGGCGTTGATGCAGCGCAAGACTTAGCTTACATTGAAGACCTCAAAGCCAGCCTGAAAGACCGTGCCGAAAACCTGATGATTGTGGACTTGCTGCGTAATGACATCGGCAAAAATTGTCTGCCCGGTAGCGTCAAGGCGGAGCGTTTGTTCGAGCTTGAAAGTTTTGCCAACGTGCATCATCTGGTCAGCACGGTTACTGGGGAACTTGCCCCCGGCCACACTGCCACACACTTGCTGCAAGGATGCTTCCCTGGTGGCTCCATCACCGGTGCGCCCAAGCTGCGGGCGATGCAAATCATAGAAGAGCTAGAACCGCACAGGCGTGGGGTGTATTGTGGCGCTATTGGCTACATTGGTTTTGACGGCAATATGGACACCAACATCGCCATCCGCACCGCCGTGGTGGCGGATGGGCAGATGAGTTTCTATGCCGGAGGCGGCATCGTGGCGGATTCTGAAGGCTACAAAGAGTATCGTGAAACTTGGGATAAGGCCTCTGTGATGTTGGATTTAGTCAGGAGATTTTCGTGATAGTTGTAAAACTAGGCGGTAGCTTATTAGGCTCACCAGAGTTAGCGTTGTGGCTCTCCACCATCGCCAGCAATAGCGACGGCCATGTAGTCATCGTGCCCGGTGGTGGCGCATATGCCGATGCTGTGCGCCAAGTACAAAAAACCGCCGGTTTTGACGATGCTACCGCACACCATCTGGCGCTGCTGGCGATGGACCAATACGGCTTGACCTTGGCGGCGATGGAGCCTGGTTTGGTCACGGCCAAGCACGAACTGGAAATTGCCGAGCGTAGCTGGCAGCATAAGGGCATCATTTGGCTGCCAAGTCGCATGGTGCTAGCGGACGAGCATATTCCAAAAAACTGGGATGTGACCTCGGATAGTCTGGCCGCCTGGTTGTCGACACGGCTTAATGCCAAGCATCTGATTTTGGTGAAACCGGTGGAAAAACTTTCCCGCCTGACATCGCAGCAATTAGCCGCACAAGGTTTGGTGGACGAGGCTTTCCCTGAGTTTGCTAAGCGCGTCAATTGCCCTATTATTTGCTTAGGAAAAGGCGACCTGAAACAGTTTTCTGCCATTCTTAAAGGTGATGAGGAGCGTATGACATGAAACAAGAGAAGGTTTACGACGAAGCCGAAATCAACAGCAAACTTACTGCCGAACTGCCGCATTGGGTATATGAAAATGACTGGATACGCCGCAAATACAAGACCGGCGGCTGGAAAGCCACGCTGATGGTGGTCAACACCATTGGTCACTTGGCAGAAGCCGCCTGGCATCATCCCGACTTGGCGGTTTCCTACGCTTTTGTTGAGGTGAAGTTGGTGACCCACAGCGCCAAAGGCATCACCGATAAAGATTTTGAATTGGCCAAGAAAATGGAAGAAGTCATCGGCTGGCAGCCCGCCAAAGAGGGCGGTGCGTTGGAAGGCACGCCGAATGAGGACCAGCGGTTTAAGTATATTAAATATGATTGATGGATACAGAAGTTGTCTGCTATCGGGCAACAGTCTGGTAGGGTGGGCAAATATTGCCCACGCGGATTTTAAATACGAGAACCCGGATGGCTAATTCCACGTGGATACGATGAAGCTGTACACACGCTACTAAAACTGAGTCAATCTAAATGACAGTTATGTGTAGTAGTCGCGACTACTACACATAACTTGTCTCATGGTGTATTTGGCAAGCTAACGCAGGCTCCAGTGTGGCTCTAACAACATGCTCCTTGCCATGTTGCGTCAAGAAAGCAATTTGCTTATTTGTAAAACACGAAGTCATTATGCATTTTTTTCCAAAGATTGCCATTGCATCTGGTTAAAGCGAGAAACAGTTCCGTCTTGAAAATGCCAAAGATGCAACCAACCGTTATCCACCAGCTCTTGAAGTACCTTGTGCTTGGTAATAACTACCTCAATCCTTTCCTTCGGGGCTGCTATTGCGACTGTTAAGCGCAATGGTTCATGGACACATTTCTGGCCATCATGAAGTGATTGTTTGGAGAGTCCAATTCGAAGATCCCCACCATTGCCTTCGAACACGCCGATATGACCACCGACAACATTATGTAGCACCTTATTACCGCTTCCGAAGTAAGTGGGTTCACAGGTTGATGAATGATACTGCCAATTAATCCAGTGAGTTACCAGCATCGGCGCTGTCATCAACAGTTCCAGAATACTGCCATCATCGTCTTGAGAGGCATCGTAGTCATGCAAAAAGCTGCGGCCATCCAACTTCAGACATCGTGTACTTTTACGAGGCCCGATAATAAATGAAGCATTGCCGGCTAAACCCCATTCAGGGCGAGTTTGGGCACTATCGCTTGCCCTCTTTTGAAAAGCATTTAGCAAGTTCTTGGCATCTTGTTGAGGGTCTATTTGAAGTAGCGGTGCACGCTCCCTACGAACTTGGTCTAGCGCTCTTGCAAAAGTTTTTTCAAGTATATTAATGGAGGGGTGTACGAACTCTGGTAATAAGTCCTGATCAAACCACTCTAATTCCTCAGTAGTCGTGTTGTGAAGAGCTGCGACGAACACTGTGTTTTGAGGTATCTGAATACCATGAGCCAGTAAACCTTCTCGCACCATTGAATTATTTAAAATACTCGCCAAGACGCGTGCATTTACCTCACCGGTCTGGCCGCAACAGGCTCCACAGTCTAATGCAGATGCAAGTGGGTTGTTGCGGCTTTGGCTGCCATGCCCTACTAGTAATACCAAAGAGGCAAAACGGGACTTTAGACCCATAGCATGTAGGACATTTGCAGCAATATTGATACGATCATAGATATCTATGTGCTCTAACGATGGTCGGCACATGTGGCTTAAATGGGTAGGCAAGCCATCCAGATCGTCTCGTGAGCGTTTCTCCGGCTTAATCCTTAGTAAATTGGTCATTTTGCCGACATATACCCACCCAAATGCCTCGACAAAGGAAAAGGCTGAAGCTGGCCAACGAGAGGCTGATTGCCATAGGTTGGTCAGCGAAAAGTAACGTTGGCGGGCTTCATTTGCCGATTCTAGAGTAGGCCGTTGCCCTTTAAATTTATCCGATATCTTCAGCGTATCTTTGGCAGCAATTCTGGGTGCTAACAGTCCAGGCAGCTGAGGACGTGTTGCCGAGGTTCCCAGAGGCGTGTAATCAATGGCAAGTCCGAAAAAGCCGGCGAAACCAATAGTCTGAATATTTGCGTCGACCTCTTCAAGGGCGCGACGTACGGGCTCGCTACGTACATCAATGCAGAACACCGCTTGCACATCGATATTGCGCTCATAGTTCTTTGCAGGAGCGGAATGATTGTTCGTGCTCAGTTGATTGGTTAAGCGCCTCTGGTATCCTGCCTCCAAGGCGATCTGCCAGATTTCCTCAACACAAAATGCCTCTTCTGCTTGAGCAAACGTGTTCTCTAAATCTGACCAAGTTTTCTGTAACGTCAGAAACTTCGATTCAGCGCTCGACGTTTTCACTCCATCAAGCAAGATAGCGCCCCAAGCAAGACGGATAGCAAGTAACTCCCGAAGATTTGAATCAACACGACCCTCCTGAGCCGCTTGCCATTGCAAATAGGAACACCATGATGCCCAACCATTCATAGTGAGGAGCAAAGCTTCCAGATAATACGACCATGCGGCGGGCGGCAGACCTAGTTTTTTGAGTACCCAGCTTTGTGCTAATTCAGGAGTTTTCGGCAAATTTTCCAACTGGCGATCCAGTTTAGGCAACCCCATCAAAATGCCAATTCCGTGGTCATGTGTCAAAGTCTCACGCCAGAAGGAATAAAGCCCATGCTGGCGCTGAGGTTGCCAGTCAGCTTGGTGTTGATCGAAGTATGCGGCGCAGGTCTGGCTTATTTGGTGAGTTACTGCCTGACGCCAAGGTAACCTAATTCCAAGCTCCAGCCCATCATCAAGCAAGTCGATAAGCAGAGGCAATGGTTTAAGTTGATTTTCAACGTCCAGTGCAGCGACACACTTTGCGATATCCCATTCATCCCGCTCCGGTAAGTTCACTTGAGCAATAGCATCAAGTAGGTCTTCAGTGCTAATGCGCTTTTCGTTCCAGGCTTGTTGAAAATATCTGCGGGACGGGTACACGCGCATACCCCCGAGCAGGGCAAGTCGCGCAGCTACTTTCCGAACTGGGTCACTAATGCGTCCCCAATGTGGATTAACAGCAATAGAGCGGTCAAGTGGCCACGCTGGAGCTATAGCCTGACATGCTATTTGGCACGCTCTGTCTATTAACGTACTAAGAGACTCATCTAAATTACTTTCAATTTCGTGGCTCGCTTCCCCCAACTCGGCGTTATTTCGTGGATATTCCCGCGCGGGCATATCCACGACTTCCATATGGCTCATGACTATCTCCTATAAAATTGTTCAGTACTCAATAACTGCTAGCACGATTCGCATCGCGCGCTTGATCTGTCGCTGGCAACTGCACAGGCCAAAATCGTAAAGCCAATCTAGTAAAACTTTCATCGAGGTAAAACCCGGCATAACTTTGCCGACGTAAGGCCTCCAGTTGAAGACGCAAGCTAGGTATCTGCAGCATTACAGTGCCTATGTATACCAGCAGCATTGCAGCCAATACGACAAACCCTTGCACATCATTCGGGAGCATTGTCACACCAAGGGGCAGTAAATGCCCTGCGCAGACGAGTAACGTTAGCAAAGTTACTAAAAGGGATCCTGAAAAAATTTGGTACTTCATGGCTGGAACGCCACTGAACTCATTTTTTACCCACAACATTGGTGACCAAGCCAGCGCCAGCACACCACTCCACCACAACGGCCAAATGCTAGCCGTTAGTCTTGAGGCCAAAAAAGTAAGCGCGAACACGATCATGGCAGTTAAGACTGGGGCTAGAACCATGCTCAATGTTGTCGGGTGCCAAAAGCCGCGTAAATCACTCAAGCGTGCCTGCCTAACTGTTTCACCTGAACTGAGAAATGCATGCGCTTTGTAAAGTGAGTGGCCGATGAGGTGCAGCATGGCAAATTGGTAGAGTCCCAAGCCACATTCGAGCAGCATGAACCCCATTTGTGCTAGCGTTGACCATGCCAGTCTGACTTTGATGCTGATTCGAGTAAGCATGACAAAGCCTGCCAAAATCGCCGTCAACAGACCGACAACCACTAGTATTGAACGCGCAGGAGTGGCAATTTCGAATAGTGGCGCGAATCTTATCAAGACATAGCCGCCAAGGTTAACGACACCTGCGTGCAGCAATGCTGATACAGGTGTTGGCGCCTCCATCACTTGGATCAACCATCCATGCACTGGTAGCATGGCAGTGCGGACAAGTACTGCTAGGGCAAGAAAAATAGCGCAAATCTGCAAGTTAAAAGTTGTACCATGTACCTCTACATAATGCAGCAATGCTGAAATAGACCCGCTACCTACTTCAAGAGTAGCAAACCCTGCTGCGGCAATTAAAAAAATGTCGGCCAACCGGTCTGACAGGAATTTCTTGTGAGCAGCCAAAGCTGCAAAAGGTCGATCGCTGTAAAAACATAAGAGTTGGTGTAGCGCGAATCCTGTCGCTGCCCATGCTGCGATCAGAATAATCCAATGGTCTGCTAGAACCAGCAACTGCACGGAAGCCAAAACGCCGGAGAGCGCCGATGCATAACGCGCTTGACCGAATTCTCCTTCCAGGTATCGTGATGAGAAACTTGCAATCACAAAACCAAGCACCTGAACTAGTAACGCCAACCATGCACCTGTCAGACCTATCGCCATACCGGGCAAGATTGAAAAGTAGTTACCTTGGCTTGAGTTGGGAGAATTCGCCAACAACAGGCCTAAAGAAACTATAGCCACCAAAGTCGCTAGTAGGTAGGTAATTTTTAATACTGACCAGATACTTGGCACACGTTGCCTAATGAACCAGACAATGGTCGTAGATGCCAGCATTAGGACAAAAGGAAGTAAACTTAATATTGGTTGAAAAGATTCAAGGTTATGCATGAGTGAAATTCCAATTGGATTACGACTTACATTTTGCATTATCATAAACGTTCTGTTAATTATTAATTTATGAATAAATTCATGCATAAAAACGAACGGTTTGAAATCAATCGACTGAACTTCCATCATCTTCTTTACTTTTGGCGTGTTGCGAAAATAGGGCATCTAAGCCGTGCCGCCCAGGAATTACACGTTTCTCAATCTGCACTTTCTGCACAAATTCGCCTACTGGAAGATCGATTGGGAGAACGCCTTTTTGAGCGTAAGGGAAGGAAACTAATACTCACCGACTCCGGCCACTTGGTTCTGAGTTACGCTGACAGTATTTTTGACTTAGGCGCAGAGTTACTGGATAGGTTGAAAGGTCAAAGGGATGGCATCGTCCACCTTCGCATAGGAAGTGTTGCAACACTGTCACGAAACTACCAAGAAAATTGGATACGACCGCTCTTGACTGACCCGTCCATGATATTGACCCTAGAGTCGGGGCTACTGGACGACTTGCTGGAACGTTTGCTGCACCATCAACTTGATATTGTGCTGGCCAACGAGGCGGTACCTTCCGTTCCAGAAAGGCCATTACATTGTCATCTGCTAGACAGTCAGTCCATGTGTCTGGTCGGGGTGGCGGAAATCTGGAGCGGGCGTAAGTTAAGCATTCCGGATGATCTTCACGGCATTGATATGGCTCTTCCTGGCCCACGTCATGCTGTCAGAGCAAGCTTTGATGCTATATGTACTACCAAAGGAGTCATTCCGAATTTACGCGCGGAGGTTGATGATATGGCCATGTTACGTTTGTTAGCTCGCGATAGCGGTTGGCTTGCGCTGCTACCAGAGGTGGTTGTGCAAGATGAATTGCAGAGTGGCCGTTTAGTCGTTGTTGGCGTTTCATCTGAACTAGAGGAGCACTTTTATGCCATCACAGTACCTCACCGTTACCACCCCAGTGTTTTGAATCAGCTAATTATTCATACTGATAAATGAGACGATTTACTTAAAGAATTTACTGCTCGAATGCGGACGTTCTCCAAGGTAGGCAAAGGGTCGAAAGCAGAAATACGATTGATTATGTAGTAGTTCTTTTGGCCTATGTGTCTGTCATTCTCACTTCATTTTGGTTTGCTAGGATTCCTTCTAATCAAGCGCCTGCCGCGCTAATCTTTTTAGGGGATAGCAATGGTCAAAAATCTCAAGTTTATTGCCTTGGTTTCACTCATGGCATCTTCTATTGGCGCTATGGCGGCAAATTATAACGAGGCCGTCAGTGGTGAATTCTCAAACAATCACCTTGCGCCTACCCTTGTCGCGCTTGATGCTGGTGCCAACCAGATAAATGGTACATTCGGGTTTTCTAACATCTCCAGTGAAGCCGATTTGGACTACTTCACCATCGCTGTGCCTACGGGGCATCGTTTGGATAGAATGATGTTGACCAGTTTGGAGCAAGGCGGCGCTAACTCTTTCCTAGCAGCAGAAGTGGGTTCTCAGCTCACCTTGTCGCCCATTCCGCCTTATAGTTTTGCTGACATCAACAAGATGCTGGGCTATAACCACATCTACAAGTTTTACCAAGGTACCGATGTGCTGCCGTTGCTGGGCGTGAACAATGGCTTGGCATCGGGCAATTACACGTTCTGGATCAATGAGACTGACGCTTCGTCAGTTTATAGTTACGGGTTTAATTTTGAAGTGTCGCCGGTTCCTGAGCCTGCGCTTGGCGCTTTGATGATTCCCGGTTTGGCGTTGCTAGGTTTCCTTGCCAAACGTCGCCGTAGCCTCGCCTGATCTAGCATTGCGCTAGCTCATCTCCGCCCAGATTTTCTCCAGCCGTTTCACCGACACCGGGAACGGCGTTTTCAGTTCCTGCGCGAATAAAGATACTCGCAATTCCTCAATCAGCCAGCGAAATTCCAGTAGTTTTTCTGGCACTTTTCCCTGTTTTTGTAAACCTTCCACGCGTTGCTGATATCGGCTCCACAGTTGGTTGATGGCGTGGCCGTGTTTGGCATCGCGCTCTATCGCGTTGGGGTATTTTTCTAGGCGTAACTTCAATGCTTTGATATAACGCGGCAAGTGTTGCAGACGCTCCCATGCCGTTTGGCTAAAAAAGTTTTTGTAGAGCAAATGACTTAAATTCTCTTCCACCTCGCGTTTGATGCGGTTCATGCTGGGATGCAAGTCGTTGAGCTTGAGTGTCAACGTTTGGTACTCGTTGGCAATAGCTTGCAGCAAGCGGGTTGCGCCCTCGGTCACGGCGGGCAAGCGCGTTCTGGCACGTTGTTTCAGCGTCATGAATTCAGCGTTGGAGCGTGGCAACGCATCTTCGCCAATAAACGCGCGGTCGGCGATGGTGGTGAGCACGTCTTCTTTCAAGATTTCTGGCGACATCAGGTTGCGTAAAATCAACGCGGTTTGCGTGAAATTGGGCAGGCTTTTATCCAGCTGTTTCATTTGTTCTTTCAGCTCCAGCCGCATCAAACGGCGCACGCCTTCTCGGTGCGAGCAATGTGCCTCGTGTTCAATATCAAACAAACGCACGGCGACTGAATCCAGGCAATCTTCAAGCGCCGGATAGCCCGTCAGGCGTTGTCCGCTGCGCGTGAACTCCAGCTTCTGCGGTAAATCTCCAAAGTCCCATTGTTTCAGGCCTACGCGCTCGATTTCAGGCGAAGCTTCGCGGAAAGTGAGTTGTGCGGCTTGCGCTAGTTTGGGTTTGAGCGCCGCCCAGTCGCGTCCCATCGCCAACTCTTGTCCGGCATCGTCCACCACGCGGAAATTCATCAGCAGGTGAGGCGGTAAGGGTTCAGCCCAATCTGTGTCGGTGATTTGCAGGCCAGTACGGGTTTTGATAAAGGCAGCGAGGGCGATTTTTAAGCCTTCATGTGGCTCGCTAGTTAATTCTAAAAACGCCGTCACAAAATCCGGCACCGGCACACAAACCCGCCGCAAAGTCTTGGGAAGCGCTTTAACCAGATGTGTTACTTTCTCCCGTACCATCCCTGCCACCAGCCATTCGCAAGGCGTGGGGTCGAGTTGATTGAGTAGGTGTAAGGGCAGGGTGAGCGTCACGCCATCCAAAGGGTGTCCCGGCTCGAAGCGGTATTTGAGAGGCAGTGCGGCCTCGCACAAGGTCATATTTTCAGGGAATTGTGCTTCGGTTACGCCAGTCGCGCCGTGACGCATCAAATCTTCTTTACTTAAAAACAACAGCCTTGGATTGGCGACCGATTCGGTTTTTAGCCAATGCTCAAAAGTCGCGCCGTTAAAAATCCCCGCCGGAATATATTTGTCATAAAACGCGAATAATTGCAGTTCATCTACCAACACATCCTGTCGCCGTGCTTTGTGCTCTAATTCCTCAACTTCGGCAATCATACGGCGATTGTGCTGCCAAAATTTGGCATTGGTGTCGTAATCTTCATTCGCCAAAGCTTCGCGGAGGAAGATTTTTCGTGACTCAACCGGGTCTATCGGCCCATAGTGGATCCGGCGTTTGGGCACGATGGTGATACCGTATAAAGTGACGCGCTCCCAGGCCGAGACTTGCGCCAGTCTGCGCTCCCAGCGGGGCTCGGAATAAGAGCTTTGTGCCAAATCTTTCGCCAGCGGCTCTATCCATTCCGGCTCTATTTTCGCCACGCAACGCGCGTAGAGCTTGGCGGTTTCCATCAGTTCTGCCGCCATCACCCATTTAGGTTTGAGTTTTTTCAAGCCGGAGCCGGGCGCGATGGTGAACTTGATGCCGCGTGCTCCGGAATACACATCAGCGTCGCTATCTTTGAAGCCGATATTACCTAGCAAGCCGCTCAACAAAGCTCGGTGAATCGCGGGCGATTCGGCGGGGATTTCGTTGCAGCGTAAGCCCATGTCATGCACGATGGTGGTGACTTGGGCGTGCAGCTCGCGCCATTCTTTGAGGCGCATAAATGATAGAAAATGCTCGTGACATTGCTTGACCAATAAACGATTAGACTTTTTGTGCTTCAGCGCGTCATCGTAAAAATCCCACACTTTCAGCAAGCTTAAAAAGTCTGAGCGTTCATCTACAAACCGAGCATGGGCGCGGTCTGCCGCCTCACGCTTGTCCATAGGCCGCTCTCTGGGGTCTTGCACACTCAGGGCGCTGGCGATAATCAAAATCTCGGTCAGGCAGTTTTCAGCCTTGCCCGCCAGCAGCATGCGCCCCACTTTGGGGTCTAGCGGAAACTTGGCAAGTTGCCCGCCTAAGGGCGTTAAGCGGCGCTCTTCATCCACCGCGCCCAGTTCTTGCAGCAGTTGGTAGCCGTCAGAAATTAAACGCGAGGAGGGCGCTTCAATAAACGGAAAGTGCGTCACGTCGCCGAGCTTGAGCGCCGCCATACGCAAGATGACCGAAGCGAGTGATGAACGCAGGATTTCCGGCTCGGTGAATTCAGGCCGTGCGTTGAAGTCGTCCTCAGAATAAAGCCGTATGCAGATGCCGTTAGAGACGCGTCCGCAACGCCCTGCGCGTTGTTTGGCTGCGGCTTGGGAGATTTTTTCGACCTGCAATTGCTCGACTTTGGCACGCGGACTATAGCGGTTTACCCGCGCTAATCCTGCGTCTATCACGTATTTGATGCCCGGCACGGTGAGCGAAGTTTCGGCGACGTTTGTCGCCAACACAATGCGCCGTCCGCCGCTGGGGCGGAATACTTTTTGTTGATCTTCTAAAGATAATCGCGCGAATAAGGGCAGAATTTCAGCGCCTTGCGGATGGTGTTTGCGTAGATGTTCGGCGGTATCGCGGATTTCGCGCTCGCCCGGCAGAAACACTAGGATGTCGCCAGCATTATGACCAGAACCTAAACGCGACAAGTCATCCACCGCGTCCAAAATCGCGGCTTCCATTTTCTCTTCCTGCTCTTCTTCTTCGGTCTCTTCCAGCGGGCGATAACGCACTTCTACCGGATAAGTGCGCCCCGAAACTTCAATCACCGGCGCACCATTAAAATGGCTGGAAAAGCGCTCTGCGTCTATGGTGGCGGAGGTGATAATCACCTTCAAATCCGGTCGCTTAGGCAGCAATTGCTTGAGGTAACCCAGCAGAAAATCAATGTTAAGACTGCGCTCGTGTGCCTCGTCAATAATCAGCGTGTCATAAGCCTTCAACAGTGGATCGCCCTGCGTTTCCGCCAGCAAAATCCCGTCCGTCATCAGCTTGATATAGGTGTTGCTGGAAAGCTTGTCGCTGAAGCGCACCTTAAAACCCACGGTTTGACCGAGTGGTGACTTCAACTCCTGCGCAATCCGCGCCGCGACAGAGCGAGCCGCAATCCGCCGTGGCTGCGTATGGCCTATCATGCCTGCCACACCGCGCTTGAGAGTCAGGCAGATTTTGGGTAACTGCGTGGTTTTGCCGGAGCCAGTTTCGCCGCACACAATCACCACCTGATGCTTGGCGATAGTCGCCGCGATGTCGTCGCGCTTTTGGTTGACGGGCAGATCGTCGGCGAACTCGGGCTTGGGCAGGTTGGCGAGCCGGAGTTGGATTTGTGCGGGGGATTTCATGGGAGGCCGAATTTTACCACGCGCCCGTCGCAGCCTGCGTTAAGGGGTTTTGCTTCGATGCGTTCTCTGTTCGTCTTGAGTGCTCCGCGTGGCGTGGTGTATCGAAGGATGAGCGGAAAACCACTCATCGCAAACGAACTGAATCAGAGTCTTTCTAAATTAGTCATCATTTCTTTGCCGCTTTTCTTGCAACCTCTCGCGCCGCTCTTCTCTTTTATCGCGCCGTAATTCTTTCGTTTGTTCTCGGTTATTTAGCCGACGCTGCTCTGCCTTTTCGCCACGCAAGGCCTTGAATTGTTTAATGCGCTCGCTTCTTAGCCCATCTAACCGGTCTTGAAAGAATTGTTTGCGCTTTTTGATGCGCTCTTCAATCCTTAGCTGTCTTTTGGCTAAAAAATTGGGATGTTTAGCTAAAAATAGAGGCTTGCTGGCTCTGTCTCTAGGGGCAAATGCAAACATACCCGGATGGACTTCCTCATCGCCTTGAGCAGTGCTAATCTCGGTCGCCCCCTCGTTCACCGATTCATAAGTGCCCGCTTCATCATCTTCCGATTCTTCTATGATAGTTACTTCATGGTCGGTACCACGTATGCCAATGACGGAGTTAGGTGTGGCGAGACGATAAGCCGATGGATTATGTTTGCCTATCCAACCGGTAATTGAACGCAGTGCGCCTTTGAGCAGAGACATTGAAACCTTATCGTGGTTTTCACCATCGGCAATGTATTCATCTATTTGGAAAACAGAGTTAGGGCGGATGGCAACGATCCCACCGTCAATAGTAGCGATATGAATTTCACCATCTCTACTGGTATTGATAGTTGCGCCTACAAATACTTGTTGATCTTGCTTGAGTTGAACTGGCTGTCCAGAGTTATCTGATAGCGTAGCGCTACCTGAAATAGCATCTACATTACCGAAGAGTTCGGCGGCAACGACTGAGCCAGTTAGCATTAATCCAATCAGGCTAGAGATTAGAGCATTCATGGTTTTGATTAGGCGAATTAGTTGTAATAAAAAAGGGGCTAAAGTGTTCTTTAGCCCCTTTTCTTAATCCGATTAAAGATTATGGTTTACTAAACTTACAGTTTTTCAGCCAACGCTACTTCCAGTTTAATTTGGTCAGCCACAAAGCCGCGTATGCCTTCGGACAACTTTTCAATTGCCATCGCGTCTTGGTTCAGATCGAAGCGGAATTCGCCTTCGGTCAGCTTGGCTGGAGCCTTGGCAGTTGCGCCGCTGTCTTTTAGCACGCGAGGCAATGTGCCTTCGGTGGCTTCCAGTTCTTGCAGCAGGTTGGGGGCAATGGTCAGGCGGTCGCAGCCAGCTAGGGCGGTGATTTCGCCAATGTTGCGGAAAGATGCGCCCATCACCACGGTTTTGTAGCCGTGTTCTTTGTAGTAGGCGTAAATCTTACGCACCGACAATACGCCGGGGTCAGTTTCGGAGGTGTAGGTTTCGCCGGTTTTGGCTTTGTACCAATCCAGAATACGGCCTACGAATGGGGAAATGAGGAACACGCCAGCTTCAGCACAGGCGCGGGCTTGGCCGAAACCGAACAGCAGGGTCAGGTTACAGTTGATGCCTTCCTTTTCCAGAATTTCACCGGCTTTGATACCTTCCCAAGTAGAAGCCAGCTTAATCAGCACGCGGCTCTTATCCACGCCAGCGTCTTTGTACAGGCTGATGATTTTGCGGCCTTTGGCGACCATCGCGTCCACGTTGAATGATAAACGCGCGTCCACTTCGGTGGAGATGCGGCCGGGGATGTGTTTTTGGATTTCCAGACCGATGGAAACGGCCAGCTTGTCGGCGGCGTTTTCGATTTGATTTTCTTTGCTGCCGCCTTGCTTCTTGGCATAGGCAATCGCGTCGTCAATCAGCGGTGCGTATTGTGGCAGTGTGCTTGCTTTGAGCAGCAATGATGGGTTGGTGGTGGCATCCACTGGCTTTACGCTCTTAATCGCTTCTACGTCGCCGGTGTCGGCCACGATGGTGGTCATGTCTTTCAGTTGGGATAACAAGGTGCTCATGGTTTTTCCTTCAGAATGTTGGGTGGTTGTTAATGGGTTTTTGGATGCGTTTTTTAAGCCGGATTATGTTATCACCGTGGGCTTATCACGTCCAGTTCTGGCTTGAAGTTCGGATATTTGCATAGCGATGGTAATCAGCTCGCTTAAAGCCACTTGCGCGTCCAGATGATGCTTTGAAATATCAGGCTCGTAGGCCTCGAGGTATAGCCGTAAAGTCGCGCCCTCGGTGCCTGTGCCAGAAAGTCTGAACACGATGCGCGAACCGTCGGTGAATAGGATGCGTATGCCTTGGCCGCTGCTGACGCTGCCGTCTATGGGGTCGGTATAGCTGAAGTCATCACACATTTTGACGGTGTAATTGCCGAATTTTGCGCCGGTTAATGCGTCAAAGCTGGCGTGTAAATGCGCCATCACGCCATTGGCTGCATCAGTGGGTATCGCCTCGTAGTCATGGCGCGAATAGACGTTACGCCCATATTCTGCCCAGTGTTGCCGTACAATCTTTTCCACCGATAAGCCTCGCACCGCCACCACATTGAGCCAGAACAAAACCGCCCACAGCCCATCTTTTTCGCGCACATGGTCGGAGCTGGTGCCAAAGCTCTCTTCGCCACACAGCGTCACTTTTCCAGCATCCATCAAATTACCGAAGAATTTCCATCCGGTGGGAGTTTCAAAAGCGGGGATGCCGAGTTTCGCCGCTACCCTATCTGCCGCAGCGCTGGTAGGCATGGAGCGGGCGATACCCGCGATGCCTTTCTTGTAGCCCGGTACCAAAGTGGCGTTGGCCGCCAAAACAGCAAGACTGTCTGAGGGTGTCACGAAGAAACGTTGCCCCAGAATCATGTTGCGATCGCCATCGCCATCCGATGCGGCACCAAAATCCGGCGCTTCTTTACCGTACACAATCTCAACCAAATCATGGGCATAGGTCAGGTTGGGGTCGGGATGTCCGCCACCGAAATCCGACAAGGGCTCGCAATTCATCAGACTACCAGAGGGGGCGTGGAGACGATGCTCAAAAATCTCCTTGGCGTAAGGGCCAGTCACTGCGTGCATCGCGTCAAACTTCATGCGGAATCCACTCGTCAGTAGCTTTTTAATCGCGCCAAAGTCAAAAATTG
This sequence comes from Methylophilaceae bacterium, assembly GCA_046155285.1. Lineage (GTDB taxonomy): Bacteria > Pseudomonadota > Gammaproteobacteria > Burkholderiales > Methylophilaceae > CAILHX01. The sequence continues at coordinate 12,255 of JBJXEA010000014.1, read as the reverse complement.
ATTCCATCAAATCCGCGTAATCTGCCACCGGATCTATTACCTGCAACACCATGTCGCCCAACTGGGACGTGCTAATCACGTCTATTGCTACGTCGGGTGCTTGTAGAATTATGTATTCGTTGATGACTTTGCTACGCGCGTAAATCGCCTCGGTGACTTTCTCCGGCGCAGGGCCGCCGTTGGCGATGTTGAATTTGATGCCGAAATCTTCCTTAGGTCCAGCAGGGTTATGGCTGGCGGAAAGCACTATGCCGCCGAAAGTCTTGTATTTGCGTATCACGCAAGACATCGCTGGCGTGGAAAGGATACCGCCCTTGCCCACCAACACGCGACCAAAGCCATTGGCGGCGGCCATTTTCAAAATGATCTGAATTGCCTCGCGGTTGAAATAACGCCCATCGCCGCCAAGCGCGATGGTGCTGCCTTTGGGCGCGGCGATGCTGTCAAAGATGGATTGGACGAAATTTTCTAAATAATGGGCTTGCTGGAACACCGGCACTTTTTTGCGTAAGCCGGAAGTGCCGGGTTTTTGGTCGCTAAACGGCGTGGTCGTTATAACTTGGATATTCATGGCAGTCCTTGGTTGACATCCTTATGTGCAAAACCGATAATCTCGCCCCTTGAGGCAACTCAAGCGATGGGGGAATAGCTCAGCTGGTAGAGCAGCGGACTCTTAATCCGTTTGTCCGGGGTTCGATCCCCCGTTCCCCTACCAGAATTATTATAAACGGCTCGCAGCGATGTGAGCCGTTTTTGTTTTTGCGGTGTTAGCTGCTACATTACGATTTGATGCATTGGTTTGATGCAACGGTTTGATGCAATAGTATGGTGCAATATGAAAAAAATAATCGCTTACGATTCAACTCTTAGAGACGGCGCTCAAGCGCAGGGCATCTCTTTCTCTGTCGAAGATAAACTCAAGATCGTCGAAAAACTGGACGAATTGGGCATTGCCTATATTGAAGCGGGCAATCCCAGCTCCAATCCCAAGGATTTGGAGTTTTTCGTGCGTGTTGCAGCGCTCAATCTCAAGCATTCTAAGATTATAGCTTTTGGCAGCACCTGCAAGGTTGGCGCGGTTGCGGCGGATGACAAGCATCTGCAATCGCTGTTGCTGGCCAATACCAGCGCGGTTGCCATATTTGGCAAAAGCTGGGATTACCAAGTCACCGACATCCTGCGTACTACCTTGCCTGAGAACCTGCGCATGATAGGTCACACCATTGCCTACCTGAAAAAAGAGGGCAGGGAAGTGGTGTTCGATGCTGAGCATTTCTTTGACGGCTACAAGGCCAATGCCGATTACGCCATGCAGACGCTCAAGGCCGCAGCAGATGCCGGGGCTGACGTGCTATGCCTGTGCGACACCAATGGCGGCACTTTCCCTGATGAGATTTCCAGCATCACCAAAAAAGTCGTGCAGCAGTTCGACGCGGCTATTGGCATCCATTGCCACAACGATTCCGAGATGGCGGTGGCCAATTCCATCGCGGCGGTGCAGGCTGGGGCAACGCAGGTGCAAGGCACCATTAACGGCATCGGCGAGCGCTGCGGCAATGCCAATCTAGTTTCCATCATCCCCAATCTGCAACTTAAGCTGGGTATGTCGTGCATCCCGCTACACAATATGAACCACCTGACCGAAGTCGCCCGTTTTGTGAACGAGGTCGCCAACATGCCGTTTAACGACAAGGCGGCTTACGTCGGCGGCGACGCGTTCTCGCACAAAGGCGGCATGCACATTGATGCGGTGAGCAAAGACCCAGCTTCCTACGAACACATCAACCCTGAGCAAGTGGGCAATGCGCGGCATATCTTGATGTCCGAGGTGGCGGGGCGCAGTGCGCTGCTCTCCAGGATCAACGCGGTTGACCCATCGCTGAAGAAGGATTCGCCAGAGACCAAGCGCATCCTCGACCAGATCAAGTCGCTGGAGCACGAAGGCTACCAGTTCGAGGGTGCCGAGAGTTCGCTGCAACTGCTGATCTACAAGTTGCTGGGAAAACACAAACCGTTCTTTGAACTCAAGGAATATAAGGTCAGCATCGTCGAACCTTCGGTCAACGGCATCAATTCATCAGCCATGATCAAGATATGGGTGGATGGGCAGGAGGAGATCATGGCGGCAGAAGGCGATGGTCCGGTGAATGCGCTGGATAACGCTTTGCGTAAGGCGCTGGAGCGGTTTTATCCGGCCATCAAGGAAGTTAAGCTGACCGACTACAAGGTGCGCGTACTGGATTCAAACAAAGCCACTGCTGCCAAGGTGCGTGTGCTGATTGAATCTACCGACCTTCAAGACAGTTGGACGACGATAGGCGTTTCGACGGATATTATTGATGCTTCTTGGCGGGCTTTGATTGATTCTATTGAATATAAGCTGATGCGCGACTTGAGGTAAGATAACACCACTTTTTCTGGTACTGAAAGCAGCAATGAAACCGTCTGAAGCACTGCAAACTCATCGTGAAGACATCCGCCGCGTGGTGGTGGAAAATCGCACGCTCAATCCTAGGGTGTTTGGCTCTGTGCTACGCGGCGATGACAAAGATGGCAGTGATCTCGACTTGCTGGTTGACCCCACCTCAGAGACCAGCCTGATGGACATCGCTCGTATTCAAAACCGCCTGCAGAAACTACTGGGCGTGCCGGTGGATGTTCTTACCCCCAAGGCATTACCAGACTCATTCCGCCACAGTGTGCTGTCGGAAGCCGTGGCCGTATGAGCCGAGACCAGCAGCGGCTCAACGACTACATCACCCATATCCTGCAAGCGATAGAACGTATTTATCGCTACACCGAAGAACTCGACGAGGTCGGTTTCCTGCAAAATGAAATGGTGCAGGATGCTGTCATTCGCAATATTGAAATCATCGGTGAGGCTGCTAGAAACATCGAGCGCCACTATCCAGAATTTGCCAAAGAACATGCTGAAATACCTTGGGAAGACGTTTATCTGATGCGTAACCGTGTCTCCCATGGCTACTTTTCGGTGGATTTGGAAGTTGTTTGGAAGACGGTGCAGCGAGATGTTTCGGAGTTGCACCAGTTGTTGATTCCTCTGGTGTAAGGGGTGTGATTTTGCAAGCAAGTGTAGGGCGCGTCCCACGCACCCTCCATCAACCTTACTGGTGCGCATGGCGCACCCTACGACAACTCAGCTAAGAAGCCCGGGCATGATGAACCCGTCCCCAGCCTTAGGAGGACTTCAAAACCGTTAATTGCACCAATTCGCTATATTGCGTCAACACACCATCGCTAGTGAGCAAATACGCGGGTAAGCTCAATGTTTGGGCAATGAGTATTCGATCAAATGGGTCGCGGTGATGCCATGTCATGTTTGCGATGGCGTAGGTATGTTGCGCTTGAACGCCTAGTTCAATAAAACCTGTTTCAATAGCGAGCTTGTGGATGTCTTCGGGTGAAAAATTGAAGTCGGCTTTATTCAGGCTGCTTTTAATGGCGATTTCCCAAAGGCTCGCCGCACTAAAGTAAACGCTATTTTCTGCATCGCTGAGCTGCGCTTGAATGTCTGCATTAAGGCGTTCTGGTGCAATGAGTGCGCATAGCAGGATGTTGGTATCCAGCAAAATGGTGCGTTGTGTCATTTGTTGGCTTCGAACATGGTTTGAATTTCGTCTCCGTGCAAGCCGTCAAAATTAGCAGGTAGCGTGTACATGGCTTTACCTAAACCTAGTTGACGCACTTGCTTGGTGGCTTCTAAAGGCATCAGGCGCGCCACTGGCCTGCCAGCGCGGGCGATAATGATGCTCTCACCTAGCGTTGCTTGATCAATAAATCGAGAAAGCTGCGTTTTAGCTTCGTGAATGTTGACAGTTTGCATGTGGTTTTCCTTTGCAAATTCAGATTAGCTAAGTTTAGTCCGGTCTGGTTATTTGTGTCAATGAAAAACCAGTAAGCATAGGATCAAGGTTAAGCCAACTGCAGAGAGTGTCAGGCATCTGATGCTGGCTATAGCTTAGTTGGGTTCATCTGGCGTGAGCAACACCAATTTAAGCTGTTCCTGTTCCACCGGGCGTAGTGTCACTTGTTGGTAATTGATCAATCCACGCCTCGGATGGTTGAAGGCACGCTGTCCACCCTGGCGCTCCAGCACGTCATGTTGTTTCCAGTAACGGTCGAAATCCGCGCTACTTTGCGATAACTCCGTCACTAGCCGTTGCAGCACGGGTTCTTCCAGCCTGCCGCGGCAATCGGCGCGGAACTCAGCGACCAGCCTTCTAGCGCGCACTTCCCAATTGACCACGAATTGCCTTGCTTCAAGGTTGAGGAATACAAATCGCAGCAGGTTGGGTAAAGGGTCGTCCTTGGATCGTGCCTGATCCAGCCATCCGGAAAACAATTCTTCCGCACCCTTGTTCCAAGCCAGCAAATCCCATGTGCGACCCATGATATAAGCGGGAATCTTGATCTCGGCAATCATGGCGACAAGCGTCTCAGGCGCAGTGTCTTCTTCCATCTCTGTGCCGCGTGGGTCTCGCCGACCAGCCATCTCAAACAGGTAGTCGCGTTCGGAGCGGGAGAGTTTGAGTACTTCGCATAATCTGCCCAAGGCTTCGGCGGACACATTGACCTCGCGACCTTGTTCTATCCATGTGTACCAAGTGGGACTGATGCCGGAGAGTTGTGCCACTTCTTCGCGGCGCAAACCTTGGGTACGGCGACGATTGCCGACGGGAAAGCCGAATTCTTCCGGGGCTGACCGCTGGCGGAGTACTTGTAGAAATTCGCCTAGTTCCTTGCGTCTTGTGTCTGCCATAAAAAATCATCCTGTTAACTTTAGTACTAGTATAACTACTATTCTTGTTAGGGTATTAAAAAGTGTTTATGCTTCGCTCACTTTAAGAAGTTGTCTAAAAATGTAGCGAGAAAGTTTATATGCAAGGCGCACGGAGCGCAGGAACCGGAATGTACTTTGGAGTACATGAGGATTCCGAGCACCGCGCAACGCAGCAGATGACTTTCGCAGTAATTTTATTTAAGGAGTTGTCATGGCTGGAAAGACCCTTTACGACAAGGTATGGGAATCGCACGTGGTGCGCGAAGATTCCGACGGTACTTGTCTGCTCTATATCGATCGTCATCTGGTGCATGAAGTCACCAGTGCTCAAGCGTATGAAGGCATGCGCATGGCGGGGCGCAAGCTCTGGCGCAAGGGTTCAGTAGTGGCCAACCCAGACCACAACACGCCAACCAAGGACTGGGACAAGGGTATCGAAGACCCGATCTCCCGCTTGCAGGTTGAAACCTTGGACAGCAACATCAAGGAATTCGGTGCGTTGGTATATTTCCCGTTCAAGAACGCCAATCAGGGCATCATCCACGTCATCGGACCTGAGAACGGCACCACCTTACCCGGCATGACCGTGGTCTGCGGCGATAGTCATACCTCCACCCACGGCGCATTCGGCGCGTTTGCCCACGGTATCGGCACCTCGGAAGTCGAACACGTGTTGGCGACGCAAACCCTGATCGCCAAAAAAGCCAAGAACATGTTGGTTAAAATCGAAGGCCAGTTGGGCTTGGGCGTGACCGCCAAAGACGTAGCGTTGGCCGTTATCGGACGCATCGGTACTGCTGGCGGTACGGGCTATACCATCGAGTACGCAGGTTCTGTGATTCGCAATCTTTCCATGGAAGGCCGCATGACGGTCTGTAATCTGGCGATTGAAGCTGGTGCGCGTTCCGGCATGATTGCGCCGGACGAAAAGACTACGGAATACCTCAAAGGCCGTACCCACGCGCCTAAGGGCGCAGATTGGGACAAGGCGGTGGCTTACTGGAAGACCTTGCGCTCTGACGATGACGCAAAATTTGATGTCGTGGTCGAGATGCGTGGTGAAGACATCGCCCCGCAAGTTACTTGGGGCACTTCACCTGAACAAGTGTTGCCCATCGGTTCCACCGTGCCTGACCCGGCCAAGGAAAGCGACCCAACCAAACGCACCAGTATCGAGAATGCACTCAAGTACATGGGTTTGACTGCCAATACGCCTATTGACCAGATCAAGCTCGACAAGATATTCATTGGCTCCTGCACCAATTCTCGCATTGAGGATTTGCGCGCAGCCGCTGGTGTAGTCAAGGGTAAGAAGATTGCCAGCAACATCGCCTTGGCAATGGTGGTTCCGGGTTCCGGCATCGTCAAACGCCAAGCAGAACAAGAAGGGCTGGACAAGATTTTCCTTGATGCCGGTTTTGAATGGCGCGAGCCAGGCTGTTCCATGTGCCTCGCTATGAACGCCGATAAGCTCTCCCCCGGCGAGCGTTGCGCTTCAACCTCTAACCGTAATTTCGAAGGTCGTCAGGGGCAGGGTGGGCGTACCCACCTTGTGAGCCCGCAAATGGCAGCAGCAGCCGCTATTGCCGGCCATTTTGTCGATATTCGCACGCAAGCATAAGAGGAAGAACACTATGAAAGCTTTTATTAAGATTGACGGGTTGGCAGCTCCGCTTGATCGCGCAAACGTGGATACAGACGCGATTATCCCTAAGCAGTTTTTGAAATCCATCAAGCGCTCTGGATTTGGCCCTTATCTGTTTGATGAGTGGCGTTACACCGACCACGGCGAGCCGGGTATGGATTGCAGCACACGCCCGCTGAACAAGGACTTCGTGTTTAACCAGCCGCGCTACAAGAATGCACAGATCATGCTGGCACGTGAGAATTTCGGCTGTGGTTCCAGCCGTGAGCATGCACCTTGGGCGATTGAAGACTTCGGTTTTCAGGTCATTATCGCGCCATCGTTTGCCGACATTTTCTTTGGCAATTGCTACAAGAACGGCATCCTGCCTATCGTCGCTTCTGCTGATGTCGTGGACAAACTGTTCAAGGAATGCCTAGCGAGCGAAGGTTATCACGTGAATGTCGATCTGGAATCGCAGACGGTCACCATGCCGTCCGGTGAATCCTTCAAGTTCGACATCACGCCGCACCGTAAGCACTGCCTGCTCAACGGGCTGGATGAAATTGGCCTGACGCTGCAACACGCGGACGAGATCAAGGCATTCGAAACCAAACACAAGGCTTCTCAGCCTTGGTTATTCGCATAATTTATTAAGGAATTGATATGAAAATCGCAGTGTTGCCGGGAGACGGCATAGGTCCGGAAATCATCACTCAAGCCATGCGCGTACTAGAGGTTCTCCGTAGCGAAGGCCTGAAGATGGAATTTGAAGAAGCGCCATTGGGTGGCGCAGGTTACGATGTCTATGGCGCACCGTATCCTGAATTCACCCAAAAAATCTGTCGCGCGGCTGATGCCGTGCTGCTCGGAGCTGTAGGTGGCCCGCAATACGACACGCTGGATCGCCCATTGCGTCCTGAGCGCGGTCTATTGGGTATCCGCAAGGATCTCGGTCTGTTCGCTAACTTGCGTCCGGCTGTGCTGTTTCCTGAACTCGCCAACGCTTCTACCTTGAAGCCGGAAGTGGTGGCTGGCCTCGACATCATGATCGTGCGTGAACTCACTGGTGACGTATATTTTGGTCAACCACGCGGTATGCGTGTCAACGACAAGGGTGAACGTGAAGGTTTCAATACCATGGTCTATTCCGAGCCAGAAGTGCGCCGTATCGCGCATGTAGCATTCGGCATCGCCATGAAGCGCCAAAAGAAACTGTGCTCCGTGGACAAGGCTAACGTGCTGGAAACCACCGAATTCTGGAAAGAGATCGTGATTGACGTAGCAAAAGAGTATCCACAAGTTCAGCTCACCCACATGTATGTGGACAACGCCGCCATGCAGCTTATTCGCAACCCCAAGCAGTTCGACGTGATGGTGACGGGCAATATCTTTGGCGACATCCTGTCCGATGAGGCTTCCATGCTCACCGGCTCTATCGGCATGCTGGCATCGGCCTCCTTGAATGAAACCAAGAAGGGCTTGTATGAGCCATCCCACGGTTCTGCACCGGACATCGCCGGCAAGAACTTGGCTAACCCTCTAGCTACGATTCTTTCCGCTGCCATGATGCTGCGCTACACCTTCAACAACGAAGAAGCCGCCAGTCGTATCGAAGGTGCGGTGAAGAAGGTGCTGGCTGCGGGTTACCGCACTGGCGACATTTTTGAAGCCGGAACGAAGAAGGTTTCTTGCTCCGAGATGGGTGATCAGGTCGTCGCAGCGATGTAAGCTTTAAGAGGTGGTTGGGGCATTTATGCACAATAAGCGTATCGTTATAATCGCGGGACCAAATGGGGCGGGGAAAACCACGTTTGCGCGTGAGTTTCTGCCCAATGAGGCGGATTGCCCTAATTTCATCAATGCTGATCTGATTGCTGCTGGGCTGTCGCCATTTGAGCCAATACGTGCGGCATTCAAGGCGGGACGCTTAATGCTGAAGGAAATCAAAAATAATGTCGAGCAAGGTGAGAGTTTTGCTTTTGAAACCACCTTGTCCGGCTCAGCATATGCTCAGATGATTCCAAGTTGGCAGCAAATGGGCTATGTGGTTAAGCTGATTTTCCTATCCTTGCCAGATGCTGAAATGGCTTTAGCTAGAGTGGCAGCGCGTGTTGCGCAGGGCGGTCATCATGTACCAGAAGCGGTAGTAAGGCGGCGATTTGCTACGGGGATCAAGAATTTAGAGCGCTACAAACTGCTGGTGAATAGCTGGCAACTGTATGATAATTCGACATCCCCACCAGAACTGCTGGACGAAGGAGGGCAGGTATGAAAGCTACTGTTTCGCACTCGCAAGACCCCGATCTTAAGAAAGCACCGCAAGCGTTGTTACGTGCTGCGGAAAACGCACGCCGATTGGCCGAACAAACCAACACCCCATTTATTGTGCGTAGCCAATCGAATCCAGCAAGCCGTGCGGTAAAGACAAGGTAGTTCTCTAGCCTTTTATTTAGCGCTCCCCATTTTCTTATTAGCAACTCTACTAGCAGCCTTTCCAGCGGCTTTTGAGGCCACTTTTTCAGCCACTTTTTTCACGGCGAACACCGCAGCGGCGGCAGCAACTTTTTTAGCTATTGTTTTCAAAATGCTCATGGTTAATCTCCTAATTACAGTCTATGGGTTTGAGCGATCCGCGGCCAAGTTTCACTTTTGCCAACTTCTCGGCTTGCGCTGGTAACACTTGTTTGACAATCAGGCTTACTTCGCTTGCGCCACCGTTGCGCTTAGCTTTGATGGCACTTTTAACGCCCTTGTTATGTAGTGTTTTCATGAAGTCGGTTGCCAGAGCTTCGTTCTTGAATACACCTAAGGAAATGGCGTTCTGCCATTTTTTGTCTTTGACGATTATGCTGTCTGTAATGCCCAAGGCATTGAGTTCATTTAATTTATCCTGTGCGCGTTCCAAAGTTTTTTGCGGCGGGATATATACCCAAAAGCGTGTATCGCCGCTAATCTCATAGGTAGTTCTAACTTCGAAATCCACGCCAGCTTGTTGTAATGTGGATTGTGCGACCGCGGCATCTGCTGCTGCGAGATTGCTCAATTCATAGCACGATGCAATTACCACAGGAGACGGTTCTGGTTCTGGTGCACGTCTGGGCATGGCGGCAAGATCTTCATCTGAAAGCACTTTGATTGCGCCATCGTTAGCCGGTTTGCCTGCACTTACGGTCTCAGGTTCTTCTTGTTGCTTGATGTAATTGCTTGCCTGGAAAAACCCAAACAGTGCAAAGTTGATAAACAGTAACCCCCAAACGACCCACTTCATGCGCTCAGTTCCTTGTCCAAAAGTATTAAACCTTGTAAAACCAGATTATCCGCTATCTCACCTTCAGGCAAAAGCGTTTGCAACGTGACGGCATCACCGCCAGTCAGCAATAGCTGCGGCGGTTTTCCGGTATGCAAAGTGAGCGCCAAATGTTGTGCCAACACCGCGCCGGACATTGCCCGTAGCGCACCGCTGACAATCGCATCATGTGTATTGGTGGGGAAGTCGTCCAATTCGCCTCGGTTTAGTTTTAATTCTAGTTCTAATTCTGGTTTTAATTGCGTATTGGCACTGAGCGCCGCTTGCATAATCGCCAGCCCCGGCACGATGATGCCCCCCAAAAAAGTACCGTCTGATGACAGCGCATCTACGGTGAGCGCCGTTCCCGCTGAAGCCACGATGCAAGCTGATTTGGTGTGATACCGAGCGCCGATGAGCGCCGCCCAGCGGTCGCTTCCTAGTTGTTCGGGGGTGTCGTAGCCATTTTTCACGCCACAAGCGGCGGCACTGCTTTTCACCCAAAGCGTCGGGGTGTTTGCCAGTGCTGCTTTGATGGCTTTTTCAACTTTACTTCCCGCGACATTGGAAACCACCACGCGGGTAATTTTGTGGTCGCGCAAGGTCTCCGCCAGTTTGGCGATTTCGCCATGCACCAAAACGCCATTCGCCAGCCACTTCTTGCTGTGGATGCCCCATTTGATGCGGGTGTTGCCTGCGTCTATCGCCAGAATCATGTAGCACCTCGCAGACTGACTTCTGCTGACGAATAACGATTCATGGCTTGCCCGCTATCTACCATCAGCGCGCCGTCCTCGGCGATGCCTGTCACTGTGCCAAACTGTTCTTCACCGCTGGGCAACAACAGACGCACTTGCTTGTCTTGATAGGCGTGCAGAGCAAGCCACTCGTCGCGCAATTGGGCGAACCCCTCGCGTTCAAATTGCGTCAACACTGCGTTCAAATGCTTGAACAAGCTCGCCAATAAATCATTCCGGTGAACGGGTTTGATCTCCTGCATGTCCGCCACAGGCTGGTCTATGCTTTGGCGTGTGACTTCCGGCAGATGCACGTTCAAGCCGATGCCGATCACGGCGGTACTCGGCCCCATCATCTCACCTTGCAGCTCGATCAATATTCCGGCCAGTTTACGGTTCTGGTACAGCACGTCGTTCGGCCACTTGAGGGCGATGCCTTCTGCGCCAAGCGCTTTCAATGCCCGCGCTAAAGCCACACCTACGGCCAAACTAAGCCCACCCAAACCACTCGCCCCGTTGCTGAAGCGCCACAGCAAGGAAAAAGTAAGGCTGGCACCTAGGCCGGAAACCCATGTCTTACCTCGCCGTCCGCGCCCATTGGCTTGAATTTCTGTCACTAGGCAAGTGCCATGCGCCGCGCCGTTGGATGCCCGTTGCATCAACAGGCTGTTGGTTGAATCGCAGGTTTCTAGGATTTCCAGCGTAAAAGTTTGCGCATCAGTGCCTAGCGTTTTCAGGATTTGTCTGGCATCCAGAAAATCCACTTCCTGCGCCAGTTTGTAGCCCTTACCGCGCACCGAATAAATCTCCACACCCAAGTCTTGCGCTTGTTGCAGCGAATTCCACACCGCTGCGCGGCTTATTTTTAGGCGCTGGCCTAAAGCCTCACCGGAGTGAAAGCCGCCGTCGGCGAGTAGGCGCAAAATAGGGAAGGTGTGCGTGTTCATTTCAGGATAGTTTAGCCACAGATTTCACGGTAGTTTATTACCTTCGTCATTCCCGCGGAGGCGGGAATCCAGTCAAATATCAACGGAGCGAAGTGTATCTATGCCTCTCTTTATCTGGCTAGAATGGATTCCCGCTTTCGCGGAAATGACGGTACTGCATGATATTGATTGAATTATACCTGCTCACCGCCCACGCACCGCTACGGTGTAAAATAGCCCCCAACCAAACACTGCTCAACCAAAATGTCTGAACACAAAACTCCAGCCGCTCCTGCCTCCAACTTTTTACGAGGCATCATAGACCGTGATCTTGCTAATGGCACTAATGCCAGCCGCCACTGGGCACGCAGCCCCGGCGATGCCTCGCACCATGCCGCAGGTGAGCCTGACCCTGCGAAAATTCGCACGCGCTTTCCACCAGAACCCAATGGTTACCTACACATCGGCCATGCCAAGAGTATCTGCCTCAACTTCGGTCTGGCGCGTGATTATGGCGGCGTGTGCCACATGCGCTTCGACGACACCAACCCGGAGAAAGAAGAACAGGAATACGTGGATTCCATCACCGAGATGGTGCAATGGCTGGGCTTTGGTTGGGAGGCGTTCGGTGAAAGCCATTTGTATTTCGCCAGCGACTATTTCGATTTTATGTACCGTGCTGCCGAGGCGCTTATTGAGGCGGGTTTGGCTTATGTTGACCAGCAAACGGCGGATGAGATGCGTGCCACGCGAGGCACTTTGACCGAGCCGGGCAAAAACTCGCCGTGGCGTGATCGTCCAGTCGAAGAAAACCTAAAACTTTTCCGCGAAATGCGCGACGACAAACACGCCGACGGTGCCATGCTGCTGCGCGCCAA
>JBJXEA010000013.1:0-15979 GCA_046155285.1 Methylophilaceae bacterium | reverse complement strand
TTTTGTTCGTTGAGCTTGGGGTGGAAGCCTATGTGGGGGTGCGCATTCGCAATGCTGTTTTTGATCTGATAGGGATAGTCAATGTCTTTTATCGTCATTCTTTACAGCGCTCAGAAGCCATTATTGCAACCCTGAAAATTTTCGCCACGCGCGCTGGCGCTGAAATGGAGCGCCAAGCCGCAGAAGCCGAAATCCAGCATCTGGCTTTTTATGACAGCCTTACCAATCTGCCTAACCGCCAGTTGTTGCATGACCGTTTGCAACAAGCCCTGCTCGTCAGTGACCGCACCAAGCGCATGGGCGCGGTGCTATTCATTGATCTGGATAATTTCAAAACACTCAACGACACCATGGGGCATGACATGGGCGACCTGCTGTTGCAGCAAGTCGCCGAGCGGCTCAATCTGTGTGTGCGTGAGAGTGACACCGTGGCGCGTTTGGGCGGTGATGAGTTTGTGTTGCTGCTGGAAGAAATCAGCGAAGTGGCTGAAGATGCCGCCACGCAAGCGCGTGTGGTGGGTGAGAAAATCCTCGCCAGCTTTAGTACACCGTTTGAGCTGGGAACACACGAACATCGCTGCACACCCAGCATAGGCATCACCTTGTTTGGTGACCAAGCCAGTAGCGTTGATGAGATGCTAAAAAATGCAGATTTAGCCATGTATCAAGCCAAGAGCGCAGGTCGCAACACCTTGCGCTTCTTTGAACCCGCCATGCAAGCCGCCATTTCGCTACGTGCTGCCACTGAAAAAGGTCTGCATCTCGCCTTGGAGAAGCAGCAGTTCGTGCTGCACTTTCAACCGCAACTGGACGACGACGGCAAGCTGCAGAGTGCAGAAGTGCTGGTGCGCTGGCAGCATCCCGAAAACGGGCAAATTCTGCCTGCCACCTTTATCGCCTTAGCCGAAGAAACTGGTCTCATCAGCGACATCGGCCAGTGGGTGTTGCAAGCCGCGTGTAAGCAACTGGCAGCATGGGCGGAGCAGCCAGATTTGGCGCATATCAGTCTGTCGGTTAATGTCAGTCCGCGCCAATTTCGCCATCCCGATTTTCTAGCGCAAGTGCTGGCAACCTTGCAAGAAACCGGCGCGAATCCTTATCGTTTGAAACTGGAGTTGACCGAGGGGCTGTTGGTAGACAACGTGGAGGAAGCCATAGACAAAATGGCTGCGCTCAAGGCCGAGGGGGTGAGTTTCTCACTGGATGATTTTGGTACAGGGTATTCTTCGCTGGCTTACCTGAAACGCTTGCCGCTGAGCCAGCTTAAAATAGACCAGTTTTTTGTCAAAGACGTACTCACTAACTCCAACAACAGCGCCATTATCCGCACCATTATCGCGCTGGGTTATAGCCTAGGTTTGCAGGTGATGGCCGAGGGCGTGGAAAGCCGGTCGCAACGCGAATATCTCAAGCGCTTGAGCTGTCATGCTTATCAAGGCTATTTCTTGAGTCATCCTTTGCCTGCGAACGAATTTGAAGACTTTGTTCGTGCGGCCTCAAGCGCCTTATAAAGCCTGTAGGAGCGCCGCCCTCGGCGTCACGCATTAGACTCCCTCTCCCTCTGGGAGAGGGTTGGGGTGAGGGAAGATCGCGCCGAGGGCGACGCTCCTACATCCGTTCTTCTATCGGGTATAATCGCGCCTTTGCAAAAGGTTACTGCTATGCCAATTTACGAATATCGCTGCACCAGTTGCGGCGTTGAAAAGGAAATGTTGCGTAAAATTAACGATGCACCGCTCAAGGTGTGTCCTGATTGCGGCAAAGAAACTTTCATCAAACAAGTCTCCGCCGCTGGATTTCAGTTGAAAGGCAGCGGCTGGTACGCGAGTGATTTCAAAGGTAGCGGCAAGCCGCCAGCTAATGCAACTGCATCAGAGGCGGCACCTGCGCCAGTTGCTAGCAGCCCTGCTACGCCCGCTACCAATCCATAAACATCATGAAACGCTACTTTATTACCGGTTTGCTAGTTCTCGTGCCCTTGGTGATCACCATTTGGGTGCTCAGCACGCTTATCGGTGTATTAGATCAATCTCTGCTGCTGCTGCCACCCGCTTGGCGGCCAGACAATTTGCTGGGCGTACATATCCCCGGCTTTGGCGTGATTTTGACCTTGTTCATCGTGCTATTCACCGGCCTAGTCGCCGCGAATATATTGGGCAAGCGCCTAGTGGTGGTGTGGGAGGCCTTGCTGGGGCACGTGCCGGTAGTGAAGTCCATCTATGCCAGCGTCAAACAAGTGAGCGACACGCTGTTTTCCGATTCCGGCAACGCCTTCCGCAAAGCCCTGCTGGTGCAGTATCCCCGCGAAGGAAGCTGGACAATCGCGTTTCAAACCGGCCAACCGGGCGGCGATGTGGCTAATCACCTCAAAGGTGACTACATCAGCGTTTACGTGCCGACCACGCCCAACCCGACTTCCGGCTTCTTTTTGATGATGCACGCCAACGATGTGATAGAGCTGGACATGAGTGTGGACGAGGCGCTGAAGTACATCATCTCGATGGGGGTGGTAGCGCCCAAACATGAAAACCCATAATCCACAGATGAACACGGATGAACACAAATAAGATCAAAAGGCACCTAAGCCATTCCAGTTTTCACTGGAATGATGGGGATGGTTCTGGGTTTTATCTGTGTGCATCTGTGTTCATCTGTGGTTAATCTAAACTTAATTTTTTACATACTACAATAACTATGCGTACTCATTACTGTGGCGAACTCACCAGCCAACATATTGGCCAAACCGTTACCCTATGTGGATGGGCGCACCGTCGCCGTGACCACGGCGGGGTGATTTTTATTGATTTGCGCGACCGTAGCGGCATGTCGCAAATTGTGATTGACCCGGACACCGCCGAGGCGTTTGCCAACGCCGAAACCGTGCGTAATGAATTCGTGCTGAAAGTAGTGTGTAAAGTGCGTGCGCGACCAGAAGGCACGGTCAACGCCAACATCCCCACCGGTGAAGTGGAATTGCTGGCGAGCGAAATCGAGATTCTCAATCCCTCGCTCACCCCACCGTTTATGCTGGATGACGACAATTTGTCTGAGACGGTACGGCTGGAACACCGCTACATAGACCTGCGCCGTCCGGCCATGCAAAAGAACATGATGTTGCGCTACCGCGTCTCCAAAACCTTGCGCGATTTCCTCGATGTGAACGGTTTTATCGAAGTGGAAACGCCGATGCTGACGCGTTCTACGCCAGAAGGTGCGAGAGATTACTTGGTGCCGTCGCGTGTTCACGCAGGGCAGTTTTTTGCGCTGCCGCAATCACCGCAATTGTTCAAACAACTGTTAATGGTGGCGGGTTTTGACCGCTATTTCCAAATCGTAAAATGCTTCCGCGACGAGGACTTACGCGCTGATCGCCAGCCTGAATTTACCCAGGTGGACATCGAAACCTCGTTCATGAGTGAAGAGCAGATTATGAACATCGTCGAAGAAATGATTCGCCAGATGTTCAAAAGTGTGCAAAACATAGACCTGCCCGCGGCCTTCCCCAGAATCTCCTTCGCCGAAGCCATGGCCAAGTACGGCTCGGATAAGCCGGACATGCGCGTGACGTTGGAAATCACCGAACTCTCCGATGTGATGAAAGACGTGGATTTCAAAGTATTCTCCGGCGCTGCCAACATGGAAGGTGGCCGTGTCGCTGCTTTGCGCGTGCCTAACGGCGCGGCGATTAGCCGCAGCGAGATTGATGCCTACACCGAATTCGTCAAGATTTACGGCGCTAAAGGCTTGGCGTATATCAAAATCAACGACATTACCAAGCTCAATGAAGAGGGTCTGCAAAGCCCGATTGTGAAAAACATTCACGTCAAAGCGCTTCAAGCCATCATAGATCGCACCGGCGCACAAAACGGCGACATCGTGTTCTTCGGCGCGGATAAAACCAAAGTGGTCAACGAGGCACTGGGCGCTTTGCGTGCCAAAGTCGGCCACGAAAAAGGCCACGTAGATGGCCGCGCCTGGGCGCCGCTGTGGGTGGTGGACTTCCCCATGTTTGAACACGACGAAGAAAACAATCGCTGGACAGCGCTGCATCATCCCTTTACCGCCCCCAAAGACGGCCACGAAGACCTGCTCACCAGCAATCCCGGTGGGGCATTGTCCAAAGCCTACGACATGGTCATCAACGGTTGGGAAGTCGGTGGCGGCTCGGTGCGTATCCACAGCCAAGTAGTGCAATCCAAAGTGTTTGACGCGCTCAATATCAGCAAAGAAGAAGCCCAAGAAAAGTTCGGCTTCTTGCTGGAGGCTCTGCAATACGGCGCTCCGCCGCACGGCGGCTTGGCGTTTGGTTTGGATCGTTTGGTAACGCTGATGGCAGGCGCAGAATCTATCCGCGACGTAATCGCCTTCCCCAAGACGCAGCGCGCGCAGTGTTTGCTGGCAAAAGCGCCGAATGAGGTGGATGAGAAGCAATTGCGGGAGTTGCATATTCGCATTCGCACACCAAACGTCACGGCTTCATAGTTCGTAGGCTGGGCTGCCAAGCCCAGCGTTTACCGCGCTTGTTGGGCTTCGCTATGCTCAGCACCAACCTACCCTTATTTTTCCCTTGAAATCGCAACGATTTCGTCCTATTCTAGCCAGACTAGACAGAATTGGAGGCGCGTCATGAATGCTATATGGCAATTGCAGGAGGCAAAAAACCGTTTCAGCGAGGTGGTGGAAGAAGCGCTGACCCACGGCCCGCAAACGGTCACGCGGCATGGACGCGAGGTGGTGGTGGTGCTTTCCATGGAGGAATACAAGCGTATTAAGCAGCCTCAAAAGAACTTGTTTCAGTTCTTTCAAGATTCGCCTTTGTATGGCTTGGAGCTAGATCTGACGCGCAGCAAGGAACTCCCTCGTGATATAGATTTGAGCGAGTAGATGAATTTTTTACTAGATACTTGCGTAATTTCTGAGCTGGTTAAGAAAACCCCCAATCAGGCAGTTGTCGATTGGATACAACAACAAAATCACGCGAATTGCTTTATCAGTAGCATCACCTTGGGTGAAATTCAGAAGGGTATTAGCAAGTTGGCAGTATCAGCTCAAAAAGACGACTTGCAAGCATGGCTAAACAATGATGTGAGAGCGCGTTTTATCGGGCAAACCATTGCGATTGAGGCCAATGAAGCGTTGCAATGGGGTGAGGTGCAAGCCGCAGCAGAGGCGCAAGGAAAGCCGATGCCAATGATTGATAGTCTGATTGCGGCCAGTGCGATTTTTCAAGACATGACCCTAGTCACCCGCAACACCAAGGACATGGAAGCCAGCGGGGTGAAGTTGTTTAATCCTTGGGTTTTGTAGCTTAACCACCCCGGCGCTTTGCGCCACCCCTCCTTGAAAAGGAGGGGATTGGGAGTATTGCTTTGGCGAAGGCGATTGCTCACCGACCATCTCCTCCCCTCCTTTTCAAGGAGGGGTCGCCGCTAGCGGCGGGGGTGGTTTATTTACATTCTTGGTCATTCGCCCAGCTCACCGCCTTATCCAAAGCCGCATCCGTGGCTGTAATCAATGCCGCTACGCCGCCACGCGCATCAGCGCTTGGGGATTTTTGCTCAAGATCTATCAGCGTGGTGCTTACTTTCCCTTTGTGTTGCAAATTGGCGCGTAGCCTAACGATGGCGTGGCTGCTGTTTGTGCTGTCGAATACTTGGTCGAACACTTCTAGCGTCAAATTCAAGCTGCATGGCAGGGCATTGGTGGAAAGCCAGCGTTGCTGCAAGCGCCTTGCCACAAGCGCTGCGGGCGTGGCAGCCCAGCGGCTTTCGGTGTAGGCAAAAACCTGCGTAGGATTTTGGTAGGCCAAGCGGTAGCGCATGTCGCTGTCATCCAAGCCAGCGGGGGCGGTAACGTTGCCTAAGTAGAACTCAACGCTGCTACTGGTAGTCGGCGAAATGCCGAAGTCATACTGGGCAGGCGCTGCGCCTTGTTTGGGTAGGCTTCCACAGGCGCTAAGTGTCATTACGAATAGCAGAAAAATTACTTGCTTCATGGTTGAAATCCCTTTTCTCCCGGCCCCGGTTGCGCTTGCGGTTTGCCGAAAATCGCGCTTTGCGGGTTTTGCTCCAGCGTTTGCATCAGTTTATTTAAGTTCTGTGCATCGTGCGTCAGTTGTTCGGTAAGCTGGTGGATGCGCGGCAGGGTTTCGTCGTTGACGTTATCCGCCGTGCTGGCAGCCACTTGTTCGAGGTGTTGTGCGATGCGCTCAAATTCGGCCAACGATTCTCGCGCTTGTTTCAAAGTGGGCTGTGCGGTTTCCGCGGTTTCTTTGGCACTCATGGAAGCCAGACGTACCGCATCCAACGTAGCAGAAAGCTCGTGTGGTTTGATCTCGTCCATCAGCTTCCCTGCACGTTCGCTAGTGTGTTGCGATGAGCGTAATAGCGGCTCCAGCACTGCGCTGGAACGCTCCATATTGTCTATTAATCGGGTAATCTTTTTTGAATTTTCTTCATTCACAATCTGGTTCAGCGTCCCCAGCAATTTGCCGGCGCTATCTTCCAGCTTTTCAGTTTTGGCTATGATATTTTTGCCTGATTTCATAAGCTCGCTAATATCAGACTCACGCAAGGGAATCTGCCCGCTCCCAAGCGCGACATGGTCTTTGCTATCATCATCCAACTCAATATAGGCCAAACCGGTCACGCCTTGCTGCGCCAGTTGGGCGAAACTGCCGCGCGTTAATGGCAAACTCTCATCTACCGAAATGCCAATCAGAATGTTGCGCGGATTGCTTGGATCGAACTGAATGTCTTCCACCCGACCTACCGTCACTCCGCGAAAGCGCACCGCGGCTTGCGAGTTGAGGCCGGAGACTGGAAAAACCGAGGTGATTTGATAGACTTTTTGCGGCGTGTGTGTGCCACCCAGCCACCAGAATGCGGTGAGAACCGCACCGGTCAACAAAAGCGCAAAGAGTCCAGCGATAAATGTGTAGGCTTTATTTTCCATATTCGATCATGTAGGAGCGCCGCCCTCGGCGCGATAGCTGTTGAATTGGCGCGAAAAACCTGATCGGGGCGAGGGCGCCCCTCCTACAAATGGTCTTCTCATATTACCTTCTCCAGCCGTTTATGCACGCCTTCAAAAAAGTTACGCACAAACGGATGGTCAACTTTGCCCAGCTCCGCGATCGCACAACACGCCACGATGCGCTGATCCGCCAGCACTGCCACGCGGTCGGCCAAGGATGCCAGCGTATCCAAATCATGCGTGACGAAAATCACCGTCAACCCCAATTGCTGGCGCAGATTTTTAATCAACTTCACAAATTTCTCGCTACGGTCAGGGTCGAGTCCAGCGGTGGGTTCGTCCAGCACCAGCAACTCAGTCTCCAGCGCCAGCGCCCTTGCTAGCCCTACGCGCTTGACCATGCCGCCAGAGAGTTGTGCGGGCAGCAACCAGGCATGTTGCGGTTCTAATTCGACCAGTGACAGTTTATGCATGACCAGCGTATGGATGGTGTTTTCGTCAAATTGCTTGAGTTCGCGCAACGGAAAAGCAATGTTGTCGAACACCGTAAGCGCAGAAAACAGCGCACCTTGCTGAAACAAAACGCCAAAACGGTTATGCAGGCGCTGGCGCTCGGCGCGGCTTGCGTTATTGAGCGATTCGCCAAAGAGCAGAATCTCGCCGCTGCTAGGTTGCGTCAGCCCGACGATGTGCCTTAATAAAGTGGTCTTGCCGCTACCAGAACCGCCCACCAACGCCATCACCTCGCCGGGTTTAATGGTCAGTGACAAGTTCTTGTGGATGACGGTGCTGCCAAATTTAGTGGCAACGTGGCGTATCTCGCATACTGCTGCGTCGCGCCGCCTTGCTTTATAGGTAGGAGCGCCGCCCTCGGCGCGATGCTCTGTCAATCGGGGCGAGGGCGCCCCTCCTACCGATTCAGCGGAGTTTTCTGCGCTCATATACCTATGCTCCGCGTGGCAATCGCAAACAGCGCATCCACCAGAATCACTACCGTAATCGCCGTTACCACCGAGGCCGTGGTGCTGGCGGAAAGGCTTTCGGTATTGGGTTTGACGCGCAAACCGAAATGGCAGGCGATGAGTGCTACTAGCAAGCCAAACACCACGCCTTTAATCAGAGCAATGGTGAGGTTAGCTGGTTTTAACACGCGCGGCAGATATTCGATAAAAAACTCGAAGCCTATGCCCAGTTGGAAATACGCTACGATCATGCCACCGATCAGCGCCCACAGCGCAGTCCAAAACAGCAGCATGGGGGCGACCAAGGTCAACCCTATCACTTTGGGCAGCACCAAGCGCAACACTTGCGAAACGCCCATCGTGGTCAGCGCGTCTATTTCCTCTGTTACCCGCATCACACCTATCTGCGCCGTCATTGCCGAGCCGGAACGCCCCGCCACCAGCACTGACATCAGAATCGGCCCCAGCTCGCGGGTGATGGAAAGCCCCAAAATGTTGATAATGAAAATATCCGCGCCAAATTTGCGCAACTGCAACGCCATCAAATAGCTCATGGCGACACCTATCATCGCACCCACCAGCGCGGTTACTGGCAGCGCCATCACTCCGCCTTTCACCATATTGGCGGTGATTTCTTTCCACGGAATATCGCGCGGGTGGCGCAGCAAATACAAGCATTCCAGCGTTAACTGACCGCTCAGCGCTAGAAAATCCATCAAATGCTGGCTGAAGCCCAGCCAGCTTGTCCATAGCGCTTGCCACCAATGCGGCAATGTCCCTTGCGCCGCTTCTTTAGAACCCTTGGCAGGCAGCGCGATGAGTGCATTAAATAATGAAGTATGTTCAGGCTTGAGTGCGATACGCCCATCCAGCTTACCGCTCCAGCCAGTCAGCAACATCGCCGCTGCCGCGCTATCCAGCTGCTCTAGCTGGCTTAAATCCCATTGCACAAAAGGATCGGCGAACAAAGGCGCTAGCTGATGCTGCAAAGCGCCAAAATCGTTATTTGCCGTGCGTAGAGACCAGCGCCCAGTCAGCGCCACGCGTTTGCGTCCGGTTGCGTCGGCATCAATGTGGAAAATGGCATCTGCCATAGTCAATTCTCTAAGTCCCTGATGTAGGAGCGCCGCCCTCGGCGCGATAATCCAAGCCTAATCGGGGCGAGGGCGCCCCTCCTACGATGACCCTTGTTACGATGTTCAGATATAATTTCTTCGTTTCTTTAACAGCTAGGAAAATACCATGAAAAGCTACCGCAAAGAACTCTGGTTCAACGCCCCCAACCGTATGTCCTTCATCAATATCACCCCGGAAATCGCCACCTGCCTGCGCGAATCCGGCGTGCAAGAGGGCTTGGCGCTGATCAACGCCATGCACATCACCGCCAGCGTATTCATCAACGACGACGAATCCGGCTTGCACCACGACTACGGCGTATGGCTAGAAAAACTCGCTCCGCACGAGCCAGTCAGCGGTTATCACCACAACCGCACTGGCGAAGACAACGCCGATGCCCACATGAAACGCCAAGTGATGGGACGCGAAGTAGTGGTGGCGATTAGCGAAGGCCGGCTGGACTTCGGTCCGTGGGAACAGATTTTTTACGGCGAATTTGACGGACGGCGCAAGAAACGGGTGTTGGTGAAGATTATTGGGGAGTAGGTTTCTGTAGGAGCGCCGCCCCCGGCGCGATAGATGTTGAATCGGCGCGAAAAACCAAATCGGGGCGAGGGCGCCCCTCCTACAAAAGATTCACGGCACGTCCACTATTGTAGGAGCGCCGCCCTCGGCGCGATTAGTCGCCAATCACGCCAGCGAATAATTGATTGAGCGACAACAGCACTTGCTGTCTATCCTGCTGAGCCAGCTCCCCGATATGCCGAATGATAAAGCGATGATCCAAAGTGAATAATTTCATCCTCACCACGGATGGCGCAGATAAGCCAGCAGAGGCGAGGTCTTGCAACAACACATCCAGTGGCCAGCCAGCATTTTCTTCGCTAGTAATCATCGCCATCACGCTGTGATTGGCGATGCTTCCAAACAATGTGCTTGATAGCACCAGTGCGGGACGGCGCTTCTGTTGTGATTTGTCGGTGAATGGAAAAGGTACAACAACAACATCAAAAGGACGTGGGGTCATAGATCGCTATAAGCCTTATCATCGGCGGGCGAGTGCCATTCTTCAAGCGTTGCAGACAAACCTTGCGCGTAGATTAAATCTACAGGCGAAGCACGGCGCAACCGCACCACACCGTCGGCGATGTCAAATGCTACAGTATCCCCCTGATTAAGGCTCAACGCCTCTCTGACAACTTGTGGAATAGTGGCTTGGTATTTACTTGTGAGCTTGGATACAGTCTGCATGATGATTGCCATAAGTAATACGGTAATGCGATATTACTTTATATTGGGCTGTATTGGCAACACGCATTTGTAGGAGCGCCGCCCTCGGCGCGATGCTTTTCGCAAACACGCGACAACCCTTTACAACCACACCGCATCCCAATGCGGATAATCGCCCAATCGCTGCACCAATCCTGCCCGCAAAGGATTCGCCACGATGTACCTTGCCACCGCAGGCAAATCTTCATCACGCCGTAGCGCATGGTCATAAAACCCAGCTTGCCAAAGTCGCTCACCCAACTGATGAGCCACTACAGACTTAACCGCTCCCACTATTGAAGCAAGCTCCTGCCCTGCTGCCAATTGCATCAACCAATGAGAATTGTCGGGCATCACCACAAACGCCAATGTCTCGGCATGATGACGCTCCGCCTCGTGGCGCAATGCGGCAATCAGCAACCGCGCAGCATGAAAATCAGCAAACACAGGCTTGCGATCAAAGGTAGTAGCGATAATGTGATAAACCTGATGGTCAAGTGAGACGCGGCCTTTGCGTAGATTCTTAGCGTGAGGTTTGTCCGAATTCATCGCCAAATTTTAGCACCGTACCTGTAGGAGCGCCGCCCCCGGCGCGATGGTTTTGACAAAGGCGCAAGGAATCAACGATCAATCGGGGCGAGGGCGCCCCTCCTACAATAGCCTCACGGCACGTCAATCACTATAGGAGCGGCGCTCCCTGCGCGATTGCTTGTTAATTTATCGCGCCGAGGGCGGCGCTCCTACAAAAACGTGGTTTGTTGCAAAAACACAACACTCCTAGCTTCACGTTGCCAAAAACGCAAAAAAACCTTGCCCCTACCTCACTCGCCTTGGCACAATGGGTTCAACTTCTCGCAAGGGGAGTTCGCGAACTCTCTCGGTTCTGTGGTTTCTCCCCTCCTTTCCTTAGGTGGGGTAGCGCGAAAGCGCTGGGGTGGTTAAACACTCAGCAACAGTAGAAACGGGAGTTAAGCACTTGAATTGGGTTTGATGCATCAAACCCAAAAACTTTTAGAAACTTTATTTGGAGGTTTTATGAATAAGAAACTCAATCTGGCAGTTGCTGCTGCACTGGCTCTGGGCGCAACCGCTGCTCAAGCTGGTATCGTAATCCCAGCCGGTGACTGGACTGTTGACATCAACGGTAACGTCAACGCGTTCTACATCTACAACGACAGCTCCGACGCTAATGTCGTTTCTGGTGGTTTGGCAAACACTGCTGGTAACAATGGTAGCGGTTCTAGCTCCATCAACACCGGCCTGTTGCCTTCATGGCTCGGCATCACCGGCAAGAAGCGCGAAAACAATCTGGACATCAGCTGGACCATCAGCTTCCAACCAGGTGCTTCTTCCAAAGCTGGTCTGGGCGGTGGTAGCGGCGGCGGTTCTGAACATCGTCAAGCTAACTTGACCTTCGGTGACAAGTCTTGGGGTTCTGTTAAGGTAGGTCTGGATCTGGGCGTATTTGGCGCTAATGCCATCCTGAACGACCAAACCCTGTTGGGCGTTGGTTCACAAGGCGCTGTTGGCACTCGTGGCGGTTCCACCACCACTTTGGGTCGTATCGGTACCGGCTTCCTGTACGCTGACTTCACTGGTCAAATCAACTACACCACCCCTGATTTCAACGGCTTCCAAGCTACCGCTGGTATCCGTCAACCATGGGGTTCTACCAATTTGGCAGGTGCTCTGAGCCGTACTATTGCTGACAACCAAGATACCCCAGGTATCGAAGGTGTTGTGAGCTACTCTTGGGCTGGCGACTTCTCCGGTAAGGCTTGGGTTGAAGGCATGCATCAAGACGTTCAATCTCCAGCAATCGCTGCTGGCTTTGCTCCTGGTGTATTTAGCTCAGTTACTGGTTTGACTTCTGCAGCTTCTGCTACAGCCGCCGCCGCCGCCATCAATGACAGTGCTGACGTTTTTGGTATTGGTGCTAGCGTAAACTTCGCTGGTTTCAACGTGGTAGGTTACTACTACACTGGTGAAGGCGTAGGTACCACTGGCATTCTGTCAGACGGCTTTGCTGCTAGCGGTGCAAGCCGCGACAGCGATGGTGGCTACGTTCAAGGTAAGTATAAACTGCCTACAGGTACCACCATTGGAGCTAGCTGGGGTATATCTAACCTTGATTTAGCTTCTGGTGAAACTCTGGTTGCTGCTACTGCTGGTACTGCTACTGCAACCACAGGTAACTTGGTTAAATCCAATGAAATGTGGACTGTTGGTGCTTATCATCCTTTGACCTCAAACTTGAACCTAGTTGCTGAGTACTCGAAGGTAACGTCTGAGAATCAATCCGGTCAAGAAAATGAATCTGACATTTTCGACATCGGCGCGATCCTGTTCTTCTAAGAGTTAGTCACCCTAGCGGTGATTTAATTAGAAGCACTGACAAGCTAAAACGGCACCTTCGGGTGCCGTTTTTTATTGTATGATTTAGATTGATTTTATGTTCATTATTGGAAATTGGAATGAAGCCGTCCGAAGCATTAAATAATCACCGTGAAGCAATCCGCCAAATTGTCGAATCTCATCGTGCTTGTAATGTGCGCGTGTTTGGTTCTGTATTGCATGGTGAGGACATTGATGGAAGTGATCTTGATCTTCTGGTTGACCCTACGCCACAAACCACGTTATTTGATCTAGCAAGAATTCAGGGGAAACTTCAAGCCATGCTGGGCGTGCCAGTGGATGTATTGACTCCTAAGGCGCTGCCTGAGAAATTCAGAGATAGGGTTCTGTTGGAAGCTACTCCGGTATGAGTAAATCCGATGAACTACGCATTCCTGACTATCTTGATCATGTGCTTATGGCTATTCAGCGCATTTTTCATTATGTCGAGGATATGTCCGAGCTTGGCTTTCTTGAAGATGAAAAGACCCAAGATGCTGTCATTAGAAACTTTGAGGTTATTGGTGAGGCCTCTCGCAATCTTGAAAGATACCATCCTGATTTTGTGGCACAGCATCCAGAGGTTCCATGGGGTGATGCCTATTTGCTGCGTAACCAGATAGCTCATGGATACTTCAAGGTTGACTTGGAAATCGTCTGGAGGACAATTCATGACCATCTGCCTGGTATGAAGAAGGATATTCACGACATTGTTGCGAGTTTGAAAGCAGAGTAGGTGAACCTTATCGGCGGCATCCCGTTCTTCTAAGAGTTAGTAACCCTAGCAAGCGTAGCCTGGGTGGAGTGCAACGGAACCCGGGTTTCACTTCGTTTCACCCAGACTACTTTTTAAGTTGGTAAAGAGAATGAATCAGACATTTTCGACATCGGCACAATCTTGCTCTTCTACGATTTAGTGACCTTTGTGGTGATTTTATTAGAAGCTCTGGCAAGCCAAAACGGCATCTGTTCGTTTATTTTTCAGCCCACAATTCAATAAAAAGCACGTAAAGGCTCGGCTTTATTGCCTCTTTAGCCGCATTAAGACGGCTTTTGCCGCATCGTCTAATGTGTAATATGGGTTTGCGCGGCAATAATTATCCACTAGCCTGTAAATTTGTTGGGGATTTCTGCCCTGCAACACATTGCCGCTGTCCAATGCATTCAAATAGCCAATAAGCCAGCCACGGGTTTGGTCTTTGCTCACCAGATATGATTTGCAGCCCATCACGTTATAGGTTTCGTTGTATGAACCTTCCGCATAGGCGTTGCTGGATAGACTGATAAGCAATGAACTCATCATTACCATTTGTTGCCACAGGTTTAATCGCATTTTTGCTAACTCCAAAAAATCACCATTCAATGATAATTGGTTTGTGAGATTTTAGCTTGCTTAGAGATTGTTACTGGTGCGACGGAGGGCATCTAAACCGTCGCTGTAAACCAATGTAGTGGCTGACATTAAAGAATCAGTCTTTGAATGTATACGGATTTATATACGCCTCGACCTTTGCAACCACGTCCAATGAAAGAACTCAGCCATGCTACGACCACACGCTCATCAAGTCAAACGGCAGCCTTGCATCGTGGGGCTGGTGTGCTTGTAGCGCATTTTCCAGACGGGGTCACCAGCGATTTGTGAGGGAGGGGGTGACCCCTGCGGGGGTGGGTATTTGCGACGCGGTTGCTCTATCCATCCAGTGCCGACAAAAATTGAGCTGGTCAGACTTTTTTTCAGATTGTTGTCGCTAGGCTTTATCTTTGAAAAACCCACACCCAAAAGCAATCGCTATCCTTGTCTAGGCAGTTGCATTCTGTTTCCCGCGCGTTCCATTTGCACGTTTTTTGAAGCTGCTGCTGTGGGTGGGTGACAATACGCATGGCTTCATTTTCTGCCTTGGCTTGGGATAAGCCACCATCGAATTGCATGATGGCGGCGCGCTCCTCGAAATCCGCTTGAAGGCTCGCGCTTAACTTTCCACTGTAATTTATTGATTTCAAGGGCTACAATTACCAATAACATAAGTATTTATTACTCTTTACAGAGTAAATTATTGCACTATTGAGGAAAATTTGTAATGATTACATGCAAACTCTCAGCGATACTTGGCGAGCGGCGTATCAAGATTTCGGACTTGTCGCGGGACACAGGCATTGCAAGGGCGGTGCTAGACCGTTGGTATCACGACCGTGTGAGTTCATTTGACCGTGATGTGCTGGGGCGGCTATGTGACTTCTTGCAGGTTACGCCGGGAGAGTTGTTAAAGGTGGTGGAGCAACAGAAACTATTCTGAAAAATACAAGACGATGAATGGGAGGGGCGGGATGAAGCTAACGGAGTTTGCAAGTTTGTTAAAGGCTATTGCCACAATACTTGTCGTAGCATTTATGTTGTGGACTGTATTTTCAACGGACACCTTTCATCTTACTTTCTTCAGTGTCATAGGCACTGTATTTGTTATTGCTCTCGTCTCTTTCCTATCTTTTAGAATGCCTTTTTTTGGATTTTCAGCACTCCCAGTCTTATTTGAGTATTGTTGGGGAAATGCTGGATTTCTTGAAACCAGTAAAATTGCATGGGCTATTAGCATATTTTCTCTAGTGACAGAGTTGTTACTTTTTTATGCATTTGAAAGAGAACAAAAACAAAAAATAATACACGCATCAGCATTAATCTCAACAAGTCTTGAATTGCAACTCATTTTGATTAAAGGGGACAGCAAAAAGATTGAAAATGATTTGTGGGCCTTGGGGTATGTATTTGGATTTCATGATGCTGTTTATCAAGCCTTAAAAATTGACAACATGACGGAGTCTATGGCTTATATGTGCGTCAGTTACGATAAGTTGTTCGGCTCAGATAAATCAAAGGAACTGTATTTCAAAAGTATCGATTCACAACAAAACAAGCTATTTCAAGATGGGATGATGGTCGGTGGCAGAGATTTATTTGAATTCATCAAAAACCAAAATCTCCCAATGAGGCTCACAAAACACCTAGAACGATAAAATGCCGGACTTAACCGAAAGCCAAGAACAATTTGTGCAACACCTTGTCGCCGGTGCCGTGAGTGCCACGGAAGCCGCTCGCCGAGCCGGATATGAGGGTTCCAGTTTGCGGCAATCTGCTAGTCAATGGTGAATTCACATTGCAACCGCACCACGTTTAGCCTCTTGGAAGACCTCATGGGGAGTGCGATAGTCTAGGCACTTACGGGGTCTATGATTCAGTTTTTTCACCGCCTCTGCAAGGGATTTATCGG
>JBJXEA010000012.1:0-29265 GCA_046155285.1 Methylophilaceae bacterium | reverse complement strand
GAGAGAGGTGAAGCAGAGGGCTTTGTCTACGCTACAAGGTCAAGCCTTAAGGGCGGATTCAAGCTCTCTCTGCTTCAGGTAGTGATAGCTAATCACTACTTGGGGAAAGATACAAGGGCGGATGAGCCGTAGGCGTTATCCGCCGCATGTAACCAATCTCTACTCTTCAAATTGGCGGATAACGCTGCGCTCATCCGCCCTACTCGGATTTAAATCGTTTTCGGCTTAATCGTAGGCAAATGCCAAATGTCACGGTTATAGTCAGCAATGGTGCGGTCGCTGGAGAATTTACCGCTGGCGGTGGTATTAAATATGCTCATGCGCGCCCAATTGTCTTGATCTAAATAAGCCGTGGCGACGCGATTTTGCGCGTCTACATAGCCACGAAAGTCGGCGGCGGTCATCCACGGGTCGTGCGGGTTGGTGATGGCATGGACGATGGCTTCAAAAATTCCCGGCTCGAAGGTGTTGAAATGGTTGCTTTGCAACAGGTGTATCACCCGCGCCAAATCAGCATCTGCGGCAATGATGGCGTCAGGGTCATAATGCCCGTGCAGGGCTTCCACTTCATCGGCATCCAGTCCAAACAGGAAGAAATTGTCCGCACCGGCTTCTTCACGAATCTCGATATTTGCGCCGTCCAGCGTGCCTATGGTCAACGCCCCGTTCATCATGAATTTCATGTTGCCGGTGCCTGAGGCTTCCTTACCCGCGGTCGAAATCTGCTCGGATAAATCCGTCCCCGCACAAATCACTTCCATTGCGGTCACGCGGTAATCGGGGAAGAACGCGAGGCGCAGCAAGCCTTGTGTCTCAGGGTCTTCGTTGATCACGGTGGCCACGGCATTAACCAGTTTGATGATGCGTTTGGCCATCGCGTAACCAGGCGCTGCCTTGCCGCCTATCAACACGCAGCGCGGCGTGATGCCCACTTTGTCGCCACGTTTGATGCGGTCATAGAGGTGGATGACGTGCAGCACGTTGAGCAATTGTCGTTTGTATTCGTGGATGCGTTTCACTTGCACGTCAAAAATGGCATTGGTGTCAAACGCCACGCCGCAATCGCGCTTGACCATCTCGGCCAGTCGCGCTTTGTTGGCTTGTTTGACCGCACGCCATTGGGCGCGGAAGTTGGCATCGTCGGCATAAGGCGTCAATTGGCGTAGTTGTGGCAAGTCGGTAATCCAGCCATTGCCTATGGTGCTGCTGATAAGTTTGCTTAAATCAGGATTGCTGGACACCATCCAGCGTCGCGGGGTCACGCCATTGGTTTTGTTGTTGAATTTTTCTGGCCATAGCTCAAAGAAATCACGGAACAAGTGCTGTGTCAGCAATTGTGAGTGTAGCGCTGCCACGCCATTGACCGAAGTGCTGGCGACGACCGCCAGATAGGCCATACGAACGTATTTACCACCGTTTTCTTCGATGATGGACATGCGTTGCACGCGTTCAGCGTCGCCAGGCCAGCGTGCTTCAAGCGTCACCAGAAAGCGTGCGTTGATTTCGCAGATAATTTCGTACAAACGTGGCAACAAACGGCTGAACATGCCGACCGACCATTTTTCCAACGCTTCTGGCAGCAAGGTGTGATTGGTGTAAGCGACCGAGCTTGAGGTGATTGCCCAAGCTTGATCCCAGCTCAGATCGTGTTCATCGATCAGCAAGCGCATCAGCTCCGGCACTGCGCAAGTGGGGTGCGTGTCGTTGAGCTGGAAGGCGTTTTTCGCGGCAAATTGGCTGAAATCTGCGCCATGCGTATTCACCCAACAGCGCAGCACGTCCTGCAAACTGGCGGATGCCAAGAAGTATTGCTGGCGCAAGCGCAGTTCTTTGCCATTCTCGCTGGAATCGTTGGGGTACAGCACCATGGTGATTTGCTCGGCAGCATTTTGCGAAGCGACAGCATCGGCGTAGCTTCCGGCGTTAAATTCGCCCAAGTCGAATTCGTTAGTCGCCGTAGATTTCCATAAGCGCAGCGTGTTGACGGTGCCGTTGCGATAGCCGGGAATCGGCATGTCGTAGGCAATCGCCATCACGTCGTGCGAATTCACCCATTTGGCTTTAGGCAGGCCATCAGCGCCGGTGTGGAATTCGGTATGACCGCTAAATTGGACGCGCACCGCCAGTTCTTGTCGCGCAATTTCCCAAGGATTGCCGATACGCAACCAATGGTCGGGCTCTTCTTGCTGGTAGCCGCCTTCTATCTTTTGGCGGAACATGCCATATTCATAGCGTATGCCGTAGCCGCGCACCGGCAACTGCAAAGTGGCACAACTATCCAGAAAACACGCGGCGAGCCGCCCCAAGCCGCCGTTGCCTAGGCCAGCGTCGTGTTCTTGATCCATGATTTCTTCGATTTCTAGACCGAGTGCCTTGAGCGTTTCCACAGTGCCTGAATCCACGTCCAGATTGAGCATGGCATTGCCCAGCGCCCGTCCCATGAGAAACTCCAGCGATAGATAGTAAGTGCGTTTGCAGTCAGCTTCATTTTGCGCCGCGCGTGTTTTCTTCCAGCGTTCTACCAGCCGATCGCGCCAAGCCATAGAGAATGCGGTGAACACGTGATACGCCGCCTGGTTGATGTTGTCGCGCCCTAAAGTGCGGCTGAAATAGTGCCGAAAATCTTCCACGATGGCTCTGCCATCCATGTCGAGTGGGCGAAGAGAGGCAAAATCAGGCTGAGGTTTGCTAATAGCAAAAGGTTTTGAATTCATGGTTTATGGCGCTGGAATATGAAAGATAATGGTGCAAAAGCAAGCAATGATTATACCTGCTGATTGCAGGTTAAGTCAGTGACAGGTGACGGGTGATGGGTAATCACCCGTCAATAAAGCGATTAGGCAGCAGAAGATTCCCTAGCACGTGCCTTTGCCAAGGCTGGTCTAGCCCATAAGCGCTGAGCATAGCTTTCTAAAGTGGCATTCAGCGTAACGTCCGACTTTTGCGCCCAACCCAAGGTCAAACTCACCATAATATCCGCCGCGCTAAATTGTTCGCCTACGACGTATTCACGGCCTTCCAAGTGCTGTGTCAGAATCTTTGCTGCGCGTTCAAATTCCCACAGGCAAGTGTTCACCACATTTGGTACGCGCAATTGCTCTGGGTACAGAGTGGTGTATTTCAGCTTGTTCCACAACGGAGTTTCCAGTTCGCTCATCACGAAAAAGCACCACTGCAAATAAGAGGCACGTTCTTGGAGATTAGTAGGTACCAAATGTGAGGCAGGAAATTTTTCGCCGATATAAGTACAAATAGCCGCAGATTCGGCGAGGATAAAATCGCCGTCTATCAAGGTAGGCACTTTGCCGTTGGGGTTCGCACTGAGTAATTTTTGGCTTCTGTGTTCGCCCTTGGAAAAATCAATCGAAATGAATTCGTATTCTGCACCTGCTTCTTCTAGTGCCCAAGTGGCGCGGGTAGAGCGGGTATTGGCAGATCCGTAGATTTGTAGCATGACAATTTCCTTAAAAAGGGTTTCTTAAAGTTTCCAACGTAGGGCAGGAGTATGCACCGGACTATCCCAGTGTTGGCGAATTTCCTCGTCCAGCAAACATACGGTGATAGAAGCGCCGGCCATATCCAGCGAGGTGGTGTAGTTGCCGACCAGCGAACGCGTAATGCCCAGTCCGTGTGCTTGCAACAGTTTTTCTGCACTGTGAAAGAGCAGATAAAGCTCCATCAGCGGCGTGCCGCCGAAGCCGTTGATCATCAGCAGCACTTCGGCATTTTTTTCAGGCTTCAAGTCATGCAGAATCGCGGCGACTAGATCCGACACAATAGCATCCGCCTCGCGCATGGCTTCGCGTCTGCGCCCTGGTTCACCGTGTATGCCTACGCCCATTTCCAGTTCGTTGTCGCTGATGTCAAAAGTGGGTCGCCCTGCGGCAGGCACGGTGCAACTGGTGAGCGCCACGCCCATGCTGGCGGTGCGGCTGTTAACCTTGTCGCCCAAAGCTTTGCACGCGGCTAAATCCGCACCCGTTTCGGCCAAGCTGCCGACGACTTTTTCGACGATGACAGTACCCGCTACACCGCGCCGACCGGTGGTATAGGTGGAGTTTTCCACCGCCACGTCGTCGCTGGTGAGGACTGTTGCGTGTGCAAACGGCAGCATTTCCGCCGCCATTTCAAAATTCATCACGTCACCGGCGTAATTCTTGACGATGAACAACACGCCTTTGCCACTTTCCACGGCTTGCGCGGCTTCCAGCATCTGGTCTGGCGTGGGCGAAGTGAATACGTGGCCGGGGCAGGCCGCGTCCAACATGCCAAAGCCCACAAAGCCGCCGTGTAGTGGCTCGTGACCCGAGCCGCCACCGGAAATCAGCGCCACTTTGTTGCTGGCTTTTTTGGCGCGGGTTAAATAGTGCGGATCTAGGTGTAGTGAGATTAAATCAGGATGCGCGGCGGCGAAGCCGGACAGGCTTTCCACCAGAATATTGTCTACGTTGTTGATGAATTTTTTCACGATTCACTCCTCACTAAATCACACACCGCGTTAATCATAATCTGGCAGCTTTTAGCCCCCGGGTCTAAATGTCCAATCGCGCGTTCGCCCAGGAATGCGGCGCGGCCTTTGGTGGCGATCATGTCGCGGGTAGTTAGTACGCCCTGTTCGGCTGCCTGCTTCAGTGCTTGCAACAAAACTCCAAGCTCGGCAGCGGCTTGCTCCGTAAAAATTTTCGAAACCGGAATCAGCACATCCAGCATAGTTTTTTCGCCGACATCCGCCTTGCCGCGTGATTTGATGGCTTCTACTCCGGCGGCAAAGGCCGCGTCAGCGCTGCCATTTTCTTTCAGCGATTTCGCCATCGCTATAAAAAAACTTCCCAGTAATACGCCAGAAGCGCCGCCTATGGTGGAGAGTAGTTTAGAGCCTATTTTTTGCAACGCGGCATCAGCAGACAAAGGAGCTAGTTCATCGCGCATGGCGACGATGGTGGTCGCGCCGCGTTTCATATTGATGAAATGGTCACCGTCGCCAATCTCGCGGTCTAGCGACTCCAGCACCGATTCGCTATTTAGAATGGCTTGGTTGATAGCATCGGCG
The DNA here is from genome assembly GCA_046155285.1 of Methylophilaceae bacterium. Taxonomy (GTDB): domain Bacteria; phylum Pseudomonadota; class Gammaproteobacteria; order Burkholderiales; family Methylophilaceae; genus CAILHX01. Next base: position 24,215 of record JBJXEA010000012.1, on the reverse strand, counting down.
GCTCGTAAAATAAAGGCGGTTTGCATGGTTTAAGCCAAAAATGCTCGTGCCGCCTGTTCGTCCAGCCGCATGTGGCGCTTTAATTCTTCCACATTGGCAAACTTCAGTTCGTCGCGAATTTTGTGCAAAAAATGTACGCGTACATGCTGATTGTAAATGTCAGCGTTAAAGTCGAAAAGATGCACTTCCAGCGTGGGTTTACCGTTCGTTTTTACTGTCGGTCTCACGCCCAAACTCGCTACGCCGGGTATAGGGTTCGCGCCCACACCGCTCAAAGTTACAGCGTAAATTCCGGTCAATGGCGGCTGGTCATGGTGCATCTGCACGTTAGCGGTGGGGTAGCCCAAGGTGCGCCCCAATTTGTCGCCATGCACCACATGGCCGCTGATGCTGTAATCGCGCCCTAACAAGGTTTTCGCCAGCGCTAGATTGCCCGTTGCCAGCGCTTGTCGCACTGTTGTGCTGGAAATCCGTTCGCCAGCCAGCATCACGGGTGAAATTGGTTCTACCCCAAAGTTAAAGTTTGCACCGCCAGCTTTTAAGGTGTTTAAGTCACCACTACGTTTACTTCCAAAGCGAAAATCCTCGCCCACCATCACGCGTTTCACGGCCAAGGCCTGATGCAGAATATTGGCCATAAATGCCTCTGCGCTCATCGCGGCAAAGGCGGCATCAAAATGGCAGACATGGACTTTCTGCACACCTGCAGCTTCCATCAATTCCAGTTTTTCGCGTAGGGATGTGAGCCTCGCTGGTGCTTGCTCTGGCGTAAAAAACTCACGCGGATGCGGCTCAAAAGTCATCACGCATGAGGTGATATTTAAGCTTTGTGCTTGGTCAATGAGCCGTTGAAAAACGGCCTGATGGCCAATATGTACGCCGTCGAAATTGCCGATAGCCAAAACACAAGGGGTTTTGGCATGTGCGGGGAAATGCCGCAGAATCTCCATTACACCCTTTCCATCACACCGTTGTCCGTCGCACAAAGTCTTTGGGGCGAAATCCGAGTAGCCATAAGGCTGCAAAATAGCTCGCAGCACCTAAGCTTACCAAGCCTAGCAAGTAGGCGATACGCCGCTTGGCATCCAACGCCAGCCAAAACGCGTCATTTACCATGGCAAAGTGCAGCACCAGTGCCATCACCAACACGGCGGTGATGACCTTGAACAAAAATACGCCCCACCCTGCTTGCGGTTGATAAATGCCTTTGTCACGTAAATGGTAATACAGTAAACCCGCATTTAGGCAAGCGCCGAGGCCGATAGAAAGCGCCAATCCTGCGTGTTGCAGCTTCCAGATGAAGAGCAGATTCATGACTTGTGTGGCGGCCAAAGTGAACACGGCGATTTTGACCGGCGTTTTGATGTTTTGCCGCGCGTAAAAACCCGGCGCCAGAACCTTCACCATAATCAGGCCGAGTAGCCCCAAGCTATAAGCCATCAGCGCTTGGCGCGTCATTTCTACGTCATTCGCGGTAAACGCGCCATAATAAAACAAGCCGCTAATCAGTGGCACCGCCAGCACCGCCAGGGCTACCGCAGCGGGCAGCGCCAAAATCAGGGTCAAACGTAAACCCCAATCCAGCAACTGCGAATATTCTTCGTGGGCATCGTCACTAAAAGTTTTGGACAAGCTGGGCAGCAAAATCGTCCCCAATGCCACGCCTAGTACGCCAGTAGGGAATTCCATTAGGCGATCCGCGTAATACAGCCACGACACGCTGCCTGTTGCCAAAAACGAGGCGAAAATGGTGTTAATCAGCAAGGAAATCTGCGCGATGGAAACGCCGAACATGGCCGGCCCCATGAGCTTGACGATGCGCCACACGCCGTCGTCATGCCAATCCAAACTGAAGCGCGGCTTGAAACCAAGCTTAAGCAGATATGGCACTTGGAAAAACAATTGCAACAAGCCGCCAATGACCACTGCCCAAGCCAAGACCATCACCGGCGGGTCAAAATAGGGCACAAAAAATAGCGAGAACACAATAAACGACACGTTGAGTAAAGTTGGCGTAAATGCCGGAATGGAGAATTTGCCGTAAGTGTTTAGTACCGCGCCAGCTAAGGATGCCAGCGAGATAAACAGAATATAGGGGAAAGTGATACGTAGCAAATTGACGGTAAGCTCAAATTTGTCCGGGCTGGAGTGGAAACCCGGTGCACTCAGGTACACCACCCACGGCGCGGCCAGAATCCCCAGCACCGTCACCGCAAATAACACTAGGGACAGCAGGCTCGCCACGTGGTTGACCAGTGTGTAAGTCGCCTCTTGCCCGCGTTTGGTCTTGTATTCTGCCAGCACCGGCACAAAAGCTTGCGAAAACGCGCCCTCGGCAAACATACGGCGCAACAGATTGGGGATTTTGAACGCGATAAAAAATGCATCGGTCGCCAATCCTGCGCCAAATATCCGCGCCACCAAAGTATCGCGCACAAACCCCAAAATGCGCGAGAGGAAAGTCATGCTGCCCACAGTGGCTAAGGCTTTGAGTAAATTCATGGCGTGTGCTGCTTTATAAATGCTTGATTAAGAATCGCATGTTACCATGCGTCCCCCTGCTATTTCGCCTTGCAAAAAGCATCATGCGTCTGTATGATTGCGCGTTTTCGATTTTGGCTTAACAAAGCAGAATTTCTGGAGTAATTGAATGGCTAACACTACCCAAGCACGTAAACGTGCAAGACAAGCAGTAAAACAACGTGGTCACAATGCAAGCTTGCGTTCTGAGCTGCGTACCGCAATTAAAAACGTAGCAAAAGCCATTTTGGCGGGCGACAAAGTCGCTGCCAAGGCCTTGTTTGAAGCCAACACCAGCGTGATTGACCGTATTGCCGACAAAGACATCATCCACAAGAATAAAGCAGCACGTCACAAGAGCCGTTTGTCTGCCGCGATCAAAGCAATGGCGTAATACGCTGTTGTTAAGACGCACAAAAAAGCCAACCTTTCGGTTGGCTTTTTTATTGGGTTTTAGTTAATCGGTTTTTCGCGGGTGGCGTGCCTAGCGCCTAGCGTTTCTACTTCACGTAACAACTCTAAAATGGTCACATCTAAAACAGGTACAAGCTTAAACATCGTTTTAATACTCACTGTGTTACGACCCAGCTCCAGCAAAGATATGTAATTGCGCTCTAGGCAAGCTTCATGAGCAAGTTTTTCAAAACCAGTCCTAGTGCCACCTCAGGTTCCAACTGCCGCTCCTTGTCCAAAGGACAAGGAGCGGCTAAGTTAAAAGCTGTTCAATGTTGCTTCAGATAGTTGCTCCCAACCCGGCGTTGAGGAGATGCCGTGCAGCAGAAAGTCCTGCGAAAATAATTTTCCGTCCATGGTGTCAGGTTTTAACCGTTTGTAAGCCTAGATGCTGCTCAAAAGGCTCAAAGTCGCGGTCGTTGTGGAGTAGTTCGGCATCATTAACGATGCACCAAGTGGCGATGAGTAAATCCATCGTTTTGCGGATAGTGTAGCCTCTGCTTCTTAAGCCTCGGTAATGCTTGGCGGCTAAGATGGCGATTTTTTCACCGCCAAGTTGAACGATGGGAAATTGTAATAGATGCTGTTCGGTCTGTTGCGTTTTGTGCTCGGACACACCTTGTAACACTTCAGTGAGAATTAAATCACCCACTACGATATACGCTCCGCCAAGATTGTGGCGTAGCCACGTCACTTGGCTTGTTTCAGTGCCGCGAAGCGCATCAATCCATACTGTGCTATCAACTAATATCATGCAGCTTTAGCTAAATTCGCCTCGGCGTATTTGCTGGTACGCATGTCGTTCAAATCACCTTCCCAGTCTACCTTGCCGAACAGGTTGAGAATTTCACGTTGCTTGAAGCGCTGCGCCAGCAAGCTTAAACCTGCCTCAACTGCCTCTTTCTTGGTTTTGAACCCACCTGCTTGCATGGCGTTTTGCATGATGGTGTCGTCAATATCAATGTTGGTACGCATGATGCGGCCTCCTGATGTGTATAAAACAACCTAATTATACACATTGCGTTATTGGCTATACACTCAAAATTTAGGAATAGCGGCCTGAAATTCCTAATCAAGCTTTTTGATACACTTCAACTCCTTTTTTCACAAACTCAATCGCCTTGGCTTCCATGCCCTTGGCTAGCCCTTCCTCTTCTGAAACACCAAGTGTTGCCGCATAGTCGCGCACATCTTGAGTAATCTTCATGGAGCAGAAATGCGGGCCACACATAGAGCAGAAGTGCGCTAATTTCGCACCTTCCTGTGGCAGGGTTTCGTCGTGGAATTCCTTGGCTTTGTCGGGGTCGAGTCCTAGGTTGAACTGGTCGTCCCAACGGAATTCGAATCGCGCTTTGGACAGCGCATTGTCTCGTATTTGTGCGCCGGGATGGCCTTTGGCGAGGTCGGCGGCGTGGGCGGCGATTTTGTAGGTGATGATGCCGACGCGCACGTCTTCTTTTTCCGGCAAACCCAGATGTTCTTTTGGGGTTACATAGCAAAGCATGGCACAGCCGTACCAACCTATCATCGCCGCGCCTATGCCGCTGGTGATGTGGTCGTAGCCTGGGGCGATGTCGGTGGTGAGTGGGCCTAGCGTGTAGAACGGGGCTTCGCCACAATGTTCCAGTTGCAGCTCCATGTTCTCTTTAATCAAATGCATAGGCACGTGGCCGGGGCCTTCTATCATGCATTGCACGTCATGCTTCCAAGCGATTTGCGTCAATTCGCCCAGCGTGCGTAATTCGGCGAACTGCGCTTCGTCGTTGGCATCATAAATCGAGCCGGGACGCAGGCCGTCGCCTAAACTGAAGCTCACGTCGTAGGCTTTCATAATCTCGCAGATGTCCTCAAAGTGCTCGTAAAGGAAGCTCTCTTTATGATGCGACAAGCACCACTTTGCCATGATGGAACCGCCGCGTGAGACGATGCCAGTCATGCGTTTGGCAGTCATCGGGATGTAGGCTAGGCGCACGCCAGCGTGGATGGTGAAGTAGTCCACGCCTTGCTCGGCTTGCTCGATCAGGGTGTCGCGGAAGATTTCCCAAGTTAAATCTTCGGCCTTGCCGTTCACTTTTTCCAGCGCTTGATAGATAGGCACAGTACCAATCGGCACTGGTGAATTGCGGATAATCCATTCGCGGGTTTCGTGGATGTTCTTGCCGGTGGACAGATCCATTACCGTGTCGCCGCCCCAGCGTATGCCCCATACCATTTTTTCTACTTCCTCGCTGATGCTAGAAGCCAGCGCTGAATTGCCGATATTGGCGTTGATTTTGACCAAGAAATTGCGGCCAATAATCATCGGCTCCAGTTCTGGATGGTTGATGTTGGCGGGAATGATGGCGCGGCCACGGGCGACTTCGTCACGCACAAATTCAGGGGTGATAATTTTAGGAATGGAAGCGCCGAAATCCTGACCCTTGTGCTGTGTTTGCAGTAATTCACTCATGTTCTCGCGGCGTTGGTTTTCGCGGATGGCGATATATTCCATCTCCGGCGTGATGATGCCGCGACGCGCGTAGTGCATCTGGCTCACATTCTCGCCAATCTTGGCGCGTAGCGGTTTGCGCGTCAGGTTGAAACGCATGTCGGCGAGCGCTGGGTCAGTCTTGCGCTCGTGACCATATTTAGAAGTCGGGCCATCCAGTTGCTCGGTATCGTTGCGCTCGGCAATCCACGTTGAGCGCAACGCGACCAAACCGTCACGGATGTCTATCTTTGCATCGGGGTCGGTATAGGCGCCAGAAGTGTCATACACCATGACTGGCGGGTTTTTCTCAGCGCCCATAGAGGCGGGCGTATCAGACAGAGAAATTTCACGGAAAGGCACGCGAATATCGGCGCGTGAGCCTTCGATATACACTTTGCGCGACATAGGGAATGGCTTGGTGGTGGCCGGATCAACTTCCGCAGTTTGGTTGCGGAAAGCGGCGTGTAGGTTTTTATCTGTAGCGTTCATGGATGTTCCTTAACTTAAGCAAAATACGTAAGGAGCATAAAGTCTACAAGAGCTTTGGCTTCCCTACGGCGGCATGACCCGCATCAGGTTCAAAGGGTGTGTCTCACTGCCTTTCAGCAGACCCCTAGCAATGTTGGGAAAGTACTGCAAATAGCCAAATAAAGCAAGGCCAAGTCTTTTTGAATAAATTGTTGACGACGTTAATTTAACGATGTTAAATTAACGTCGTTAATTAAATTACTTGGAGACTACTATGTTTAATGGCATTAAAAAATTACTGCTCTTATGCTTGTTGTTAATACCGCATTTAGTTTTCGCGGGCAATTCTGGGACACCTGTGGGTTTGTGGAAAAGCTTTGATGATCAAGGTAAGCATACTGGCTATATTCGCATCACGGAACAACAAGGTTTATTGCGTGGAGTAATTGAGCGTGGCACGCCTGACGACGGGCAGGATAGGCGCTGCAACTTATGTAAAGATGCGCGTAAAGACCAGCTCATGTTGGGTATGGAAATTATTTGGAATCTCAAGTCAGATGGCGACGATTACGTGGGTGGTGAGATTCTCGATCCGCTTTCTGGCAATGTCTATCGGGCTAAATTAACCGTGTTTGACGGCGGCGCAAAACTAAAAGTACGAGGTTATCTGGGCATTAGCCTGTTTGGCCGTACCCAAATTTGGACACGAGAGGAGTAAATATCATGAATTACACACTGATTACCGGAGCTTCAAGTGGTATTGGTTTGGAACTCGCCAAAATCATGGCGCGAAATCAACACAATCTCATCTTGGTGGCGCGTCGGGAAGACATTTTGCAGGCACTTAAAACACAATTGCAAAGCGAGTTTAAGGTCAACATTGAAATTCGTGCTATGGATTTATCTTTGCCTGGCCAAGCGCAAGCCTTGTATGAGGACTGCAAAAACCAAGGCTTTATCGTAGAAGGCTTGGTGAATAACGCAGGCTATGGTGATTATGGCAAATGTGAGGTGGGCAAGTTGGATATTTATCGCAACATGTTGCAGCTTAATAATATCGCTTTGACCGAACTTTCCGTCTTGTTCGCGCAAGACATGAAGACCCACAGAGCTGGGAAAATAATGAATGTAGGCTCTATTGCAGCTTTTCAGCCTGGTCCCAATTTCGCAGTCTATGCCGCCAGCAAGGCCTATGTGATGCAGTTTACTGAAGCACTTAATTACGAATTGCGCGGCACTGGCGTGAGCGTAACTTTGCTTAGTCCAGGAGCGACAGAAACTGGTTTTGTGAGTCGCGCTCAGATGCAAGATGCCGCTGTGATGAAAAATGGCTTGATGGGCGCACAAAGCGTCGCCAAAACAGGCTACGATGCCATGATGGCGGGCAAGCTCAATGTGATTCCGGGGTTGAAAAACGCAATTTTGGCGTTGGGCAGTAAAACTATGCCATCACGCGAAATATTGCTGCGCATTGCGGGCAGTATTTTCAAAGACACCTCTACTTAACGCTAGCGCTATATCACCATGCCGCCAAAACATAAAACAGAACAAGAAAAATCACAAACGCGCACCGCTATTCTCAACGCTGCGCGTGATCTGTTTGTTGCGCGTGGTGTTGAGGCCGTGACCATGCGTGAGATAGCGCGCCAGGTGAACTACTCTCCCACCGCTTTGTATCTGCACTTCGCCGATAAGGAAACACTACTCAAAGAACTGTGTTCGACTGATTTTCTTGCTCTGGCAGATGGCGTACACGCCATCATGCAGATTGACGATCCTGTAGAGCGCTTGAATGTGATGGGCAGATCCTACGCCGAGTTCGCGCTGAATCATCCCAATCACTATCGGTTGTTGTTTATGACACCGCAAATTCCTTGCGATGCTAAAGACGGTCTAGTGGAAAAAGGTAATCCGGATCAGGATACCTACGCCATGCTGATGACAATGGTTAATTTGGCGTATGAAGCAGGATGCTTTAGAGAAGAACTTAAAGAACCCAGTTTGATTGCCCAGACGCTGTGGGCGGGGATGCACGGTGTATGTGCATTGGAAATCGCCAAACAGGGTGATCCTTGGGTGGATTGGCAACCCGTGTTGACCAGAATTTTGATGATGCAAGATGCGCTTATGCGGGGTTTGTTACGCCAGCCAAGATGATTCGTTATTAGGAGAAACAAAATGCAGCACCAGAAATTGATAGTGGTCTTAATGCTGATCTCAACCGTCTTGCTGGCTTGTAGCAAGCCCGCCGAACCACCTCCTCCGCCGCGTCCAGCGCTGGTAGTGACCGTGGGAGCTGGTAGCACGGCTGCTTCAATGGCGCTGGTGGGCGAGGTGCGGCCACGTTATGAGTCGGCGCAAGGCTTTCGTATCGCGGGGAAAATCGTGGAGCGGCGCGTGGAGATCGGCAGCAGCGTGCATAAAGGCCAAGTGCTGGCAAGATTAGACGGTGCAGACACGGGGCTGACGGCGCAGGCAGCGCAGGCGGACGTGAGCGCAGCAGAGGCTGATTATGCCTTGGCCGAAGCAGAATTGGACAGGCAGCGCCAACTGTACTTGAAGAAATTCATTTCCAAATCGGCGCTGGATATACGCGAGGCGCAATTCAAATCGGCCGCGGCTAGGTTGCAGCAAACGCGCTCGCAGTCTGCGGTTTCGGGCAATCAAACACGCTACACCGCGCTCACGGCGGATCGTGAAGGCGTGGTACTGGACATCCATGCCGAACCAGGGCAAGTGGTGCAAGCGGGCGAGGTAATCGCTCGAGTGGCTGATCTCAAAGAACTTGAAGTGGTCGTGGCAGTACCGGAATCGCGCATGGTTGGAGTTAAGGCGGGAGAAGCGGCGCGTGTCAGGCTATGGGCATCGCGTGAAAAGCTATATCAGGCAAAAATTCGAGAAGTTGCGCCAGCGGCGGATACCGCGACGCGCACATTTCAAGTCAAGGTTTCTATTGTGGGCGCGGATGAGGCGGTTAAATTGGGCATGACGGCGGGCGTGGTATTTGCAGGGGAAGAAACCACAGATTTGCTGCTGCCCACCACGGCTGTGACGCAGCGCGAAGGCAAAACCGTGGTGTGGGTGGTGGATCAAAAAACCCATAAAGTCAGCCCAAGGCCAGTTGAAGCGGGCGCTTTCCGCGAAGACGGGGTGCTGATTGCCAAAGGGCTAGTCGCGGGTGAGCAGGTGGTTACAGTTGGCGTGCATACCTTGGTGCCTAACCAAGAGGTGCGCCCTACCCCCGCTGGAGTCGCGCAATGAGTAGCTTTAACTTATCTGACTGGGCACTCAAGCGCCAAACGCTGGTGCTTTATTTGATGCTGGTGTTGACCATCGCAGGTCTGATGGCTTACACCAAGCTAGGACAATCTGAAGATCCGCCCTTCACCTTCAAGGTTATGGTTATTCGCACCGGATGGCTTGGGGCAAGCGCGGCGGAAGTGGATAGACAGATTACCGACAAGCTGGAAAAAAAGCTGCAAGAAGTGCCGCATTTGGATATTTTGCGTAGCTACTCGCGCCCGGGAGAGTCATTTGTGTTCCTCATCGCCAAGGATTCAACACCCACCGCGGATGTGCCGGATATTTGGTATCAAGCGCGCAAGAAGATAGGCGATATTCGCCACACGCTGCCTGACGGCATCGAAGGCCCGACCTTTAATGACGAGTTCGGCGATGTCTATGGCATTTTGTATGCGATCACCGGCGATGGTTATAAGTATGCCGAGTTGAAGCGGCAGGCAGAAAATATCCGGGCGCAATTGTTGCAAGTACCGGACGTGGCCAAAGTGGATTTTTTTGGCGAACAAAAACAGCGTATCTATATTGAGCTTTCCAATGCCAAGTTGGCCACACTTGGCATTGATACCGGTACTCTGGTGAATACGCTCAGAGCGCAAAATAGCGTGGTCAACAGTGGTGCGTTTGATTCGAGTCAGGAGCGCATTCGCATCGCGGTCAGTGGCCGCTACGACAAGCTGGAAGAGCTGAGGCAGACTCATCTGCGTGCCAACGGTCACGATTTCCGTTTGGGCGATATTGCGACGGTGTATCGTGGCTACGAAGACCCGCCCACACAAAGAGTGCGTTATAACGGGCAAGAGACTTTGCTGCTGGGCGTGAGCATGGTCAAGGGTGGCGATATCATCCAGCTTGGTCACACTCTGGAAAGTCGCGTGGCGAAAATCAAGCAACAATTGCCTGTCGGTTTGGAGTTGCACACCGCCTCCTCAATGCCGCGCTCAGTGGCAAATTCGGTGAATGACTTTGTGCATTCCTTGATAGAAGCGCTGGTCATCGTGCTGGGGGTGAGCTTGATTTCTTTGGGGATGCGCACCGGTATCGTGGTCGCTATTGTCATTCCGGTGGTGCTGGCAGCTACTTTCCTCATCATGCATCTGTTCGATATTGGCCTGCATAAAATATCGCTGGGCGCGTTGATACTGGCTTTAGGCTTGCTGGTGGATGATGCCATTATTGCGGTGGAGATGATGTCATCCAAAATGGAGCAAGGTTGGGATCGTGTAAAAGCGGCATCTTTCGCTTTTACCTCAACCGCCATGCCGATGTTGACCGGCACTTTGGTGACAGTAGCGGGCTTCCTGCCTATAGCCACCGCGCAATCCTCCACCGGAGAATATACGCGCTCCATCTTTCAGGTGAGCGCTATTGCGCTCATTGTGTCTTGGTTTGCAGCGGTGATTTTTGTGCCGTATCTGGGTTATCACTTGCTGCCCGACTATCACGCAAAAACAGCGCCCTCCAGATTCAAGCTGTGGTTACAAAAAACTTTCAACATTCGCCCAAGCACGGATGACGCGCATCATCACGACATCTACAACACGCCTTTCTATATCCGATTCCGTCAAATAGTCACGTTTTGCGTGCGCCGCCGCTGGTTGGTGATCGCAGTGACTTTGGGTATTTTTGTGCTGTCTATTGTGGGTTTTGGCAAGGTGCAGCAACAGTTTTTTCCCGATTCCACGCGCCCTGAATTGATTATTGACCTGCGTTTGGCGGAGGGCGTGTCGTATGCCGCCACGGACGCAGAAGTAAAAAAACTGGAACACTGGCTGGATAACTACCAGCATGAGAAAAAAGGCATAGAAAACTACGTAGCCTATATCGGTAGCGGCAGTCCGCGCTTTTATCTGCCGCTGGACCAACAGCTGGCACAGCGCAGTTTCGGGCAGTTTGTGGTGCTTACTACCGGCAAGGAAGCTAGGGAAGACTTGCGAGCCAAACTGTTGCAATTATTCCAGAATGACTTCCCCGCGCTACGCGCTTCGGTGTTGCGGTTGGAAAACGGCCCGCCTGTTGGTTTCCCTGTGCAATTTCGCGTGTCTGGCAATAATTTGGATGAAATACGCGCGCTTGCCCACAAGATAGCTGACATTATGCGCGCCAACCCTAATCTATCGGGTGTGCAGCTCGATTGGGAAGAGCCCAGCAAAGTGGTGAGCGTGGAAGTTGAGCAGTCCAAAGCACGTTTGCTCGGTGTGAGTTCCGCTGACATCGCCAACATTCTCAATGGCGCTATGCAAGGGCTTTATATCAGTGAGTACCGCGAAGGCATAGAGCGCATAGACCTGATGGTGCGCGGCAGTGCTATGGAACGCACGCATCTGTCCCACTTGCCGGATTTGATGATTCCCACGCAAACTGGCAAGAGCGTGCCTTTATCGCAAATTGCTAAGGTGACTTATGGCTTTGAGGAGGGCGTCATATGGCGGCGCAATCGGGTGACTACTATTACGGTGAGAGCGAATTTGCAAGGACAGATACAAGCGCCCGTGGTCTCAGCGCAGATTGAAGAAAAGCTGAAAACCATACGTGCACAGTTGCCGCTAGGAGTGGATTTACAAACCGGTGGTGCGGTGGAAGAGTCAGCCAAAGGCGGCAAATCGGTGGCGGCGGGAGTACCCTTACTGCTCATTACCGTATTGACGCTACTGATGATACAGCTGCAAAGCTTCTCGAGAGTAGCGCTGGTGTTGCTGACCGCGCCGTTGGGATTGATAGGCGTGACGCTGTTCTTGCTGGTATTCGATAAACCCTTCGGTTTTGTGGCGATGTTGGGAACCATCGCGCTTTCCGGCATGATTATGCGTAACTCGGTGATTCTGGTGGATCAAATAGACCAAGATAAAGCCGCGGGCAAGCCGGAATGGGAGGCGATTATAGAATCCACAATTCGGCGTTTTCGGCCTATAGTATTGACTGCGGCGGCGGCGATTTTAGCGATGATACCGCTCACCCGCAGTGCATTTTTTGGCCCCATGGCGGTGGCGATTATGGGCGGTTTGACAGTGGCGACTTTGCTGACGGTGTTGTTCTTGCCAGCACTTTATGCGGCTTGGTTTCGCGTGACCATGCCCAAAGTGAGCGGATAGCTTAAACATTTAGATGATAAAAATAGCTTAAGTGATTGCGTTGTAATGATTTTATGATAGGATGCCAGCCATGAATGTCGAACAGGCACGTTTTAATATGCGCGAGCAAGCTCGCTTCAACATGATTGAGCAGCAAATTCGCACTTGGGAGGTGTTAGATCCTACGGTGCTGAATTTACTCAATAATGTTCCCCGCGAAGACTTTGTACCAGAGCAGTATCAGGGTTTGGTCTTTGCGGATTTGGAGATTCCTTTGGGGTATGGTCAGGCCATGTTGTCTCCAAAAATGGAAGCGCGTATGTTGCAGGCTTTGGACATCAAAAAGACCGATAGCGTGTTGGAGATAGGTACTGGCAGTGGCTATATGACAGCCTTGCTGGCAAAGTTGTCAAAAGAAGTATTCAGCGTTGAACTGATACCTGAGTTGAGCGCCGCTGCTGCACATAAACTGGTGGCACATGGCATTTCCAACATTATTCTTGAGGTGGGCGACGGCGCACACGGTTGGAAAAATGAGGTTTTTGATGTCATCGTGTTGACGGGTTCTTTGCCTGTTTTTCCCAAAGCATTCGAACAGCAACTCAAGGTAGGTGGCCGCTTGTTGGTGGTGGTGGGCGAAGCGCCTGCGATGGAGGCGGTTTTGGTACACTGTGTATCGGCGGGAGTCACACGCCGTGTGTCTTTGTTTGAGACCAGTATTCCGTCACTGATGAACGCAACGCAACCTGAGCGTTTTTCGTTTTAGCAGGGCAATGAATAAGAACAAATTTCGAGAAAAAATCATGAAAAGAAAACTCATCTTGTCGGCAGTGATGATGGCAACAGCCCAAATGGCGCTGGCAGAAGGCAATTCGCAAAGGCTGATGGACATTTACCTGCAAGCCCAAGCGGCTGATTCTACTTGGGCTTCGGCCAAGAGTGCGCACGCGGCGATTCAAGAAAAGCTGGTACAAGGCAAAGCACTGACTTTGCCCACGGTGACATTCAACGCCAACGCCGAGCACAGCAATACCGATGTGTTTTATAAAGGCAGCAGCGCCAACCCGTTTAGTGGCGGCACGCAGAGCTTTGGCACTTATGCTTATAGCGTCAATGTCAACCATCCGCTCTACCACAAACAAAATAATGTGCAGTATGAACAAGCGCAAACTCAAGTCGCTCAAGCTGATGATGTTTTGAATGCGGCTAGATTGGATCTCATGGTGCGCACCGCCAGCGCTTATTTTGAGGTGTTGCTGGCACAAGACAAGATTGATTTGCTGGTGGCGCAAAAAGCCGCCACGGTGCGCCAGCTGGAGCAAGCCAAGGCCAATTTTGATGTGGGAACTGCCACCATCACCGATGTACACGAGGCACAAGCGAAGTTTGACTTGCTCATCGCGCAGGAAATCGCCGCGATGAATGATCTGGAAATACGCTTGCGCTCGATTCAAGCCATCACCGGACAAGTGCCGACCAAACTCGCCAGTGCCAAGGAAAAATTAGACGTCGTGATTCCGCAACCGCAGTCTATGGAAAGCTGGGTGGAAATCGCCGAGCAGCAAAGTCCACAGCTCAAAATTCAGCAGCAAGCAGTGCAGCTGGCCAACCAAGAAATTGAACGTACCCACGCCGGCCATTTACCCACGGTGGATTTGGTGGCCAATTTCTCTGACACCAGCTCCAGCGGAGGCACTAACGGCATAGGCAGTGATCTGCAAAACTTTACTTTTGGGGTGAAATTGGAAATTCCGCTGTATCAAGGCGGCTCGATTTCTTCCAAAGAACGCGAGGCGGTAGGCAATCAGCAGAAAGCTCAGGACGATTTAGAGCTGGCACGGCGCACCGCAGATTTGAATACGCGCCAAGCGTATTTGAATGTGGCCAGCGCGGTGGCGCAGGTTAAAGCTTATGAACAAGCGCTGGTTTCTAGCTTGAGCTCTTTGGATTCCACCTCTTTGGGCTATGAAGTTGGCGTGCGTACCAGTGTGGACGTGCTTAACGCCCAACAGCAATACTACAGTGCCAAGCGAGATTTGCTGCAAGCGCGTTACACTTGGATGATTTCGGTGATTAAGCTCAAAGGCGCCGCTGGCGTGTTGAGCGATAACGATTTGGCCGAAACCAGCAGTATGCTCGAGAGTCTGTAATTTTGCTGAATCAGACTAGCCAAAGTCATTTGGTGGTGATTGATGTACAGGAGCGCTTGTCAGGTGTCATGGAGCAGATGGCGCTCACCAAGGTGGTCATGAACTGCGCGATTCTGCTGCAAGCCGCTAAGTTGTTAGACATTCCCGCATTACATACCGAGCAGTATCCCAAAGGTTTAGGCGCGACGCTGCCTGAATTGAGTCAATATCTAGGCACAGCGGTAGAAAAAACCTGTTTTTCTTGTTATGACGAACCCAGCTTTCGTGCCAAATTGCGCGGAGATCGTCCACAAATGGTGTTGGCAGGTATGGAGGCACATATCTGTGTGTTGCAAACTGCGTTGCAGTTACAAGCTAATGGCAAACAAGTGTTTGTGGTGGAAGACGCCGTTATTTCGCGCAGTGAAGACAATCGCCGCAACGCGCTGCGCCGCTTAAGACAGGCGGGTGTAATCGTGACTAATACCGAATCGGTGGTGTTTGAATGGTTGAAAATGGCTGAGGGTGATGCCTTCAAGCAAATCAGCAAGTTAGTCAGATAAGTTTTTCTATCAGTTGCAAGGTACGCGCCGCCGCACCACGGTTGGCTTCAGCAAAAACCTTTCCTGCCGCGCCCATACGTTCACGTTCATCAGCATTACTTAGTAGATGCTGTAAAGTTTTTGCCAATTGTCCCGTGTCATCAACTCGTAGCGCAGCACCTGCCGCAATCGCTTGCACACTGGCCTCAGCAAAGTTATGAGTGTGCGGCCCAAGTAATACGGGCTTACCCAAAGCGCAGGCCTCAATCAAATTCTGCCCGCCGTAAGGCAATAAACTACCGCCAATAAAAGCTAAGTCGCAGGCCGAGTAATAGCTGAAAAGCTCACCCATGCTGTCACCCAGCAACACGGACACCGTTTCCTTCGTGGGGGAGAGCTTGCTCCGTTTTGCATAACGCAAGCCTCGCTTTTCTAACAGCGCCGCTACCGCATCAAAACGCTGCGGGTGCCGTGGCACGATGACCGTCAATAAACCTTCGATGTTCGCACTAGCCACCGCATCCAATATCAACTCTTCCTCACCATCACGTGTGCTGGCCGCGAGAAATATTGGACGGTGAGCGCCAAACAGCGTTCGCAGTTGAGCGTTGTCGGCGGGTAGCGCGATATCAAATTTCAGGTTGCCGGTGACGATCACTTTTTCTGCGCCCAAAGCCCGTAATCGTGCGGCGTCTTGCTCAGTTTGCGCGGCGATTCCTGCCAGTTGATGCAAACCTTGACGCGTCAATCCATCCAGCCAGGCATAAGCACGTGCCGATTTTTCAGACAGCCGTGCATTGACCAGCAACAGCGGGATGCGCCGCGTGTTGCATTGTGCAATCAAGTTAAACCACAGCTCGGTTTCCATCAGCAGGCCTATCTGCGGTTGGAAATGGCGTAGAAAACGGCCCACTGCAAACGGTAAGTCGTAAGGCAAGTAACAGCGCAGCACCTTGTCGCCAAATAGTTGTTCACTGGTGGCGCGACCAGTGGGTGTGCCGTGGGTGAGCAGGATGCGGTGCTGGGGGTAGCGCTCTTGCAGTAATGCGACGAGTGGCACAACGGCACGCGTTTCGCCTACCGAGACGCAGTGTAACCAGATTAGAGGTGAGGAATAAGGGGTGAGGAGTGGGGGGTAAAAGCCGAAGCGCTCGCCCCAATGTTGGCGATATTCCGGTTGACGTCGTGCTCGCCATAGTAGTTTTGCTGGCACTAAAGGCAGCAAAATGAATAGCAATAAGGTGTAGAGCCAGCGTGTGAGCATACTCGCATTTTCGCACAGTCGGCGACGCTTGCGGTGCTGCCACAAAAGCCTCTGCTTTGGCTAGTGATTAAACTACAAAATAGCACAAAAATATCTTGTTAGAACACTTGACGGACACAATTGAACGGGTCTAAAGTTGCATTCGGTCACAACATATTGTGGTTTGGAATTTTTTCCAATAAAAACAAGCAAGTAATTTTCAACACGAAAAGCAAGGTAAAAAAGGGAGAATAACGATATGCTAAAGGCGGTAAAACTAGCAGAAACTACGGATCAAGAAGGGGCGAGACAAGCCGTTGGTATGCAATCGGTGTCGCTCGATATTTGGGATAAGAAATATCGCCTCAAGACCAAGCAAGGCGACGCAATAGATCAAGACATAGACGACACCTATAGGCGTGTTGCGCGTGCGCTGGCTGATGTGGAAACCAGCGAAGAAAAACGTGTTGAGTGGTACGACAAATTTCTGTGGGCGCTACGCCGCGGGGCGATTCCCGCCGGGCGCATCACCTCCAACGCTGGTGCGCTTGAACATAAGCCCGCCACCAGCACCATCAATTGCACGGTTTCCGGCATTGTGGAAGATTCCATGAATGGCATTCTGGAAAAAGTGCATGAAGCGGGTTTGACCCTCAAAGCTGGCTGTGGCATCGGCTATGAGTTCTCCACGCTCCGCCCTAAGGGAGCGTTTGTGGCGGGCGCGGGGGCTTACACCTCCGGCCCGCTTTCTTTTATGGATATCTACGACAAGATGTGCTTCACCGTGTCCTCCGCTGGCGGACGCCGTGGTGCGCAGATGGCGACTTTCGACATCTCCCATCCTGACGTGGCAGACTTCGTGAAAGTGAAGCGCGAGAATGGCCGCCTGCGCCAATTTAATCTCTCCTGCTTGATTACCAAAGAGTTTATGGAAGCCGTCAAGGCCGATAGCGAATGGAAGCTGGCCTTCCCTGTGACTGAAAAAGAAGCCAAGGCGGACGAGCTTAAGCTGGATGACAACACCCAAGTAGTGTGGCGTGAGTGGCCAGTGAAGGGCAAATATCTCACCCGCAACGATGGCGCTGATGCTGGCAAGGTTGCCTGCCGCGTCTATAAAATTATCAAGGCACGCCGTTTGTGGGATGTCATCATGAGTTCCACCTACGATTATGCCGAGCCAGGCTTCATCCTCATAGACCGCGTCAATGAAATGAACAATAACTGGTTCTGCGAGAATATTCGTGCGACCAATCCTTGTGTGACGGCAGATACTTGGGTGCATACCGCTACTGGTTCACGCCAAGTGACGGATTTGATTGGTACTCCTTTTCTGGCACGGGTGGATGGGCAGGATCACCTCACAGGTGCCGAGGGATTTTTCAAGACTGCTGACAAACCGGTAGTTAAATTGCAAACCACTGAAGGCTACAACTTGCGCTTAACTACAGATCACCTTGTGCGACGCGTATCGCGTTTTACCCGTTATTCCACTGATGTGGAGTGGTGTGCTGCAAGTGAGTTGGTGGCAGGTGATCGCGTGGTATTGCATGACCACCGCGCCAATGCTGAATGGGCGGGTGAATACAGCCGTGAACAAGGCTATTTGCTGGGTTTGCTGGTGGGTGATGGCACGCTCAAGGCTGACAAAGCCGTGCTATCTGTATGGCAAACCGCAGCCGTGGCTAACGGCGCAGCAGCGATGTTGCCACAAGGCACGCAGGCCATGATGGCCGAAGCCTTGGCTGCTGCACAAACATTGCCGCATCGTAGCGATTTTGCCGGTTGGATGTCGGTGGCAGGTCGTAATGAATATCGCCTCGCCACCGCCGCTATCAAAGATTTGGCAGAAGAAGTTGGCATGATACCGGGCAACAAACATATCACGTCGCGCATGGAGCGTGCTTCCAGCACATTCTATCGTGGTTTTTTGCGGGGCTTATTTGATGCCGATGGCAGCGTGCAAGGCAGCCAAGAAAAAGGTGTAAGCATACGCTTGGCACAGTCTGATTTGCCTCTATTAGAAGCAGCGCAGCGCATGCTGCTACGTTTGGGTGTGGTCTCTCGGCTATATCGCAATCGTCGTGATGCTGGTAGCGCTATGTTGCCGGATGGGCGTGGTGGTAGCCGCGAATATGCGACTCAAGCGCAACATGAGCTGGTCATCAGCGGTGACAATCTGTTGCGCTATCAAAGCTTGATAGGTTTCGCCGACAGCGACAAATCGGCGCGTTTGCAAATGCTGCTGGCAAATTATCGCCGCGAACTCAATCGTGAACGCTTTGTTGCCCGTGTTGAAAGTATTACAAGCGATGGCGTAGAAGCTGTATATGACGTGCAAGTTCCTGGCGTGAATGCATTTGATGCTAATGGCATCTATGCGCATAACTGTGGCGAACAACCTTTGCCGCCCTATGGCGCATGTTTGCTGGGTTCTGTGAATCTCACTACCTTTGTGCGCAACCCATTTACCGATAGCGCCTATTTCGATTGGGACGAATACCGCGAAGTGGTGGCGACTTTTACCCGCATGCTGGATAACGTGGTGGAAGTGAATGGTTTGCCGCTGGAGCAACAGCGTGTGGAAATCGCCCGCAAGCGCCGCCACGGCATGGGCTATCTGGGTCTGGGTTCTACCCTCACCATGCTCAAGATGCGCTATGGCGAAGCCGATTCGCTCACCTTTACCGACGAAGTCACCCGCGTCATGGCCGAGGTGGGCTGGGAAATCGGTGTGGAGCTGGCCGAAGAAAAAGGCGAAGCGCCAGTGATGGATGAAGAGTTCGAGATTACTGCCGACATGCTGGCGAAGCGCCCAGAAATGGCTGCGGACGGCATCGTGGTGGGCGACAGAGTCAAAGGCCGCGTGTTGTTGGGGCTGTACAGCCGTTATATGCAGCAATTCCCCGAAGATTTGCGTAAAAAAATCGCGCAAAAAGGCGTGCGTTTCACGCATCATTCTTCCATCGCGCCTACTGGCACGATTTCCTTGTCGCTGGCTAACAACGCCAGCAACGGCATCGAACCATCGTTCGCGCACCACTACAACCGCAACGTCATCCGCGAAGGCAAGAAGAGTAAAGAGAAAGTGGACGTGTTCTCCTACGAGTTGCTGGCGTATCGTGAGTTGATTAACCCCAAGGCCATGCCGTTTGGCACCAGCGACGAGGAAAAACTGCCGGACTACTTCCTCGATTCCTCCACCATTCAGGCCAAAGCACACGTGGATATCCAGGCCGCCGCGCAGAAGTGGATAGACAGCTCCATCTCCAAGACCATCAACGTCCCCACGGACTATGACTTTGAAGATTTCAAGAGCATCTACCTGTATGCCTATGACAAGGGCTTGAAGGGTTGCACCACCTTCCGCTTCAATCCGGAAGCCTTCCAGGGCGTGCTGGTCACCGAGAAGGACTTGGAAAACACCACCTACAAGTTCACGCTAGAAGACGGCACCGTAGTCGAAGCCAAAGGCAACGAAGAGATTGAATACGATGGCGAGATGCATTCTGCTGCCAATCTTTACGATGCGCTGAAAGAAGGCTATTACGGGAAATTCTAGTAGGAGCGCCGCCCCCGGCGCGATTAATCGGGGCGAGGACGCCCCTCCTACAATAAGGAGAAAAACATGACCATAAAAATTGCAAAAAAAATCACTGGCTACCAAGTCCTGTCAGAAGAAGACAAAGCCGCATCGGCTGAAGCGGCGCTCTCAGCGCAGCATGCAGCCGGGGAGAAGGCCGCCGCGGAGCGCAGAAAGATAGTCCACATGAGCGAGCCACTTAGCCGTCCGGAAAAACTGGTGGGGAATACCTACAAGGTCAAAACCCCGGTCACCGAGCACGCGCTCTACATCACCATCAACGACGTGGTGGTGGGCGAAGGTACACCGCAAGAGCACCGCCGTCCTTTTGAGATATTCATCAACTCCAAGAACATGGAGCACTTCCAGTGGATCGTCGCGCTCACCCGCGTCATGTCCGCCGTGTTCCGCAAGGGTGGCGATGTCACCTTTCTGGTGGAAGAGCTGCACAGCGTGTTCGACCCCAACGGCGGCTACTTCAAAAAGGGTGGCAAATACATCCCCAGTCTGGTGGCCGAGATCGGCGAGGTCGTGGAGCAGCATTTGCAAGAGATCGGCATGCTCGCAAAATCCGCGCCGGATGCGCATCAGCAGAAGCTGATTGATGAAAAGCGCAAGGAATACATGGAAAAGCATAGCCATGAGCCCAAGAACGACGAGGGCTTCCCCCCCGGCGCGCAGTTGTGCAACAAATGCAGCACCAAGGCGGCCATCATCATGGATGGGTGTTTGACGTGCCTGAATTGTGGGGAGAGTAAGTGCGGGTAATTCCTAAATTAGGAGGCGAGTTGGCTAATTCAAATTCTGAGACTTTATACCCTCCGTTTGACATACCTACATGGACGGCTTCATCTCCTGCTTGGCATCGGTTAGAGCAACAATTAGAGTGGTACGACAAGAAAAGTGGCTATTGCCAAAAACTTTATAAGGTATTAAAACTTATCCAGATATCTTTAGCCGTACTAATACCCATATTAAGTAATCTAGAGACTGAAATTGCAAAATGGTCTACTGCCGTAGCAGGGGCATCGATAGCCATTTTGGAGGGCATTCAGCATATGAATCAATATTCGGTTTTATGGGTAATGTACAGAGCGACGGCCGAGCGACTAAAGCACGAAAAATATCTTTTTCTATCTTCAGCAGGTCCATATAAAAATCAGTCTCAAGATGAAAGGCTAGTGACATTGGCTGAGAGAGTTGAAGAGCACGTATCAACGGAACATGCAAATTGGTTTAATGAAACGAAACGAAATGCGACGCAAGGGCGAACAAAGTGAATAAAAAGTAGGTTCTATAAATATCTAAATTTTATCGGAGGCTTGTATGGCCAATGAAAAACGAAATATATTCATAAGTCATGTTAATAAAGATGATCATCGCTTAGACCCCCTAAAAGCATTGCTTAACAATGCCGGAATGGAGGTATCGGACGGCTCCATACATAGCGGCAAGCCAAATGAAGCCACTAGCCCTGAATATATAAAATCGCAAATTTTGGCTCCTAGAATTCAATGGGCATCAGTATTGGTTGTTCTCATTTCTCCTGAGACGCGTCACAGTGAATGGGTTGCATGGGAAATTGAATATGCTGAAAAATTAGGTAAACGTATCGTAGGTGTTTGGGATCATGGGGAATCAGCATGTGATATTCCAGAAGCACTAGATCGTTATGCGGATGCCGTTGTGGGGTGGCAAGGCGAACGGGTCAAAGATGCAATAGAAGGAAAAATTAACAATCGTGAAGATTCCGAAGGAAATGATGTTCAGGAACGGGTGCTACCTCGATATACCTGTTAATGCGACTCTTTTCTTATGTAGTTGCGCGTGACTACGGATTTGCTCCAAATCCCTTCTTTGGCACCTGTACATTGGCCACGTGCAAACCAGATATTAGGCAATTCGCCGCTGTTGGAGATTGGGTTGTTGGTTTATCTTCAACTAAAGATCGAAAAATTCTTGGTTTGATCTATGTGATGCGAGTCGATGAAATCTTGACTTATGATACATATTGGCATGCCCCTCGTTTTGAAAATAAAAAACCCTCTAGATCAGGAAGCGTTAAGCAGCTATTTGGCGATAATATCTACCATCGTAACGCTGAAGACCAATGGTTTCAGGTAGATTCACATCATAGTCTCGCCGATGGGTCTCCTAATTTAAGAAATATCAATAACGACACAAAATCTGAGGGGGTATTGATATCAAATAGATTTGCTTATTGGGGAAGTAATGCAATTAATGTACCCCAGCAATTTTTAGATTTTAATGGGCATACATTAAGAGTTAAGCGTGGATACAAAGTACATTTTCCTGAAAACTTTGTGCATGAATTTGTTACTTGGTTTGAATCACTTAATCTGCAAGGATATCTCGGGTCACCATATATGTGGCAACGTGAAAGGTCTGACTGGTCACATCCTACCAACTAATAAGCCATGAAAGGCTTCGTCATGACGAACGTTCAGCTACCGGCACTATCAATCGCTCAATATGCGGAAAAAGCACACGGAACGGATCGGTTTGCGTCAACTCCTTCGACTAATAAACTAGCCTATGGATTTTTTGGGGAAGTTGGCAGTTTATTATCCGCTTTAAAAAAGGTTACTCGTGACGAACTTATCGAATCTGAAACAGAAGTTGCAGGAGAAGAAATTGGGGATGCTCTTTGGTATTTATTTGCGATTGCAAATGTAAATAAAATAGAACCCAAGCAAATGGGTCTTTGCTGTCTCGAGTATTTGCGTAATAGGTTCGATGAAACCAAAAAAAATAACTCAGGAGATATAAATTTTCGCCAAATAGACGGCCTTATAGCCTTGCATGGGAACGAACTAGAAAGTAATAGGCACGAACTACTAAAAGAATTAGCCGTAATGAGTAGTGAAATTGTTAATCATGGCGCAAAGCCACAGCTTACGCTGCAAACTCAATCTGTGACTCTACAACTTGGTCAATTGCTCGGAATGCTTGGACTTGTATGCACCTCATTTAGGCTTAAGTTTGAGGATATAGCTCGAGATAATCTTGCGAAAATATACGATCGCTGGCCGGGAGATAATCCGATTTATTTAAATCTATTTGACGACAAATGTCTGGAACATGAGCAATTACCAAGATCAATTCCCATGGAGTTTATTGAACGTGAGGTTCAGGGTAACTCGTATGTCGTTCAACGTCTAAATGAAGTATATATCGGCGACCGACTAACAGATAACATTAATGAGCCAGACGACTATCGATTTCATGATGTATTTCATTTAGCTTATGTTGCGCATCTGGGATGGTCTCCAGTAATTAGAGCCTTAATGAAAGTAAAACGAAAATCTAAACCCAAAATAGATGAAAACGAAGATGGTGCCAGGGCGATTATTATCGAAGAAGGAATCGCTACTTGGATTTTCAATCATGCAAAAAATCGTGGCTTTTACGAAAATGTTCAAATAGGCAAGCTTGATTATGGGTTATTGAAACAGGTGCAGAGTATGGTCGAAGGCTATGAAGTTGCGTCTTGTCCATTATGGCAATGGGAAAGGGCAATACTTGATGGATTTCGAGTATTTAGAGAGTTATGTAAGCCCGAAAATCGGGGGGGTATAGTTACAGTTGATATGCTCAACCATTCGTTGACATTCACTGCCTTACTTAAAAAATAATATGACACCCAAAATTTTCGTTACTGCATTATCTAATATTGAGCTTGCAAATGTATTTAATCCCTATCGGGATGAATGTAATATTCACGACAGTGATGGAGCAGCTATAACTCGTTGTAATAATCTAGAAAGCTACCTGCTATCTGCTTTATCAATTGAAGTTGATACTATTTGGATGGGGCGAGATTTAGGTTATAGAGGTGGAAGACGAACTGGGGTAGCTCTTACAGATGAATATCATTTGTCTGAACTACGAAACTTATTTCCAACAGCAAACTTGATTAAGGCTACTCATGGTAAGGTTGTTGCCGAAAGAACGGCTGCTGAAATCTGGTATGCGCTTCGTCGAGTACCTAAACCACCACTATTTTGGAATGTATTCCCGTTTCATCCCCATGAAAGAGATAGTTCCTTAACCAATCGACGTTTTACGGCAAAAGAATTAACCGCAGTAGAAGATCTAAATGCAACGCTAATATCATGGTTTGGAATAAAACAAATAGTTGCTATAGGCCAAGATGCATTTAAATATTCAAAGCGTTTTGGGTTAAAACTACATACTGTTCGTCATCCAAGTTATGGTGGTTCATCAGATTTTCGTAGAGGAATATGTGAGTTCTATGGCCTAGATCAAATTGAGATTCAACGCACAATTTTGGTGAATTCACATTGCAACCGCACCACGTTTAGCCTCTTGGAAGACCTCATGGGGAGTGCGATAGTCTAGGCACTTACGGGGTCTATGATTCAGTTTTTTCACCGCCTCTGCAAGGGATTTATCGG
>JBJXEA010000011.1:0-123655 GCA_046155285.1 Methylophilaceae bacterium | reverse complement strand
TTATCAGATGTAAGCACTTGTTGTTCGAGTTCTGCATACCCAATGACACCGTTACAGCGTCAAGGAATATACAGTTACCTGCCAACAAACACCTACACCTGTCGGTTGTTTATGTTGTTAAAGAGCGCGTGTTGCTTAGTTATTACTTAACAATTCAATTGGTTGCGGGAGAAGGATTTGAACCTTCGACCTTCGGGTTATGAGCCCGACGAGCTGCCAGACTGCTCCATCCCGCGTCCGTGTCGGCCATGTAGCGCCGAGAGGTGAGACTATAGCAGCCTTTAGCAGGCAGCGTCAACCAAGAATGGCGATTCGCGCCCATTTGCGCTTGCCGACCTGCGCCACTACAAGCGCCCCAACCTTGAGTTTCAAGGACTTATCGCTGATTTTCTCACCGTCTAATTTTACGCCGCCTTGGCCTATCATACGCAGCGCATCTGAAGTGCTATCCACCAAGCCAGCCTGCTTCAACGCTTGGGCAATTCCAACGCCTTCACCTTGAGCCTGAATACTGATTTCCGGCATTTCATCCGGTATCGCACCCTTTTGAAAACGCGCCTCAAAGTCTGCCAGCGCTTGCTCTGCGGCTTGTTTGGAGTGAAAGCGGATGACGATTTCTTGGGCAAATTGCACTTTGATATCGCGCGGATTGCGCCCCGCGCCCACTTCCTGCTTCCACTGCGCAACATCACTAAGCGGTGCGAATGAGAGCAATTCTATATATCGCCACATCAAGTTATCGTCCACCGACATCAGCTTGCCGAAAATTTCCTGTGACGGTTCATTGATGCCCACATAATTGCCTAGTGACTTGGACATTTTATTCACACCATCCAAGCCCTCTAACAGTGGCATGGTCAAAATACATTGCGGCGCTTGTCCCATATGCTTCTGCAACTCGCGCCCCATTAGCAAGTTAAATTTCTGGTCAGTACCGCCCAGTTCCAAATCTGCTTTCAACTCAACCGAATCGTAACCTTGCAATAAAGGATACAAGAACTCGTGGATAGCGATGGGCTGGTTGCCTTTGTAGCGCTTGTTGAAATCGTCACGCTCCAGCATACGCGCCACGGTATGGGTGGCTGCCAGCCTTATCATATCGACAGCGTTGAGCTTATCCATCCAAGTGGAATTGAATACCACTTGCGTACGCTCGGCATCCAAGATCTTAAACACTTGCTCAGTGTAAGACTTGGCGTTTTCTTTGACTTGCTCGACTGTCAACGGCGGACGCGTGGCACTTTTACCAGTGGGGTCGCCTATCATGCCGGTAAAATCGCCAATCAAGAAGAAAATGTCATGGCCTAGCTCTTGCAACTGGCGCAGCTTGTTAAGCAGTACGGTATGCCCTAAGTGCAAGTCAGGTGCGGTGGGATCAAAGCCAGCTTTGACGCGCAAAGGGCGGCCAGTTTTTAGCTTTTCCACCAACTCGGACTCAACCAGCAACTCATCGCAGCCGCGCTTGATAATTTCTAGTGTTTCTTGGATTTGGGTCATCTCGACAAAAGCCTTAGCCTGAACCACGCAGCCCGCATTAAAAAACCATGCCTGCGCGGAAAAAAGACGTTATTCTACCGTCAATCTGGCAACCCTTGATTAAATTGCAAAACTCTCACTACATAGGCCTTATGTCCGGCACCAGCCTGGATGGCGTGGATGCGGTACGCGTCGCGTTTAATACCGAGCATTGCGCCGTAGAGCGCACTTTCTTTCTACCTTACCCGCCGACGCTCAAACAAGCACTGCTGGCGCTGCACTTTCCGCAACATGACGAGTTAGAACAAAGCCAGCTTATCGCCAATCAGCTAGCGGCACTTTATGCACAGGCCGCCAACGAACTGTTGGACAACACTTCGGTCTGCGCCATTGGCTGTCACGGCCAGACCATCAGGCACAGGCCGGAATTGGGCTTTACGCTGCAACTCAACAACCCCGCGCTATTGGCAGAACTCACCGGCATCACCGTAGTGGCAGATTTTCGTAGCCGCGACATCGCCGCTGGCGGCCAAGGTGCGCCGCTGGTTCCCGCGTTTCATCAAGGCGTATTTGCCCATGCCCACATCCACCGCACCATACTCAACATCGGCGGTATCAGCAATCTGACGGATTTGCCTTGTGACGGCGTCGTGTCAGGTTTTGATTGTGGCTTAGGCAATTTGCTGATGGATGCATGGTGTGAGCGCCATACCGGCAAGGCTTATGATGCTGATGGCGCTTGGGCGGCGAGTGGCACTGTCATCATCAGCTTGCTGGAATTACTGCTGGCGCACCCATTTTTTGAACTAACCCCGCCCAAAAGCACCGGACGGGATATGTTTAACATGGCTTGGTTAGAGGCAAAGCTGCGTCCAGAATACGCGCCACAAGACGTGCAAGCCACGTTACTGGAATTCGCCGCGCGTGGCGCTGCTGATGCGATACGGCAATATTGTTTAGGCGCACAGGAGCTTTATCTGTGCGGCGGCGGGGCTCATAACGGGGCACTGAAGACTCGCTTGCAGCAATTACTCAATATGAAAATCGCGCTCACCGATGAACTCGGTATCGGTGCTGATTGGGTAGAAGCCGCGGCCTTTGCTTGGCTCGCCAAACAAACACTGGAAGGCAAACCGGGCAATCTGCCCGCCGTGACCGGCGCAAAAGGTTATCGCGTACTCGGTGCGATTTATCCCGCAGCTTGATACAATCAAGGCTATGAAACCAAGCAAAGCAACCATTACCTTCGACAACGGTGCCAAATCCATCGAGCTGCCCGTACTTTCCGGCACGCTGGGCAGCGACGTAATAGACATACGCGCACTCGGCCAGCACGGCTATTTCACGTACGACCCCGGCTTTGTATCAACCGCCAGTTGCAGCTCCAGCATCACCTACATTGATGGCGACAAAGGCCTGCTGTATTACCGTGGCTACCCCATCGAGCAACTGGCCGAGCACTGCAGCTTTACCGATGTGGCGCATTTGCTGATTAAAGGCGAGCTGCCAAAAGCCGCAGAAAGCCAAAATTTCGCCGATACCATCCGCGCCCACACCATGCTGCACGACCAAATGAGCACCGTGTTCCGTGGCTTCAGGCGCGATGCACACCCGATGGCGGTGATGGTGTCGGTGGTGGGCGCAATGGCGGCGTTTTACCCAGAAAGCTCGGACGTTAATAATCCACAACAACGTGAAATTGCTGCCTTGCGCTTATTGGCAAAAATTCCCACCGTGGCGGCTTGGAGCTATAAGTACAACGTGGGGCAGCCTTTCACACATCCGCAAAATAGGCTGGATTACGCTGCGAATTTTATGCACATGATGTTCGCCACGCCTTGCGAGACCTACACGCCCAATCCCGTGCTGGTCAAAGCGCTAGAGCGGATTCTAATTCTGCACGCGGATCATGAGCAAAACGCCTCCACCTCCACCGTACGCCTTACCGGCTCTAGTGGAGCCAATCCGTTTGCTTGTATTGCGGCAGGCATTGCCTCGCTATGGGGGCCAGCGCATGGTGGTGCGAATGAAGCTGTGCTGCAAATGCTGGAAGAAATCGGCAGCGTCAACAACATCGGCAAGTGCATAGAGCGCGCCAAAGATAAGAGCGATTCATTCCGGCTGATGGGCTTTGGTCATCGCGTGTACAAAAACATGGATCCCAGAGCGAGCATGATGCGCCACACTTGCCACGAGGTGCTGCACGAGTTGGGCTTAACCAGCGACCCATTATTTAAGATTGCGCTGGCACTAGAAAAAATTGCGCTGGAAGATGATTACTTCATCAGCAAGAAACTCTATCCCAACGTGGATTTCTATTCCGGCATCGTGCTGCGCGCGATGGGCATCCCAACTAATATGTTCACCGCCATTTTTGCGCTGGCCAGAACCGCCGGCTGGGTGGCGCAATGGAGTGAGATGATCACCCATCCTGAAGCCAAGATTGGGCGGCCACGCCAACTCTACACCGGAGCAGCACGGCGTGACGTAATGCCGATTGGTGAGCGTTAGACAATAAAAAAGCCGCTACATGTAGCGGCTTTTTTTACATCTTTTTTCTTACACGGAGAATGAAGATCCGCAACCGCAGGTGCTGGTCGCCGTCGGATTCTTAATCACAAACTGCGAACCTTGCAGGCCATCAGTGTAATCAATCTCCGCACCCGCCAAGTATTGCAGGCTCATGGAGTCTATCAGCAAAGTCACACCGGCTTTTTCCACCACGGTGTCGTCGTCGTTCACCTCTTCATCAAAAGTAAAGCCGTATTGAAAACCGGAGCAACCGCCACCAGAGACGAATACGCGCAGCTTCAAGTCTGGCGTACCTTCTTCCAGAATCAGCTCGCTCACTTTAGTCGCAGCGCTGTCGGTAAAAATAATCGGGCTAGGCATTTCGGTCATTGCATTCATTTCTGTGTTCCTTTTAATTCCCTTAACAGCGCCAGATTATGCGCCGCATACGGTCTATGGTCAATCTTCGACCGAGTTGTGACTTAAAGATTCAATGTGAATCAGCTTACCGTCCACCACCGCGCCGACAAACATTTCCAGCGTCTTATAGCGCACATCGCCGGTCACCCGCGCTTTGGCTTGCAGCTCCACATATTCTGTGGCGTGTACTGGTCCATTCACAATGCCATTAATCGTAACGTGCGACACGGAGATTGCGCCATCTATCCGCCCTTGTTCGCTCACAATCAAAGTGCCGGGCTGCACGCTCACCTCATTAACGTTGCCATTTACCGTGCCATCAATCCGCAAGCCGCCGCTAAAATCGACGTCGCCTTCAATCACAGTAGCTGCGCCTATCAAGGTCTCGATACGGCTTTGAGGGGTCATATTTTTCTTGAAAAACATTGCGATTCCTTTAAGGCAAAGTGGCTGTTTGGGTCAGCTTAACGTCTGAAAATCCGGTTTGAAAAAACTTGGCCTGTACGCCCATCACCGTCATTTTATCAGGTATCGCAAAACTTCCCTCAACTGGCTGATAATACTTAAAGTTGATCTTGAAACTGCCTTTAGGTTCGACACCAGCAGCAATAGTCTTGATGACAGATTTACCATTCTCGGTACCTGTCAACTCCAACTGCAACCTACCTTGCACGCTCTTATCATGCTTGCCAGACTGAATAAGCAGGATGCGGAATTGATACTCACCCGCTTTGCTGGATTTACTCACCTTGAAACTATGGAATTTAACTACCGCCACGCTGGAGCTGTCTTCCAAGATGCTTTTGTAGAATCCAACATCTTCTTTTAAAAGGACATTTTCTTCTTGCAACACCGCAATATCCTTGGCCAAATCCTTTTGCGCCACCTGTGTCACTTGCTGTTGGCTTTCCACATGGATGCTCTGGGTGCGAAGTTGGCGATTTTCCTGCTCTAGCCGTTGCACATCATCATGCAATTGAACCGTACTATCGCTGGCATAGCGCCAATAACCCAAGCCAAAGCCCAGCAGCAACAAAGCTATCGCCCAAAACACGCGCCAATACCACGGGATTTCCGCGCGTACGGCGACATTTTGCGCGGAAATCCCAAAGCGAAGACGTAATGCGCGTGTCAGATTTCTCATGGCGAAAGTGCTAGCTGCTCCAGTCCTATCATTTCAGCAACTCCAAACATTAGATTCATATTGTGTACCGCTTGTCCCGCGGCACCTTTAACTAGGTTATCTATTACCGATAACACCACCACCGTATCACCACTTTGCGGTTGATGCACGGCAATACGACACATATTAGACCCTCTGACCGAACGCGTCTCCGGATGCGAACCGGCTGGCAACACGTCCACAAAAGGCTCGTTAGCATAACGCCGTTCAAATAACGCCTGCAAATCCAATGATGTATTTTTAAGCGTGGCGTACAGTGTGGCGTGTATGCCCCGTATCATTGGCGTTAAGTGTGGCACGAAAGTTAAGCCCACCGCGCCCTTATTCATGCTCGCCAAACCCTGCCCAATCTCGGGCAAATGCCTATGCCCAGATACGCCATAGGCTTTGAAATTATCAGCCGCCTCGGCCAGCAAGGTGTGCACCTCAGCCTTACGCCCAGCGCCGCTCACGCCGGATTTAGCATCGGCGACCAGATGACTCGCATCCACCACACCCGCTTCCAGCAAAGGCAAAAAGCCTAATTGCACTGCCGTAGGATAGCAACCCGGATTGGCCACCAGCCTTGCAGTTTTGATTTGTTCACGGTTGATTTCAGGCAAACCATAGACCGCCTCCGCCACCAGTTTGGGGCTGGCGTGGCTCATGCCATACCATTTCTCCCAAGTGAGAATATCCTTAATGCGAAAATCTGCCGCCAAATCAATCACCCGCACACCTTCATCCAGCAAGGCTTGCGCTTGTTGCATGGCGATGCCATTGGGAGTAGCAAAGAACACCACATCACAATTTTTCAAATCGGCTTGCGCAGGGTCGGTAAATGCCAAATCCACATGCCCACGCAGGCTGGGGAACATGTCGGACACACGCTGCCCAGCATCACCACGCGAAGTAATCGCGGTGATTTCCGCGTGAGGATGTTGCGCCAGCAAACGCAACAATTCAACACCGGTATAACCCGTGCCGCCCACAATACCTACTTTAATCTTGCTCAAGTGCTTATCTCTTTCAATTTCTTAGGTTTTTACTACGCGCATAGTAATGCACGGCATCAAAAAAAGGCAACAAAAAAGCCGCAAGGCTTGCACCGTGCGGCTTTTCGACAAACGCAAAAACTTAGCGCTTGGAGAATTGTTTGCGACGACGCGCCTTGTGGAAACCCACTTTTTTACGTTCAACTTCACGCGCATCGCGAGTCACAAAGCCCGCTTTGCTGAGTTCTGATTTCAGCGTAGCGTCAAATTCAATCAGCGCACGAGTAATGCCGTGGCGCACTGCACCAGCTTGACCGGATTCACCGCCACCAACTACGTTGACCATGATATCAAAGCTACTCAGGTTGTTGGTAAGCTCCAAAGGCTGACGCAACACCATGCGCGAAGTCTCACGCGAAAAGTATTGATCAACTGGCTTGTCGTTAACCACGATATTGCCTTTGCCCGATTTCATAAACACGCGAGCTACCGAGCTTTTGCGGCGGCCGGTTCCATAGTTGTAAATGCCTATCATGCGAATTCCTTATTAATCACCAGTGGTTGTGGTTGTTGTGCTGCATGCTCATGAGTAGCGCCAGCATACACTTTCAGCTTCTTAAACATCGCGTAACCCAACGGGCCTTTAGGCAACATGCCCTTGACTGCTTTTTCCAGCGCGCGACCAGGAAAACGGTCTTGCATCTTGGCAAAAGTGGTGCTGTAAATACCGCCGGGGTATCCGCTGTGGCGATGGTAAATTTTGCCTTCGGCCTTGTTACCGGTCACGCGCAGCTTTTCAGCGTTAACCACGATGATGTAATCACCGGTGTCCACGTGCGGGGTATAAATGGTTTTATGTTTACCACGCAGACGGCGGGCAACTTCGCTGGCAAGGCGGCCTAGCACCATGTCTGCGGCATCAACCACAAACCAGTCGCGTTGCACTTCGTGCGATTTAGCGGAAAAAGTTTTCATATCAATCAAGGTTCTTGTGCTTAAAAATAAGGGCGCGATTGTATGGCATACTCAACGCCCATGTCAAACGAATTTGCGCTTTAGGCGCTGAATTATTATGAGCTGGCTGATTACCAATACTTTTAGCGCATTTCTGCTGCCCCCACTCAATCTGCTGCTGCTATTGATGCTCGGTATCATGCTGCTCAACACCCGCCCACAGCTCGCGCGCGGGCTGCTTTGCTTCGGGGTTGCGGCGCTATGGCTGCTTTCCACGCCTGTGGTGTCTTGCGCACTGCTGCAATCATTAGAACAAGACACTGTATTGCAATCAACTGACGCGCAAGCCATCGTCTTGCTGGGCGCAGGGCGCTATTTTAACGCACCTGAGTACGGCGGTGACACCATTGGCGGTTACGCGCTTGAGCGCACGCGCTACGCCGCCCACCTCGCCCGTCAAACTGGGTTGCCTATTTTAAGCAGCGGCGGCACGCCTGATGGCGATGGCCCTGCAGAAGGCCTGATCATGAAGCAGGTGTTGGAACACGAGTTTCACGTCCCTGTGCGCTGGGTGGAAGATCAATCCAACAACACCGCGGATGAAGCGCGTGAATGTTGGGAGCTACTCGCGCCACAAGGCATCACAAAAATTGCTTTAGTTACTCACGCTTGGCACATGCGCCGCGCCAAACAAGTATTCGTCGCAGCGGGGTTTGAAGTGACGCCCGCACCTATGGGCTTTGCCACCAGCGCCCCGTTCAACATTTTGCATCTATTGCCCAATGCTGAAGCGCTGCGCCATAGCAAACGTGCCATGCATGAATGGATAGGGCTGGCATGGTACGGCTTACGCCACTAAGTAAGAAACTACCAAGCCCGCAAAAACACTCGCTCCTAGCCAATTGTTGTGCAAAAACGCCTTGAAGCACTGCGCTTTATTTCGCTCACGAATTAGCATGTAGTGATAGCCCGCAATACCCGCCGCCACTGCTAAGCCGACAAAGTACAGCCAATGCAATTGTGCCTGCATCCCTACCCACACCAGCAATTCCAGCATGGTCAAATAGAAAAACATGATCGCGGCCACGTCGTAAACCCCAAAAAACACCGCGGATGACTTAATGCCAATTTTCACATCGTCATCCCTATCCACCATCGCGTATTCAGTGTCATAAGCCAGCGCCCAGCACACGTTTGCCAGCAGTATCCACCAAGCCAAAGCTGGCACCGCGCCAGTTTCAGCGGCAAACGCCATAGGAATACCGAAACCAAACGCAATACCCAAATACGCCTGTGGAATGACGAAAAAACGTTTAGTAAATGGATAGCTTGCGGCTAAAAATAAGGCAGGGAGGGAAAGCAATACCGTCAATTTATTCAGTTGCAACACCAGCAAAAACGCCAGCAAGCTTAAGCCCGCAGCCAGCAATAACGCCTCTTTCACGCTCACCAACCCTGCGGTGATAGGCCTATGCTGGGTGCGCTGCACATGCCGATCAAAATTGCGATCAGCGATGTCGTTCATCACACAACCCGCCGAGCGCATCAGCACTGTGCCCAGCACAAATACCGTCAACACCTTTAGAGCAGGCTGACCGTGACTTGCAATCCACAGCGCCCATAAGGTCGGCCACAACAAAAGCAAAATACCAATCGGCTTATCCAGTCGCATCAACCGCATGTAAAGGTATAAGCGATTTCTCATTGCGGCAACTCCAGCACACTAGGCAAAAACACTTCCGTCACCATAATCGCCGCACCCTGCAACATAAACACCGAACGCCGCGCCCAAAGGCATGACGACCTGCAATCCAACACCAAAGCGGCACGTTGATACAAAGCATTACGCGGATGCAGCTTGCGGAAACTCAGCGGGGTACGTATCACAGCGGGATTAGCAAACAGCGCAGCCCCCAACGGCTTGTTACCGAGCCGCCCCAGCCCATACCACACCCCGCGCAAACTGCGGCGCGGCAACACGCTATGTGCAAACACCACGGGCTTACCGTTGCAATTGAGAACAACCTCACGCAACAACGCCTGCTCATGTGGCCGCATCCCCAGCAACAAAGTCTCGTCGCGTTGCGGGTTTCCCCAATTCACGCTGACCCGAGTTACCGAAAACTGCTCACAACCAGCCTGCAACCTCGCCGTCAACGAACCCGCATCCACCAACCAATGCCGATAAGCGCCACTCGCCATAGGTTGGGGCAACCAAGTGTTTTGTGCAGGGGAATGTCTAGGACGCGTTTTCACGCTGGCGATTATGCCATATCAGCCAATCATTGACTGGCACGCCCATGGTAGAGAAGCAATGGAAACTCTAGCTATTAAGCTGACTCAACCAACTCTTTAATGTCATGGGGCTGACGACGAGGACTTTCTGCTATCACAAATCCAAGCTTGCGACAGTGAGCTTCAGCGGCTGCAGAATAGGCAGCCAGATCATTCTGATATTGGTTCGCCAAACCTTCTCGAACGGCGTGTATTTCGGCAACAACAAGGTCTTGCGAAATAATGGTGTGCTTCATGGTTGAACCTCCATTAACTCAAACGGTGTAACCAGTTCAGGAAGATTGTACCCCTTAGCCGCACAAAGTCCACGCATCACAGGTAACTGAGTAGGATTAGCAATATGCGTGCAGTTCCAAGTAAGTAAAACATCCATTTCGTGATAAGCAGCACAGGCAATATGCAAGGCATCTAACCTTGCTTTTTCAGGTAAACCGCCACCGAGCAACAGAAACTCTGCTAATTCAGAAATTTTTGTCGTAATCGGTAGCACTGGAACACCCCGTAATATAGCCATTCTAGCCTCGGCGGCGACGGCATCTCCCGCGCTAGCCTCCTCAATGACATAAGGCGATATAAACGCCAACACGTCAGCACGATTGCTTTGCCACCACGCCTGAGTAATCTGCTGGCAAGCTGACCTAATCGTATCTGCACTTGGGCGAGCTGTTAGATAACTGATTACCGAAGTTTCGACGTATATTTTGCGTTTCATTTTAGGAACCTCAAGTCAATTGGGTCTAACTCACTGTTTGGGCAATGCAACTTTCAAGAATGTGCATCACGCTCACAATTATGCCATACAGCCTGTGCTCATTGATTGACCAAAGCAACCACGATGTATAAACTCAGTCTATACAGTTATTTCTTAAGGAGCACCGCTATGTCCGTCGCCATTCTCGACATCAAACAATGGGGTAACAATTTAGGCGTACGTCTCCCCGCCGCTGTTGCCAAAGCCGCACATCTTAAAGTTGACCAGCGCGTACGCGTGGCTGTTGAAGATGGTCGTGTCATCATCACGCCGGAAGCCCCGCCAGCACCAACACTGGAGCAACGCCTAGCACAATACGATGCTCACCGCCACGGTGGTGAGGTCATGGCAACTGTAGCAATTGGCGCAGAAAAATGGTGAGCACGTGGGTGCCAAATCGGCAAGACATCATCTGGATAGACTGCCACCCGCAAGTGGGGCAAGAAATGCGCGACGTGCATCCGTTTCTGGTGCTGTCGCCGCGCATTTTTAATGAGAAAACCTCGCTGGTGATTGGCCTGCCTATGACCACCGCCGAATACAACGCGGACAATCCTTTTGCGTTGGGAGTTGGCACAGCATCTGGAGGCAAATCCGGAAAAACCAGCTACGTGCTATGCCATCAGCCGAAATCGTTTGATTGGCGGTTGTATGGGACTAAGACCCATCCGTTGAAAAAACTATCGGAAAGCTTGTTTGTGGAAGTTTGTGAGAGGTTGAATCAGATTATCAAGTTGGCGTAAAAATCAGTTAAAGCGCAATGTCAGTTACCGCACCTTACCTGTTCAGTCCTAGCATCCAGAACTACAACCAAATGCACCAACGCCAACAATCGAACTAGGAGCCTTTATTTCATAGGATATACCAGCACGAGATGGCGCAGTGGGCGCATTAGTTCCAGAAAAAAATCCACTGACATTTGCGCTGTAATTCCCTGCACCAGTAGTGCTTGCTGACCCACCAATATTAGATGTAGAGAAGCTCGCCGGATTAGATGACATAGGCATAGTAGCTGTTAAGTTGTAAACACCTCCATGATTTATCGTCAGGTTAGCACCAACAGAGTAACCTGAAAAGTTCGCTGTTAAGGTTCCCGCAGTTATCCCAGAACCCACCATTCCAGTTGCGTCAGTGGAAGCTGTGCCGCCGATAAAGCTGTATGTGGCAGTTCCGGTACCGGGAATGGTGGGCACGGATGTACCCAGCAGATAATGAATACTGCTATTAGCGTCCATTGCTACACTTTCTTTGTAGATTGCAGTGTTTAGCCCCGCATAGACATTAAACGTGGTATTCGTCCATCGCCCCCAATAAAGACCACCATCAGCAGCCGCACCTTGAACTGATGCTGGAGTTACCGTCACGAGCTGGTTGTTATAGTTCACTGTAGCGGCGGTGATTTGATTACCGCTTATGTAGACACCCACCGTGGCTGAGCTGTTGTTAGTTCCTGCACCTGCAACCGCGCCAGATCCAGAAAACAGCTTCCCATTTGCAGTCAAAGAACCACTTCCGGCGAATGCCACACCAGCACTACTCAAGGTTGTCAACTGTCCGAGAGAAGGTGTACCCAAAATATCACCTGATCGAAACTCCGAGTTATCACCAACCCCTGGAATTTTTTCCTTTTTTGACTCCTCTGCATTGATTACTGCCGTATTTGAGGTGCTTTGTGGTGC
This sequence comes from Methylophilaceae bacterium, assembly GCA_046155285.1. Taxonomy (GTDB): domain Bacteria; phylum Pseudomonadota; class Gammaproteobacteria; order Burkholderiales; family Methylophilaceae; genus CAILHX01. The sequence goes on along the minus strand of JBJXEA010000011.1, from coordinate 111,412 downwards.
ATCGTTTGCAGATGCCACATACGCGCTTTGCCCAGCGCCGACATCAATTTCACCCACCGCATTTTTGACCACAATCCTACCTTCGCCAGTATGTACGTAAAGACCATCCGGTTCTTTGCAACTCGCGGAACACATAAGTGCTTGAAACTCGGTGCCACGGATACCAATAGTCGAGGTTGGATTTTTCATCTGATAAGCTTCTCGACGCTCTTTTCCTACCAATCCTGTTAGTGCCCTTAACCCACCTTTGATGAGATTAAAAGAAGCATCATCTGCCTCCCTATTATTTTTTTCAAATTGGTAGCTTTCTACTTTGAATTCTGTGGAAGGTTGCAAGCTAATTAATCCACCATCACTAAACTTAATTTGCGTGCGGCCTTGTTGCGTTATCACAGATTCACCAGATTCGAGCGTCATGCCCGCACTTGCTGCCCTTTGCTTACCCACCGCATCACGAATCGTCACATCTCCCGTGGATAAAATGATTTTGCCCGCAGGCACAGCGAAAACTAATTGCGCCGTCAGCAGGGTAGAAATAGCTAGTGCATAAAATATGATTTTTTTCATGAATGCTCTCCTTAGAAAAAGTCGCGACGAACCGTGACCAGTGCCTGTCCGCGATCAAAATCGTAGATACTTATATTGGAACTATTGCGAAGGTAAGAAGCCTGTCCCGTAACCGTCCAAGCCTGCGCAGGCTGGTACAAAATGCCAGCACTCAAGTCATGACGCCAATCTTCTCTTGTGACGAAAAAAAATGGCTGTTGACCACCATAACGACCATATTGTGTGGCTGCGGTGGCAAACAGCTTGATATTTTCGCGTAACTTATAATCGCCACTTATCGAAACACCATAGAAATGCCTTCCTACTGAGGGAATACCGCTACGCTCCCTGTCGTCGCCAGCAAAAACCACCAAGCGAGAAGTCGGATCTCCCACCCGATCAAAAGCATGAGACCAAGTGCCGCCAAGCAAGTACAGGTTGGTATTTAATGAAGTCGCTATAGGATGGTCAGCACGCACATACTGCCCAAATAATCCAATCTCATCTTGGCGTGATAACTCATGCTGCCATTGAGCATATAGACTATTTTGGTCATCATTCTTTAGAGCGTTAATCCAGTAGACGTATTTAGTCGTCCCAACCGTGTATTGACTCGCTCCGCGCGTCAAACGCACACCAGCACCAGCACTCACCCCAGCAGTTGTAAAATCAGACTGACTCGGATGATAACGCCCACGAGCATCTAAGCTAGCAAAAACATCTACCCCGGGGGAGACAGTTTTGATGCCAAACGCGCTACCATTCAAGCCAAGCAACATGCTTGACTGCTGCGTTGCAAGCCCCGTCAGGTTACTAGTAATGCCAAATGCCGGAATAAAAACGCTAGTCGCGTCGGTTGCAGTATTGATATTACTATCGTAACCAATCGCCGTCTCAATGTAAGCAGACACCGCAGAATCATTACCCTTCGCTTTTTCAACCATCGCTCTTTGGGAAAGAGCTAGCAGGCTATCTAAGCGAGCAGAAACTTCTGGGGGAAGCTCTGCTGATCTAACTTGCTGCAACTCTTTCTCGGCAGCCTCAAACTCACCCAATGCAATCATGGCACGTCCCAACTCTGCCCTTGCTTGCACATGGCTAGGGTCTAGCGCCAGCACGCGCTCAAAAGCAAAAACTGCCTTGCCCGGCTTGCCTGCGTCAAGAGAGGAAATGCCCAGTAAATAGTTAAACTCGACATCATTTGCCATCTGGTCTAGTTGACTTTCAAGTATCTCCATACTTTCTTGAGCCTTGCCTTGTTGCAGCAAAACTTTTGCGTCATCTATTGGGCTGGCTATTGCCAGTGTTGACATGGCCATCGAAATAATAGCCGCATTGATTATGCGTTGCATTGATGCCCCCTTCTGATTGGTATTTTTTGCCGCAATCACATTAACTGAGTCAGTTAACCTAATGATTAAAAACTCTTCAGTTTTGTCTTAATTTTTAACACTTACTGCGTGAAGTATGCTACCCCCCCCCCGCAGGATGTCAACATACCGCCCTTACATACCCTTAATAACTAAAACAACTGTGGCAAATTAGCTACACTTTGACATGCTCTTCCGCCTGCCTCAACCAAAGCCTCCCCACATGCTCTAACACACTCTTTCACCCACCTCATATAGTCGATATACGGGAAGCGAGTTATCGCCCTGAAGCCAATCAATTCGAGAAGTCCTTGAGAGGAACTCTCGCCTATAACATCAAGTTTTTTCGTTTTGAAAAGAAGATTTCGCAGGTAGAGTTGGCGTTCTTATGTGAGTTGGATAGAACTTATATTTCTGCCGTGGAACGCTGCATTTGGAATGTTTCGCTTGGCAATATTGAGAAAATTGCTGAGGCGTTGAAGGTAGAACCTTGGCGGCTGCTTGTTCCGCCGAAGTGAATGTCTAATATATTAGATATTCACTAAAGCTTCTATGCTATATTTTCCTCATGATGTTCAATCTTCAATCTATTGGTCGCCGTGTACGAGAAGCGCGTTTACTCGGCGGCGTTAGCCAAGCAGGGCTTGCGCTGCGGGCAGGTGTGTCGCGGGCGACCATCAACGCTTTAGAAAATGGCTCACTCAAGGAAATAGGGGTTAATCGTTTGTCTGGCATTGTGAGTGCGGCAGAAAACCTTGCTCCGGCAAGATTGGCGACGTCAGACAAAACGGTTGCCGCTAGCGGCAAGTCTGCCACCATGAACTTGTCCTTTCCCTATGACTGGAGCAACCCCAATATCACGGACGATGTGCTGATTTTGAAGGTCATTGAACGCGGGCTATTTGAGGATATTGTGCGTGTGGCGGCTAAGGTTGGGATGAACAAGTTGCGCTCTGCCGCCGATGCTTTCACAGCAGCCAATCCACTCGCCGCTGCCAGCCTACATAGAATATTGAATAACATCAGCAAGGCCATTGAAATTGCTTAAACGCGAATGGATGCCAGAGCGCACGCGCTCCGTATTTGATGCGCTGTCAAATCAGCCGCTCATGTCTGGCTTTATCCTGATTGGCGGGACGGCGCTTTCCATGCAGATTGGGCACAGACTGAGTGAAGACTTGGATTTTTGGTATCCAAGCGATCAATTGCCAAAGTCAAACATAGACACCGTGCTGGCAAACTTGGCGGCAACAGGGCATCACCATGAGTTTGTCACTCCCGCCTGGAAAATCTCTCAAGCCAGAATCAACGGCACAGACCTATTAGCGCAATCTCGTGACCATGTGATTGATGGGGTAAAGGTAACTTTTTTTGCCCGAAATGACATCCCTTATCAGCACTTCTCAAAAATGCGCAGGCTACACGAAAATGGGGTGAGCTTTGAGGTGATGTACAAAGATGCCATCTTCAACATGAAGTCCTGGCTTATTTCGCAGAGAATCAGGTCCAGGGATTTGTTCGATTTAATGGTATTTATACGAGATCAAGGCAAAACCATACACGACATTCTGCAAGCCGGCGCAGCGGCTGATCCAACTTATCAGCGCGAATACGCGAAAGATGTTTTGGTGGGCAACGTGCCTATGGATAAGGAGGATGAAGGCTTTAACTCAATTGGACTGCATATAAGCGTCGAAGAGATTCAGAAATTTTTTCTTGATTGCGTCAATCAGTATGAGGTCAGCGTGGCCTCATCCATCTTAGGAAAGCACTGATTCAGCCAGCTAAACCTTCACATATTCCTCCGCCTGCCCCAACCAGCGCTGCAAGTGCTTTTCAGCCACATCCGGCTGCGTTTTTAACAATTTATCCGCCCAACTTCGCGCAGCTTCCAGCAAATCCACATCGCGTTCTAAATCGGCAATTTTGAGCATAGGCACGCCACTTTGGCGCACGCCTAGAAATTCACCGGGGCCGCGCAGATGCAAGTCGGCGCGGGCGATTTCGAAACCGTCGGTGTTTTCGAAGATGATTTTCAGGCGCTCTCTTGCCATTTGCGACAAGGGATTTTGGTAGAGTAGGATGCATGCGCTTTGCGTTGCGCCGCGCCCCACGCGGCCTCGCAGCTGGTGTAGCTGCGAGAGGCCGAAGCGCTCGGCATGTTCGATGACCATCAAGCTGGCGTTGGGGACATCTACGCCGACTTCGATGACGGTGGTGGCGACTAAGAGCTGGATATTTCCCACAACAAACTGCTGCATCACGGCTTGTTTCTCGGCGGGTTTGAGTCGACCATGCACTAGATCTACTTTGATTTCTGGCAGGATTTTGGTGAGGTGTTCAAAGGTATCAATTGCGGTTTGCAAATCCAGCACTTCGGATTCTTCTATCAGCGGACACACCCAATACACCTGTTGACCTTGCAGACAGGCGTGACGCACGCCACCAATCACTTCGTCGCGGCGCGTGTCAGCCACCAGCTTGGTAGTCACAGGCGTACGTCCCGGCGGCAATTCGTCTATCACTGACACATCCAAATCGGCGTAATAGCTCATGGATAAAGTGCGCGGAATGGGCGTGGCGCTCATCATCAGCTGGTGCGTTTCCAAGCCTTTCTGACGCAGCGCCATGCGCTGGTGCACGCCGAAACGATGCTGCTCATCCACAATCGCCAATGCCAAATCGGCGAATGCGACTTTATCCTGAAATAGCGCGTGGGTGCCAATGGCAAGTTGCGCGGTGCCGTCGGCACAAGCTTGTATGGCCGCCTCTCTTGCGGCTTTTGGCAGACTACCGGTGAGCCACGCCACGCGCACGCCTAGCGGTTCCAGCCAGCCTGCTAGCTTGCGGTAATGCTGTTCTGCGAGAATCTCGGTCGGCGCCATCAGCGCCACTTGTTTGCCGTTTTCTATGGCCTGACACGCCGCCAGTGCGGCGATGATGGTTTTGCCGCTACCCACGTCGCCTTGCAGCAAGCGCTGCATGGGGTGAGGCTGCGATAAATCACGGCTGATTTCGGCGTGGACTTTTTGCTGCGCACCGGTCAGCACGAAGGGCAAAGCTTTTAACAAACGCTGCGTGAGGTCGCCTTTTAACGGCATTGCAGGCGCTTTTTGCTCGTGCCGTCTGGCGTAATGACGGCGCATGGAAAGCTGCTGTGCTAGCAATTCATCGAACGCCAAGCGCCGCCAAGCGGGGTGTTCGCGGTTTTCCAGCGCTTCCAGCGAAACCTCAGGCGTGGGCTGATGCAGCGCCAACATAGTAGAAGCAAAATCGGGTAAACCTAGCGCCTGCAATGCCTCTAGCGGCAAAGTGTCGTCCAAAACGGAATCTACCAACACCTGCCCCACCAGCTTACGCAGCGTGATTTGCGACAGGCTGGCGGTGGTCGGATAAATCGGCGTGAGCGCCTGTTTCAGCGGGGTTTCTTCGCCCACTTTTTTGCACTGCGGATGCACCATCTCCATGCCAAAGAATCCATACCGCGGCTCACCAAAAGCGCGAATGCGGCTGCCCGCTTTGAGTTGCGCCACTTGGCTGGGATAAAAATTGAGGAAGCGCAGATAGAGCACGTCGCTGGCATCTTGCAACTGGCAAATGAGCGCTTTGCGTGGCCGATATTGGGTTTCGGCGTGGATGATTTCGCCTTCGACTTGCGCTGATTCACCCAACCGCAGATCGCGCACGGCGGTGATGCGGGTTTCATCCACATAGCGCAGCGGCAGGTGCAGCAATAAATCAAACGGAACAGAAATGCCTAGCTTTTTTAGCTTGGCGAGCAGCGGCTTAGTGACGCCATGAAGATTAGAAAGGGTGTTCAGTTGCACACCTAATGCTTGGCACTTTCGCCATTGCCACCTTTGATGCGGCTCAGTCGCACCACTTCCGGCACTTTACGCAGACTACGCATCAGCGCCGCCAAGTGGATGCGGTCTTCTACCTGCACGGTGAAATGCATGCTGCTATAAGCTCCACCGTCGTCGCCATCCATGCCGATGTTATCAATGTTGGAGCCGGATTCGCTGATGGCGGCGGCCACTTTGGCCAATACGCCGCGCTCGTTGGAGACGGTGATTTTGAGTGCCACTTTGAATAGGCGCTTGGTCTCCGGATCCCATTCCACATCCAGCCATTTTTCCGGGTCGTGGCGAAATTTGCCTATGGTGGTGCAGTCGTGGGTATGAATCACCAGCCCTTTGCCCTTGTTGATAAAGCCCAGAATGGGGTCTCCCGGTATTGGGCGGCAGCACTTGGCAAACTGCACCGCCATGCCCTCAGTACCACGTATGGTCATGTGTCCCAGCGGTTTGCTGGCTTTTTCAGCGGCATCTTCTGACAGAGCCAGCAACTGTCGCGCCACCACCACATTCAGGCGCTTGCCCAAGCCGATGTCGGTCAAAATGTCTTCCTGACTTTTCATCCCATATTCGCGGATGAGCTTGTGCCAACGTGCCTCATCCACTACCGAAATATCGGCGTGCAAAGCCCGCAACGCTTGGTTAAGCAGCCGTTCGCCCAGATGCGCGGCTTCTTCTGACTGCATGATTTTGAGGCAATGACGGATGTGAGAGCGCGCTTTGCCAGTCACCACATAATTCAGCCACACCGGATTAGGCTTGGCGTGGGCGGCAGTGACGATTTCAACGTGGTCACCGTTGTGCAACTCGGTGCGCAGCGGCGCCAGTTCTTGGTTAATTTTGACCGCCACGCAACGATTGCCCACATCGGTATGCACCGCGTAAGCAAAATCCACGGCAGTAGAGCCTTTGGGCAAAGATAAAATCTTGCCCTTGGGCGTAAACACATAGACCTCGTCGGGGAATAGATCCACCTTGAAATGCTCTAAAAACTCGACTGAATCACTACTTTCAGCTTGTATCTCTAACAAGCGCTGTAGCCACTGATGGGTTTGCTGCTGCAAAATGGAAAGGTCGGCATCACTGGTTTTATACAGCCAGTGCGAAGCCACGCCAGCCTCGGCAATATTGTGCATATCGCGGCTGCGTATCTGCACCTCAATCGGCGTGCCAAACGGGCCGAATAGCGTGGTATGAAGCGACTGGTAACCGTTGGCCTTGGGGATGGCGATGTAGTCTTTAATCTTGCCTGGAATTGGCTTGTAGAGCGCGTGCAGCAGACCCAAAGCAACATAACAGCTCGCCGCATCTGGCACGATGACGCGAAAACCATAAATGTCGAATACCTGAGAGAAAGTACCCACTCGTTCCTGCATCTTTTTATAGATGCTATATAGATGTTTCTCGCGCCCGCTCACTTCGGCCACCACACTGCTTTTGGCGAGATGTTCTTTCATCGCCTCCAGCGTTTTCCCCACCACTTCTTTACGATTGCCCCGCGCCGCCTTGACTGAGCGCAACAGCACGCGGTGGCGCATGGGATAAACGTATTCAAAGCTTAGGTCTTCCAGTTCTTGATAGATGCGATTGAGGCCTAAACGATTGGCTATCGGCGCATAAATATCCAAGGTTTCACGCGCAATCCGCACGCGCTTTTCTTCCGCCATCACCTCTATCGTCCGCATATTATGTAGTCGATCAGCCAGCTTGATCAAAATCACACGCACGTCTTGCGACATCGCCAGCAGCATTTTGCGGAAATTCTCGGCCTGAGCATGCGTGGCGGTTTGGAACTCGATTTTGTCCAGTTTGGAAACGCCGTCCACCAGCTCAGCCACGGTCTTGCCAAAACGCTCGCTGAGTTCGGCGTGGGTGGCACCGGTGTCTTCCATCACGTCGTGCAGCAAAGCGGCCATCAGCGCCTGCGGGTCAAGATGCAATTCAGCCAGAATACAGGCCACGGTGACGGGATGAGAAATGTAAGGCTCGCCGCTTTTACGCATCTGCCCTTCATGGGCGGCAGCGCTATAGCGATAGGCCTCCATCACATGCGCGATGTCGTCAGATTTTAGGTAGCGTTTGAGATGTTGCGAGAGAAGTGAATCGTCGCTGTCAGCGGGCAACAGCGGGTGTAGGGGTGCGGCCGGAGCTAGACTCTCCGGCTTACGCTGAACACTGCTGCGAGCCATGACTAGGCACTAGGCTTGGCCTCGATTGAGGATTTCCAGACCAATTTTACCAGCAGCAATCTCGCGCAAGGCGATTACGGTGGGCTTGTCTCTTTGTATGTGGCTCACCAAAGGCTCAGAGCCATTGGCAATTTGGCGTGCGCGATAAGCGGCGGCCAAGGTCAGGTGAAAACGGTTAGGAATAATTTCAAGACAGTCGTCTACAGTAATACGAGCCATGGGGGAAACCTCAGAATAATTACGTGCCAACTAATTAGAAAAATTGTTGATGACCGCCGCATGCCGCACCATCTGCTTCTCAACACGCAACCGCTGCGCCAGAAAAACCGCTTGCAAATCGCGCAACGCGTCATCAAAAATGGTATTGATTATAACATAGTCGAACTCGGCCACATGCTGGATTTCCTCATGGGCATTGGCTAAGCGCCGTGCGATGACCCCGTCTGAATCCTGCCCGCGCTTGTTCAGGCGCTCGCGCAGGGCATCCTCGGACGGCGGTAAAATAAAAATACTCACCGCATTAGGGAAAATCTTGCGCACCTGCGCCGCGCCCTGCCAATCTATCTCTAGCAGCAAATCGTCACCTTGGCGCATCACACTTTCCGCCCAAGCCTGCGAAGTGCCGTAATAGCTGCCATGCACCTTGGCACTCTCCAGAAAATCGCCCGCCGCCATCATTTTCAAAAACTGCGGTTCGTCCACGAAATGATAGTCCACGCCATCAGTCTCGCCTTGGCGCGGTGAGCGTGTGGTGTAGGAAATAGACAATTTGATTTGGGGATCGGCCTTGAGCAAAGCGCGTACCAGCGTGGTTTTTCCAGCGCCAGAAGGTGCTGCGACGATAAATAGATGGCCTGATGTTTTCATATGGTCATTCTAATCTTTTTAGGTAAGTCTGCACTAATAGAAACTCATGTACGCTGGTAGAAACTCAGATGTGTTGGTAAAGCCTAAAACTCTCATGCTTGTCGCTAGGGCGTTTGCCTTGCCAAATCAGTTTCCAATCTTGTCCCGGCTCAATGAGTTCTTTACTGCGTTCATCTTGAATCAAATATAAATCACAGCCCAAGTTTTGAACGAGCTCAAAGCGTTGAACCTGAATATTCGCGTGGTAATCCAGCGCAGCACGTTGCGACACGCCTATATCGCGCCCGGTAATACAAGCATAGTTGGCAGGCAAAGCCTTTTGCATAGACGCAATGGTGCTTTGATAACCTTTGGCGGCATCCAGCCAGGGCAACCACAGCGTCATCAACAAGCCCCAAAACAGCAACATGCCAACCGCCCAGTCGTTAATCGCGGCGCGGTTGCTACGGTTGCTGTTAAATATCACGGCAATCCAAACAATCGTCAGCAGTAGCGCAGCGACAAAGAAAATCAGGATGAATTCCGGCACATAACCCAATGACAATTTGTGCATACGTGCGGCCAACCTGACCGGAAAGCCAGTCATCATGGCGAGCCAACCCAGCCAGATAAAACTGCCCACGGTGGCGAATAACATAATGCCGAACCAGTTGAGTGCCGATGCCAAGCTACGACTGAGAGTTTCTACGGCGGGAGTGGCGAGCAAGGTGAGCGGAATTAGCAAGGGCAGCAGATACACATCGCGGCTGGTGGTGCTGATGCCCAGCATGGCAAAGCTGATGAGAAAAAATAATACGCATAACTGAATAGGCGCATGGTCAGGCCGTTGTTTGTATAAAGTCCAAATCGCCAAGGGCAGCGCAGGCCATGCGTACCAAACAATAGCTCTGCTGAAATAGGCAAAGTTGCGGGTGATAACGCGACTGTCATCTAGCCATGAGGCATATAAATCGGGCGCATGCTGTTGCAGTTGCACCAGCCACGGGGCGATCCACGGCAAGGCAGCAACCGCAGCCACAATCAGCACCAACCAGTAAGACGTACGTCGCCAGTGGTCGAACAATATCGGCAGCAACAAAGCGCTGGAAGTGATGATTTCCAGATTCAGCATGCCTTTGGATAAAAAACCTATGCCAGCGCCCGTACCCAACAACAAGCCCGCACGCAGTGGGCGGCGCGGCACTAATGCCAGCGCGTAAAACGCCAAAGCGTAGCCAGTGAGGCCGGAAACTTCTGGAGAAATGGAATGCGCAGTGAATACTAGGCCGATTGAGCCGATGAAAATCAAGGTTGCTTGCCGTCCAGAACCCGTACCCCACAGCTCGCGCCCGGCCATGCCAATGAACAACAAAGTCAAACCCATCCACAGCCCGGAACTCAAGCGTGCAGCATCATGCAGACTTAATAGCGGGAGTTTAGCAAAGAGTGCTGCGACGAGATAATACAGGGGCGGGTTTTTAAGGTTAGGCTCACCCGCGAGCATGGGAATCACCCAATCGCCGCCCGCCAGAAGGTGTTTGATGATGCTGACTGAAATCAGCTCATCTGGCTTCCACGGGGTGTGGCCGAGCAAACCTATCATCACCCATAACACACACAACACCATCAGCAAGCGCGTTTTAGTGCGCTCACCGACTTTGGGCTTAGGGGTGGCGAAGACGGCTTGCCAGTCGTGGTCTAATCCGGACATAGTGGCTTCAGTAAAGTTATGTAGCGCAGCCCTGCATTTCTGAGCTTCTTGAGGCATCGCTATGCAGGCGAGACCGCCTGCGCTACAGATATGGTTATTCTAGCAAACAAAAAAGGCAGCCGAAGCTGCCTTTTCATATTGCCTAAATTGTGGGCAATTACATGCCGTATTTTTGGCGGAATTTCTCGACGCGACCAGCGGTATCCACAATTTTTTGCTTACCAGTGTAGAACGGGTGGCATTGTGAGCATACTTCTATGCCTAGATTCCGGCCAGCGGTAGAACGCGTGGCGAACTTGTTGCCGCAGCTACAAGTCACTTGAATTTCTTCGTAATTTGGGTGGGTTTCAGGCTTCATAATAAGTGTCCTTCAATGCTTCAGTCGCTGGAAAGTGCGCGATTATCCGCGAAAATCGTGTAGCACGCAATTCAAATTTACTTCTTCGCGATCACGAACAATCCCAACACGATAAACGTCATGCCTAACAGCAAGCGCAGCGTGATGACTTCTTTCAAGATCAGCCAAGCCAGCGCGATGGCTACCACTACGCTGCCCTTGTCTATCAACGCCACGGTGGCCACGTCGCCGACTTTCAGCGCTTTGTAATAAAACACCCAGGAAACCGCCGTGGTAATGCCCGACAGCCCCAGCCAAATGTAGTTTTCTTTACGCAACGCGTGGATTTCTGTTGGTGCCACGGCAAAAACGGCGAATAGCATAATGAACAGCAGTACATAGAGCGTGCGTACAGTTAAGCCCAACTCGGCGGAGATGCCCACCAAGCCTTGTTTGGCAATCACGGACGTGAAGCCCGCGAATAGCATAGAGATAAAAGCGTAAAAGACCCAGCGTTCCATATTATTTCTCACAGCGCATTTGCTTTAGGCGCGTCTTTAGTAATCAATTGGTAAGCGCTAGATTGTATGCCCGCAACGCCTAGATTCATATGGATATTCGCCATTCTGCCCACCGCGATGCCAGCTGCCACATCGCTGCCTTTTGCCAGATACTCTTCAGGGCTAAAGCTACGGCTCGCTACCGGCGAATTGGGTTGTGTGGTCAAGGTGAGTTGTAGCAATGGATAGGCTTGCGGATAAGTGGCGATATTCTTGATGCTGCCCTCCAGCACCAGCACATCAGCGTGTTCTGGGTCGCTACGCAAATTGTGGTCTTCAATGTTGATCAGATGTGCGTTGTGTGGCAGCTCCACGCTGCAATGCAGCAGCTTGCAGCTAGAGGCGAGCATGCTATAGCTCCGCGGATAGTGCGCCACCAAAGCCGCGCGGAAAAACAGGGCGCTTTGCAGCAACAGCAACAACAGCAAGAAAATAATCACGCCCAGCGGCTTAAAAAACCTAGTCCAGTTGATACGTTGCTTTTGGAACAAAGTTTCTGGCACGGGAATAACGGGTAGCGGCTCTGGAATATGCTCCGGTTTTGCTTCTAGTGCATCTGTATCAATCAGCAAATCTGCCAAAGCGGCGGTGTCTTCTTCGATATAAGTTTGGTCAAAACTGGGCGTTTCCGCATCAGGTATTTCAAGTTCAGAAACAGGCGTTTCGACGCTGGCTTCAGACACACCCGGCTCAAATCTATGCTCAAAAGCATTAAACACATGCCGACAAGCGTTGCACCGACCCTTACCTGCGCTGGCCGCAAGCACTTCTTCCTGCACCTTAAAGTGCGTACTGCAGGCGGGGCAATAGGTAATGAAATCACTCATCGTTTACTTCCTGTGAGCAGCGTCCAGTTTTCCATGAACACAGGCTCTGCCATATTGAACCACTGCGCGTAAATCGCGGCAACCTCTTGCGCTTGCTCGGCCAGAATACCCGATAGCGCAATTTTTCCGCCTGCCTTACAAGTATTCGCCAATGCGGGTGCTAGCACCTTGAGCGGAATCGAGAGAATGTTGGCAACGACGATGTCTGCGCTTAAAGGCGGCGCATTATCCGGCAGATAAAATTGTGCGCTGACTTGGTTTTGTTCGGCATTTTGGCGGCTGGCAATGATAGCCTGCGGGTCAATATCCACGCCGACCACCTCACCCGCACCCAGCAATTTTGCGGCGATGGCGAGTATCCCAGAGCCACAACCATAATCGCACACAGACTCCCCACCGTGAATGTTGCTGGTGAGCCAAGACAAACACAAATGCGTGGTCGGGTGGCTACCAGTACCGAAAGCCAAACCCGGATCGAGCACGATATTCAGCGCATCCGGCTCTGGCGCTTGATGCCAAGTCGGCACTATCCACAGGCGCTGATTGATTTGTATCGGGTTGAACTGCGATTGCGTGGCTCGCACCCAGTCTTGCTCGGGAACGGCTTCTATGTTGTATTGCGGGGATGTGATGCCAACGGCGGCGCTGGCTTGTTGCGCTATCACTTCTAAACCGTCATTTTCTGCAAACAAGGCACTGACGATATTCCGCACCCAAACACTGGATTCCGCCATGCCTGGTTCGCCAAAAATCGGGGTTTCTTCTGCGGTTTCAGCATCGGCATCTTCAATGCTGACAGACAGCGCACCTAGCTCCATCAAAGCGTCACTTAAGGCTTCTGCACTGGCGGCATCGGCCTCAATTCTGAGAGACTGCATATTTTAAGTTTTGATGCCGAGCTTATGTTCTAAATAATGAATACTCGTACCACCTTTGCGGAAAGCCTCATCCAACATCAGCTCGCTGTGCAGCGGCACGTTAGTCTTGATGCCTTCAATCACCATTTCCGATAACGCAATTCGCATCTTAGCCATCGCCTGTTCGCGCGTGTCGCCGTATGCAATCAGCTTGCCTATCATCGAATCATAATTAGGCGGCACCATATAGCCGTGATAGGCATGCGTGTCAACGCGGATGCCAGGGCCACCCGGCATATGGAATGCGGTCAAACGGCCAGGTGATGGCATAAAAGTGTGCGGGTCTTCGGCGTTGATGCGGCATTCAATAGCGTGACCGTAAGGCTTGATGTCTTTTTGGCTCCATGGCAGCTCTTCGCCAGCAGCCACGCGGATTTGCGCTTGCACGATGTCTATGCCGGAGGTCATTTCCGTCACCGGATGCTCCACTTGCACACGCGTATTCATTTCAATGAAATAAAACTCATCGTTTTCAAACAAAAACTCAAACGTGCCAGCACCTCTGTAACCAATAGCGCGGCAAGCCTCAGCGCAACGCTCACCTACTGCGTTAATCAGTTTGCGAGCAATACCTGGCGCGGGCGCTTCTTCAATCACTTTTTGATGGCGACGCTGCATGGAACAATCGCGCTCGCCTAAGTAAACCGCGTTGCCATGCTCGTCCGCCATCACTTGAATCTCGATGTGGCGCGGCTGGGTGAGGAATTTCTCCATGTACACCACCGGGTTGCCAAACGCGGCTTGAGCCTCGGCCTTGGTCATTTCTACCGAGGACAGTAGCGCCGATTCCTCATGCACCACGCGCATCCCCCTTCCACCGCCGCCGCCAGCAGCTTTGATGATGACGGGATAGCCCACTTCGCGGCCTATACGCAGCACCTCATCTGGGTCGTCCGGCAATGCGCCTTGCGAACCGGGGACACATGGCACGTTAGAGGCTCGCATCGCGTCTTTAGCGCTGACTTTGTCGCCCATCATGCGTATGGTTTCAGGGCGCGGGCCAATGAATACGAAACCGCTTTGCTCTACACGTTCGGCAAAATCGGCATTTTCAGACAAAAAGCCATAACCAGGGTGTATGGCCTCAGCATCAGTGACCTCTGCCGCGCTGATGACAGACGGCACGTTAAGGTAGGACAAGGCCGACGAAGCCGGCCCTATGCACACCGATTCATCCGCCAGCTTGACGTATTTGGCCTCGCGGTCAGCCTCGGAATACACACACACGGTTTTGATGCCGAGTTCGCGGCAAGCACGTTGTACGCGGAGAGCGATTTCGCCACGATTGGCAATGAGTATCTTCTCAAACATAAATTACCTTTTGCACTAATTCGGCGAAATCGCTCTTGCTCACTGCGTGAGCTGAGCAATTTGGCTTCGCCGCTGCGCCACCTGAAGGTGGCTGGTCCCCTCGGTTGGCGATTAAGATTTTCTCAAACATGTTTAGCCTATGATGAACAGTGGTTCGCCGTACTCAACCGGATGGCCGTTCTCTACCAAGATGGCCTTAATCACACCGCTTTTATCGGCTTCAATCTCATTGAGCAGCTTCATGGCTTCGATAATGCAAATGGTATCGCCAGCGTTGATTGTGCTGCCAACTTCGACGAATGATTTAGCGTCTGGCGATGGTGAACGGTAGAACGTGCCGACCATAGGCGATTTGACCACATGACCGTCTATTTCGGGCTCGGCGACCACTGCTGCTAAGGCTGTCACTGGCGCGGCCGCATGAGCCACTGGTGGCGGCGCATAGGTCTGCATATATTGCATAGGCTGGGCGAGCTGCTGGCGGCTAATCCGCACTTTTTCCTCGCCCTCAGTGAGCTCCAGCTCAGAAATACCGGATTCCTCGACCAGATCAATCAGTTTTTTAAGTTTGCGTAAGTCCATAGTCCTTATCCTGCTTGAATGTGGTTAATAGCGTAATCCAGCGCGTACTCATAGCCCACCGCACCCAAACCGCTCACAACACCGACAGCAATGTCGGAGAAGTAGGAATGGTGGCGAAAGGCTTCACGCGCATGGACGTTAGAAAGATGCACTTCGATGAAAGGAGTCTTCACTGCGGCGAGCGCGTCGCGCAAAGCAACGGAAGTATGGGTGAAAGCCGCAGGATTGATGATGATGAAATCACAAGACTGTTGAAACAAACCGTGTAGCTTGGCCACTAAATCAGCTTCGGCATTGCTTTGAAATGTGTCTAATGTCACGCCAGCGGCGGCAGCCTTTGCGATGAGGCGCTGATTGATGATGTCTAAGGTGTCGGCACCATAATGTTCCGGCTCCCTCACCCCCAATAAATTGAGGTTAGGGCCGTTCAACACCAGTATTCGAGTCGCGGCTTTTGCCATCGTTTTGAATAGAATTTCCGTCAAACAAGAATTACAAGTTTGCCGCAGATAACGGGGTGTTGTCCAGCACAATTGACGAAATTAACAGTAATTGCTGCATTTTCAGTACATTAGCGCAACTACTTCAAAAGTAGCGGGGCAAGTGCCTTTTCCAGCATTGATTTATCAACTTTTCCGAACATAATCTGCGCAATTTTACCGCTTTTATCTATCACCACAGTGAACGGCAATATGCTTTTGTCGTTGCCCAAGGCTTGCGCCAAAGCCAGTGCCTCAAAGTCACCGGCAAGCAACTGATAGCCCACCTTGAGCTCCTCAGAGAACGCTTTTAAGTGATCCACATCTTCAGCGGAGATGCCGACAATTCGCACCTCTTTCGCACCATAATCGGCCTGAAACTCATCCAGCATAGGCATTTCTTCGCGGCACGGCCCGCACCAGCTTGCCCAAAAATTCACTACCAACACCTTGCCGCGCCATTGAGCCATGCTTTGCAGCTTGCCGGTTTCATCGGGAAAGCTTGCCGCAAACAGCGCTTGCGTTGAACTCACGGTGCCAGGGGAAAAGAAATGCCGCGCCAGCACAAAGGCCAGCGCGATGCCAACGATAGCAATTAACACCCTACTGTTTTTGGGCATGCGCCGTCCTTGGACATGGATTTAAGTGACGCCAAAAACAACTCTGCGGGCTGATAACCCACCACTTTGGCGGCGACAATTTCATTACCTTCATGGTCAAAAAACAGAATCCCCGGCGGGCCAAACAAGCCGAAACGCGCCAGCAATGCCTTATCTTCATCAGTGTTACCGGTCACATCAGCTTGCAGCAAAAACACGTCTTGCAGCGCCGCCTTTACTCGTACATCGGCAAAAGTCGTGCGTTCATATTCCTTGCACGCCGCGCACCAATCGGCATAAAAATCCAGCATGACGTAGCGGCCTTTGGCCGACGCAATCGCAGCGTCAAGCTCGGTCACGTTTTTGATTCTTTTGAACGCCAGCGAGCTTTCAGCTTGCACGTTCGCAGCGTTGGGGAAAATGCCTGATAACGGTTGCAATGGATTGCGGCTACCAGCCAGTGCGCCCAGCAACAAAGCGCTGCCGACTATCAGGGCGATGACTCCCAGCGCTTTGCCGAGCCGAGCGGCGTTATTAATGTCGGCAGGTAAGCGATCAAACACCGATAAAAATACCGCTAAACCTATGAATAACGCGCCCCACAAACCCATTTGCAATGCCATCGGAATCACCGGCGCGATAAGCCATATCGCCATTCCCAGCATCAGCACGCCAAACATATTACGCACCACGGTCATCCACCTGCCCGCTTTGGGTAGCAGTGAATGTGACAACCCCACTGCCAGCAAAGGCACGCCCATACCCATTGCCATGGCAAACAACGCCACACCGCCCAACACCACGTCATGAGTATTAGCGATGAACAGCAGCGCGCCCGCCAAAGGCGCGGCAACACAGGGGCTGACCAGTAACGCCGACAGCGCACCCATGGCAAACACGCTGATAAAACGCCCGCCCTTGATATGGTTGGTGGCTTCTGCGATTCTCGATTCAAAAGCACTGGGCAAGCGCAACTCGTACACGTCAAACATGGAAAGCGCCAAAACCACGAATAGCAACGCGCCAAAACCCAATGCCCACGGGTTTTGCAGCGTGTTGCTAATGAGATGGCCGGATAAGCCCGCCGCGACACCGGCCAGCGCGTAAGCCACCGCCATACCCAAAGTGTAAGCCAGCGATAAGTGGAAAGCATGGGCGCGACTGGGATGTTCGCCGTAACCGACGATGATGCCGGACAGGATAGGTATCATGGGGAACACACACGGCGTGAACGCCAGCAATAACCCAAAGCCAAAAAATCCCAGTGTAATGAGCCATAGCTTATGGCTACCTAGCAAATTTTGAATGTGGTCATTTTCTGACGGCGCACTGACAGCGTTAGCCGTGGTGGCAGGCAATTCCAGCTCAAAGGTCTTTTTCATCGGCGCATAGCACAAGCCCTTTTCGCTGCAACCTTGAAACCCCGCGTTGAGCGTTATTTTTTCGGGCGCAGTACCTATGTGTTGCAGCCTGATCGTGACTTCAAAAGGCTGGTGATAGACCTCGGATTTGCCGAAATTAGGGTCGTCCTTGATTTCGCCTTTGGGGAGTTCAACGGCGGAAATACTGCTTTTCGCGCCTTCACCCAGCTTGAAGGAAATGCGCTTTTGATACAGATAATGTCCAGGGGCGACGGTAAAGCTGGCGATGAGGGTTTGTGCATCCAGCGTCTGCAAATTCAGCTTAAATGCCTCGTCCGGAGACAAAAAGGCTTCGTCAGAAGAAGCACTAAAAACACTGCTCAAATCCGCTGATGACGAGCGCTCCGGTAGCAAACCAGCAAAGGCCAGCGATGGCAACAGGTACGCTAGTAGTAATAATTTTTTCATGTAGTTTCTTGTCTACCCATTGCAATTTCGCGGGCAATCCTCCATCTATCAAGACACGAATGAATCAGCTAAGTTCTTAGGGAATCTCTGATTGATTCTCACATGGTTCATGGCAGACTTAATCAGAGGTTCCTTAGGGTATTTACCGCGGTCACACCTTCAGGCACATTAGTCACCATCGGTGCCACATTCATTACATTGTCAGGAAAAGTTATGCGACTGTTGTTGATACTCATCATTTTACTTGGTTTCCCGGTGCTGGAAATCAGTATTCTCATCAAACTCGCCGAGCAATACGGCTGGTGGGTGGGGGTTTATCTGCTGGGCAGCGCCAGTTTGGGATGGCTACTGATTCAAGAGGAACGTCTCGCGGTATTCGGGCGCTTGTATCAAGCCTCTCAAGGCACACAAACGCCAATAAAAGCACTACTCACCAGTGCCAGCAGACTGGTGGCTGGCGTGCTGCTGATCCTGCCGGGCGTGATTACCGATGTGTTGGCAGTGCTGATACTGCTGATTCCCATGCCACAATCAAAAACGCCGCCGCCAGAAGCTGGCGTGATAGAGGGTGAGTTCAGGCGGGAGGAATAATGCGAGGCTATTCAACTCTTGCTATTGCACTAGCCACGTAACGGTATTGGTGAGATGAAAACCTTGGAGTCAGCATCCTCAATTCCAGCCTCTTTCAACTCTTTAACTAACGATGTCAAAATAGCGAAAGAATACTCTGATGGGCCAATGATGACTCTGTCTAAAAGCTCTGGGATTGCAATTCCTCTAATTTGTTGGTCGGGTCGGTTTTCCAGAGTGACCTTGTGAATTATCTGTGGTATCCCTCCGATAGTTTCTGTAATTGCGGGAACGTGAACTGATGGATTTGTTGCTGGATTGTGAATCAAACGCCACTCACGCTCCTCAAGAAACCCAGGATGTTTAAGAGATACTGTCGCCATCATTAACATGGAATATACCCAGCCAACTATATGCTGATGAGGGAACCTCTTGAGATAATCCTGATGCGTTTCAATGTTACTAACTACAGCATCAAACTCGTCTCTTAGTTCATCGGCATTAAAGTATGCAACTGGACTTAGAAATACGTTGAGAGGCAAGGCTGAATAAGGATCAGGGAATTTCATGACAATCGCAACCGCAGCTGTATTTTTACCAAATGCACGCCACATTGACAGACGGCCATGAGAATCCTCTTCAGCAAGATGTTCAGAAAAACAACCAATATATGTTCCGGTTTGAATATGTTTCCACCACTGATCAAATAAAGCTGTTCCATCCTCTCCGGAACCTTTAGAGCAACTATCAAGTGCCGTATACAATCTGCTTCGATTAACTTTCTCATTTTTGTGGAGATAATCCCTTATTTGCTCGAAACCATGTTGAATTTCGCTGTAATCATGCATAACTCCCGCATTTCTAAGCCAAATGGATTTGGATGTTAAGATTTTCATAGCATTTTCAGCTGTAGTGTAATGCACTAAGCGACCAGAACCCTTTAACAGTTCTCTTCGCTTTCTTGTGGCATAAGGCATGAAAATTTCTTGTACTTTTTCTATTTGCTCATTAGTTATTTCCATCGCGTGTTCCTATCAAAATTACTTTAAGGAAGTATGGATATGTCATTCGAAAAAGGGAAGTAAATCAATTCGAGAATATGACTACTGTTTTCCAAGGACTGCTGAATCTCCTCCGTGATAAACTGCCGCTTTTGCTCGTTTAGCCTGTTTCATGTCATTCCAAGTCACATTACAACCCAGTGGGCACAGCTTCCCTGCCTCTCCAGACGACACCGTCCTCAAAGCCGCGCTAGATGCGGGCTACACCTTGCCTTATGGTTGTCGTAATGGCGCATGTGGTTCGTGCAAAGGGTCCATCATCAGCGGCACGGTGGAATATCCCGATATTCAGCCCCAGGCCTTGACCGTAGTAGACGTAGCAGCAGGCAAGGCGCTATTTTGCTGCGCGCAAGCGACTTCAGACCTGCTCATAGAATGCCGTGAAGTGGCGGCCAAGGACGACATTGCGCCGCGTATTTTGCCGTGCCGCGTGGAGAAAAAAGTGCAGTTGACACACGACGTAATGGCGTTGTATTTGAAGTTGCCCGCCAATGAACGCCTACAGTTCATGGCCGGACAATATGTGGAGTTTTTGCTGAAAGACGGTAGCCGCCGCGCGTTCTCGCTGGCCAATGCGCCGTTCGACGACGGCATGCTGGAAATCCACGCCCGCCTCATTCCTGACGGCACTTTCACCAAATACGTATTCAACGAAATGCCCGAAAAAGCCATTATGCGCATCGAAGGGCCTTTGGGTACTTTTTATCTGCGCGAAGACTCGGAAAAACCCATCATTTTTGTCGCGGGCGGCACCGGCTTTGCGCCCATCAAAGGCATGATAGAACACGCGCTGCACCACGGCAGCAAGCGCTCTATGGTGCTGTATTGGGGCGCATTGACCAAGCGCGATTTGTATATGCCGGAATTGCCGGAAAAATGGGCGGCGGAACACGCCAACGTCAAATTCATTCCAGTGCTGTCAGACCCTGTTCCGCAAGACGACTGGGCGGGGCGCACCGGTTTTGTACACCACGCGGTGATGGCGGATTATCCAGATTTGAGCGCCTATGAAGTCTATTGCTGCGGTGCGCCTGGCATGGTTGAATCTGCATACATAGATTTTGTAGCTAGGGGTTTGCCGGAACATGAGTTCTTCTCGGACGCATTCACTTATGCGCCTAAACCTAAACTGGCAACAGCACCGCTCTAACTATTATCGGGCTTTCACCCACTGTTCTATCGCCACCAACAATTCCTCATCATTGCTGCTATTGGTCAACACTGCTTGCAAAAACTCGGCAATGGCCGCTTCGGCAATACGCGGGTGGTTGACGAACACAGGCACGGTGTAAAGCCATGCTCCGGCATTGAGGGCAATCAAGCTGCGAAGGCCTTCGCTGCTGGTGATGACAATGGCGTGCAATCTCCCGCTTTGCCATAAATCCTTGAGCGGGCTAGCGTCTTGGCTGGGATTGATGCGGCGATAGCACTCGGCAAGCGTGACCTCGGCGCCTCGATCTTTCAACGTATTCGCCAGCACCTCGCGCCCGCCAACGCCGCGAAAAATCATGATGCGTCTGCCCGCGACATCCTGCATTTGCGGCAAGGCCAGCAAACTTTCAGAATCAAATCGGTTGTGCGGCGTAAGTACGTCTGTCACGCCGTACTTCGCCAGTTCCGCAGCCGTGGACGGGCCTATAGCGGCAAAGCGACCATTCTTTGGTAAGTCGCGCGTGGCTAACAGTCTCGTCATGCCTTGCTGGACCGCGTTGCTGCTGATGAAGATCGCCCAGTCGTAGCCGTCCAGTTTGGCGACAGTTTGGTCGAACACGGAATAGTCTTCTAGGGCTACGATTTCCAACAAAGGGAACAATATCGGATGGCCGCCCGCGCGCTTGATGAGGCTCGCCAAGCCCTCGGCTTGCTGCCAAGGACGAGTGATGACGATGCCGAGATTAGCGAGTGCTGGGTTCAAAGCGATACATGGCGAGGCTGCCCAACACATTCGGCAACCAATCAACCTTGCTACCGTTGGTCATCACTAGCCGCTCGCTGATACGAATGCCGTGGCTGGCGCAAAAATCATCAAAGTCGTGGATGGTACACATATGCACGTTGGGTGTGTTGTACCACTGATGCGGCAGATCGTCCGACACCGGCATATTGCCGCCAAGGATATGCAAACGGTGTTTCCAGTAAGCAAAATTGGGGAAGGTGACAATGACTTCCTTGCCCACGCGCAGCATTTCCTGCACGATGCGCTCGGTCTGGTACACCGCTTGCAGGGTTTGCGACAAAATCACCACATCGAACGATTGCGCCTCAAAACCGGAAAGCCCGTCTTCCAGGTTCATCTGCACCACATTGATGCCATTTTTGATACACGCCAGCACATTGGAATCGTCGTTTTCTATGCCGTAGCCGCTGACTTGCAGCGTATCGCGCAAATAGCCCAGCAGCGCACCATCGCCGCAACCCAAGTCCAACACCTTGGTTTTGGGCTTGATCCAGCGTGCAATAACCGCAAAGTCGCTGCGTTCGAGGACGGCTTGGGAAAATTGTTGGCTCATACGGTCTCCCTCGCAACGCGCTGCATATACGCATCAACCACCGCATGATATTGCGGGTCTGGCATCAGAAAAGCATCATGGCCATGATCGGCGGTAAGTTCGGCATAACTCACAGTGCGCTCGTTTTCCAGCAGCGCTTTGACAATCTCACGCGAACGCGCGGGTGAAAAACGCCAATCGCTGGTGAAAGAGATGACCAGAAACTGCGCCGTTGCGGTTTTCAGAGCCGCGCTCAAATCGCCGCCATAAGCCGCCGCGGGGTCGTAGTAATCCAGCGCCCGCGTCATGCGCAGATAGGTATTGGCATCAAACTCACCAGCGAATTTGTCGCCTTGATAGCGTAGATAAGACTCCATCTCAAATTCCACATCAAAGCTATATTTCACTGTGTCGTGCTTCAATTTGCGGCCAAACTTTTCGCCCATGGCATCATCAGACAAATAAGTGATATGCCCCAGCATCCTCGCCAGCCTTAAGCCGCGACGCGGCACGACACCATGCGCGTAAAAGTCGCCATAGTGAAATTCAGGGTCAGTGATAATCGCCTGCCGTGCTACTTCATTAAACGCAATGTTCTGTGCAGTGAGGTTGGGTGCAGCGGCAATCACCAAGGCGTGACGCACTCGATCTGGGAAGGACAGCGTCCATTGCAGCGCCTGCATGCCACCCAGACTGCCGCCCATCACGGCGGCGAAAGTTTTGATACCCAAACTATCCGCCAGCCGCGCTTGCGCCGCCACCCAGTCTTCCACCGTCACCACCGGAAAGCGCGAACCCCATGGTTGTTGGGTCGCGGGGTCTATGCTGGCAGGGCCGGTAGAGCCATGGCAGCCACCCAAATTGTTCACGCCGATGACGAAAAACTTGGTCGTGTCCAGTGGGCGACCAGCGCCCACGATGTTGTCCCACCAGCCGGGATATTTGTCATCCTCAGCATATTTCCCCGCCACATGGTGTGTGCCGGACAGCGCATGACACACCAAAATGGCGTTAGAACGCTCAACATTCAACGTGCCGTAGGTTTCATACACGAGATCGAATTGCGGCAACACCGCGCCGGATTTCAAGGCGAGTGGCTCGCTAAAGTGCGCGGTTTGTGGCTTGACGATTCCAACAGAAGAGTTTTGTGACATGACGCAATTATACATGCGGTAGTTATCGCTGCGATGGCTTGGGCAATCGGCTATAATTTCAACCGTAAACAACCCCTTCCAAAGGAATCATCATGCGCCTAGAAGTGCACCTCCACGGCTACCTTGAATTGTGCGAAGGCATCACCAAAAAACAGGTTGAAACCGCCTTGCGCCCGCTGTTTGATTATCTCGATGTTGAGAACATGGATGAAATCGAAAGCCTAGAAGAAGACCAGCCCGGCTTTCAATACCACAAGCGCGAATTCGGCGTGGAAATCTGCTGCACACTAGAAGTCGGCGGCAGCTTTTTTAGCGCAATGGAAGGCGCCATGAACGGCATCGGCATTTTGCTGGAAGAAGCCACCGCGCTAGAAGTGATTTTGTATCACCCCGATGGCCGCGACGAAAGCCAATTGATTTTCATCGGCCCCAGCGCTGCTGCCATCCAAGACGTGCAACGCCGCCGCATGGCCGAGGATTTGTCCGGCCTGCTGCGCCGCCATTTCAACGAATCCGAAACCAACGAAGTGCTCAAACTAGTCAACGACCTGTTCCGCCGCGAAAACAGCGCCCAAGCCGCGATGGAAGAAGTCGAGGATGTCGCGACAGTACAAGTGCCGGGGCATACGGGGCGGCATAGGCTGCATTAAACACCACAGTATAACTGCTGCCATACTCGCCACCGCGAGCATGGAGACATGCATTCCTCCCCAGCTCTTTTGCGTCAGCCTTCTCGACCATGCTCAGGACAGGCTTAAAAACACGGGGATTGACTGCCAGGTGAATTTATCTGAAAAGTTACATCGTTTCGCGCAGACGTTTTCTCATTTTGTTCTTGATGCGGATTTGTTTTAACTGCGACAAATATTCCACAAACACCTTGCCCTTGAGATGATCCATTTCGTGCTGTATGCATACTGCCAACAAGCCATCAGCATTGAGTTTGAAGGTTTTGCCAGCGGCATCCAACGCTTCTACCGTCACTCTTTCTGGCCTACGCACGGTTTCGTAGATGCCGGGGACGGATAAGCAACCTTCCTCGTATTCCTGCATGCCGTCGGCTTGGAGTATGCGCGGGTTGATGAACACTTGCAGCTTGGATTTATCTTCCGAAATATCCATGACGATGACTTGCTGGTGCACGTCCACTTGAGTTGCGGCAAGGCCGATGCCGGGCGCGGCGTACATGGTTTCGGCCATGTCGCGCACCAGCTTGCGGATGCGGTCGTCCACCGCGGTGACGGGTTTGGCGACTGTATACAGCCTTGGGTCGGGGTAGTGAATTATTTCCATTAACGCCATGTTGCTTGCCTTAGCAAATAAATGCAGAATCGGGGGATGAATAATACAAACGCGATTATAACGCTACGAGCGATGCCATGTTAGACGCGCAAGAAGCTCGCTATTGGATTGCGCTGTCGGCTATTAACGGTGTGGGCGGCGATACCTATCGGCGCTTGCTATCCGCCTTTGGTGACCCAGAAAAAATCTACGCCACGCCCACTTCTCAACTGCGCGAAGTGGTGGATGGCAAAATCGCTTCGGCGATTGCTGAAGGCATAGATGAAACAAAGCTAGCTCCCGCAATCACTTGGCTGACGCAGCCGGGCAACCGCCTGCTGACTTTGGCTGATGATGACTATCCGCAAACTTTGCTGGAAATCTCTGATCCGCCACCCATCTTGTACCTTAAAGGCGATGCAACGCGACTCAGCCAGCCATGCATCGCCGTGGTGGGCAGCCGCAACGCCTCGCCGCAAGGCTTGAATACTGCCGAAGCCTTCTCTCAAGCGCTTGCTGATGCTGGCTGGTGTGTAGTCAGCGGTATGGCGTTGGGGATAGACGGCGCGGCGCATAAAGGTGCGCTAAAAGGCAAGGCCAGCACCATCGCCGTGGTCGGCACCGGGTTGGATATTATATATCCGTCGCGACACCGCGATTTGGCGCACGAAATTGTCGCAAAAGGCGCGATGATTTCTGAATTTCCGCTGGCGACACCTTCCATGGCCAGCAACTTCCCCCGCCGCAACCGCATCATCAGCGGCTTAGCAAAAGGCGTGCTGGTGGTGGAAGCCAATCTGCAAAGCGGTTCGCTCATCACCGCGCGGCTGGCCGGAGATCAAGGGCGCGAAGTGTTCGCCATCCCCGGCTCCATCCATTCACCCTTGTCCAAAGGCTGCCATTTGCTCATCAAACAAGGCGCGAAGTTAGTGGATAGCATTCACGACATCCTTGAAGAGTTGGGAGTCGCCCCCATTTCTCAAGCTGAAGCGTCAAGTTCAAGCGTAGATTCGCCGCTATTAGCAGCAATGGGTTACGACGCAGTGGCGACGGAAACTTTAATTCAGCGCAGCGGCTTGACGAGCGAGGTGGTTTCGGCGATGCTGCTTACGCTGGAACTTGAAGGAAAAATTGCCAGTTTGCCGGGTGGGCGGTATCAACGCATCAGTTAGCGTCGCGTAGCGACACCGCGCCCCCCTCGCCCGCTTGCGGGAGAGGGCAGGGGTGAGGGAAACACTCATTTTGCAAAGGAAAAATCATGTTCGAGCTACTGGTGTACCTGTTCGAGAACTACATCGAATTGCAAGTACGCGCCGACGAAAAAACCGTGGCTAAAGAGCTCTCTGCCGCAGGTTTTGATAGCGCAGACATCAGCCAAGCGTTTAGCTGGTTTACTGGCTTGGAAGTCTTGTCCACCAGTGACATCGCGGCTACCCGCACCAGTTGTCGTATTTATACTGAAGAAGAAACCAAAAAAATCAATCAGGAATGTTTGAGTTTTCTGATGTTTCTGGAGCAAGCTAGCATTCTCAATCCGCAAGAGCGCGAAGTAGTCATAGACCGCCTGTTGGCGCTGCCGGAGTTAGAAGTTAACTTAGAACAAACCAAATGGATTTCGCAGATGGTGCTGTGGCGGCACGGCAAATCCAAGGATTATCTCTTTGTAGAAGACGCGCTGTTTAACAACAGTCACCCCACCATTCACTAGAGAGCTTTGAACATGAATTTCACCCTTACACGTTTTGGATCAGAAGAAGTTGATATTGATAGCGAAACCATCATCACCTTCCCGCAAGGCATCCCACCATTTGATGACTGTACGCACTACAAATTTTTTCATGAGCAAGGCAAAGGTCGCGTGTTCTGGTTGCAGTCGCTGGATGAAGCCAGTCTGGTTTTTTCGGTCACCGACCCTGCCTTGCTCCGGCTGGCTTACGAGGTATCTTTGACCGACGAAGAGCAGACTCTGCTTCAGTTTGAAGAGGGAGATGAGCTATTGCTCGCGGTAATTTTGTTCCGTGACAATGGCGCAGAAAGTAGTGCATTGAATGCAGTCACTACCGGCCCGATAGTGCTCAATGCCAATAAGCGCATAGGCTTGCAGAAAATGTTGACGGAGTTTGGGGCGCAGGTGGTAATTAAAGGGCTATAAACTTAGCCAACCACACACACCTTGCTCCTTAGATTGAAGAGTAAGGATTTCTCTCAGGCATTCTCTTCCACCGCAAACAAACGCCTGTGTTCCAGCATGGCGTATCTGTCCGTCATGCCAGCGATGTAATCCGCTACCGCCCTTGCCTGCCCAGCTTTAGCCATAGACTGAAAATCATCCGGTAGCAGCCCAATATCCTCTATAAAAGCCGCATATAAATCGCGCACAATGCGGGCTGCCTTGCTGCTCATGCGGTTGACCTTGTAATGCTGATACAGGTTTATACGCAAAAAACGTTTGAGTTCGAGTTGCTCTTGCTGCATGGCGGGGCTAAAAGCAATCAGAGGCTTGGCGGCGCGTACCTCGGCTACATTTTTAGGCGCACTGGCCATGATATTAGCGCTACTTTGCTGGCATAAATCGGTGATTTGCGCATTGATCATGCGGCGTATGGTTTCGTGTATCAGCCGCCGTCCGGCGATGTCGAGGTAACGGACTCGTACTTCGGCCATGTATCTGGCGAAGAGACTCACTTCACTCAGTTGTTCCAGCGTAATCAAGCCGGAGCGCAGGCCGTCATCCACATCGTGGTTGTTGTAGGCGATTTCGTCGGCGAGATTGGCGACCTGCGCCTCTAGTGATGGACTTTCACCCTTGAGAAAGCGCTCGCCCACATCACCCAGCATTTTGGCATTCTCACGCGAACAATGTTTGAGGATGCCTTCGCGGGTTTCAAAAGTGAGATTCAGGCCGTCGAATTCGGCGTATTTTTGCTCCAACTCGTCCACCACGCGCAACGATTGCAGATTGTGCTCAAAGCCACCATGCTCCTTCATGCAAGTATTGAGCGCATCTTGTCCGGCGTGGCCGAATGGCGTGTGGCCTAAGTCGTGAGCCAAGGCGATGGCTTCGACCAAGTCTTCGTGCAGATTGAGGTTGCGGGCGATGCCGCGCCCTATCTGCGCCACTTCCAGACTATGTGTTAAGCGAGTACGGAACAAATCGCCTTCGTGATTCACGAACACCTGTGTTTTATATTCCAAGCGCCGAAAGGCCGAAGAATGAATGATGCGGTCGCGGTCGCGTTGAAATTCGTTGCGGCCGGTCAGCGTCGGTTCGGTGTGACGTCGTCCGTGCGAGGTTTCAGGCTGCGCCGCGTAGGAGGCAAGTTTACTCATGGGCAGCGGCTAAGGTTGCGTGTAGGATTTCGGCTGGATAATCGGCAGTGAAAATGGCTTTGCCTAGAGCTTTGAGCAAAATCAAACGTATCTTGCCGTCTTTGACTTTTTTATCTAAACCCATTAAATCAAGATAGTTTTCTACGCCTAATTTTGGCGCAACTACCGGCAGATTGGCGGCTTTTAATAAAGCTACGGTTCTTGTCACATCGTCGGCATTAATCCAACCCAAACGCTGCGACATCTGCGCCGCCAGCACCGTGCCTGCCGCCACGCCTTCGCCGTGCAGCCACACGCCATAGCCCATGCCGTTTTCGATGGCGTGACCGAAAGTATGGCCGAGATTGAGTAGCGCACGTTCGCCGCTTTCGCGTTCATCTAGCGCCACCACCTCAGCTTTATTTTCGCAAGAACGCTGGATGGCGTGGGCCAATGCTTCTGGCTCACGCGTCAATAATCGCGGCATGTTTTGCTCTAACCAGCTAAAAAACTCAGTATCACGAATGAGGCCGTATTTGATAATTTCCGCCAAACCGGCTGACAATTCGCGGTCGGGCAAAGTGTTCAATGTTGTCGTGTCAGCCAGCACTAACTTGGGCTGCCAGAAGGCGCCTATCATGTTCTTGCCCTGCGGGTGGTTGATGCCGGTCTTGCCGCCCACGGAAGAATCCACCTGCGCCAGCAAGGTGGTCGGCACTTGGATAAAGGGCACG
This sequence comes from Methylophilaceae bacterium, assembly GCA_046155285.1. GTDB lineage: Bacteria > Pseudomonadota > Gammaproteobacteria > Burkholderiales > Methylophilaceae > CAILHX01. Next base: position 82,854 of record JBJXEA010000011.1, on the reverse strand, counting down.
CCGCGCAAAAAAGTGGCCGCGGCAAAACCCACTAAATCGCCTATCACGCCACCGCCTAGGGCAATCAGCGTGGTAGTACGTTCGCAGCGACTAGTCAGCAGCGCGTCGTAAATGGTGTTCAGCGTATCGCTGATTTTGTATTGCTCGCCGTCGGGCAGAATAATCGTAATGACCGAAATCCCAGCCTCGCGCAAAGGCTGGCAAATGGTTTCCAAATACAAGGGGGCAACCGTGGTGTTGCTTATCACCGCCACCTGCTTGCCTTCCAGATGCGGCAATATCAAATCTGCCCGTTGCAACAGTCCCTGCCCGATGCAGATAGGGTAGCGGCGTTCGGCGAGTTCTACGTTAAGGGTTTGCATTACTTTAATTCCAGATTCTTTTCAATTTGATGCACGATGTTGATAGCAGGCTGGCCGCCAGTATCTACGACCCAGTCAGCCACTTCACGATATAGCGGGTCGCGTTGCTGATACAGTGCTTCAAACCTAGCGCGGGGGTCTTCGGTTTGCAGCAAAGGTCGGTTGCGATCGCCCTTGGTGCGATGACAAAGTTCATTAACGCTGGCGCATAGATAAATCACCGTGCCGTGCGCACTCAGTGCATCACGATTCTCCAGCAGCAGAATCGCGCCGCCGCCAGTAGCCAAGACCACGTTAGGGAGCATAACTAAATCAGCAATCACTTGCGACTCACGCTTGCGAAATCCAGCCTCGCCTTCCAGCTCAAAAATCAGCGGGATTTTTACTCCGGTACGACGCTCAATTTCATGGTCAGAATCAAAAAATTCCAGCGTACTAGCCCGCGCCAACAGCTTGCCCACGGTGGTCTTGCCCGCGCCCATCAGGCCAACCAGAAATATGTTTTTTGCGCCTTTCATTTGACCTGCATTTTAGCTAATTTATGGGGTGTTCGGGCTAAAAGCCTTTATAATTCTAGTTGAATAATTCTGCTTAAAAATACCTCTATGCTCTCCAAATGGTGGCACTGGCTCGTTTTTATTGGTCTCATCCTAGCACTCGCCGTAGGCTCTTTGGTCGGCTTGGCTGCGGTGCTGATTTATCCTGACTTGCCCTCGCTGGAAACGCTCACCGATTACCGCCCTAAAGTCCCGCTACGCGTCTATTCTGAAGACGGTTTTCTGATTGGCGAATTCGGCGAAGAACGCCGCGCCGTGGTCAAGATAGACGAAGTGCCGACGCAGATGAAGCAGGCTATTCTGGCGGCAGAAGATGAGCGCTTTTATCAGCATGGCGGAGTGGATACCTTGGGCGTGTTACGTGCCGCAATCGCCAATGTGACCTCTGGCGGCGCTAAAGAAGGTGCTAGCACCATTACCATGCAGGTGGCGCGCGCCTTCTTTCTCTCCGGCGAAAAAACCTTAAAACGCAAAATCAGCGAGGCGCTACTCGCCACCAAGATAGAACACAGTCTGTCCAAAAACAAAATTCTTGAGTTATATATCAACCAAATTTATCTGGGTCAACGTGCCTATGGCTTTGCAGCTGCCTCGCAAGTGTATTATGGCAAGCCGCTCAACAAGCTCAACGCCGCAGAGTTTGCCATGCTGGCGGGGTTGCCTAAAGCTCCCTCGCGCTATAATCCATTTGCCAACCTCAAACGCGCTACGCAGCGCCAAAAATATGTGCTGAAGCGTATGCACACCCTGCATTTTCTCAACGATGAAGAGTATGAAAGCAGTCTGGCGACTGAGTTGCGCTTCAAAACTTCGCATCAATCGCGCGATTTAGCCGCCGATTATGTAGCCGAAATCGTACGCCAAGATTTATACGATTTATATCAGGAAGGCATCTACAGCAGCGGCCTCAAAGTCACCACCACCATCCTGAAAAAGAATCAGGAGGCCGCCAACGCTGCCGTGCTGCAAGGCATACTGGACTACGACAACCGCCATTCCTATCGCGGACCAGAAGCGCAGCTCAATTTGGACAATACCAATGGCAAAAGCCCAGATGCGTTTATGGATGAATCGTTGGATCAGCTAGAAGATTTCGGCGGACTGACCCCCGCGGTGTTGCTAGAAGCCAGTCCCAAGTTGATTAAAGCTTACCGTCAAGGCGGCGAGATTGTGAGTGTTGAGGGCAACGAGTTAAAGCCGCTGCTCAAAACCCTGAGTGATCCCAAAACACCGGAAAAGAAAAAGCTGTTTCGCGGCGCGGTGATTCGCTTGCATCAAGCCGATAACGGACACTGGAGCGTCGCCCAATTGCCACAGGTAGAAGCCGCACTGGTGGCCGCAGACCCCAGAACTGGTGCGGTTCGCGCATTAGTGGGCGGATTTGATTTTTCGCGCAGCAAATTTGACCACGTTACCCAAGCCTGGCGCCAACCAGGCTCCAGCTTCAAACCTTTTATCTACTCTGCCTCGCTGGAAAAAGGCGTAACTGCCGCCAGCGTGATTAACGATGCGCCGATTACCATCAGCGCCGCTGAAACCGGCAGCGGATCGTCGTGGGAGCCGCACAACTTCGACGGCAAGTTTGAAGGGCCAATGCGCTTTAGAACCGCGCTGACCAAATCTAAAAACATGATCTCTATCCGTATTCTGCAACACATAGGCGTGAGTTACGCGCAGGAATACATTCAGAAATTTGGCTTTTCGCCCAAGGAACATCCAGCTTATTTAACAATAGCCCTAGGCGCGGGCTCGGTGACACCGTGGCAAATGGTGGGGGCATACTCGGTGTTTGCGAACGGCGGTTACAAGGTGAAACCATACCTCATCACCAAAATCACCGACAGCGCCGGCAACGTCATTAGTCAAGCCAAGCCTGCGATAGTGGGCGGCTCGGCGCAACGGGTGATAGATCCACGCAACGCCTTCATCATGACCAATATCTTGCAGGACGTGGCGCGTATCGGCACTGCTGCCAAAGCGAAAGAGCTGGGGCGCTATGACTTGGCGGGCAAAACGGGTACTACCAATAACCTAGTAGATGCGTGGTTTGCCGGATACAACCCGACGCAAGTGGCGGTGGCATGGATAGGTTTTGACCAGCCGCACACCTTGGGTAATCAGGAAACCGGTGGTCATGCCGCACTGCCAATGTGGATCAGCTATATGGGCAAGGTGCTACAAGGTGTACCGGATAATCCATATCCCGTACCACAAGGTGTGGTGCAAGCTAAAATAGACCCCATTACTGGGCTGCGTATGGGTGAGGACGATGCCGGTATCTACGAATATTTCTTTCAGGAGTTTTTGCCGCCTTCTGTTGATGGCGATGAGAGCAATATCCTCGGCGATGAAAAACCTGCAGGCAGGGTAAGTAACGAAGCGGTGCATGAGGAACAACTGTTCTAAATGGTCGCTGATTAGGGGTTGTTATGTCTAAAGAATCCAGCACTAGGCAGCGACAAATCGTGGCGCAGCAAGCCGCGCGAATAATGGCTGAAGAAGGTGTCGCCGATTATTCTTTTGCCAAGCGCAAAGCGGCGCGGCAACTAGGCATGACAGAAACCAATTGTCTACCGGGGAATGCTGAGATTGAAAGCGCGCTGCGTGAGCACCAAGAGCTTTATCTGGCAGATGAGCAGCCAGAGCAATTGCGACTATTGCGTACTGATGCGTTGGCAGTGATGCAGTTGCTGGAGCGCTTTGATCCACATCTGACTGGTGCGGTGCTGGATGGGACGGCGGGGCGTTATGCACTCACCGACATACATTTATTCGCCGATAGTGATAAAGAGGTGGAAATTTTTCTATTAAATAATAAAATACCCTACAACAATGAAGAACGTCATGCGAAACTAGGGCATGAGCGACACAAAATTCCGATGTTTGTGCTGGAGGGGGAGCACGGCATCATTCGTTTAAGCGTGTTTGCCACGGATGACGTACGTAAAGCAGCAAAAACCGTGACCGGTAGCGCACGCGCCACGTGTAAAGTATTAGAAAATTTACTCAACTAATTTGAGATAGACATCATGGCCGAACAAGAACTGTCATTAAACCAAAAGAAATTCCAGCAACTGTCGGTACCGAATACTGATGAGTATCGCGTGGGCAGCCGCGTTGAAGTGATTCGTGCATTGCGCGGATTGATTCAGCATCGTGCGCCTGTCAACGCATTCTTCAACATGGATAATGACATGGTGCTCACTGCGGTGCTTGCGGTGGATGCCGACAACGACGTGGTGTACTTGGACTATGGCGCAAATGAAACGCTTAACCGCCGCATGTTGGGCGACATGGTGACTTTCATGGCTTCGGCAGGTAGCGTCAAATTGCAGTTTGAAGGCGTTAAGCTCGCTGTCACCACCTACGAAGGCATGCCGACCTTCCGCATGGCAGTGCCTACCAAAATGTTTTTGTTGCAACGCCGCGAATACCATCGTGTAGATACGCCAATCGCCAATCCACTCATGTGTACCATCCCCACTCCCGATGGCAAAAGTATTAAGTTGCCACTAGCCGACATCAGCGTGGGTGGTATCAGTTTGGCAATTGGTGATTCCAAGGCGGACGAGATTTTTGAAAAAGGCACTATCGTGCCGAGTTGCAAGCTGGTAGTGCCTGAGGCGGGTTTGTTGGATGTCACGCTTAACATACAAGCTTTCTTCCCTATCACGCGTAAAGATGGCACCAAAGTACCGCATGTAGGCTGTGCTTTTGTAGATTTACGCCTGCCCTTGGAAACGGCGATACAAAAATACATCAATAAGCTAGAGCGTGAACGTAACGCGAACAAACCTATTTAGTGAGAATTCGTGCTGCCTCCAGCGCGTAGTAGGTCAAAATTCCGTCCGCTCCGGCGCGTTTGAATGCCAATAAAGACTCCATAAAACACGCCTGCTCATCCAGCCAGCCATTTTGCGCAGCGGCTTTGAGCATGGCGTATTCGCCACTCACCTGATAAGCAAAAGTCGGCATGCCAAACTCCTGCTTCACCCGCCGCACGATGTCCAGATAAGGCATGCCAGGCTTGACCATCAGCATATCCGCACCTTCTTCGATGTCTAGCGCTACTTCACGCAACGCTTCGTCCGAGTTAGCAGGATCTATCTGGTAGGTTGTTTTATCACCCTTGCCCAGATTGGTTGCCGAGCCAACCGCATCACGAAACGGACCATAGAAGGCAGATGCATATTTGGCGGAATAAGCCAGAATGCGGGTATGGACGTGACCATCAAACTCCAAAGCCTGACGAATCGCGGCTATGCGGCCATCCATCATGTCTGATGGAGCCACCACGTCAGCTCCAGCTTCGGCGTGACACAAAGCCTGATTTACCAACACTGCCACCGTTGCATCGTTCAGCACATAGCCCATGTCGTCTATCAGGCCGTCTTGACCGTGGCTGGTGTAAGGGTCGAGCGCGATGTCGGTGATGATTCCCAACTGCGGAAATTTGGCTTTGAGCGCCTTGATAGTGCGCGGCACCAAACCATTGGGATTAAAAGCTTCAGCCGCATCGAGCGACTTGAGCGACTGATCTACTACCGGAAACAGCGCCAGCGCGGGAATGCCCAGCTTGACGCATTCGGCGGCGGTGTTCAGCAGATTATCTATGCTCTGCCGCGTCACGCCGGGCATGGAAGCCACGGCTTCGCTGCGATTCTCGCCATCAAGCACAAATACCGGATAAATCAGGTCATTAGCGGTCAATACGTTTTCACGCATCAAACGGCGTGAAAAATCATCTTTACGCATACGACGTGGACGAGTGGAAGGGTGCTTGCCGAAACTATTAGTCATATCGCCGCCTTAAGCAAAAACTCGCGCTAATTCTACACCGGGGTCAGGCTGACGCATGAACGCTTCACCCACGAGGAAAGTATGGACGTTGTTACGGCGCATCAACACCACGTCATCAGACGTAAAAATGCCACTCTCGGTGACCACGATACGATCTTTGGGAATCCGCCCAAGCAAGCCCAGCGTGGTATCCAGCGTCACCTGAAAAGTCCGAAGATTGCGGTTGTTGATACCCAACAGCGGTGTTTTCAGTTGCAACGCCAAATCCAGCTCCTCACCGTTATGCACCTCTACCAATGCCGCCATGCCAAGCTGATGCGCTAACGTTTCCAATTCTTGCATCTGCGCTAAATCCAGCGCCGCCGCTATCAACAAAATACAATCCGCGCCCATCGCTCGCGCTTCATAAACTTGGTACGCATCAATCATGAAATCTTTACGCAACACCGGCAAGTTGCAAGCCGCACGCGCTTGTTTCAGATATTCCGCGCTGCCCTGAAAATACTCAACATCGGTCAACACCGACAAACAAGCTGCGCCGCCTTTTTCATAGCTCGCGGCAATTTCAGCAGGTCGAAAATCCTCGCGTATCACGCCTTTAGAAGGACTGGCCTTCTTGATTTCGGCGATGACAGCGGGTTGATTAGCGGCAATTTTGGCGCGTATAGCCCCGACAAAATCACGCGGCGGGGCAGCTTTTTTGGCGTCCTCCTGCATCTGCGCTAAAGGCTTCTGCTTCATCGCCGCGATGACTTCGGCATGTTTGGTAGCTAGTATTTTTTTTAGTATGTCCGACATGGCTAACCTTGCTGCTTAGAAAAAGCGATGAGCTGCTCCATTTTTGTTTTTGCGGCGCCGTTATCAATCACCTCAGCCGCCTTGGCGATACCGTCTTGCAGACCTTCTACCACGCCAGCCACATAAATCGCCGCACCCGCGTTCAGCAGCACGATGTCGCGCGCTGCACCGATTTTTCCGTTCAGCACATCAAGAATCATAGCTTTAGATTCTGCAGCATTCTGCACGCGGATGCTGCTGGCCTGATGCAGACTCATGCCAAACATCTGTGGATTCAGTACGAACTCTTTTACCTCGCCATTTTTCAATTCCGCCACGTAGGTATCGCCAGAAAACGAGATTTCGTCCATGCCGTCAGCGCCATGCACCACCAACACATGCTCACTGCCGAGCTGCTTTAAGACTTGCGCCAGCTTGCCCGTCAATGCTGGGTCAAACACCCCCATCAGCTGTCGCTTAGCACCGGCAGGGTTAGTGAGCGGCCCCAATAGATTAAATAGTGTGCGTACACCAAGTTCACGCCGCACCGGAGCCGAGTGTTTCATTGCGCTGTGATGGTTGGGGGCGAACATGAAGCCGATGCCGATTTGATCCACACTGGCTGCGACTTGCTCTGGATTTAGATTGACATTGACTCCCAGCGCTTCCAGCACATCCGCACTGCCGCAGGTGGATGACACCGAGCGTCCACCGTGCTTGGCGACTTTTGCACCTGCCGCCGCGGCCACCACAGCCGAAACGGTGGAAACATTAAAAGTTTGAATGCCATCGCCGCCGGTACCGCAGGTGTCTATCAAATGCGTGGTGTCGGCAATGGTGACCTTGGTAGAAAGCTCGCGCATCACTTGGGCGGCGGCGGCGATTTCATCCACTGTCTCGCCCTTTATTCGCAGCGCCACCAGCAAGGCTGAAATTTGAGCGGGCGTTAGTTCGCCCGCCATCACTTGGCGCATCACGGCCAGCATTTCATCGCGCGATAAATCAGCACGTTGTAGCAGCTTGGAAAGCATGTCTTTGAACATCAGTAACTTTTCAGGAAGTTATTTAACAGGTCGTGACCATGCTCGGTGAGTATGGATTCCGGATGAAATTGCACGCCCTCAATCGCTAACGTTTTATGGCGCACCCCCATGATTTCGCCGTCCTCCGTCCACGCGGTGACTTCCAGACAATCAGGGCAGGTTTCGCGCTCGATCACCAGCGAGTGATAGCGCGTAGCGGTGAATGGATTGGGCAAGCCTTTGAAAACACCAACACTGTTGTGCGACACTGCTGAGGTCTTACCATGCATCACATGCTTGGCATGGATGATATTGCCGCCAAATGCTTGGCCTATGCTCTGATGCCCAAGGCACACGCCCAGCATAGGGATTTTCCCGGCGAATTCTTTAATCAGCGGCACAGAAATGCCCGCTTCATTCGGTGTACAGGGGCCTGGTGAAATCACAATGTGACGTGGCTTCAGCTCGGCCACTTTCGCCAAGTCAATCTCATCGTTGCGGTACACCACGACCTCCTGCCCCAACTCACCTAGGTATTGCACGAGGTTGTAGGTGAAGGAGTCGTAATTATCTATCATCAACAGCATATTATTTTGCCTAAAGCTAATGTTGCACAGGAGTGCATTATCCCCTCACCTTGCAAGCCGTTCAAGGCTTACCCTTTAAGCGCCATTGGCAAACCCGCCGCCATAAAAACCACGCTATCGCAAATTTTGGCTAAGGCCTGATTTAGCCGACCCTGCTCATCTTGAAAGCGGCGATTGATTTCACCCAAAGGTACAATGCCCATGCCGACTTCATTGCTGACCAGAATGATCTCGCCGGGCAAGTTGGGTAGCACATTTAAGAATGCCTGACGTTCGGACTCCCAAGTCCTATCCTGCGGCGGCTTGCAGTCGTCACAAATCCACTGCGCCAGCCACAAGGTTAGGCAATCCACGATCAAACAATGGTCTGCTGTTGCATGTTTGCTCAATGTTTCTGTCAACAAAAATGGTTCTTCCACCAATATCCAATGCGCTGGACGGCGTATTTTGTGCTGTTGGATGCGTTTAGCGAATTCGTCATCGTTCACCTGTGCGGTGGCGATATAGGTCACCGACAAGTCTGATTCCACCGCCAATCGCTCAGCGTAACCACTTTTTCCAGAACGCGCACCGCCTAACACTAGCGTTTTGTTCACTGCTCACCCCAAACATTGTTAAACACCAATTCTTGCAGCGGGCGAACTTTAGCCCAACCTTCCAATTCCAGCATTGGTGCGGTATAGAAGGTCTCTACATGGCCTAAGCACAGAATAGCAATGGGCTTGCTTCCTGTTGGCATGGCGAGCAAAGCTGCCAATTTTTCGGGATCAAATATAGACACCCAACCCAAGCCCAGCCCCTCTGCACGCGCTGCTAGCCACATGTTTTGAATGGCGCAGGCCACCGAGGCTAAATCCATTTCTGGCAAGGTACGACGACCGAACACATGATGTTCGCGTCCATCCATTAAACCAGCAATTAGCAACTCACCGCATTCCATTACGCTTTCTACTTTGAGTCGCATAAACTCTTGTCCGCGCTCATCCAATTCCTGAGCTGTACGCTGACGTTCTTCTTCTACCAAGGCATGGATGCTTTTCCGTAGTGCAAAATTGGTAATGCGAATAAAACGCCAAGGTTGCATCAAACCAACGCTAGGGGCGTGATGTGCCGCTTCTAGCAAGCGCATAAGTAAGGCCTCATCTACGGCGTCAGAATTAAAGTGACGCATGTCGCGTCGCTCAGTGATGGCGCGGTAAACGGCGGCTTGTTCAACCGAATTAAATGCATATGGGTTAGGTTTGTTCATAAAAAAGGCCGCACAGGGCGGCCTTTACCTTAATTAAAATGGCTTAAACATCTACAGGTCGCGCCACGATCAGGCGACGTAAACCTTGAGCCCCTAGCCAAGCCACTGCCAGATACATCGCGGTAAAGCCCAAATAACTAGGCAAATATTCCCAGCCATATTGCATGGTTTCCAGCACACCGGTATTAGGGAAACGGCCTGAGAACAGGTAGTAGGTTTGCGTGGAAATGACGAACGCGATGCTGGTGCTTATCAAGCCTACAACCGCATAAGGCATTGCGGCGAAGGCATCTTGTTGCTTCGCCAGCCAGCGTCCACCCAGCCACATCGCCGCATAGGTCGGCAACATGCCCCAATAGCCGTTGGTGATGCAAAAGCCTTGCAGGGAATCCACCGAGGCAGCACCAAAATCAATCGCTGTAGCCAAAACCACGAAGGTCAAAAACCAGTTTGCACGCTTCAGCATTAGCCCGCCCAACAACAACAGCGCCAGACTAGCGTCGGGCAAGGCCACCAGGGTCAGCACATGACTGCCACGCGTGAGCAGCATGAAAAATCCAATGCTCCCTGCGATAGTCAACGTTTTTGCTGTAGGTAATTTAATCAAATCGTTATGCATTGCATTCTCCTAAAAATATCTCTTGTTATAAACGCATGGCTTGAATCATATCACTAAAAATCCGCTTTCATGCCTATCCGCAACTGGCGCGAATAGTCCACTGGATAGATGGCATCGTCCTGCACAAACAAAGCGTTTTCATGCTCAAACAGATTATTCACCGCCGCAAACCATTGCATGTTTTTGTATTGGTAACTCAAGGCCACGCTGGTGGATTGGTAGTTGCTCTGGCGTTGCGTAAAGTTGTTGGAAAAGTCGTTGATGGCATAAGCAGAAGCGCGCCAGGTATGACTAACATTTAAGTTAGTGTTAGGCAAAGGCACGTAATTCAAGCTCGCCGTCACGCCATGCTCAGGCACTCCGGGCAAGTTTTTACCATCAAACGCGCCCGCGCCTTGCGTGGCTTTGTCCATAATGGCACGAGTATAGGTGTAGACTAGCGAGCTACTTAACTTATCAGTGATTTGCCATTGGTCTTGCGCTTCCAGCCCGTATTTGTGCGATTGATCAATGTTGGTGTTGATACCGCTCACTGGATCAAAATAGATTTCGTTATCCAACTCCGCCCTAAACACAGTGAACTTGAAGCGATTGTTGGTCACGTTATGGTTCACTCCTAGATTCAAAGTGCGCGATTTTTGCGGTGTGATAAAGCCGTTGAAAGTCCCTAAAAAAGTAAAGAACCGATCAATATCTGGCGCTTGAAATGCTTGGTTATAGTTTGCAAACATGCTGGTTTGGGAGTTGAAACGATAATTCGCACCGATATCCCATGCATTCAAGTGACGCGTATCCTTGAGCGCCGCTCCTACGGTCGGCACAAATTCATAATCAATCTTCTCGCGCCTCGCACCCGCTGAAACACTAAAGTTGTCAAAGCGATATTCGGCTTGTGCAAAAACACCAATATTGTCTTTGCTGGTGTTGTTTGTAGCACCAATTCGCAAGCCGTCAAAAGTTTGAACACCCAAGGTGGCGGCCAAGCTATCACCCTGATATTGCACAGCAATATCGTTAGAGGTGTAATTATAATTAGATTTATTGGCGAAGCTAATAAAATCCGAAACCTTATCTTCTTGGCTACGATTCACGCTCAGCTTAATTTCGGGCGTGACATCAAACTCGCCACCAACCCGCCATAAACGCGACGTGAAAGCTTGATGGGTGTATGTACCAACGGCCTGCCTAGGGTCAGCATTAAACTGGGCGAGGGTTAGCGGATTGATGTAGCGCGTGTCAGTGCTGGAGTTTGATGCTTCCAAATTAACCCGCAATGTATCTATAGGTTTGATTTTTAGCTTGATGCGCTGTGCATTATTGCGCGTGCTGTCTCGGTGGTTGGTGATATCTGCACGTGCTAAACCGTCATCACTGTCATGGGCGACACTCGCACTAAGATCAAAATACTTTTCCGAAACTCCCGCTGACACGAAACCTGAAGCTGCTCCGTGATTACCTGCGGAGGCACTGACCGAGATTCCGGTTCTGGCTTTTGTATAAATTTGAATAGACCCCGCACTGGCGCCGTCGCCAAACATCACCGAGCCACTGCCTTTGGTAATCTCAATGCGGTCAATATCGCCCAGCGGAATCGCACCAATAAACTGCGGCACGAGATCCACATTGTTGAGGCGCTGTCCATCCACGGTCACCACGATATTCTGGTAACCACTGCCAGAGCCATAGCCGCGCATATCAATCTGCGGTGTCACTTTGTTGCCAAAGTTGGGCAATATGTTGATGGAAGTATGTTGCGCAAAATAATCGTAGAGCGAAGTCGCGCCGGAAGATTCGATCATGCTGCTGGTATGCAGCTCCGAGGCATAAGTAGTTTCAGTATCCGGACGGGCAACACGCGTGGCGGTTACCAACACCTCATTCGTCTGAATAACTGGTTCTGCAAAAGAAAAACTGGAAGACGCCAGACATAACAGTCCGGCAAAAATACGACGATTCATGTTGTTTGCTCCATTAATGCACACGACCCCGCATGCATAGTTTTAGGGATGAAACCACCATAGGAGCAACAAGAAGGACAGAATAAACCTGTGCCGACCAACACCATCACCCCGTGGCATTTCCAACGTAGTTATTAGGCCGGTCTCCGGGCTTGTAAGTCTTGACTCATCGCCTTCCCAAGCTTGTTTAAGCTCAGTGGCTGGATGATGAATCCGCACTTACTCACCGTTGCGGGGGCAGCACAGGCATTGCTTGATAAAACCAACTCAAACGCACCTGTTTCCCGTTTAATTTCCTCACCCGACTGGGTTTGGAAACACCTGACAACTTGAAACGATTATAGACGACAGATGAGCTAAGCGCATAAAAAATCTAGCGCTAACATACTGTAATACTTTCAAAAATTAAGCTTAACAGTTGACTGCCAAGCATTTTTAACTTTATAGTACGCGCCATGGAAGCCGATTTGAAAGTTTTGGAAGCAACACTGGAGCGTTTTATTACGCAAAGCGAGCGCTTGAAGTTAGAGAACCACCAACTGCGCCAAGCACTGGCACAGGCGCAGGATGATGGCCGTCAACTCAAAGATAATATGCTACTTGCCAGTAGCCGATTGCAGTCCGTGATAAAGAAGTTACCCCAAGAAGTCAGCTCTGAAATATCTGCGGGCATTGCTATCGAACCCTCTGAGGAAACCCTGTGAGCGCTGTGAAGAACGTGGATGTTTCCATCATGGGACGCGAATTCCGCATCGCCTGTCCAGAAGAGGAAGAAGAAGGCCTGCTGGAAGCGGTAGATTTTCTGGATAAGCGCATGGGTGAAATCCGCGATTCCGGCAAACTGGTGGGTGTGGAGCGCATCGCCATCATGGCCGCACTCAATATCACCAACGAACTGCTCAATACGCGCACCGGCGGTGTTGACATCGGGGGTCTTCAGCGTAGAATCGATTCCATGCAAGAACGCTTGGATCAGGCGTTGCTAGATCAGGAAAAACTCTTCTAACAAACTCTCCAGCCGTTTGATGCTCGTTTTTAGATACCAGTTTTTAAGTTTCCCTGCGGTGTTCGTTGAGGCTTTAACTTCTTGAACCAATATGTTTGCATTGGTTGTGACCGCTACGAATGCTGTTGTGCGCGCCCTCATCGGTGTGCCTGATGTGTTCTAGGTTGCGACCCCCTGACGCCCAGCGTTCAGGAGCCCGGCCAAGACGACACTCGCGGGGATTTATTTTTCTCCTTGACCATTCCCCATGCGCTACTGGCTAATGAAATCCGAACCCTCGGACGTTTCCATTGACGACCTTGCCAACTTTCCCAATCAGACCGTAGATTGGTACGGTGTTCGCAACTACCAAGCACGTAACTTTATGCGCGACCAAATGCAGTTAGGCGACGGCGTGTTGTTTTATCACTCTAACTGTGCCGAACCAGGCATTGCGGGCTTGGCAGAAGTGGGTAAACTGGCCTATCCTGACCGTTTGCAGTTCATCCCCAATCATAAGTATTTTGACCCAAAATCCACCTCTGAAAACCCACGTTGGCTGAATGTGGACGTGAAACTCGTCCGCAAAACCAATCTGCTTAGTTTGGCGGCACTACGCGCCTACCCTGAACTCGCGCATATGCGGATTTTGCAGCGCGGTAATCGGTTGTCGATTACGCCAGTTGACCCCCGAGAATGGGAGTTTATTGTGGAATTGTTAGGTGAGTTTACATTACAACCGCACCACGCTTAACCTCTTGGAAGACCTCATGAGGAGTACGGTAGTTAGACACTTACGAGACCTATGATCAGCTTTCTCAGCGCCTCTGCAAGCGATTTATCGGTCACCGCTCTAAAGCCCAGATGTTAAGTAGATCTATCACGTGCGCTGAAACCGATGTTCGCCAGTAAATAACAAGTAATGCATACCTTTGGCACGCCCTATCAATGTAATTCCCACTTGCTGCGCCACTTCATACCCCATCTGCGTAATGCCGGAACGCGAGACGATGAAAGGAATGCCCATCTGCGCGGCTTTGATGACCATTTCTGAGGTTAAGCGTCCGGTGGTGTAGAAAATCTTGTCAGCTCCAGTCACGCCATCCAGCCACATAAAGCCGGCAATCGCATCCACAGCGTTGTGGCGGCCTACGTCTTCGACGTGATAGAGAATTTCACTGTCTTTGGCTAAAGCGCAACTATGCAATGCACCGGACTTTTTATACAGCGTATCGTGGTGGCGCAGGATTTCCAGCAGCGCATATAAAGTCTTGTTGCTGAGCGTCACATCATCCGGCAAGCTCAAGTGGCTGATGTCTTCCATCACGTCGCCAAACACCGTGCCTTGGCCGCAGCCGGTGGTGACGGTGCGTTTTCCTAGGCGCTCATCCAAGTCGTCAATCTGCCTGTTAGTGGTCACCGCGACGGCGTTGGTTTCCCAATCTACTTGCACCGCCACGATATCTTCTAGTTTTTTCACCAGTTTTTGGTTACGCAAATAGCCAATAATCAAGGCTTCCGGCGAGTCGCCCAAGGTCATCAGGGTGACGATTTCGCGCTTGTCGAGATACAAAGTTAGCGGATGTTCGCCGGCGATTTCCACCGGTACTTGTGCACCGTGTTCATCCGTGGCGATGGCGGGGAAAGTGGCTTGGCGGCTGGCGTTGGTGAGTTGGGGGCGATAAAGCATGGGTGGATTAACCACCTGTGACGGACATGAAACGTATGACGGCTGGCTCTGCTCTACGGAGGTCAAAATCGTGACCTTTCGGTTTGACGGTCATGCTCTGCAAAATGGCCTCGCGCAAAGGCTGATCGTCATGCGGGTATTCACGCAACAGCGGCATCAAATCTACTTTATCCTCTTGCCCTAAGCACAAGTACAACTCACCTTTGCAGGTAATTCGCACACGGTTGCAGGACTCGCAAAAATTGTGGCTGTGCGGCGAAATAAAGCCGATTTTGGTGTGGGAATTAGCTACGCGCCAGTATTTTGCTGGGCCACCGGTGGTTTCGGCGCTGCTGACGAGGGTGAATTGTTTTTGCAGCCGCGCTAGGGTGTCGGCGTTGCTGACGTAAGTGGAGTCACGGGTATGGTCAACTTCGCCGAGCGGCATCTCTTCGATGAAAGCGATGTCAATTTCCTGATTGATGGCGAACCTAACCAAGTTCTCTGCTTCGTCGTCGTTAAAGCCGCGCATTAGCACAGTGTTGAGCTTGATGCTCTTGAACCCCGCTTGTTTAGCCGCTTGTAGCCCACGCAGCACTTTGTCCAAGTCGCCAGTACGGGTGATTTTCTTGAAGCGTGCGGCATCCAGACTATCCACGCTGATGTTGATGCGGCTCACATTGGCGGCGCGTAAATCTGTCGCCATGTGTTCCAGTTGCGAGCCGTTGGTGGTGGTGACCAATTCGCGTAGGCCGGGCAGTTGGCCGATTTCCTGAAATAGCCACAGCGCGTTTTTGCGCACTAGCGGCTCGCCGCCGGTGATGCGAATTTTGCTCACGCCCAAGCCCACAAACACGCGCACCAGCCGCGCACATTCTTCTAAACTCAACACCTCGTCGCGCGGCAAAAACGTCATGTCTTCGGCCATGCAATACACACAGCGGAAATCGCAGCGGTCGGTGATGGAAAGACGAATATAGTCCACTTTGCGGCCGAATTGGTCAATCAGAGTTGGGGGCGTTTGATTCATCATTGTCAGTTTGCGTTAAGATGTCTATTCTATGCCCTTCACAGCGAGAAAGCCATGAGCCAACAACACGTCAAAATCCGCATTCCCTACGGCAAACTTTCCGCCATTGGCCCGGGTAAAGCGGTTTTGCTGGAAGCTATAGCACAACAAGGTTCCATTTCTGCCGCTGCAAAGTCTATGGGTATGTCCTACAAGCGTGCTTGGGATTTGGTTTCCACCATGAACCAAGCGTTTCGTGAGCCATTGGTTAGCACTGCCACTGGCGGCGTACAAGGCGGCGGCGCACAGTTGACTGCATTTGGACTGGACGTGTTGCGACGCTACCAAGCCTTAGAAAACAAAGCTGCCACACATATTGAGAATGACCTACAAGCCTTGCTAAAACTCCTCGCCAAGTAATTTCAAAGCGGCACTATATTCGGCGGTGCATATCGCTCGATATATAGGTTAAAATACGCCCGTTTTTACTTTGGAGAAAATCATGAAATTAAAATGGGTGGGGATGGCGCTGTTGCTGGCTTTGAACGGGCAAGCGATAGCCGATGATGCTGAGGCGGCAGCACGGATTGAAGCCTTAGAGAAGCAGCTAAAAGTTTTGAGCGAAGAACTGATGGCGGTGCAACAGCAAATGGCGCAAACAAAAGACACCAAGATAGAGGAAAAAGGCAAAAGCAAGGGCAATCCTGTCTATGCTTCGTTCAAGGATGGTGTCACGCTGGAGGATGGTTCCGGCAACTGGCAAATCGCCCTCAACGGGCGCATCCAAGCAGACTACCGCGACTTTCATCCTGATGCTTCAGCCGCTGATACCTTCAGTTTGCGGCGTGCGCGTATCGGTGGTACGGCGACCTTCTACAAAAATTTTTCCGCTCGCGTGGAAGGTGAGTATTCCGGCGGCAGCACTACGCTCACCTACGGCTATTTTGACATCAACAAATTTAAGCAAGCCAAGCTGCGTATAGGTCAGTTCAAACCGTTTTACGGTTTGGAACGTGCTATGAGTACGAACTTTCTGGATTTTCAGGAACGCTCGATGGCTGACTCACTGCTGGGGAGTACCTATGACCGAGGCATTATGGTTCATGGTTCGCCTATTGCAGGTACCTATTACAGCCTAGCTTACATCAATGGCGCAGGAACAACGGACGAACCTAACGCCAAAAATGACAATAAGGATCTGACGGTACGCGCGACCGGTAACTTAGCCGAGCTGGCCGATTTGCAAAATATGGTCGTTCATTTTGGCGGCTGGTACGGGCGCGGGCAGGAAGGTTCACGTCGCATTGCTAACTTCATCCCCACCGGACAAACCGAAGGTCGCGGTGCGCAATTTTTCTCTACCAGCTGTTCTGGTACTGTAACTGGTGCGTGTCCAACTGCAACCACAACGGGTCTGCCTACCGCCAACGCCTTTAAAGATAATGTTGACCGTGACCGCTATGGCCTTGAATCCGCGCTGGCGTATGGTTCGGTCAAGCTTCAGGGGGAATACATCGAAAGCAGCTTTGATGGCCCAGGCTACAGCCGGAATATTGATTCTTGGTACGCCGGTGCAATGTGGAATGTAACCGGTGAGGCTTTCGCTGACATGTACAAGGATGGCGTATTTGGCCGCTTAAAACCGAAGAGCAACTTTGGCGATTCCGGCTGGGGCGCATTCCAGATTGGTATGCGCTACTCCAAGTTTGATGCTTCGGATTTCACCACCACCAATGCGGCAGGAACTGGTGTGTTGCTGGTTAATTCCGGCTTGACCGGAAGCAACAACGTGGCGGCTGTGATAGCCTCACTACCGGATGGTCTGGTCACAGCAACCAACGAGGCTGACGCGTGGACGGTGGGGGTAAACTGGATAATCAACCCCAACGCTAGACTGATATTCGATTACGTCCATACTAAGTTCTACACACCGATTACGGTGCGCGTCAACGGAGCGAACGCAACACTGAACTCGGAAGACGCACTCACCATGCGTGCCCAGTACGATTTCTAAACGGAGAAGATAATGAAACAATATATGCGCGTATTTTTGGGTGCGTTGCTGGCAACGGCATTCGCCACTTTTCCCGTCCAAGCTGCGGAAAAGTCCGTCATCCGCCTCGCCACCACCACCAGCACGGCCAATTCTGGATTGCTGGAATATGTGTTACCCAAGTTTGAGGCTAAATGTGGCTGCAAGGTCAACGTTATTTCCGTGGGTAGCGGCAAAGCGCTGAAGCTTGGCGAAGACGGCAATGTGGATGTGGTGCTGGTACATGCGCGTCCGGCCGAAGATGCCTTTGTGGCGGCGGGTCACGGTATAGACCGCAAGGACGTGATGTACAACGACTTCATCTTGATTGGCCCTAATAACGATCCAGCAAAAATTAATGGCGAGAAGGACGTGCTGGCGGCCATGAAAAAGATTGCCGATCGCAAATGGCGCTTCGTGTCGCGTGGTGATGATTCCGGCACTGACCAGATGGAAAAAAGCTATTGGAAATCACTCAGCACCAAGCCGGAAGGCGCGTGGTATGTGTCTGCCGGGCAGGGCATGGGCGAAGTGCTGATGATGTCCGGCGAAATGCGCGCCTATACCATGACCGACCGCGGCACTTATCTGACGTTCAAGGACAGGATAGGCTTGCCCATCTTGGTGCAGGGTGACCCCAAGATGTACAACCCCTACGGCATCATCGCCGTCAATCCCAAGAAATATCCAGATGCCAATTACAAGGGCGCGACTCAGCTTATTAACTGGATGACTTCCACAGAGGGGCAAAGCTTGATTGCGAGCTTCAAGGTGGGCGGCGAACAGTTATTCACGCCATCGGCTAAATGACCTTACTCGGAGCCACGCAACAAGCTTTTACCCTCATCCTCAGCGGCGACCCTACGCTGTGGAACATTATCTGGGTGTCGCTGCGTGTTTCTAGCATCGCGCTCATCTGCGCTGTGCCGCCAGCCGTGGCTTTGGGCTTCGCATTGGCTACATTCACCTTTCCCGGGCGGCGGGTGTTGGTCGTATTGTTGCAAACCCTGCTGGCGCTGCCCACCGTCGTCATTGGTCTCATCATGTATTTGCTGCTGTCACGCCAAGGCGCACTCGGTGCGTGGCATTGGCTGTTCACGCAACAGGCCATGATTCTCGGCCAAGCCGTGCTAGCCTTCCCCATACTCGCTGCCATGACACTTTCCGCCGTACAAAGTGTGGACAAGCGCGCCGCAGAAACCGCCAAAACTTTGGGCGCGTCGCCGCTGCAAGCGATGTGGACAGTGTTGCTAGAAGCGCGTTTCGCAGTGCTGGTGGCCATTACTACGGGTTTTGGGCGCGTACTGTCAGAAATCGGCTGTGCCATGATGGTAGGCGGCAACATCGCTGGGTTGACGCGCAACATCACCACAGCCATCGCGCTGGAAACTAGCAAGGGTGAGTTCGCGCAGGGCATTGCCTTGGGTGTGGTGCTGGTGGCTTTAGCGCTCAGCGTCAATTTTGCGATGGCCTTTTTCCAAGGCAAAGGGCTTACGCGATGAACCCCATTTTTTCATTGCAAGGCTTACAAAAATCGTATGGTACAAGGCTGCTGCTGAATATCGCCGCGCTGGAATTGAATCGCAGTAACACCTATTTGTTGCTGGGCGAAAACGGCGTGGGCAAAACTACGCTGCTCAGAATCATGGCCGGGCTGGAAGCCCCAGATGGCGGGCAATTTCATTTTGACGAACAGATCGTTAACAACGCCGCTGAACGCGCAGCTTTGGCTCCAAGACTGATCTACGTCCACCAACATTCCTACCTGTTCTACACCAGCGTCGCCGCCAATATAGGCTATGGCCTCAAGCTGCGCGGAGTTCCCAGAGCAGAACGCGAAGCGCTAGTCGCCGCTGAAATGGCATGGGCGGGAATTGCTCACTTACGCGACGTGCCGCCCAACCAACTCTCCGGTGGCGAAAAGCAGCGCGTGGCGATGGCTAGAGCGCGAGTACTGAAACCAGAATTGTTGCTGCTAGACGAACCCACCGCCAATTTGGACGATGCCGCCCGTGAGCAAGTGGTGGAACTCATCGCGCACATGCGCGATGCGAACAACTGCGTGGTGATTGCCACGCATGACAAGGAGTTGGCGGAGATGCGGGACGCGGTGAGGTTGAAGCTGGAGGATGGAAGGGTGCAGTAACTATTTCTTCTTCGCTCGTGGGTGCGCTTGGTCATACACCTTAGCCAGATGCTGAAAATCCAAATGCGTATAAACCTGCGTAGTAGAAATATTGGCGTGACCTAGCATTTCTTGCACTGCGCGTAAATCTCCGGAAGATTGCAGCACATGGGTGGCGAAGCTGTGGCGCAAAGTGTGTGGATGCACATCGCCCGCCACGCCTTGTTTGATCGCCCAGTATTTGATGCGGTATTGCACGGCGCGGGGTGACAGCCGTTTTCCACGATTGTTGAGGAATAGCGCGGCCTCATTCTCGGCAGCAATCATTGGGCGCAATTCCAGCCAGCGCTGTGCGGCTTCTATGGCTTTGCTGCCGACCGGTACGATGCGCGTTTTGTTGCCTTTGCCGGTGACGGTAACAGTCGCATCGCGCAAGTCCAAACCACCCACATCCAGCCCCACCAACTCCGCCAAACGCAATCCAGAGGAATAAAACAGCTCGAATATGGCGCAGTCGCGCACCGCAAGCAGGCTGTCGTCCTCAATTTCCACTAACTTTCCTGCTTGGTCGGCGGAGAGCGCTTGCGGCAAGGTTTTGGGCGATTTTGGCGCACGCATTCCAATGCAAGGATTGTTGTCGAAGCCGTGTCTGTGGATGAGGAATTGAAAGAAACCACGCCAAGCGGACAAGCGCCGCGCGATGCTTTTGCCGCCTAAGCCTTTAGAGTGCATGGCGGCGACAAAACGGCGGATATGCGCGACTTGCAGGGTGTTGAGGTCAGTGTTGCCAGCCAATTGCAGCAACATCAGAATATCCCGCGCATAATTTTCGCGGCTTAAAGGACTCAAGCCGCGTTCGTTGGCTAGGTGCGCCAGATAGGCGCTTAACAGGGGGTTGGCAGATTCCGGTGCAGCATCTGCCCCCATTTTTAGACTACATACCGCGAAAGCGCCGCGCTGAGCATGTCGCTGATGCGCTGTAAAAACAGCGTGCCCATATCGGGATAAAAGCGCTGTGGATCAGGGCTGGCCAAAGCCAGTAAGCCCAGCGTGTGTCCGTCGCGCAAAGGAATTAGCGCAAAAGATTGCAACGGAGCGCCATTTTCAGCGGGGGCCGAGCCAAACCAGTCAGTCATGCTCATTTCTGGATGATGGCCGCAGTAGGGCGTTTTGAAGCCATTCGCCCAAGTACGGAAATCCTCCGCCACCGTGGCAAACTGCACAAGATTGGCATCGTCGCCGCTTTTTGCACTCGCCCACAGACGCACCGCCACATGCGGCACTTGGAAATCGTCGCGCAGATTATTTACCACCGTGGTGATCAGGCTGGCGAAGCTGGTGGTTTCCAAAATGGCGCAGGTCAGGCGGTGGATGCGCTCGCCAATCACGTCATTGGTCTCACCAAAGGCCAGTAAATCTAGCAACCTGCTTTCTAACGCACGCATTTTTTCGCGCAACGCTGCCTGCTGGCGCTCCGTCATCGAGACCGCCGCGCCGCCGTGCGGGTCGGGCAGGGAGATTTCTTCCAGCAGATTCAAATTGCGCTCAAAAAACTGCGGGTCGGCGCGTAAAAACTGAGCTACTGCTACATCATCTAATTCCATTATTTTGTCCCTTAAACATTGATTTCACCTTTGAATACTACCACCGCCGCGCCGCTCATCATCACCGGCTGCTCGTCCCCCGCCCAGGCGATGTTCAACTCACCGCCGCGTGCGCTGACCTTGACTGGCGAATCCAGCAGCCCAAGCTGAATGCCATGCACCACCGCAGCACAAGCGCCCGTGCCGCAAGCCAAGGTTTCACCTGCGCCGCGTTCATAAACTCTAAGCTTGATGTGTTGGCGATTCATCACTTGCATAAAGCCTGCGTTGACCCGCTGAGGAAATTGCGTGTGACGCTCAATTTCTGCGCCTTGTACCAACACTGGCGCGGATTCCACGTCACTCACCACCTGCACCGCATGAGGATTTCCCATAGATAACGCGCCGATTTCCACGGCTTGATTTCCTAGCGGCAAAGCATAAGTCAACGCCTGTGAATTTGCCAAAAACGGAATTTTCTCCGGCGCAAAGCACGGCGCACCCATGTTGACAGTGACCGTGTCATCGGCCTCCAGCTTGAGCGTAATCATGCCACACATAGTTTGCACGCGAATTTCAGTTTTTTGCGTCAAACCAACATCATGCACAAAACGCACAAAACAACGTGCGCCGTTGCCGCACTGCTCCACCTCGCCGCCGTCGGCATTAAAGATGCGATAGCGAAAATCGGCATCGGCCACGCTGGCTTTTTCCACCAGCAACAACTGATCGCACCCAACGCCAAAATGGCGGTCGGCAATGTGGCGGATTTGCTCGGTGGTCAGGCTAAAAATTTGGTTGATGCCGTCCAGCACCACAAAATCGTTGCCTGCGCCGTGCATTTTGGTGAATGGTAGTTTCATGGTTTGGTGACTCCGCGCGGGGTTTTATAGCGATTATAAGCCCACAGATATTGCTCCGGGCAGCGCCGGATTAAAGATTCAAGTGAGGCATTCAAGCCGTTCTCGATCGTGCTGGGTTCAATGTGAATGACATATCCCGTACCATCCGCCAGCCGCTCACCATAGGCCAGCAGCACTTGAGCACCGGTGGATTGCGCCAGCCGATTAACCAAGGTCATGGTATAAGCGGGACGGCCAAAAAAGTCTTGCCATTCGCCTTCGCCAGCGCTGGGGACTTGGTCTGGCAGAATGCCGATTGCCTCGCCACTTTTCAGCGCCTTGAGCAAACCTTTCACCCCTTGCAGATTTGTCGGTGCTAGTTTGATTTTGGTACGGGCGCGGCCTTCGTGGATCAAGGGTTCCAGCCAAGTTTTACGTGGTGGACGGTAGAGTACGCTGATGGGATAGTTGGCGGCATAATACTGCGCGGTAATTTCAAAGCAGCCTAGGTGCGGGGTAAGGAAGATGATGCCGCGTTTGGCGGCGAGGGCGTCTTCTACGTGTTGCCAGCCGTGGCAGGCGCGTACCCATTCCAGCACCTCTTGCTGCGGGCGAAACCAAATGGCGAAGGCTTCGCTCACGCTTTTGCCGGTTTCGGCAATGTTGTGATGCAGCATTTTTTTATACGCGGCAACGCCAGCAAAAGTGCCGCTGGCGCGTAGATTGTCGCGTAGCCTAGCGGCGTAGCTGGGTGATGTGAGATACATAATCCAGCCCACCAAGATACCGAAGAAATGATTCACCGAAAGTGGGAGGCGGGCAAACAAACGTAACAAACGAATTAGCACTATTTTGCTTCTTAATGGACATGAATTTTGTTATTCTAGCAGCCCTTTACACACCAGACGATTTAATAAATGAGCGACTATCTTTTTACCTCTGAATCCGTTTCTGAAGGCCATCCAGACAAGGTTTCTGACCAGATTTCCGATGCCATTCTCGATGCCATTTTGGCGCAAGACAAATATTCGCGCGTGGCCGCCGAGACCCTGACCAATACGGGTTTGGTGGTGCTGGCTGGTGAAATCACCACCACCGCAAATGTGGATTACATCCAAGTGGCGCGTGACACCATTAAACGCATCGGTTATGACAACACTGATTACGGCATTGATTACAAAGGCTGCGCGGTATTGGTGGCGTATGACAAACAATCCCCGGACATTGCACAGGGCGTGGATCGCGCCTCTGACGACTATTTGAATCAAGGCGCGGGTGACCAAGGCCTGATGTTTGGCTACGCTTGCGACGAAACGCCGAGTTTGATGCCGCTGCCGATTTATCTGGCGCATCGCCTGATGGAGCGCCAATCGCAATTGCGTAAGGATGGCCGCCTGCCTTGGCTGCGTCCTGATGCAAAATCGCAAGTGACGATACGCTATGTGGATGGCAAGCCGCTGTCTATTGATACCGTGGTGGTTTCTACTCAGCATTCGCCCGATATTTCGCTGGAATCCATACGCGAAGCAGTGATTGAAGACATCATCAAGCCAGTGCTGCCGAAAGAACTCATCAAGGGCGAAATCAATTTTCTGGTGAACCCAACTGGTCGATTCGTCATCGGCGGCCCACAAGGCGATTGCGGCCTAACTGGGCGCAAAATTATTGTGGATACCTACGGCGGTGCGGCTCCCCACGGCGGTGGCGCGTTCTCCGGCAAAGACCCATCCAAAGTTGACCGCTCTGCGGCTTATGCGGCAAGGTATGTCGCAAAAAATATAGTCGCTGCCGGATTAGCATCTAAGTGCATGGTGCAAGTGAGTTACGCTATCGGTGTGGCAAAACCCACCAGTGTGATGGTGGACACTTATGGCACGGGTAAAGTGTCTAACGAAAAGCTCACCGAGTTGGTGTTGGCGAATTTTGACTTGCGTCCTAAAGGTATCGTGCAGATGTTGGATCTACTACGTCCGATTTATCAAAAAACCGCAGCTTACGGCCATTTTGGTCGTGATGAGCCAGAATTTACCTGGGAAGCTACTGACAAAGCTTCTGTTCTGAGGTCGTCTGCCGGCGTTTAGCCCGTCCCATGCACAAGCGCATCCCTGCTAAAGAATTACGCATAGGCATGTATTTACATGAGCTGTGCGGCTCGTGGATGCAGCATCCGTTTTGGCAAAGCAAGTTTGAAATCAAAGACCAAGCCACTATTAAGACCATCCTCGATAGCCACATCGAGGAGGTCGTGATAGACACTGATAAAGGGCTGGATATAGAAGTGCCGCAGCCCAAAGTGGTCAAACCAGTAGTTTCTGCGCCAAAACCAATCCCAAAGCCAGTTGAAGTCAGCATCGAGCATGAAATGGAGCAGGCCACCAAAATCTGCGCCAAGGCTAAAGATGCGGTGAGTTCCATGTTTCACGAAGTGCGTATGGGCAAAACCATGGATGCCACCGAAGCGGTGGCGATGGTGGAAGAAATTTCTGCCTCGGTCATGCGCAACCCCAGCGCCCTCATCAGTTTGGCGCGGCTCAAAACCAAAGATGACTACACCTATATGCACTCGGTGGCGGTATGTGCGCTGATGGTTTCTTTGTCCAAGCAGTTAGGGTTAGACAAAGAAACCACGCGCCAAGCCGGAGTCGCAGGCTTGCTGCACGACATCGGAAAAATGGCGATTCCGACAGAAGTATTAGACAAGCCCGGCAAACTCACACCTGAAGAGTTCATCATTATCCAAGGCCACCCCATGGCGGGCTATAACATATTGCTAGAAGCCAAAGGTGCACCAGAATCCGCGCTGGATGTAGCACGGCATCATCATGAAAAAATAGGTGGCGGTGGTTATCCCGACAAGCTTATCAACGGCCAAATCAGCCAGCTCGCCAGAATGGGCGCGGTGTGTGACGTATACGATGCGATCACCTCCAACCGTCCGTACAAAGAAGGCTGGGATCCTTCCGAATCGCTGAAACGCATGGCTACGTGGCAAGGTCATTTTGACGAGACTATCTTCCAAAGTTTCGTCAAAAGCATAGGCATCTACCCGATAGGTTCTTTGGTGCGCTTGGAGTCTGGGCGCTTGGCGGTGGTCATAGACCAAAGCAAAAAATCGCTTACCACGCCCAAGATCAAAATTTTCTTCTCTTCCAAAGCCAGCCGCTACATTCCACCAGAAGTGCTGGATTTATCGCGTGTGCCGTGCAACGACAAAATCGTTAGCCGTGAAGACCCCAAAGTGTGGAATTTTGCTAATTTGAACGAGCTTTGGGCGAGCGCTTTAGATTAGGCTTCGTTGAGCATCATTTTCGCCCTAGCGTCACCCGCACCACCCCACCCAAGTCTGCTACCGACCCCACCGCAGTAAACCCCGCATCCTCTAGCAAGCTGACTACCGCTGAAGCTTGGTCATAACCATGCTCCAACAGCAGCCAGCCGTTTGTATTCAGATATTGCGGCGCTTGTGCAACGATGCGGAGAATGTCGTCCAGTCCATCAGCGCCGGAAATCAGTGCCGTTGCGGGTTCAAACCCCAAGTCTGTCAAATGCGAATCGAACGCCGCAATGTAAGGCGGGTTGCTTACAATCACGTCAAATTTTTCGCCTTGCAATGCGCTAAACCAATCGCTTTGCAACAAACGTACATTGGGCGTGTTGAGGGTTTGTGTGTTGTGTTTGGCAATGTCGAGTGCGGCGCTAGAGGTATCTACCGCCAGCACCTCAGCCTGTGGCCGATAGTGCGCAATCGCAATGGCAATCGCCCCGCTGCCCGTGCCTAAATCCAACACGCGACAAGGCCGATGCGGCGGAATGCATCCCAGCGCCGTTTCCACCAGCGTTTCCGTATCGGGACGCGGAATCAGCACGGCTGGCGTAACCTTGAACTCCAAACCATAAAACTCGCGCATCCCCAGAATGTAGGAGATTGGTTCGCCCGCCAAGCGGCGTTGCAATAAAGTTGCAAAATCATCCTGCTGTTGGGCTGACATTTCATCTTGCTCATGCACGATGAGCCAAGCACGCGAAACGTCACCCAAGGCGTGCCGCATCAAAGCTTGTGCGTCAATACTAGCTTCACCGCCTGAGAGCGCTTTTTTTGCGGTTTGTAATTGCTGCGAGATAAGCATAATTCATACATTTTACACTTGTGAAAACACTCAATCGCCTGCATATTCACCTCATCATTATTTAGTTTTTGGAAACCACGCCATGCACAACCCTCTTCTCCATTTCGACGGCTTGCCGCAATTTGATCAACTCAAGCCGGAGCAAGTCACGCCTGCCATCACACAGTTATTGGACGAATATCGCACGCTGATTGCGCGTTTAGAAAACGACACCACCACTCCAAACTGGGCGAATTTTATCGAGCCGCTGGATGACGCGGCGGAGCGCTTGTCGCGGGCTTGGTCGCAGGTTTCTCATACTAATTCGGTAGTGAATACGCCGGAATTGCGCGAGGCTTATAACGAAAATCTGACGCAACTCACCGCGTTCTCAGCCGATTTATCGCAGAACGAAAAGCTCTATGCGCGCTACAAAGCTTTACGTGCACAGCCAGAATTTGCGGGCTTGAGCGGGGCAAGGAAGAAAATTGTGGAGAACGAATTGCGCGACTTCCGTTTAGGTGGCGCTGAGTTGCCAGAGGACAAAAAAGCGCGGTTCAAGCAGATACAAGAAGAGCTCGCCGCTATTACCACCAAGTTTGAAGAAAACGTGATGGATAGTACCGATGCGTTTGCCTTGTTTATAGAAAATGAGGCTGAGTTGGCGGGAATTCCCGCCGATGTCCTGCAAACAGCGCGTGAAGCGGCGGAAAAGGATTGCAAAACGGGTTGGAAAATCACGCTTCATTTCCCGTCTTATCTGCCTGTGCAGCAATATGCCGACAACCGCGACTTGCGCGAAAAACTCTACTACGCCTACGCCACCAAAGCCGCCGAATTCGGCAAGCCGGAATTGGACAACACCGACTTGATTAAAAAGATTTTGCAATTGCGGCACGAGGAGGCAAGTTTGCTGGACTACGCCAATTATGCCGAGCTTTCACTGGCTGCAAAAATGGCGGATAACCCGCAGCAGGTTTTAGATTTCTTGCGAGACTTGAGCCGTCGTGCCAAACCTTTTGCTGAAAAGGATATGGCGGATTTACGCACTTGCGCCAAGCGGCTTGGAATCAATGAGTTACAAACGTGGGATGCGTCTTACGTCAGCGAAAAACTGCGCGAGGAGCGCTATGCGTTTTCCGACCAAGAGGTGAAGCAATACTTCCCAGAACCTATCGTGTTACAAGGCTTATTTCGCGTGATTAGCACTTTGTACGGTGTTGAAATCTCTAAAAAAGACACGGCGGTGTGGCATAAGGATGCCAGTTTTTATGAGATCACTAAAAATGGCGCATTGGTCGGCCAGTTCTATTTGGATTTGTATGCCCGCGACAAAAAGCGCGGTGGCGCGTGGATGGATGATGCCATTACCCGTCGCCGCAAAGCCAATAAAATAGAGGCTCCGGTGGCCTACCTCACCTGCAACTTTTCTGCCCCAGTCGGCGGCAAACCCGCGTTGTTCACACACGATGATGTCATCACACTATTCCACGAATTCGGTCACGGTCTACACCATTTGCTGACTTTAGTAGAAGACTACGGCGTATCCGGCATCCGAGGTGTGGAGTGGGATGCCGTTGAGCTTCCCAGCCAATTCATGGAAAATTTTTGCTGGGAGTGGGACGTGCTACAACACATGACCAGTCATGTGGACTCTGGCGAACCCTTGCCCCGCGCGCTGTTCGACAAAATGATTGCCGCCAAGAACTTTCAAGCGGGGATGCAGACCTTGCGCCAAGTCGAGTTTTCACTGTTCGATATGCTGATCCACAGCGCATTCGACGCGCATGGCCAAAAAACCGCGTTGCAATTGCTGGAAGAAGTGCGTGATGAGGTCGCCGTCATCCGCCCGCCCGCTTACAACCGCTTCCCCAACAATTTTGGCCACATCTTTGCCGGAGGCTACGCCGCGGGTTATTACAGTTACAAATGGGCAGAAGTGTTGTCGGCAGATGCTTACAGCCTGTTCGAGGACAACGGCGGGTTAAATACGGCTACGGGCGAAAAGTTCTGGCGCGAGATTCTAGCGCAAGGCGGCAGTCGTCCGGCGATGGAGTCATTTGTCGCGTTTAGAGGCCGCGAACCAAGCTTGGATGCGCTGTTGCGGCATAACGGCATGGTGGAAGTCACGTAGTTGTTTCTTTTCTTATGGAAAGGGAAATGATGACAACAATTACCGACAATGATCTCAAGACCAAAGGCATCCACGCCATCAAGGTCGCTCTGGGAAATCAGCCGGAAGCGGCTATTTTAGTACAATGTGTGCCGCGCTATGTGGTGATGGAGATGGCGCGTTACAACCATTTACGGGAATGCGAATTGACGGCGGCATTGGCAGAATCACAATCTGCTTGATATTTAGTTCTCATTGGCTAAGCCGGTTGTCAAACTATGCAGCTTCTTCTGCTTAATTTCGGGTAATGCTGAATAGACTTGTATGATTTCCGCAAGGCGATCATCACTGCAATAAAAATACGCCGTAGGCACCCCCAAAGCCTCGGCTAACCTTTCTACCCAAAGAAAAGGCGGCTCATGGATGCCGTTTTCGTAACGGCTCATCCTCGCGCTGCTGCTTGCCTCATCTAACCCAATCATCACGCCTAACTTGTCCTGAGCAATCCCCGCACGTTGCCTTGCTTCACGCAGGCGACGACCAAATAGCAACTTTGAAGGAGATGTGGGAATGCCCATATCTCCGATATTCATAGATTAGCTTTGTTTTAGTTCTACGAAAAACGTAGAATACAATCAAGGGCGAATTAGCAATGCGCCGAAATTGATAACAATCAAAACACTAAATCCAATGACTGAACCACAGTATTTAACAATTCCAGAAGGCAAAATTTGCGACTTCATCACTGGAAAATTCCGCTCTGATACGCCAGAAGAATATGTCCGCCAGAATCTCGAAAAACGGTTGGTAAATGAATTGAAATACCCCAGAGATAGAATTGGGGTCGAAGTTACATTGCAACTAGGTAGTAACAAACCAAGAGCTGACGTGGTTATTTATCTGAATGGGTGTGTCCAAACACAAGAAAACATTCACGTCATTGTGGAGTGCAAAAAAGAAAACGTATCTCTATCAGATAAGAAAGACGGTATTGAACAGCTTAAAAGCTATATGTCGGCCTGCCTGAATTGTGAATGGGGGCTTTGGACAAATGGTAAGCAAAGACAAGTGTGGCGCAGGTTAAAGAATGCCGCAGGACAAGCGGAATTTATTGAATTTAACGACATTCCTGATGTGTCAGGTTCAACTGAAGACATTGATCGCCCAAAACGTAACAAGCTGGTTCGCGCAGATGGTGACAATTTGTTTCTAGCCTTTAGACGCAGCCATGAGGCGATTCATATAAATGATGGATTCAACAAAGAGAATGCATTTTTTGAATTCCTGAAGATCATTTTTTGCAAAATCGAGGATGAGCGAAATATCCCCAAACCTCTAGATTTTTACGTGGCATCAAGTGAACGGATTTCTATAGATGGTCAAATCGCCTGCAAACAGCGCATAGAGGGAATTTTTCAGCGCGTTAAAACAAAATTCCACCAGATATTTGACGCGAACGAAGAAATCAAGCTTACCCCACGCAGCTTGGCACAAATTGTTTCTGAATTGCAAAGCTATAGTTTTTTGTCAACCAACATTGATCTAAAAGGTCATGCCTATGAGGAAATTGTTGGCTCAAATCTGAAAGGAGATCGAGGGCAATTCTTTACCCCTCGCAATGTCATGCACATGGCAGTTGCCATGCTCAATCCCAAGCTAGATGAAAAAATACTAGACCCAGCTTGTGGCACAGGTGGATTTTTGGTGACTGCCATGAACCATGTAATTTCCCAATTAAAACAGGATTGGGCTAAAGACTTGGGTAAACCAGAAAATCAATGGAATGACGATGAAAAGAAGGCGCTGCAAACGCGAATAGGCGAGATGGCCGAATCTTCATTTTTCGGCTTCGACATAGCACCAGAATTGGTTAAAGCGACAAAAATGAACATGGTAATGAACAATGACGGCAGTGGAAATATTCTTCGCACCGATTCACTCTTGCCACCGCATATGTGGGAGGCCGAATTCAAAACCTCGCTGGCAAAGTCACTAAACATTGCGCCCGCCCTCCTGAGCAACAAAGATAGCATTGGGTATTTTGATGTGATTGTCACCAATCCACCATTTGGCAGCCAGATTGTCATTAGAGAAGAGTACACGCTCGACCAATACGACATCGGACATGGATGGGAAAGCCCCAAAAAAACGGGGAATGGTGGATGGAAGAAAAAAGCTGTTCTATCACCAACCCCGCCAGAACAACTATTTATCGAACGCTGCCTACAGCTACTCAAGCCCGGCGGACGCATGGCGATTGTATTGCCAGATTCTATTCTTGGCTCACCGGGCTTGGGACATATCCGCCAATGGCTAATCGGCGAAGCAAAAATTGTCGCCAGCCTTGATTTAGATTCCGATACTTTTCAGCCGCACACTGGCGTGCAAACATCAATTTTGATTTTGCAAAAGAAAACGATAGCGGAGAAAACTGAAGAGCAGCGCACCCACACACTTCACCCCTATAACATATTCATGGCGGTGATTGACAAAGTGGGTCACGATAAGCGCGGTAACAGCCTATATCAGCGCGACGAACACGGCGAAGAAATTTTGATTGAAGTGGATGAGACCATTACCGAGTTGGACAAAACCGCTGGCGGACAAACCACTGTTAAATCAGCCAAACGACTAGAAAAAGTGCCGGACGACCAAACTCGCGCTGTACCCGCCGTGTTCAGTGAGTGGAAGCGCAATGAAGGTTTTGCATGGTAGCCCACCAACATCAAGCAGCCGTCAGTTGGGATGCGCCGAGCAAGCAACAATCCTTTGGATGGGCAAGCGTGCCGATTCAAAGCGTGTTTGAAGGTGGGTTGAGGTTGGAAGCGAGTGTTTATGCAACGGAGGCGCAAAAAGCTAAAAAGCTTATCGTTCAATGCAAGTATGGTGCGATACCACTTGCTGAATTGACCAATGAATGTACTTATCCTGGTCGTTTTAAACGCGCTTATGTATCAAAACAGCATGGTGAGAAATTCTTTTTACCGTCACAACTGAATGAGCTTGCGCCAGAGGCAACTAAATTTTTAGCGGTCAAAAAAATTAAAGAGCTTGATGCATTAAGGATTAAAGAAAACACCTTGCTTATCACTCGCTCTGGGACGATAGGCAATTGCGCCATTGCAAGCAAAACATTGGTCGGCGGTATCTTTTCAGATGACGTGATCCGTCTCACGCCAAAGCAAGCACATAATCTTGGGTATATCTATATTTACCTTAAAAGCTGCTCTGGTCGTGCCATTTTGCAGTCAGCAAATTACGGTGCAGTTATTCAACACATTGAGCCCGCGCATTTGCTAAAGCTACCGATTCCAGATGCGCCAGCACTACTTAAAACCCACATCCACCAAGCCGTCACAGAATCCTTTCGTTTGCGTGATGAGTCCAATACTCTAATCGAACAAGCCCGTGCCAAGTTACAAGCTGCTTTAATATTGCCTGCGATAGAAACCTTTGCGCCACCGCCCAATGGCGATAATGGGCTGTGTAGTTTCAGTGTAAATGCCGCAAACCTGAATCAGCGCCTTGAAGCCAATTATCACAACCCCTTGGTGCAGGCCGTCACTAATCATTTACGGAACCATGCCGCACAAGTATTGGCATTGGGCGACGAGCAACTTACCAAAAACATCATTCTGCCTGGGCGGTTCAAGCGGGTGTATGTAGACGAGAAACAAGGCATACCATTCATTGGCGGCAAAGAAATACTGGAGCTTGACCCACGTGGCGAGAAATATCTTTCACTTAAGCACCACGGCGCACGCATTGCTGACCAACTAATACTGCACGAGAACATGATTTTGATTACATGCAGCGGCACGATAGGCAAAGTTAATATCGTACCTAAGCATTGGGAGGGTTGGGCGGGTAGTCAGCATATGCTTAGGGCTGTGCCAGCAAATTTAGAATGGGCGGGCTATTTGTACGCTTGGTTAAGTTCAGAATGGGCGCTGCCATTGATTCGTCGTCATACCTACGGAGCAGTGGTCTTTGAGATTGACCAATATCAGCTTGCTGAAGTGCCTGTCCCATTGCTTCAAGATATAACTCTCATGCGTGAGATCAATGCTTTAGTGCTGCGTGCCAACGATTTGCGTTACGCTGCCTTTGTAAAAGAGCAAGATGCGCTAAGACTTTTTAATAAAGAAGTCCTAGATTCTTGAAAAGCGTCCCTTGGCTATAGGTGCTACACAAACCTATCAGTTTGCGGCATGATGTTACCCATACGTTCAGACTTCTAGGAGCATGCAAATGGGACAAGCATTACAAACTCTGGGTATTGATCACATGAGTGTTGATGATCGCATCGCGCTGGTTCAGGATATTTGGGATTCGGTTGCTGTTGAGGCAGGCTTGTTGCCGCTCACCGATGTGGAAAAGGGTCTTATAGAGCAGCGCCTTGCCGAGGATGACACCAATCCCGATGACGTTGTCGCTTGGGAAACTATCAAAGCTGAAGCACAATCCCGCTGGCAACGATGATTTTGCCTGTAGTTTTCAGGCGGCAGGCACGTCGTGAATTTGACGCGGCTGGCAACTGGTATGAGCAAGAGCGCGCGGGTTTGGGCGAGGAGTTTCTTGCAGAAATTGGACGCTTGCTTACTCGTATTACCACTACTCCCAATCAATTCCCTTTGATTTACCAAGATGTACATAAAGCCGTCGCTCTGCGTTTCCCCTATTGCATCTATTTTCGCCAACGTGAGCAATATATCGTGGTGCTGGCTGTGTTACATAGCGCAAGAAACCCCGCGATTTGGAAGCAACGGCTCAAGAAAACTTAACGCTATGAAACTCGCCACTTGGAACGTCAATTCCCTCAAAGTCCGTTTGCCCCACGTGCTGGATTGGATTGCGGCCAATCAGCCAGACGTGCTTTGTTTGCAAGAAACCAAAACCGAAGATAAGAATTTCCCTGTTGCCGAGATTGAGGCTGCGGGTTATCGCGTGTGTTTCGTCGGGCAAAAGACTTATAACGGTGTGGCGATTTTGAGTAAGGCTGCGGCTACGGATGTGGTCAGCGCGATTCCCAATTTTGAGGATGAGCAGAAGCGCGTAATCGCCGCCACGTTTGGTGATACACGGGTGATTTGTATCTATATCCCTAACGGGCAGGCGGTGGATTCAGACAAGTATCACTATAAGCTGCGTTGGCTCAAGGCGCTAAATGCTTGGCTGCGCGACGAACTGCAACGCCATCCAAAGTTGGCGTTATTGGGGGACTATAACGTCGCGCCGGAAGATAGAGATTGCCACGACCCAGCGGCTTGGGTGGGGCAAGTGTTGGTGAGTGAGCCGGAGCGCGATGCTTTCAAAGGGGTGCTGGGCTTAGGCTTGCACGATGCTTTCCGTTTGTTTGAGCAACCTGAAAAGAGTTTTAGTTGGTGGGATTACCGCATGATGGGGTTTCGGCGGAATTTTGGCATGCGGATAGACCATATTTTGCTGTCACCACCCTTGGCCGTTCAGTGCCAAGCCTGCTGGATAGACAAGGCGCCACGCAAGCTGGAACGGCCTTCTGACCATACGCCGGTGGTCGTTGAGTTGTAGCGCACAATAAAAAAGCGGAGCCTAAACTCCGCTTTTCTTAATGCTTGAAGCTAATTACTTAGCAGCAGGAGCATCAGCAGCAGGTTTCATTTCTTCAGCCTTCTTTTCCATCTTCTTTTCGTGATGTTTCTTTTCGTGATGCTTCTTAGCATCAGCTGGCTTTTCAGCCTTAACAGCGTCAGCGGCAGGTGCAGCAGCAGGTGCGTCAGCAGCAGCAGCGGTTAAAGAAACAGCAAACAGACCAGCGATTAGTGCAACGATAAGCTTGTTCATGGTTTTTCCTTTGAGAAAAGTGAATAAAAAGTTGTATAAAATAAAATGATTTACACTCTCTAAACTGCCTCACGCTCTGAAGTGAAGCAGCCAGTGATGCGAACAATACACACTCAACCTTACTCGAATCTTTCATGCGAATTTTAATTGTTGAAGACGATCCCACCCTTGCTGACGGCCTGATGCGATCGCTGCATCAGTCTGGCTATGCGCTCGATGTGGCGGCCAATGGCGAGATGGCGCATAGCATGTTGAAAGATGCTGATTATGATTTGGCGATTTTGGATTTAGGCTTGCCCAAGATGGACGGGCTGGAAGTGCTGCGACGCCTGCGCCAGCGCGGCGGCAAAACACCAGTGCTGATTTTGACCGCGCGCGACGCGATTGAAAGCCGCGTACAAGGTCTGGATTTGGGTGCGGACGACTATTTAACCAAGCCGTTTAATCTGGTCGAGCTGGAAGCCCGCATCCGCGCCCTGTTGCGACGCGGGCAAATGGGCAGCAATGCATTGCTGGCGTGCGGCAAACTTGAGTTTGACGCGGTAGGCAAACGCGCACTCATTGAGCAAACACCATTGGAACTTTCCGCGCGTGAATTGGGTGTGCTGGAGGTGTTGATGTTGCGCCAAAACAAAGTGGTAAACAAAGAACAAATCATGGAAGCGCTCTACAACTGGGATGACGACATCGGCGACAATGCGATTGAGGTCTACGTGCATAGACTGCGTAAGAAACTAGAAGGCTCCGGTGCACATATCCGTACCATTCGCGGTTTGGGATATTTGTTAGAACATGAATAGAGCCCCTTCTTTACGTAATCAGCTATTGCGCGGCTTAATGACGTTGTTGATTCCATTGCTGCTGGCTGGAGTGGTGGCAGCCTACCTGGCCGCCACCCATATCACCAACCTCACCTATGACGGCACCTTGTTTCGCGCCGCCTTGGCGTTGGCAGATCAGGTAGAAGTACGACAAGGCACTGTAGTGGTGGATTTGCCAAAAGCCGCATTAGATTTACTGGAATACGATGAAGACGACTTGGTGTATTACCGCATCACTGCGCCTGATGGTCAGTTGGTGAAGGGGGACGCGACGCTGCCGTTGCCACAGCACCCTCCGCTGCCTAACCAGCACCTTTATTACGATACTCAGTTGGAGGGCAAACCAGCGCGGGCGGTGGTATTTGCCTTATCACTACAAGGTACAAGTGCCAGTGGCGTGGTCTTGATACAAGTGGCGGAAACACTCACCAAGCGCGAGTTGATGGTAAGTGAGATTATGGCCGCTACTGTGCTGCCGCAATTGTTGATGGTGCTATTGGCCGCTGCATTGTTGTTTTATGGAGTCAAGCGCGGCTTGGCACCCTTGCAACGCTTGAGCTTAGCCTTTAGCCAGCGCTCGCACCGCGACTTGAGCGCCGTGCCTGCTGAAACCGCACCGCAAGAAGTGCAACCATTGCTACATTCTTTCAATGATCTGATGCAGCGCGTACGTGAAGCGATAGGCGTGCAGCAACGCTTTATTGCAGACGCCTCGCATCAGCTCAGAACACCGCTGGCAGGGCTGCAAACCCAAGCTGAAATGGCCTTGCGCGAACCGGATACGGCAGTGGTGCATAATGCTTTGGAACGCATCAATGCCAGCACCGCACGTTTGTCGCACTTGGTTAGCCAATTGCTTTCATTAGCTCGGGTGGAACCTGGATCTGGCCGTGAATCGAATATGGTGGCGTGTAACATGGTGGAGTTGGCGCGTGCGGTCACCGCCGATTTTGTCAATCTAGCGCTGGCCAAACAGATTGACTTAGGGCTTGAAGCTCCCGATGAACCCCTGTTGATACAAGGCGATGCAGTGATGCTGCGCGAAATGATGGCCAATTTGCTGGATAACGCGATTACTTATACTCAGCCGCACGGCGAAGTGACCTTGAGCCTAATCCGCACGGACAAAACGCTGAGTTTAATTGTGGAAGACAATGGTCCAGGCATTCCAGAAATCGAGCGCGAACGGGTATTTGAGCGCTTTCATCGGCTGGATGATAGCGTGGGTGAAGGTTGTGGTTTGGGGTTGGCGATTGTGCGTGAAATCGCTTTGGCGCACCAAGCCAGCGTTAGCCTAGGCGCAGGCCAGCAAGGGCACGGCACGCAGGTAACGGTGGTGTTTAGCGCGACTTAGTGCGCTCCGTCATTCCGGCGGAGGCCGGAATCCAGAGAGCATTCAATCAACGCGCTTTAATCCCCAGCTGCTTCAACTTGCGATACAAATGCGTGCGTTCCAAGCCCACCGTATCAGCCAGGTGGCTCATGTTGCCATTGGTTTTGGCTACATGATAATCAAAATATAGGCGTTCGAACTCATCACGTGCCTCGCGCAAAGGCTGGTCAAAAGACACCAATGGCGGCGCATTACCAACAATTTCCAAACCGGAAAACTCTTGCAAGATGTGTTGAACTTCGCCCAAGCCAATCACATCTTCTTTCGCCGCGAGCAACAGCCGTTTGACGACATTTTCCAGTTGCGCCAGATTACCCGGCCATTCCGCATTGCGTAGCGCGTTCAGCGCCGCGGTATCAAAACTGTGATAGGGCGCGTCGCCCGCTTCAGTCAAGCGTGTGGCAAGACCGCTGGCGAGTTCCGGGATGTCTTCTCTATGCTCGTTGAGCGCTGGCACACGCACGGTGAGGGCGCCTATAGCTTGCAGCAAATTGTCGTCAAACTGGTGCGCGGCGGCAAGTTGCGGCAAGTCACGCGAGGTGC
Source organism: Methylophilaceae bacterium (assembly GCA_046155285.1). Classification (GTDB taxonomy): domain Bacteria; phylum Pseudomonadota; class Gammaproteobacteria; order Burkholderiales; family Methylophilaceae; genus CAILHX01. Next base: position 45,879 of record JBJXEA010000011.1, on the reverse strand, counting down.
TGCAAATCACGCGCACCGCGTATTTTTCGGCTTTTTGTATGAGCAACAAAAAGCCTTTTTGTGCGCTATTAGAAAGCTCGGCAATTTCGCCCGTAAACAGCACGCCATCTCGCGCACGCTCCAAAATATCTAAAGGCGCTTGCGCCAGCTTTTCCGGTGCTTCCAGCGTCACCCAAGGCGTGTCGGCATGGTGCAAGGCGCGTGCGCACAGTTCAAAACCGCAACCTTTTGTCCCCAGCAGCAACAAAGGCGCATGAGATTTTGCGGCGTGTTCCAGCTGCTGGCGCAATTTTATCATCGAAGCGCTTTTTCCTAAGCCGATGAGATTGACGCTCTGGCGCGGCAGGTGCTCGCCCGATTTCAACGCCGCAGTGACAGTTTTGAGTAGCTTTTGTAGTGCGATGGGTTTTTCCAGAAAATCGAATGCGCCTATTCGCGTGGCTTCCACCGCGGTATCCACCGTGGCGTGGCCGGACATCATCACCACCGGCATGGTCAGCAGGCCGCCGCTCACCCATTCTTTGAGCAAAGTCACGCCGTCGCAGTCGGGCATCCAGATGTCGAGCAACACCAAGTCTGGCTGCGTTTTCAGGCGGAAATTACGCGCCTCGGCGGCGTTTTCTGCCAGCACCACGTGATAGCCCTCGTCTTCTAGAATGTCGCGCAGCAACTCGCGGATGCCGACTTCGTCGTCCACTATCAAAATATGCCGTGCAGTCATAGTGATGCTTTCAGTGTTGGTAGCGACAAACAGATTTCAGCGCCGCCGTCGGGATGGTTTTTGATGTGTATGGTGCCATGATGTTCTTCCACAATTTTTTTCACAATAGCCAGCCCCAAGCCGGTACCGTGGCGCTTAGTGGTGACATAAGGCTCAAACACACGCGCAATCATATCTTCGGGGAAACCGCTGCCGTTGTCTCGAATCATGAGGCGTATAAAACCGTCTTGTAGGCTGCTGGTGACGTGGATAGCAGCCTCTTTCACGTCTTCCAGAGCATCCTGTGCATTCTGTAACAGATTGTGCAATATCTGGCGCAGCATGGTGGCGTCGCCTTCCAGTTTGAATGGCGTTTTTGGCACGTCTATGTGCATGGCAATGCCGGGGGGCTCGTACAATGCCAACACCTCGCGCAGCAACGCGTTGAAATCCAGCTCAGCCAGATTCAAGGCAGGTGAACGCGCGTATTCGCTGAACTCGTTGACCATACTTTTGAGCGCGGTGACTTGGGTGACGATGGTATGCGTGGCGCGTTGCAGCACTTTGGCATCAGCCGCGTCCAGCTTGGCTGTGAGCTTGTGTTCCAGCCGCTCGGCAGAAAGTTGAATCGGCGTGAGCGGATTTTTGATCTCGTGCGCCAAGCGCCGCGCCACCTCGCCCCAGGCCGCGTCGCGCTGGGCTTGCATGAGCTTGGTAATGTCATCAAACACCACCACAAAGCCGCTATCACTGCCAGCGGGCAAGCGACTGCCACGCACCAGCAATACTTGCCCGCCCGTCAATTCGATTTGCTGCTGCCAATCAGCATCGGGTTTCTGCGCCAAAATAGATTGCGCCAGTGATGCCAATGTTCCCTGCGATTGCGCCAAGTCGGTCAATGCTTGCCCGGGCGTCAGTGCCACACCCAAAATCTGAGTGGCCGCAGGGTTGCATGCACGCAAGGCATAATGCTCATCCAGCGCCAACACGCCGGATGATAGATTAGCCAAAATCGCTTCCAAATATCCGTGTGCAGCTTCAACTTCGACGCGATGTTTTTCGCTGGAAAGCGTAGCCTCGCGTAGCTGCTTGGTCATGCTGTTGAACGAGCGCACCAAAATGCCTAGTTCGTCCTTGCCATGTACCGGCAACACTGTGTCGTAATCACCGCTGGCAATAGCCCGCGTACCTTCGGCCAACACGCCCAGCGGCGCAGATAAACGCCGACTCAACACAAAAGCAAATGCCACGGCAGAGAGCATAGCCAGCATCAACACTAAGGTCAGCGTGAGCGCAAACACGTCTTTCAAAGCGCTACGTGCGAAAGATAATTCCTGATAGTCCTGATATACGGTTTGCACAGCTTCCGCCGTATCCGCCAAGGTTTTTGGCACCGGTTGCAACAATTGCAAAATACGCGTATCGCCTTGTAAATCCTGCGCGGCAATGGGCACAAGAACGCGCAAATACAAGCCTTTACCCAAAATCGGGTCTATCAGCCCAAAGCTGTGTTTTCGTCCTTTTCGCAGCTGGTCTACATTGGGAAGCTCAGGCAAAAAACTGGTGGAATCATTGCTGGAAAAAGCTAAAATTTTGCCTTGTGGCGTGAGTAATACCGCGTCTTGCACACCGGATTTCTCGCGCAGGTCATTGAGTGCGCTCACGTGGTTACCACTGCTTTGCAACGCCAATTGCAGCGCCATATTGTCGCCCTTGTCTTGCAGCTCGTGCAACATGATGTCCAGCGTGCTTTGCCCTAGCCGCAAACCGCCATCCAGCGCAGCTTCCACCTTGACATTGAACCAAGATTCGATAGAGCGCGTGAGAAAATTTACCGATACCGCATACACAATCAAGCCAGGAATAATCGCCATCATGGCAAACATGCCCAGCAAGCGCAGGGTGAGGCGGCTGCCCATGACTTGGGCTTGGAATTGACGATACAGCTTCCACAATTGCCAACCTACTAATACTGCCAAAGAACCAGCGAGCACGATGTTCAGCGCTAACAGAATGGTGTAGTTTTGGCCGGAAACGGCGGTGTTGGCGCTGGCGTGGGACAGCAGATAGAGCAGAATTGCCCCTAGCGCCACACCTATTAAGACCACGTACTTCATTGTTTTTCTAGTTTGTCTAGGTTGGACTTATCTAAGCTGGATTTATCTAAGCTGGATTTATCTAAACTGGATTTATCGAGGCCAGGTTTGTCAAAATTAGGGCTCCAGCGAAAACGATCGGATACCAAATTCCAACCATCCGAGCCAATAGCGCTGACTTGCAGCGGTTTGGGCAGCCGCGTTTGGTCAAGCCGCAGTCGTAGCAAAGCGTAATAATTGGTTTCTTTTTTTAGGGCAGATTTTTCCACTACCGGCAAGCCGCGCAACTTGCTCAAAGCCTCCAGCGCTTCCGCCAAGGTGACATAGCTGGCCTGATGCTTACCCAGCGTGAGCAAATATTGACGGGATAGCGCGTGGTAGGCCAGCTTGGCGCCCATGCTAGTGCTGGTGGCTTCTTCATCCATCCAGTATTTATGCGGCTCCATCAGCACGAATTCGATCAAAAAATTGAGCGCAATACCTTTGTTGATGGCTTCTTCTAATTCGTGGCTAAAGCTGATTTCAAAGTCGGCATTGAGGTGATAGACCTCGTCGACGGCAACCAGCTCGGCATGCGCCACGGTGATACCTGCGGCATGCACGTAAGCAGCATTCACTAGCAACAGCGCTGTGCACAGAATCAAGCTACATTTTTTGTATAAGCGCATAAAAAAATCCGTCATGTGCATCGCAAGGCAAAAGCTGACCAGATTTCTCCCAGTTACCTAGTGGTTTAGCGTCCGGTGTGGCTGCCAAAAATGCCTGAATTTGCTGGATATTTTCTTCTTCAAACACCGAGCAAGTGGCGTACAGCAATTTACCACCCTTTGCCAATGTTGACCATAAACTGTGCAAAATCGCTGTTTGTTGCGCACAGAAACTGGCAATGTCGGCCTCGCGCCGCAACCATTTGATATCGGGATGACGGCGCACGATGCCGGACGCAGTGCACGGCACATCGGCCAGAATTCGGTCGAACGGCTGGCCGTCCCACCAGGTTTCGGGTTTGGCGGCATCACCCGTTTTAACCGTGGCTTTAAGCGCTAGCCGCTGCAAAGTGCCGCTGACTTTTTGCAGCCGCACTTCGTCACTATCCAGCGCCAGCAAATCAATCTCCGCCAATTCCAGCAAATGCGCCGCTTTGCCGCCCGGCGCACTGCACGCGTCCAGCACCCGCATTTCAGCTTGCACATCGAGCATTGGTGCAGCGAACTGTGCGCCTAAATCTTGTACCGAAAGCAAGCCCAAGCTGAACCCCGGTAGCTTCTCCACCGGCAACGGTTTGTCTAAAGTGATGCCAAATTCGCCCGCTGGATGCGCGTCCATGCCTTCGTTGTACAGTTGATTGAGGTAGTCATCACGCGTGGTTTTACGAACATTGACGCGCAAAGTCATGGGCGGATGCTGATTGCCCACCTTCAGCATCGCCTCCCATGCGCCTGGGTATTGCTTTTGCAGCTTGTTCACCCACCATTGTGGATAGGCAAGTTGCGTGGCAGGCTTCTGCGACAGATTCTGAATCAGCGTTTCGCGTTGACGAATGAAGTTACGCAACACGCCATTCACCAAACCTTTTGCCCATGATTTCTCAAAACTAGCCGCCGCTTGCACCGCGTGATCTACCACCGCGTGCGGCGCATTTTTGCTGTATTCCAGTTGGTACAAGGCCACCAGCAATAGGTTTTGCACGCGCTCGTCGTTCAAAGGCCGCTCCAACAGCCCCGCCAGCAGCGCTTGCAAACGCGAAAGCCAGCGCAAAGTGCCGTAGCTCAAATCTTGCGTGATACCGCGTTGCTGCGGCGTGAAGTCAGGCTGTCGCGCTTCTTCCAGCGCTTGATTCAAGTTTCGTCCGGCGAGGACTTTGGCTACCACTTGCGCGGCGATAAGTTGGGCGTTATGCACTAAATTTATCACCTATTTTTAAGGGCGTTCCCGCCAAAAATTCTTTCCATCCCAGCCGCTTTCCGCCGGGTTTTTGCAGTTCAGTGATGCACAGCGCACCTTCACCGCAAGCCACCACGATACCGCTTTCTAAACCTACAATCTCGCCCGGATTACCATGCCACCCCCCAACTCCAGCAAAATAGATTTTCCACACCTCGCCCTGCATCATCGCCGTTGCCACGGGAAAAGGATTGAAGGCTCGAATCTGTTTTGACAGCGCTGTGGCAGAACACGTCCAATCAATCGGCGCTTCAGATTTTTGCAACTTCTCAGCGTAGGTCACCAGCGCCTCGTCTTGAGGTTCTGGATTCAAATCATCAAGCTCCGCCAACGCTTCCACCATCAGCCTGCCACCTTGCTCCGCCAATGCATCATGCAAAGTTTGCGCGGTGTCTTGAGCAGCAATGGGAATCACGCCCTTCTTCAACATCGCCCCCGCGTCCAGCGCCAGCACCACTTGCATGATGGTCACGCCGGTTTCGCTGTCCCCGGCCAAAAGAGCCCGCTGTATTGGTGCCGCGCCGCGCCAGCGCGGAAGCAGCGAGGCATGGATGTTGTAACAACCTCGCTTCGGCATATCCAAGACAATCTGCGGAATAATCAGCCCGTAAGCCGCAACCACCATCACATCGGCATGAACGGCAGCGATGCGTGTTTGCACTTCTGCTGTTTTAAGCGTTTCCGGCTGGAATACGGACAGATGGTGCGACAAAGCCAACTCTTTCACTGGACTGGCTTTCAGCTTCATACCCCGCCCCGCAGGCCGATCTGGCTGGGTCAAAACCAACACGATTTCATGCTTCGCCTTAATCAGCGCAGCGAGAGCGGGTACGGCAAAGTCCGGCGTACCGGCGAAGATGATTTTCATAGGGGGAATGATTAGGCCTTTGCTAGAGCGAATTTAACCCACTCCAGTAGTTTTGCGGTTACTTTTCCCTGACCTTCAATTTTGCTGATAAAAGCTTGCGTCACATCCATACGTTGCGCCAGTTCTTTTTAGGTCAGGTTTGCCTTTATACGAGCCACAGCGATTGGGTTTTATACATAAATTTCAAGCACGAAAAGGGGGTGCTACTCATCGCCATCACTGCTTGTTTCCAGCCCAGAAATCTCTTCCTTGAGGGCGCTATAAATAGCCATCGGCAGAAGCACATATTATGGTTATATAAGGTTATATTCAAGGGGTATTTTTATACCAAATCGGTTGAAATGTGGCCAAAGTGTTTGCCAGCGGAGTCACCTCTAGCTAAGCCTTTGATGACGCTTTGAGGTGCTTTGGTGGCTGAGTATCCTAGCGCAGTTACGCCACACCCTATCACTCCTAGCAGCCTGTCGGACTTAAAGAAAATTGGCTGCAAATCGGTCTGAACGGTTCATATTTCACCGCTTTTTTGGTCAATAGAACAACTACTGGCCTGCAAAACCGGCAAAATCTGTCTTCGTTCAGCCGAATTTTCGCTTCGATTCTTTAAGTACGACAGGCTGCTAGCCAATTTGGAAGTTTCCCTTTATAATTCACGGCCTACCGAGGAACGCTGCGAGATTGCCATTCGGCAACCCAGGCTCGGAAGTCAATAAGTTTTCAACTGCGTTCACCTAATTTAACCTGTGCAAGGTGCGGAAATTAGGTGAGCGCCAAGCCACCTCCCCTCCTTCACATTTGTTCAAAGGAAAATGAAATGAACACTGTGACTGATTCAAAAACTGCTTTCAAAGATTACGTTATTGCCGATTTGTCTCTCGCCGCTTGGGGACGTAAAGAAATGGCTATTGCCGAGACCGAAATGCCGGGACTCATGGCCATCCGCGAAGAGTTTGCGTTGACCAAACCGCTGAAAGGCGCACGCATCACCGGCTCGTTGCACATGACAATCCAGACTGCGGTGCTGATTGAAACGCTGACTGCATTGGGCGCTGAAGTGCGCTGGGCTTCGTGCAATATATTCTCCACCCAAGACCATGCTGCAGCTGCCATTGCCGCCACTGGCGTGCCTGTGTTCGCGGTCAAAGGCGAATCACTGACCGATTATTGGGACTACACCCACCGCATTTTTGAATGGTCGAATGGGCATTATTCCAACATGATTCTGGACGACGGCGGCGATGCGACATTGTTGCTACACTTGGGTGCCAGAGCAGAAAAAGATATTACGGTGCTGGATAAGCCCGGCAGCGAAGAAGAACAAGTGTTATTCGCCGCGATTAAAGCCAAAGTGGCAGCTGATCCGACTTGGTATTCCACGCGTCTCGCGCAAATCAAAGGCGTGACCGAAGAAACCACCACTGGCGTGCATCGTTTGTACCAAATGCACGAACGCGGCGAGCTGAAATTCCCCGGCATCAACGTCAACGATTCGGTTACCAAGAGCAAGTTCGACAACCTTTACGGCTGCCGCGAATCCTTGGTGGACGGCATCAAACGCGCTACCGACGTGATGGTAGCGGGTAAGGTTGCTGTGGTTGCTGGTTATGGCGATGTGGGCAAGGGCTCTGCTCAAGCATTGCGTGCACTTTCTGCTCAGGTATGGGTGACCGAAATTGACCCTATCTGTGCACTTCAAGCCGCGATGGAAGGCTACCGCGTGGTAACTATGGAATATGCCGCAGACAAAGCCGACATTTTTGTCACCGCTACCGGCAACTACCACGTCATCACCCACGACCACATGGCAAAAATGAAAGACCAAGCTATCGTGTGCAACATCGGCCATTTTGATAACGAAATTGACGTTGCCAGCATCGAAGGTTACGAGTGGGATGAAATCAAACCGCAAGTGGACCACGTCATTTTCCCTGACGGCAAGCGCATTATCCTGCTAGCCAAAGGCCGCTTAGTGAATTTGGGCTGCGGCACCGGCCATCCATCTTATGTAATGAGCTCCAGCTTCGCCAATCAGACCATCGCGCAGATTGAGCTATTTGGTCGCAACAGTGACTATCCAGTTGGCGTTTATACCTTGCCTAAGCACTTGGACGAAAAAGTTGCGCGTTTGCAACTGAAAAAACTCAACGCGCAATTGTCCGAGTTAAGTGACCAGCAAGCCGCCTACATCGGGGTTTCCAAGCAAGGCCCTTACAAAGCCGACCAGTACCGGTACTAAGTCTTGACCCGCGAAAAGCGCATTTACAGCTTCGAGTTCTTTCCGCCTAAAACGGCGGAAGGCATGGCCAAGCTGCGCACGGCGCGTCAGCAACTCGCCCAATTGAAGCCGAAGTTCTTTTCGGTGACTTTTGGCGCGGGTGGCTCGACGCGTGACCGTACTTTAGAAACCGTGTTGGATATTCAAGCAGATGGCTTGGAAGCCGCGCCACACTTGTCTTGCATCGCATCTACTCGTGATGAAATCAAAGATGTGCTCGCGCAATACAAAGCGCATGGTTTTCGCCACATTGTGGCTTTGCGTGGCGATTTACCTTCTGGTGAGGTCAGCGCTAGCGACTTTCGCTATGCTTGCGAGTTGGTAGAATTTATCCGCAAAGAAACCGGCGATTGGTTCGAAATCGAAGTCGCCGCCTACCCCGAAATTCACCCCGAAGCCGCATCAGCCAAAGCCGATCTCGCCAACTTCAAACGCAAGGTGGATGCTGGTGCCAACGCCGCCATCACCCAGTATTTCTACAACGCAGATGCCTATTTCCGCTTCATGGAAGAGTGCGACGCGATGGGGATTGCGATTCCGGTGTATCCCGGCATCATGCCCATCTACAACTACGCGCAATTGGCAAGATTTTCCACCATGTGCGGCGCGGAAATCCCGCGCTGGCTAAGTTTAAGGTTGGCGGATTATGGCGATGACATCGCCTCGGTACGCGCTTTGGGGCTAGATGTAGTGACGGAACTATGCGATAAATTATTAGCAGGTGGCGCACCTGGTTTGCATTTTTATGCCTTGAATCAGGCGGGTGCGGTTTCCACTATTTGGCAAAGATTAGGGATATAGCGCTACAAAACTCTGCGGAACACAATATCCCACACCCCATGCCCCAAGTTTAGCCCGCGCCGTTCAAACTTGGTCTCTGGCCGATAATCCGGCTTCATCGCGTAGCTTTCCGCAGTATTTTTTAGCGTCACCTCAGCATTCAGCACCTCCAGCATCCACTCCGCATACTCCTGCCAATCCGTTGCCAGATGAACATAGCCGCCGACTTTCAGACGCGAAACCAATAATTTGACCAGCGGCGCTTGTATCAAGCGGCGTTTGTGGTGACGCGTCTTCGGCCAAGGGTCGGGGAAGAAGATATGTGCGCCATCCAAACTATTCTCGGCAATCATGTTGGCTAATACCTCCACTGCATCGTGCTGAATAATGCGCACGTTGTTCAACTGCTCCGCATCCAGCAAGCGCATTAACGCGCCGACTCCGGGGGTATGTACTTCCACGCCGAGATAATCCTGATGCGGCATGGCGGCGGCGATTTGGGCAGTAGCGCTGCCCATGCCGAAGCCGATTTCTAGGATTTTGGGGGCTTGTCTGCCAAAGGTTTGAGCCAAATCCAAAATTTCGGGCTGGTATTCAATGCTATAGCGCGGTAGCAACTCATCGTAAGCGCGTTGCTGAGCATCAGAAATTCGCCCTTGACGCAGCACAAAGCTGCGGATGCTGCGGTTTTTTTTGTCTTCGGTTGTCATAGTGAGATTATAGCTGAGCAGCCTAAACCGCCCCGGCGCTATTGCGCCACCCCGCCTTGAAAAGGCGGGGATTTTGCCTCCCCTCCTCGATGAGGAGGGGTCGCTGCTCGCGGCGGGGGTGGTAGGTAATTAAAGCGTATAGCGCTTATCGCCTTGTGCAAAGCCCATCAGAGGCATGTTGATATTTTTCCCAAGTGCGATGACTTTGAATAATTCGCCCATCTCGGCAGGGGAAAGCAGTTTTTGCACCGCAGCCACTTGTGGCATGTAAGCCGCGACATCTTCCGGCGAAGTTTCGGCCAATAAATCAGTGATGCCGCAATTGATGAGAAATTGTGCTTGCGTGGTGTAGCCCAGCAATTCCAAGTCGCTTGATTTAGCCACTGCGCTGAAATCCACGTGCGCGGTGATGTCCTGCAAGCCTAAGTTTATCAAGGGATCGGCATGGGCGTGGTGGCGATAATGGCACATCAAAGTGCCAGCATCGCGCTGCGGGTGGGAATACTCAGACCTTGGAAAGCCATAATCCAGCCACAGCATCAAGCCGTGCTGTAAACAATCCGCAAGGCTGGAAACTAGGCCAGAGGCGGCGAGATTGATTTCGGTTAAGTATTGGGGTGGCAGATTCAGCGCTCGCGCAGCTTCGAATAAAGCACCGGCAATTAAAGGTTTATCCTGCCAAACCAACTGTCCATTTTCCACCGTCACGCCGCGTTCAAACAGCTGCCCTTCGCCCTGAAACACCAAGTGCACAGGCAGCGCGTCCAACACCTCGTTGCCCAAGATCACACCATTAAAGCTGGCTGGCAAGGCATCCAACCACACCAGCTTTTGCGCCAAATGCGAAGGTAAGTGCTGCGCTTTTTGTCGCTGTTGCAAACCTGCACTGACTTCCAAAATAAAATAGTGCTCAGGTAAGCAGCCAACTTGCTCCAACTCTAGCAGCAGCGTGGCTGCCAGCTTTCCGCTGCCCGCGCCTAACTCCAGAATATCACCACCAGTCTCAGCTAGAATTTCGGCTATCTGCCGCGCTAAAGTGCGCCCAAACAGCGGCGAGATTTCCGGTGCAGTTACAAAATCACCGCCTTCGCCGAACTTCTCCAAACCCGCGCTGTAATAGCCCAAACCCGGCGCGTAAAGCGCTAACTCCATAAAACGAGCAAAGCTCAACCAAGCGCCAGTCGCTCTAATTTCATCGTTAATGAAAGCGGTAAGTTGTTGGCTGTGAGCAAGCGCGAGGGAACTAGGGGGCGGCAGAGGTGACATATGCTACATTATAGCTTCACGAGACTTAAAACATGACTTCCAGCGATATCCCAAAAACCATCCTGATTACCGGCGGCGCCAAGCGCGTGGGCGCGGCGATTTGCCGTTTGCTGCATACCAGCGGTGCCAACTTGATGATTCACTACCGCAGCTCTGAACATGAGGCAAAATCCTTGCAGGCTGAGCTAAACGCGGCGCGGGCTGGCTCTGTGAGTTTGGTACAGGCCGATTTGCTGGATGTCGCCGCCTTACCCAACTTGGTAGAAGCCACTGTTCACGCCTTTGGCGGTTTGGACGTGCTAATCAACAATGCCTCCAGCTATTACCCAACCCCCGTGGGCGAGATAGATTTAGCGGGGTGGGAAGATTTGACGGGTTCTAATTTACGCGCACCCTTATTTTTATCTCAAGCCGCAGCGCCACATTTGAAAGCGCGGCACGGTTGCATCGTCAACATCACCGACATGCATGTGGAGCAACCGAAAAAAGACTATGTGGTTTATAGCGTAGCCAAAGCTGGGTTAGTGACGCTGACGCGCTCTTTGGCTAAGGATTTAGCGCCACAAGTGCGGGTCAATGCCGTGGCGCCTGGGCCAGTGCTGTGGCCAGAAAACGAGCTCGAGTTTGACGAAGATTACCGCCAAACAGTCATCTCGCAAACCCTGCTCAAACGCCTGGGCGAGCCAGAAGATGTGGCACGCGCAGTAAAATTTTTAATCCTAGACGCGCCATTCACCACTGGACAAGTGATTGCGGTAGATGGTGGGCGTTCATTAAGTTTATGAATACGCATTTATCCGGCAACGCCTTAAAACTCCGCAATCGCCTCATTAGCGCCACTGGCAAGGCGATTGCAGATTTTAACATGATAGAAAACGGTGACACGCTGCTGGTGTGCTTGAGCGGCGGCAAAGACTCCTACACGCTGCTGACGATTTTGACAGAACTGCAAGCGCGTGCGCCCATCAATTTCAAACTCATCGCCATGAATCTCGACCAAAAACAGCCAGGGTTTCCTGGGCATGTTTTGCCGGAATATTTGGACGCGCTAGGCGTTAAGTATCGCATCGAGGAAGCCGACACTTACTCGATAGTGAAAGAAAAAACACCAGAAGGCAAAACCACCTGCTCGCTGTGCTCAAGACTCCGGCGTGGCAATATTTACCGCGTAGCGAAAGAGCTGGGAGCGAACAAAATAGCGCTCGGACACCATCGGGACGATATGGTAGAAACGCTATTTCTCAACATGTTTTTCGGCGCAAAACTCAAAGCCATGCCGCCCAAACTCGCCACCAACGATGGCGCACACATCGTCATCCGCCCGCTGGCATATTGTGCCGAAAAAGACATCGCCAGCTTCGCCCGCGCCATGCAATATCCCATCATCCCCTGCAATCTGTGCGGCTCACAGCCGAATATGCAACGGCAAAATATCAAAGCCATGTTGCAAACATGGGAGCGCGAATATCCAGGCCGCACCGAAAATATTTTTCGGGCTATGACCAATGTAGCGCCTTCACATCTTGCAGATGCTGAACTGTTTGATTTTAAGGGTTTGAGTGTTGCCCATGAGGGCGAAGAAGACCCGCTGTTTGACGACGACCACGCAACAATGGCACTGATGCTGCAGGCCGGAAGAAATAATTTGATACCGCTATCAACGATGTAAGGATGAAGGTAAAAGCTGCACTTACGTCCTTCCTGAATTTTAAGGAGTGATGATAGTCGCTTCGATATTATTGGTTTCACCCTTATTGTCCATCCATTTCACTGCTATTTTGTCGCCTACCTTGGCGTTGCTTAGATAGAACGTCAGGTACGGATTCTTGGAAACACCTGTTCCCCACTGCGCTTCCAGTACGATTTTGCCATTAAGCGTGGCGCTGACTTGTTGGATGAAATGGGCGGGGATGATTTCGTCGAAGTCGTTTTTACGGCGACCAGTTTCCATGGGGTGCAGCATGAGAACTTTGACCTCGGTGGTGTCGCCTTTCAGTATGGCGCGAATTTTCATTAAGTCAGCCATTAGCCACAGCCCCCGACAGCAACCTGAACATTTTTGGAAGCCTCAAAATACTTGTCTCCAGCTTTCACAATCACTTTCAACTCGCAATTTTCAGCGAGCTTTACCCGTGTAATCAGCTTGGGAAGCGCGCCATTGCCGAACATAAAGTTAGCAATCAGCGAGGTAGGGTTTTTGTCTGCCAAGATGGCGATGGCTTCGGTGTTGGGGATGTGGCTATATACTTCTATCTGCACGATAGCGCCATTTTCAGCGAAATCAGGGGCGATTAAATCAATCTCGCTGCTGAGTTGTGGCTGATTGAAGCCTAGTCCTTGTAATGCCGCTTCTGGTTTGGTGGCTTCAAAGGCCGGTTTATTCCACACTGCGGCCAAGGCGCGTAGAGGCAGCAAAGCAAGCAATACGCTGGCGGATTTCAGGAAGGTTCTACGATTCATCATGGCAGTGGTTTTGTGTCGTTAATTTGCTGTTGTAGCTGTTTCAGTCTAGCTTCTACGATGGAAAGTTGATAAAAATCTCCGTCGCCGCTTTTGAGCGCCAGTTCCATCTGCTCCGCCGCGCCGTTCAGATTAAAACCACGATAATACGCCTCGCCTTGCGCTTGGTGGCGCAATAAATCTTTGCCTTGCGCGGCGTAGGCACGCGATTGCAGTTCATACAAATAGCCATCGTTGGGGAAGGCTAGCTGCTTGTCTTCCAGCAGTTTTAAGGCTTCATCGTTGCGATTCAACAATAGTAAAATTTCGGCATAGCCATAGATGAGCGCACGGTGTTTGGGATACACATTAAGCGCATTGCTATATTGGGTGAGCGCCTCCAGCGGGCGATCCTGTGCTTGTAGTATCTGTGCCGCCAGCGTTTCCAGCATGGGGTGAGAGGGGATGATGGCGCGAACTTTGTCCAACTCTTGCTGCGCTTGCTCTGGGTTGCGCTCGCGTATCAAGGCCAGCGCATAGCCATAGCGCTGGGCGGATTCGTTGCTGTATTTTTTCTCGCTCAGGCTGTTGACAAAGTATTTCGCGGTATCCGCTGGATTGCCCTCAGCGGCGCGTAGCTTGGCGCGGACGAGATGGAACTCTATGCTATCCAGCACTTGTTTGTAGGGCGTTTGCTCCACGCGATTACGCATATCGGTGATGCGCTCAGTAGAAAGCGGGTGGGTGCGTAAAAAAGACGGTGCGCTGCCGTCAATAAAGCGCGTGCCTTTCATCAAGGTTTCAAAAAACGCAGGCATGGCGCGGGTGTCAAAACCGGAGGCTTCAAGTATCTGTAAACCCACGCGGTCGGCCTCGCGTTCGTGTTCGCGGGTGAAGTCCAGTGTGCGTTGCACCATCCCTGCTTGAGTGGACATGAGCGCAGCACTTCCCAACTGCGGATTGGCACGCGCCATGAGGATAGACAGCGCCATTAAACCCAGCGAAGGCAATGTGGCACGCTTCTGATCCGCCACCATACGCGCCATGTGGCGCTGCACCACGTGGCCGATTTCGTGTGCCAACACGCTGGCCATTTCCGATTCGCTGCGCGAATTCAATATCAAGCCGGTGTGCATACCGATAAAACCGCCGGGCAGCGCGAAGGCGTTGATGGTGGGGTCGTTGATGACAAAAAAGGTGAAGGTTTGTTGGTTGTCGGAGCTGTGCGTGGCAAGGTGGTAACCTAGAGTGTTGACGTAATCCGCCACTTCGATGTCATTCACCAACTCACCGCTGCCGCGAATCTCGCGCATGATTTCCTCGCCGATGCGGCGTTCATCTTGCGGCGTGAGGATGGTTTGTGAGTAGTCTCCAAGGTCAGGCAAGCCTTCGGCCAACGCAAGTGGCGTGAGGAATAAAAGCCCCGCCAATAGATAGGAAAATTTCATGCTGTTATGATAACGGCTTAATTGTTTAAGTTCATACCCACTATGTCTCAACTCACGCATTTTGATAACGCCGGGCAAGCCCACATGGTAGACGTGGCAGCCAAGGCCGAAACCCAGCGTATCGCCATCGCCAGTGGGCGCATCAAGATGATGCCAGAAACCTTGACCATGATTACCGCTGGCGACACCAAAAAAGGCGACGTGCTAGGTATCGCCAGAATCGCCGCAATACAAGGCTCCAAGCGCACTTCAGAACTGATTCCTTTATGTCACCCTATCAGCCTGACCAGAGTTGGCGTGGAATTCAGCATCAATCAAGAAGCCTCGGAAATCACCTGCACCGTCACCGCCGAAACCGTAGGCCGCACCGGTGTAGAAATGGAAGCGCTGACCGCCACCAGCATGGCATTGCTGACGATTTATGATATGTGCAAAGCGGTGGATAGAGGCATGACCATGCACGACATCAAGCTACTGGAGAAATCGGGCGGAAAATCGGGACATTGGGTAACGACCCCTTAAATCCAACAACATACTATTTATCTTGTGCGGACAAAGCCAAGAAGGTGAAACTGGTGGCTTGTATGCGTAAATTGCTGTTGATATTTAATGCGATGATGAAATCTAAATACCCCTTGGAGGTCAGTTGAAACTATTTAATTTCAAGACAGTTGTTAACCCCATTACAGGGGTTGTCTTGGCAGGTGGTCAAGGCCGCCGTATGGGATTGACTGATAAGGGTTTGGTGGTGCTGCACGGCAAACCCATGGTGGCGCATGTACTTGAGCGCTTTGCGCCGCAGGTGGGCGAAGTGTTGGTCAATGCCAATCAAAACTTGGAGCAGTACGCCGCGTTTGGTTACTCGGTTATTTCCGACAGTCTCACCGGTTACGCTGGACCTCTGGCTGGTTTGCAAGCAGGTTTGAGTGCGGCGCAGCATGAATTGGTCGCCACCGTACCGTGCGATTCGCCTTTTTTGCCCTTGGATTTAATCGCCAGACTTAAGGCAGCCTTGACTGAGAACCAATCCCAGCTTGCCGTGGCAGTCACTCACCAGCAACCACATCCAGTGTTTTGTCTGTGTCGCCGTGATGTATTGCCACACCTCACCGCTTTTCTTGATAATGGCGGACGCAAAATTGATGCGTGGTACGCCACATTAAAAACTGTCGAAGTGGATTTTAGTGATGAAGCAGACGCTTTTATCAACATCAACACCATGCAAGAGCTTAAATCGGCCAAATGAAATCAGCAACTCCCTTGCTTGGCTTTTGTGCCTATGGCAGCGGCATAGGTAAAACCACGCTGCTCACCAATCTCATCCCTGAATTGGTGGTGGCGGGCTTGCGCGTCTCGGTCATCAAGCACGCGCATCACACTTTTGATATAGACCAGCCGGGCAAGGATAGTTATCGCTTACGCAAAGCGGGCGCGGTGCAAATGTTACTCGGCTCGAAAAAACGCTGGGCACTGATGACGGAATTACCCAGCAGCCCAGAAGAACCCACATTGGACGAGCTTTTGTCGCATGTGGACGGCAGTTTGGTAGATTTGATTGTGGTGGAAGGCTTTAAGAACGCGGCCATTCCCAAGATTGAGGTATATCGGCCATCGCTGAATAAGCCATTGCTGGCGCAAACCGACGTGCATATTATCGCTATTGCCAGCGACGGTGCGGTGAGTAGCCACTTGCCCGTGCTGGATTTGAACAATCCTCAAGCTATCGCGCAATTTGTATTGCAATGGCTCAACAAGGAATCATCATGACCCTAGACTTTATCGCCGCCAGTTGCGCGGATGACTACGACCCCAATTCGATGAACGTGGACAAGGCGCGGCATTTTATCCGCCAATATCTAAGCCCGATTCAGGCGCAAGAGAGTTTGGCTTTGCGTTCGGCTTTAGGGCGCATTTTAGCGGCGGATATTTTGTCGCCGTGCAACGTGCCGAATCATGATAATTCGGCGATGGATGGCTATGCGTTTAACGGCGATGACATTAGTGCTGAGGCTTCCACTCTAAAAATAGTCGGCACGGCATTCGCTGGCAAAGCTTTCACTGGCAAAGTGAAGCACGGTGAATGCGTTCGAATTATGACCGGCGGGGTGATGCCGGATGCAACCGACAGCGTGATTCCGCAAGAGCAGGCGCAGGTGGATGGCGAAACCATGACGTTTGCAGCGGGCGCTAGACGCGGCCAGCATCGGCGCTTTGCGGGTGAGGATTTGAAGCTGGGGCAAATTGTGTTACCCGCAGGCCATTTGATGCGCCCTGCCGATTTGGGACTGATTGCCTCTTTGGGCATAGGTGAAGTGAAGGTCTATCGCAAGCTCCGCGTGGCGTTTTTTTCCACCGGCGACGAGCTTTCCAGCATCGGCCAAGCGCTTGAAACCGGCCAAGTGTATGACAGCAATCGCTACACCATTTACGGCATGTTGGCGCGGCTGGGGGTGGAAATCATAGACATGGGCGTGGTGCGCGACGATCCCGTGCTCCTGGAACAAGCTCTAGTAGCCGCGTCAGAATCTGCCGACGTGGTCATCACCAGCGGCGGGGTGTCGGTGGGTGAGGCGGACTACATGAAAGAACTGCTCAACAATCGCGGCCAAGTGGTATTTTGGAAAATCGCCATGAAGCCGGGGCGACCTTTGGCTTATGGAAAAATCGGTAACGCACATTACTTTGGCCTGCCCGGCAATCCAGTGTCGGTGATGGTGACGTTTTACCAATTTGTGCGCGATGCGCTGCTGCACTTGATGGGGCAACCGCAACCCAGACCCGTCCCACTTTTTTCCGCCATTTGCGACGACGAAATCCGCAAAGCCCCCGGCAGGACTGAATACCAGCGCGGCGTGCTGCATCAGGTAGGTGATGCTTGGCACGTCAAACTCACCGGAAATCAAGGTTCTGGGGTGTTAAGCTCAATGTCAGAAGCCAACTGTTTTGTGGTACTGGACGAGGCATGCGGCAACATCGCGGCGGGGGCTTTGGTGCAAGTGCAGTTGCTAGAAGGTTTGATTTAGCTAAGTGTTTATAGTACAAAGTAATTATGGCTGAAGAAGATAGCGACCTTGAACGAACAGAAGACGCCTCGCCCCGACGATTAGAAGAGGCGCGGGCGAAAGGCAATGTGCCGCGTTCGCGCGAGCTGAATACCTTCGCCATCATGATGGCGGGCGGCGTGACAATGTTGATACTGGGATCCAGATTTGCCAACGGCCTCAGGGCCTTGATGGTGCATTGGTTCACCTTCAATTACGTCACGCTACGCGACCCTACGGTGATGTGGCGTGGATTGTGGGAATCCACCTTAGCCATGCTGGTGCTATTTGCGCCACTGATGCTGGTACTCATCATCGCCGCATTTGCAGCACCGCTCTCTATTGGTGGTCTGACATTTAGCACGCAGGCTTTAGAGCCTGATTTTGGGCGTACTAACCCCATCAAAGGCTTAGCACGTATTTTTGCTTGGTCCGGCGTAGTCGAGGCCATCAAAGCAGTTTCCAAAGCGTTGCTGGTTGGCGGTTTAGGCTTCTGGATTGTGTGGGGGCGCAAAGATGAAATCATGCGTCTAGCCGCCGAGCCGATTACCGGCAGCATTCCGCATCTGCTGGATCTCATGGCCTGGAGCTTTATCTGGCTCTCCGCGACACTGCTTATCATCGTGGCGATGGACGTGCCATTTCAGCTATGGGAATACCATAAAAAACTACGCATGACCAAGGAGGAAGTGCGTAAGGAAATGCGCGAAAGTGAAGGCGACCCGCACATCAAAGGCCGCATTCGCCAATTGCAACGTGAAGCCGCACGCAAGCGCATGATGGCCGAAGTGCCAAAAGCCGATGTCATCGTTACCAACCCTACGCACTACGCCGTGGCTTTAAAATATAGCGCCGAACTCATGAGTGCCCCTAAAGTGGTGGCCAAAGGTAGCTATTTGCTGGCGCAGCGCATCCGTGAAATCGGCGAGGAGAATAAAGTCCCCATACTGGAAGCCCCGCCCTTAGCGCGAGCATTGTATAAACACGCGGAACTAGATCAGGAAATTCCTTCTGCCTTGTTCTCCGCAGTGGCTGAAGTTCTGGCGTATATTTACCAACTTCGCAGCTATAATAGCGGCGAGGGTGAACAACCCGTGCAACCCAAAGAACTACCGGTGCCGAAAGAACTGGATTTTGAACCGGAAGAATAATGCATAATAATTTTTTCAAGGACTTAAAGAGAGATAGCTCATGGCATTGACCGCCGGCAAAATACCTTTGCGAGAATTTGCATTACCACTACTCATCATCATGATCTTGGGCATGATGGTAGTACCGATGCCACCTATCCTGCTCGACTTGTTGTTCAGCTTCAACATCGCTTTGGCCATGATCGTCATCATGGTCAGCATTTACACCGTCAAACCGCTCGATTTCGCCGTATTCCCCACCGTGTTGCTCCTCACCACCTTGATGCGCCTATCGCTCAATGTGGCTTCATCGCGTATCGTACTGCTCGAAGGCCACACCGGCCCTGACGCAGCGGGCAAGGTCATCGAGGCCTTCGGTCACTTCTTGGTCGGCGGTAATTATGCGGTGGGTATCATCGTATTTATCATCTTGGTGATTATTAACTTCGTGGTGATTACTAAAGGTGCAGGGCGTATCGCCGAAGTGAGTGCGCGTTTCACCTTGGATGCCATGCCTGGCAAACAGATGGCGATTGACGCCGACTTGAACGCCGGGCTCATCGGCGAAGACGACGCCAGAAAACGCCGCGCCACCATCTCACAAGAAGCTGAATTTTATGGTGCGATGGACGGTGCAAGTAAGTTTGTACGCGGCGATGCCATCGCCGGCATTCTCATCGTATTCATCAACATCATCGGCGGCTTAATTATCGGCATGGCGCAGCACGGTCTGGATTTCGCCACGGCAATCAACAACTACACCTTGCTGACTATTGGCGATGGCTTGGTGGCACAAATCCCCGCACTCATCATCTCTACTGCTGCCGGTATCGTAGTCACCCGCGTCGGCGGCGATGACGGTCAAGACGTAGGCGCACAGCTACTGGAGCAAATGTTTGCCAACTCCAAAGTGCTGTACATCACGGGCGGATTGCTGTTAACCATGGGCATCATCCCCGGCATGCCGCATTTTGCTTTCTTGCTACTGGGTGGTCTTTCCGCTTTCACCGGTTATTTGATGGACAAACGCGCCCGCGAGGCACTACAGGCGGCAGCTGACGGCGTAAGGCCTGCCACTGCGCCAGTGCTGCTCGACGAAATGCCGGAAGTGGGCTGGGAAGACGTGCAAGCGGTGGATGTCATTGGCCTAGAAGTGGGCTACCGCCTCATCCCGCTGGTAGATCGCGGGCAAGACGGCGAACTGCTGCGCCGCATCCGTGGTATCCGCAAAAAATTCGCGCTGGACATGGGCTTCTTGGTGCCCCCGGTGCACATCCGCGACAACCTGGAACTCAAACCCAACGTGTATCGCATCGTGCTAAAGGGCGTAGAAATTGGTCAAGGCGAAGGTTTCGTCAATCAATACTTGGCCATCAACCCGGGGCGCGTCACCGGCGAACTCACCGGCATCAAAACTCAAGACCCTACTTTTGGTTTGCCCGCGGTATGGATAGAAAGCGAAGCCCGCGACCAAGCGCAGGCTTTTGGCTACACCGTGGTGGACGCATCTACCGTGATTGCCACGCACCTCTCCAATATCATCCAAACCCACTCCTCCGAGTTGCTAGGCCGCGAAGAAACGCAATCGCTGATAGACCGCGTAGCCAAAGAATCGCCCAAACTGGTGGAAGACATCATCCCCAAGGTGTTGCAACTCAGCACCTTGCAACGTGTGTTGCAAAACCTGCTGGCGGAGGGTGTACACATCCGCGACATGCGTACCATTTTGGAAGTATTGGCTGACCACGCCGCACGTACACAAGACACCGAAATTCTCACCTCGGTTGTGCGTACCGCTTTAGGCCGCGCTATTACGCAGCAACTATTCGCCGGTAATGAAGAGATTCAGGTGATTGCGTTAGAGCCACGACTGGAAAGCATCCTCATGAACGCCACGCAAACCCCCGGCGCGGATGGCCCCGGACTGGAGCCAGGCTTAGCCGAACAATTACTGCAAGGTGTGAGTCAATCCGCCGCAGAACAGGAGCAAATGGGCGTGCCTTCGGTGCTGCTAGTGCCTAGCCAATTGCGTACCGTATTAGCGCGGTTCTTACGCCGCTCCATCCCTGGCCTCAATGTGTTGTCACATACTGAAATCCCCGACGGGCGTACTATCCGCATTGTGCATACTGTCGGCGGCTGATGTTTGTAACTCGATTGAACTTTTTGCACCCATTTGTGACCCAAGTTACAGATGTCCATTGAAGCCTGTAACACACTAACTTGGCAGAAAAAACATGGAGAATATTATGTGTAAGACACGATTGACCTTGGCAGCACTTGCCTTGAGCTTACTCACTATGGCAAACGCCGCTCACGCGGAAGTTAACCCTGAACTATGGGCGGTACTCAAACAAAGCTTTTTTGGTAATAAAAATATAGAGCCTGCCGACTTCATGAAGCTGGATGGTCCAAAACGCGCTGAAAGCGGCGCACAAGTGCCGATTAACCTCACCATCAACAAACCACAAGACGCGCCGGATGCTATCAAAAAAGTTTATCTTTTTGTGGATGCCAACCCAATCCCGCTCACTGCTACTTACTATTTCACGCCCCTTAACGGTAAAGTCGAACTCGCCACACGCATACGCATGGAGGTAGATTCTTACATCCACGCCGTAGGAGAAACCGCTGACGGCAAACTATATATTACTGACGTGGCAATTCGCGCTGCTGGTGGCTGCGGCGGTAGCGTAGATGGCGATGAAACAGCGATTCGTGCCGCATCGGGTAAAATGAAAGTACATGTAGATGCCCCAGTGAAATTTGGCGAGCCTACACCCATCACCTTTCTCATCAAGCACCCCATGTACACCGGCCTGCAACGTGATCTCGTCTCTGGCGGTTACAAGCCTGCCTTTTTTATGCACAAAGTCGCCTTCACCTACAACAAAAAACCCGTGATGCATGTGGACTTTGGTGTAGGCGTGGCAGAAGACCCCTACATGCGCTTTTCTTATTTACCAGAAGGCCCTGGAACGCTGGAGGTGAGTGCCACAGACAATGAAGGCAAGACGTTTACTCATCAGCTTGAAGTGAATAATTAACAAAAAAGGCGCTATGAGCGCCTTTTTTGTTATTTCTGTATTCACCTTTAATCGCAACTAGTCATACGCCCCATCACCTCGTCCTTATCCACAAACTTGTGCTTGAGCGCCGCCAAAACGTGAATCGCAATCAAGCTAATCAGGATGACAGCGATGGCTTCATGGGCGCTCTTGAATACTTCACGCAAAGGCTCATTGTCCAAGCCCTTTATCAGGGGAATGCCGAACCACTTCACCCCGTATTTGCTATAGGTAGCCATAATTAAGCCGCTAGCAGGCATCAAAAACATCAGCATATACAGCAAATGGTGCGATGCGGAAGCTGCTTTTCTTTGCCATCCAATGATGCTTGCAGGAAGTGCTGGCGCTTTGTGCGTGAGCTTCCAGTAGATGCGGAACAGCACCAGCGCCAACACCATGACTCCAAAGGATTTGTGCAGATTAAAGTAGTAGCTTCTCGGCGAAATTGCTTCCGGCAACTGCACCATGTACAAACCCAAATCAAACAAATCAAAACTCGCCACTTTAGGCGCGTCTTTGGGTAAATCTGCCATAAACCAACCAACAGCAAACATGCCAAAGATCATCAATGCAATCAACCAGTGCAGAATAATGGCGACCTTGGTATAACGTTGGGGATTGTTCACTAGTCATGCTCCTCGATAAAAACGGAATGGTTGAATTTTAACATCGTACAATAGTCATATTGACAACATCTTCAGCTTTAGTTCACGAAAGAACCCTTATGCCATTGCGCCAAATTACCTTATTGTTGCTTTTTTCTATGAACGCCTACGCTGAACCCTTGGCAATGCAAGAAGTCGCCGCTGGCGTATTTATCCACCAAGGCGCACATGAAGAAATGGCCGAAGGTTATCACGGTGACATCGCCAATATCGGCTTTGTGGTAGGCAAAGACGCGGTGGCCGTGATAGATACCGGCGGCACAAAACAAGTAGGAGATCGACTGCGCGAGGCGATTGTGAAAGTCACGGCCTTGCCCATACGCTTCGTCATCAACACCCACATCCACCCCGACCATGTGTTCGGCAACGCGGCATTTTTACAGGACAAGCCAGAGTTTATCGGCCACGCTAAACTGGGCGACGCGATGGAGTTGCGCCGCGACATTTACATCAAAAATAATACCGATGTACTGGGCGCAGCCTTTGCTGGCAGCGTGTTGATCAAGCCCACCAAGACTGTCAGCGATAACTTGGAGATAGACTTAGGTGGACGCAAACTGCAACTCAAAGCTTGGCCTACCGCACACACCAATACCGACCTCACCGTACTCGACACTGCCACCAGCACACTATGGACAGGCGACTTGTTATTTGTGGAGCGCACTCCGGCGATGGACGGCGATACCCGCAACTGGCTCAAGCTCATCCCGCAACTCAAAGCTATCCCCGCCAAATTGGCTGTACCTGGACATGGTGCCGTCACGGCTCAATGGCAAGCCTCTTTTGATAAAGAGCAACACTATTTTGAGGTGATACTCGCCGACATCCGCGCCAACATTGCCAAAAATATCACCATGGAGAAAACCATGGACAATGCCGCCGCCAGTGAAAAGGGAAATTGGGTGCTGTTCGGCTCGGTGAACCGCCGCAATGTCAATCTGCTGTACCCGCAGATGGAGTGGGAATAGCACCTGCTATAATTTGCCGCTTTGTAACCCTTTTGCCCGCATGTCATACGCAACAGAACCCTTCATCGAAAACGCGCAGCGCACCGATGGTTTTATTCTCATCGCGCTGCTGTTTTCCATCGCACTGCACGGTAGCGCGATTGGCTTTCTGCCGGGGTTTGGCAAATCTCCTGCGCCACTCACCCCACCGCCACTGACGGTGGAACTGGTGACCCCAGAACCGCCCCCCCCACCTCTGCCTATTAAAGAGCCTGAACCGCCGAAACCACCGCCTAAGCCAGAGCCAAAACCAGTGCCGTTCGCGCCGCCGCCAAAACCTGTTCCAGTACAAAAAACGCTAACGCCTGAACCGCTGCCAGCACCTCCATCGCACGCAGAGCAACCGCCAGCGCCAATAGCTGAAACCTCAAAACCTGCTGAACCTTCACCTCCACCCGCCATTGCGGTGGAGCAGAAAGCTGCTGAACCACCGCCTACATTCACCCAGCCTGTAACAACACCTTCAACGCCGCAAGAATCTGACGCAAACCACAAGGCTGCCATTCTTGGCTACGGCAACCAGTTATCCGCAGAAATGGCAAAAAATAAAACCTATCCTCCACGAGCCTATGAGAAACACTGGACAGGAAAAGGCCGGATTTTGCTGAAATATGATGCAAAAACTAAAAAGTTTAGCTATGCCATTTCCCAACCCAGTGAGCGGCTAATACTAGACCAAGCGGCTTTGCAAAATCTGCAAAGAGCCTTAGAGCTGTTGCGGCCATCTGATCTGATAGATAAGGTTTCGTTCGAGGTTGAGATCCCATTTATCTACCGGCTAGAAGTTTCTCAGTAATGCCAAAACCTCGCTCTCTCCGAGACTTGCTGCTCGTCCATGAGCTGATTTTTCTACTGTTGGTGGTATTGGCAGGCGCGGCGGGCGGTTACGGCATTCACCTATGGCGCGTGGCCTCAAATGAGTCGGTGCGCATCAGCCAACTCACCGAAGAAATTCAGCAAACGCGAGGTGATTTGTATCGGCAAATGAAGGAGTTATTTGACGCGCAGTTTTTGGCGGATGAGCAGGCACAAAGCGAATACGACCAATACACACTGGGCATAAAAGCGCACTTTCAGCGCCTGCAAACGCTGACACAAGGGCAAGATGAAATTGCGGCCATCGCAAATATGCTAGGCGCTTATCAGGCGTTTTTATCGGAAACCAAAACCTTGCTGCAACACAATGCAGAAGCCGATAGCAGCACTCTGAAAAAAACCTTCAACACCCATCTCGAGCTGAAATTATTTGAACACTACGAGCGCGTAACGCAACACGCAGAGCAGCTTCTGGCCAGCAAGCAGCAACAAGTACGCCAGCATCTACGCGACGCAGACCGCATCGCGCTGATTTTGCTGAGTCTGCCTGTGGCATTGGCGATACTGCTGCTGCTATTTTCCCGCACCTTTTTGCAACGCGCCATTGCACGTCCCATCGCCGCCGTGTTGCGTGCTACACAGGAAATCAGCGTGGGCAAACTGCAACACCGCGCACCGGAAATTGGCACCACAGAACTCGCCCAACTAGGACTCGCCATCAATCACATGGCAGACGATTTGGCGCACAGCCAAGAAGCCTTGGTCAAAAGTGAAAAACAAGCCGCACAAGGCGCATTGGTGCCGGTGCTGGCGCACAACATCCGTAATCCACTGGCGAGCATACGCGCCACTGCGCAAGTGGCGGACGACCCTGCACTGGATGTCGACACACGGCAATCGCTAAGCGACATTATCGCTACCGTAGATAGGCTGGAACGCTGGACTGGTGCACTGCTCGCCTATCTGCATCCGCTCAAAATCCAAACTGCCGACACCACGCTGCATGCGCTGGTGGATGGCGCACTATCTATGCTGCAAGCCAAACTCAAAGAAAAGAGTATCCAGATGAACACGTCTGATTTAGATATTGCGCTCAAAGTCGACGTGCATCTGATGGAGCAGGCTATTTACAATCTGTTGCTGAATGCGATTGACGCTTCGCCACCAGCTTCTGTGATTGAAGCAATAGGCGCAAAACACGCTGAGTTCGTGAGCTTGTACATCGTCGATCAAGGCTGTGGCATGCCATTCACCCCAGAATTCAACGCGCTCACACCTGGCCCTACCACCAAGCGACTGGGGACAGGCTTGGGAATTCCGTTTGCGTTCAAGGTATGTGAGGCGCACGGTGGCACGCTCAACTTCCAGGCAAGAGGAAGTGGCGGTACAACCGTAACAATGTCATTTAATAACAGCTTAAACACTTGCTTTGGGCGCGATTTTTCACAACAATGATGGTGTTATTTATTCTTAAGTCAGCCTGTTAAATGCTCAACCAAGTGATTCAAGATTTCTCTCTCCCCGCAACCAGTGGCAAGACCTTCCAGCTATCTGAATATCAAGGAAAAAACATCGTTCTATATTTCTATCCGAAAGACTCAACCCCTGGCTGCACCACCGAAGGTCAGCAATTTCGAGATTCTTACAGCGCTTTTCAAGCGGCCAACACCGAGATTTTTGGCATTTCGCGCGATAGTTTGAAGTCGCACGAGAGCTTCAAAGCCAAATTCAGCTTTCCTTTTGAATTGCTCAGCGATAGCGAAGAATTGGCCTGTAATTTATTCAACGTCATCAAGATGAAGAATATGTATGGTAAACAGGTGCGTGGCATAGAGCGCAGCACCTTTTTGCTTGATACTACGGGCAAACTGCGTCAGGAATGGCGTGCTGTTAAGGTTGCCAACCATGTTGAAACTGTATTAACCGTGGCACAAACCCTTTAATTTTTTGAGAACTCTTCGGATTTAATCAATGGCAAAAAAATCGGATTCGCAAACCAAACTTTTCGTTCTTGATACCAACGTGATGATGCATGACCCTTCGAGCTTATTTCGCTTTGAAGAGCATGATGTCTACTTGCCGATGGTGACGCTGGAGGAACTGGATAACAGCAAAAAAGGCATGACCGAAGTGGCACGCAATGCGCGTCAAGCTAGCCGTTTTATTGAGGAAGTTATTGGCAGTAGTTTGGAAGATTTAGAACAAGGTTGTTCACTTGCCAAGAACGGCAATCAATTCAGCAGTGGACGGCTGTTTTTGCAAACGAATGCTGTCGTGGCAGACTTGCCCATGCTGGCAGGGAGCAAGGCCGACAACCAGATTCTTGGGGTGGTGGCGCAACTGCAAAAAACCTTTCCTACGCGCCAAGTCATCCTCGTTAGCAAAGACATCAACATCCGCATCAAAGCCCGTGCCATGGGCATTCCAGCTGAGGACTACTTCAACGACAAGGTGCTGGAAGACACCGACTTGTTGTACACCGGCACCAAAGATTTGCCACAAGATTTTTGGGATAACCACAGCAAGGCCATGGAGTCTTGGCAAGAAGCGGGACGCATGTTTTATCGAATTTCTGGCCCATTGTGCGAGTCTATGCTGGTGAATCAATTTGTCTATTATGAATTTGAAGCACCGTTTTACGCCATTGTGCGTGAGCTGGCAGGCCACACTGCTGTGCTAGAAGTTCTCAAGGATTACACCCAGCAAAAACACAGCGTGTGGGGCATTACCGCGCGTAATCGTGAGCAGAGCTTTGCGCTCAACCTACTGATGAATCCTGACATTGATTTTGTATCCTTGCTGGGACAGGCGGGTACTGGCAAGACGCTGCTGACTTTGGCCGCAGCGCTGACCCAAACCTTGGATAAAAAAATCTATAGCGAAATTATCGTGACCCGCGTCACCGTGCCAGTAGGCGAGGATATAGGCTTTTTACCCGGCACCGAAGAAGAGAAAATGAATCCTTGGATGGGGGCGCTGGAAGACAATCTGGACGTGCTCAACAAGACCGACGACGAAGCGGGCGATTGGGGACGCGCTGCAACGCAGGATTTGATACGCACACGCATCAAAGTGAAGTCTATGAACTTTATGCGCGGCCGTACCTTTTTGCATAAGTTCTTGATCATTGACGAAGCGCAAAACCTTACCCCGAAGCAGATGAAAACGCTCATCACCCGCGCAGGGCCTGGTACTAAGGTGGTTTGCCTAGGGAATATCGCTCAGATTGATACGCCTTATCTGACTGAAGGTAGTTCTGGTCTCACCTACGTCGTAGATCGTTTCAAAGGCTGGCCGCATAGCGGGCACATCACACTGATGCGTGGCGAACGTTCACGTCTTGCTGATTTTGCCGCAGAGATTTTATAGCCTGTGAAGCGCGGCTTTTACACCATACTCTCGGCGCAATTTTTATCGGCGCTGGCTGATAACGCCTTGTTGTTTGCGGCCATCGCGCTATTACAGGAAATCTCCGCACCCGCTTGGCACACGCCTTTGCTGCAGATGTTTTTCATCATCGCCTACATCGTTTTAGCGCCCTTCGTCGGCTCCTTCGCTGATGCCCTGCCCAAAGGTCGGGTGATGTTTATTTCCAACTCGATCAAGCTAGTTGGCTGCCTTGCCATGTGGGCAGGCCTGCCGCCACTCTATGCCTATGGCATCGTGGGTATCGGTGCGGCAGCTTACTCTCCAGCAAAATATGGCATTTTGACCGAATTTTTACCACCAGAACTATTGATAAAGGCTAACGGCTGGATGGAGGGAACAACAGTCGCCGCAATTATTCTGGGGGCTATCGTCGGTGGCAAGTTGGCCAGCATCAGCCCGCACGTAGCCTTGCTTGCTATCGTCGGACTCTATTTGGCCGCCGCCGGATTCAATCTGTACATTCCCAAGCTGGCCATAGACCACACGGTAGCGAAACGTAATCCACTCTATTTAATCCGTGACTTTTGGGTTTCTTTCACCATCTTGTGGCGCGATGAGCAAGGCCAGGTCTCATTAGCCGTCACTACGTTGTTCTGGGGAGCAGGAGCCACTATGCGTTTGGTCGTCATCGCTTGGGCGGCGGCGGCACTCAATTTTGACCTAGAACACGCCACGCAGCTAACCGCCACCGTAGCACTAGGAATCGCCTTTGGCGCGGTCTTCGCAGCGCGTTACGTCAAGCTTGAAGAGTCAGTAAAAGTATTGCCTGCAGGCATTGCCATGGGTGTGCTGGTAATGAGCATGGTGTTTTTACACGATTGGCGTAGTGCTGCGCTGGTGCTGTTCTTAGTCGGCGCACTCTCCGGCTATTTTGTAGTGCCGCTCAACGCCTTGCTGCAACATCGTGGGCATCTCCTGATTGGCGCTGGTCACTCTATCGCAGTGCAGAACTTCAATGAGAACATCGGCATTCTGCTGATGACGGCGCTTTATACCTTGATGGTCAGAGCTGAGCTACCCGCCATCTGGACAGTGATTATGTTTGGCGCATTTGTGAGCCTGGCCATGACCGGCATCTATGTACGTTACCGCAAGCTAATGTAGCTTGACGTGCGGCTCGGTACGGCGCGTGATCATACGTGCGATAGTGTCCAGAATCACCTTACCCAAGCCGTGCAACGCGTAAAGATGCATCTTGTAGAGCAACCTATACATCATGCCAGCAAACGTCCCTTGGATGAATAAAGCCCCGCCAGTGAGGCCACCCATCAGATTGCCCACCGTACTATACTTGCCCAAATTGACCAAGGAACCAAAGTCGCGGTATTTGTATTCGGGTAAAGATTTACCCTTCAACTTGCGGCGTATAGATTTGTACACCAGCGAAGCCTGCTGATGCGCGGCTTGAGCGCGTGGTGGAACTAGGGCATCTGGCCCTTGCTCCGGCCATGCACAGGCGGCGCAATCACCCAGCGCGTAGATGTTGTCGTCGTTGCTGGTTTGCAATGTGGGCTTAACCACCAACTGATTCGCGCGATTCACTTCTAAATCTATATTTTTAAGCATATCCGGCGCTTTGATACCCGCCGCCCATACCACCAAACCAGCTGGGACTAAACGTCCGCTTTGTGTGTGTACGCCTTGCGCATCTACGTGAGTGACGCGTTCATTCAGTTCTAGCGAGATATGCAGCTTTTCAAGCTGACGCTGCACTTCAAACGAGATGGATTCTGGCAATCCCGGCAGCACGCGTGATGCTGCTTCGATAATGCTAAGCTTCACATTGCGATCAGGGTCTATCTTGTCCAAACCATAAGCCGCCAATTCGCGCGTAGTGTTGTGTAACTCTGCCGCCAACTCTATGCCAGTGGCGCCGCCGCCAATAATGGCAACATTCAACTGATGCGCACCCACGGCACTTTCTTGTACTTGCGCGCGAATGCAAGCATCTATTAGCTTGTGGTGGAACATGCTAGCTTGTTCTTGGGTGTCGAGCGTAATGCAGTGCTCTGCCACACCAGGTACGCCAAAATCATTGGAAACACTGCCTAAAGCGATAATCAATGTATCGTAATGTAGTGTCCTGCGGGGGATTAGCTCTTGTCCTGCGTCATCCAGCGTGGGTGCTAAAAACACTTCGCGCGTACTTCTGTTGAGGCCTTCCATGGCACCCAAGCGAAATCTGAAATGATGCCAGTGCGCTTGCGCCATGTAATCAAGCTCGTGACGATCAATATCCATACTGCCCGCAGCAATTTCATGCAGCAAGGGCTTCCATACGTGCGTCTTAGTCTTATCCACCAACGTGATTTGCGCTTTGCCACGCTTGCCCAACGTATTACCCAAGCTTGTCACCAATTCCAAACCGCCCGCGCCACCCCCCACCACTACAATCTGATGTAAGGGTTCTGCATTTTTATCAATAGTCATGGGGTAAATTCTCGTTTAGTGTTATTTGATGCTGGAATCGCTCACGTTGATTCAAGCGCAAAGACAAGAAAGCGACCAAGGCTACTACGCAATGGTCGCTTCCAAAATTTCTAACTATGAATATAGTTGCCTACTTCATCCAGGTCTTTTCGCCATCACCCTTATATTCGGTTCGAATATAAGCAATGACCTTCAAAATGTCATCCGTGGATAAGCCGTCACCGGTGTGATCTGGAAGCTGAACATGCCATACAAACATGCTACCCCCTGAAGTCCCAGGAGTACCAGCAGCGATAGTCTCAAACATGCCCTTATCAGTATCGTTCTTAGCATAGACCCACTTTTGGTCAAACGCGCCTTGGCCACCTTGGGTATTTTTACTCAAAGAAGGCGCCATAATGCCTTCCAATTTGCCCCCGTGGCAACCCATGCAGTTGTTGAATGTATAAACCTTTCTACCTGCTTTCGCCGCCTCAGGATCGGCAGCAAACGCTTTGGTGTATGGATTCACGCAAGTGGCGAGAAACTCTTTTGCTTGCGGCGTATCCGTATCAGTCACCTTAATCGCCAATGGACTATTGTCCTTAGTAGACACCAGTTTGCATTCTCCTCCAGCAGCACTTACTGACTTCGTGTCGCCTCCTCCAGCAGCACCATCCCCGCCTTTACCACACGCCACAAGCGCGAGACATGCTAAAACAACTGCCATTAATTTTACATTTTGCATTACAGCTCCCCTTTTAATTTGTAACCGTATTTTATCTGAAACTTGTCGCTGCTCATAAAAAAACGGCCATTGTTTTATACAATGGCCGCCTTCTGAAATTCAAGCTATAAAAACTGTTTTACTTCATCCACAACTTCTCGCCATCACCTTTATATTCAGTACGAATATATGCAATAACTTTCAGTATCTCATCTGTGGTCAAGCCGTCACCAGTGTGCTCTGGAAGTTGATTGTGCCAATGAAACATGGTGCCACCAGAGACGCCAGGACTACCGCCAGCAATAGTTTCAAACATACCCTTGTCAGTAGCATTCTTAGCATAAGCCCACTTCTGATCGAATGCGCCTTGACCGCCTTGAGTATTTTTGCTCAAAGAGGGTGCCATAATGCCTTCCAACTTACCGCCGTGGCAACCCATACAATTGTTAAAGGTGAATACTTTTCTACCCGGCTTCGCCGCCGCATGATCCGCAGCGTACTCCTTGGTATACGGGTTTACGCAAGTTTCAAGAAACTCTTTCGCTTGCGGCGTATCCGTATCAACGACTTTAATAGCCAACGGACTATTATCTATTGTAGATACGAGCTTACATTCCGCAGCAGCACTACCACTAAATACCATTGTGCCGCTTATCACCAAGGCTGACAAAATCAACCGGGCTTGTCCTAATTTGTTACTAATCATGTCCTCTCCTCGTTTTTGGGTTACTTCACTAATAAGCGGCTCTTAATGAACCACTATTTCACAACGAACATACTGCCAGCTTGGTTGACAAGCCAGCATTCCGTCATTCTGATTTGGGAATAACATCCCCTCGTGTTTCTTTAGTCTTCTTAAATACCTTTTCGATCCCATCACCTTCAACCACCGGCACATGAGGAATGGCGTAGTCATCAAGTATCTTTAAAATATCAGCTTGCCGACGATCCAAGACACCTTGAATCATCGCCATGCGCTCTTTATCTTTTTTACGTACTGCTACCGAAATATTCCAGAACTCCTTACCTTTTGCATTCTGAGTTTCATACTCTGGGATTTGTACCACTGTTAGTGGGATTTTGGCCTGTTTAGCGTAATAGCCGCCAATAGGACCCCATACGATGGCCACATCAATATCGCCCTTGACCAAGTCGTCAATCAGAAAGCTCGCCGGCAAGTTCAGATCGCGCTGCATACGATATGGCCTAGCATTCTCCATCAACCCATGGTCAGCCAAGGGTCGTGTAGCGGGACTTTCTTGAATAATCCCGATGATACCTTTATGTAAATCTTGGGAATCCCAATCTTTAATGTTGTAGCCACTGTCTTTTCTGAACACAAACACATGACCAGAACGGTAGTAGGGTTTGGATGTAAGTAACGCATCATTATCTGTGGTGGTACTCATAATCACATCGCAGCGATGTGCATTCAAGGTATTGCGGATAAATCCCATACGGTCAAACCAAAACTGATAAGTCAGTTTTTTTCCTAAATCTTTTGCAATAAGCTCTGCAATTTTATTTTCAAAACCTTGTTGTTCTTTGTTGGAATAAGGCAAATTGGCCGGATCGGCGCATACCTTAAATTCTGTTGAGTCTTCAGCACGCGTAGCTTCGCCACCGCGCCCACTATTCATATCAAATTCCAGCCCATCTTCGGCAAATGCCACGTTCGTCATGAGCAATAGCAACAACAGAGATACATTGAATCTTTTTAACATTTTCATTCCTTCGTCGTTAATGAGTCGCACATTTACCCAGCACATATAAAAAGCACCCCGCCGAAGCGGGGTGCTTGTGTGACAACACTAACTTACGGTTAGTTCTGTTGCTTGTAGTCTTGCGACTTCAAATTACAGAGAGAACACGGTCAGTGCACCGCCGCCAGGAGCAGCGTTGTACTTCGTCAGTTCTGCATAACCACCAGCAGCGCCAAGAGCGTCTGTTGGGTTAGTCATACCAAGGTTCATCGCCACGCCAGCCCAACCGCCGATACCGGACAGCACGCCAACGTGTTGTTTACCCTTGTGACCATAGGTGAATGCATTGCCGATAACACCAGAACCCACTTGGAACTTCCAGAGTTCCTTACCGGTATTAGCGTCAAGAGCCTTCATCCAACGATCCAGAGTGCCGTAGAACACCAGATCAGAAGCGGTGGTCAGTGCGCCGCCCCAAGCTGAGAACTTCTCTTTGTTGTACCACTTAGCCTTGTTGGTCATAGGATCATAAGCGCCGAAGCCACCCATTACGCCGTCAGGACCAGGGAACATGGTCAAAGTAGCACCAACCCAAGGTTGACCAGCCGTATACTTGGATTCAACTGGTTCGTAGGTCATACAAACGTGGTTGAGTGGGGTATACATCAGGCCAGTACGTGGGGAGTAAGCAGCTGGCTGCTGGTCCTTGGTACCCAATGCAGCTGGGCAAACACCCTTAGCATTGTAGTCTTGGTGAGTAGAAGCGGTGCCCACTTTTTGTGGAATACCAGACTTCATATCAACGCCGGTTGCCCAGTTTACGAAGGAATGCACTTTCTCAGCAGCAATTAAAGTACCGTTGCCAGCATTGAAGGTGTACGCAAAACCGTTACGGTCATGATGCCAAGCGTAGGTCTTGCCACCCTTGTCGAACAGGATTACTTCGTTGATGCCGTCATAGTCCCACTCATCGTGAGGGGTCATTTGATAGCCCCATTTTGCAACACCAGTGTCCATATCACGTGCAAAAATGGTCATAGACCACTTGTTGTCGCCAGGACGTACATCTGGGTTCCAAACGGAAGGATTGCCGGTACCGTAGTAAACCAGATTGGTACGAGCATCATACGGCCACCAGCCCCAAGCGGAACCGCCACCATGTTGCCAACCGTCTTTAACTGCTTGTGGCTTGAGCCAAGTCTTAACACCCAAGTCAGTTACTGGGAACTTGAGTTGGTCTTTGGTCAGAGCCTTGAAGGAACCACCTTGCTTGTTACCACCGTTTACATCTTCATAGGTGGTCAGCGCGCTGTAGTGTGGGTTTGCAGCATTGAAATCAGAACCAATCAGCACTTCGCTGTCTGGACCCGTGCTGTAAGCCTTCCATGCCAAGGAGCCATCTTTCAGATTGTACGCAGCGACAAAGCAGCGCACACCGAATTCAGCACCAGAGCAACCGGTCAGGATCTTGTCTTTGATGACGTGAGGAGCATTGGTGTTGGTAGCGCCAACCTTAGGGTCGGTGTTACGTACATCCCATACTTTAGCGCCAGACTTAGCGTCCAGAGCAACCAGCATGCCGTCATTTTGTTGCAGAATAACTTTACCATCGCCATAACCTAGACCACGGTTCACGTTGTCGCAGCACAACACTGCTTGAACGGATGGATCTTGTTTAGGGAAATAAGCCCAGCTGATCTTTTGATTGTCGTTCAGATCCAGTGCGTACACGTTGTTTGGGAACGCGGTGTGCACATACATCATGTTGCCGATAACCAATGGGGAACCTTCGTGACCACGGTTTACACCGGTAGCGAATGTCCAAGCAGCCTTCAGGTTCTTCACGTTGCCTTTATTGATTTGGCTCAGTTTAGAATAACCTTGGTTGTCGTGTTGACCACGTGGGTGTGCCCAGTTGTTTGCGTCTTTCATTGCAGCTTCTTGATCTGCAGCAGCCATAGCAACCATAGGCATAGCCATAGTTACACCAACTGCAACGCCAAGAGCCAACTTGATTTTGCTAATCTCCATGTTTGAATCTCCAAAGTAATTTACTAAGGTTTTAGAGTAAGCCGGACTTTTATCTCTGTTACCCGCTAAGGGCGATAAAACAAAAATACCGACTCCGCAACACCTAACATTAGGTGCAGCTTCACGAATACTAGAACAGTCGCAATATATTTGCAATACTGCTTTCGCAAATTTTTTTAATCGTGAAAAGTCCCTACCGTAAGGCAATGCTATCATTGCCGCCGAGCGCCCATAGTGGCTAATAAAGATGCGAGTTCCACGTGACTACTGACCCATTGTTTCCACCTATTGAGCCCTTTCGTTCGGGGCATTTTGAGGTGTCGCCATTGCACCAGCTCTATTATGAGGAATGCGGCAACCCACACGGGCAGCCAGTGGTGGTGTTACATGGCGGCCCCGGCAGCGGATGCAATCCCAACCAACGACGCTTTTTTGATCCCGCCCATTACCGCATTGTGCTGTTTGACCAGCGCGGCTGTGGGCGCAGCCTGCCCGCTGGCTGTGTGGAAGACAACAACATTCAGGCATTAGCCAACGACATGGAGTTGCTGCGTGAGCATTTAGGCATCGCCCGCTGGTTGGTATTTGGCGGCTCGTGGGGCAGCACTTTGGCGCTGTTTTACGCCTCTCTTCACGCCGAGAAAATCAAAGGCTTGCTGTTACGCGGTATCTTTCTAACGCGGCCTGCTGAAATACGCTGGTTCTTATATGAAGTAGGACGTATTTTCCCAGAAGCTTGGGTGCGTTTTGTGGAGCCGCTGGCCGCCACCGAAATCACTGATATTCTAAGCGCCTATCATCAGCGCATTTTCAACGCGCCAGAGGCCGAGCAGCTCGTCGCGGCAAAAAGCTGGAGCGCCTTTGAGAACACTATTATGTATTTGCTGCCCCCAAACGCCGCATCCTCAAGCTCAGACAACGCGATGATTGCTCGGCTCAGGGTACATCTACACTACTTAATGCACGATTGCTTCCTTGCTGATTCGCCGCTACTCGCGCAAGTGGGGAAATTCCGCCACATCCCCAGCATCATCATTCATGGTCGCTACGATATGGTCTGCCCCATCCAAACTGCTTTTGAGCTTCATCAAGCTTGGCCTGAAGCCGATTTTCGCGTGATTGCCGATGCCGGACATTCCGCGACAGAACCCGGCATCGCCGCAGCCCTGATAGCCGCCACCGAACAATTTAAGACCCTGTCCTAAATGGCCATTAAGAAAATCCGCAAAGCAGCTGGTGATGCCAAGGCCACCCTAGAACGCCACCGTTACAGCACACCGCTGTTTATTCTGCGCCAAGCCCTAAGCGCCTTTAGCCGCCACAACGGCTTCGGCCTGTCAGCCTCACTATCTTTTTATGCCATGTTCGCGCTGATCCCCATGGCGCTACTCATCTTCTTCTTACTCAGCCATTTCGCCGTCTCATCCGGCTCCGCCATCGTCAAGCTTTCCGTGTTGATTAGCCATTTAATGCCCAAATACAGCCACCGCATCATGATAGAGGTCTACAACATCTCCAAGCATGAAGCCATTTGGGGCGTATTTGGCATGTTTGCGCTGCTATGGGTCAGCACCCCGCTGGCTGGCGCTGTGCGTAACGCATTCTTCACCATCGCTGGCGTTTCCGAGCCACGCTCGTTTGCCCGCAGAAACATCGAAGACGTATTCGGCGTGCTAGGCATACTGGCATTGTTTTTTCTGTTCTCTTTCAGCGGATTGACCATAGAAAAATCACTAGGAGATTTCCGCGACACACCATGGCTATTTGGCCTGATGCAATGGTCAGGCTCCTTGCTAGCCAGCACACTACTCATGACCTTACTCTCGCGCACCTTCTATCCTGGCGATGTACGTTGGAACCACCTACTCATAGGCTCACTCGCCACCGCATCGCTGTGGAGCGCCATGCGCCCCGCGTTCAGCCTATTCATGCTCGTCAACCACTCCTACGGCGACGTGTTCGGCGGAATGAAAAACCTATTCCTCTCTATTGGCTGGCTATATTTTTGCATCGCCGCATTCCTGTTCGGCATCGAAATCATCGCCACCCTGCACAAACGCCAAGTGCTGATGCTACGCGGCCTATTTATGCAAGCCCCGCCAGACACGGCGCTCTACCACCAAGGCCTGATGTCACAGTTTGGGCGCGAATATCAACAAGGCGATGTGGTTTTCAGCACAGGCGAAAGCAACCGCGACATGTTCTTTGTGCTGTCCGGCAATGTGGTCGTTCAGCAAAGTGGCAGCATCATTAGAAAACTAGATGCGGGAGACTATTTCGGCGAAATGGCCTTCCTCACCGGAGAAGCTCGCACCGCCGACGCCTACGTGACATCAGAAATCGCGCAATTGGTAGTGATTAGCCCAGAGAATTTTGAAGCCTTACTACTGGAAGAACCCACGGTGAGCGTGGATTTTTTACGCAAGATGGCGATACGCCTACAGGATGCGACCATCGGGAAACCTCTAGCCTAACTTGCACAACACCTGTCCTGCAAGCCTCACTGCGCTTGTTTCTGCGGACATGAGTCTGTAGTTCATTCCACAGTCTCTATTCTCTTTGTCCTAAAATGATGCCTTCTAGAGCAATCAGTTCCTTTGATGAAATATCAATGTCAATCTTACCGCTCCATGACATCCAATAGATATCGTCAAAACTTACTCCGTTTTTTTCGCACCAAAGATGTACTACCTCCTCCTCCTCATAAAACTCATCATCATCTTGATTCCAATACCCATCATCTGGTGCAAATACAGAAACCTTGGCATCAGCATAATTAAGCACAATGATATATTTGGGCTGGTTGTTGATGGTCAGCTTGCTCATGCTTGTATTAGCTAGATTCCCAGCCTTGCTTGTGTTTCAGAGAGCAATGTTTTCTGCAGTTTTAAGCAGGTTTTCTTATCCGAAAAATGCGCCATGCGGTGATGATGTGCACATAGAACTGCCAGATTCCATAACCCATCCTCACCGCCTTCAGACATGAATATAATATGATGGACTTCAATATATGGAGTTCCATCCGGCTTATTGAACGTATTATTGCAACTCTGGCACATGCAATGAACCCCAAAGCGATTCTTTGCTTCCGCAACCCAGCCCTTATTTCTTGCATAAGTTTCTATTAATATTCTCGCTTCTCTGGCTTGACCTTACTGACTTCAAGAACTTTATCATCCTCAAGCTCATTTGCTAGAATTTCTACCCCTCTAAGGGTATACGTCCCCCTCTGGTCGAGAAAACTCAGCAGCTTTTCATCACGAAGAAACTGTAATTGTTGGCGCACTTTGGCCTGTACGTTGTGGTTGTCCGGCGAAAACATTTCAAATTCCTGATGAAAGGCCTGCCAAAGTTCTTGTAGGCTAAATGTTCGCTTACCTTGTTGATTACAAAGGTCAACAACTCGCTGATATACGAATTCTTTCCAAGTCATAAGCTCATATTTTGGTTCGGCTGAGGAATTAGCGCTGAGTTTACATCATCGGCAAATTACATAGCTGAGGAGCAAAAGAAAAAGGCCTGCATCGCTGCAAGCCTTTTATTGATTTTGGTGGGCCCCCTCGGAGTTGAACCGAGCACCAACGGATTATGAGTCCGCTGCTCTAACCAGGCATGAGCTAGGGGCCCAAAAACTGTGTGGCAACTAGTCGTTACCGTTTTCCAGAAAACTCCGCAGCTTATCCGAACGCGTGGGATGACGCAGCTTACGCAGGGCTTTGGCTTCAATCTGGCGTATGCGCTCGCGCGTGACGTCAAACTGTTTGCCCACCTCTTCCAACGTATGGTCGGTGTTCATCTCGATGCCGAAGCGCATACGCAGCACTTTGGCTTCACGCGGTGTGAGTGAATCCAGAATCTCTTTGGTCACTTCACGCAAACCGGCGTAGATAGCTGCATCCTGCGGCGCCATGGTGGCCTGGTCTTCGATGAAATCGCCAAGATGCGAGTCGTCATCGTCGCCAATTGGGGTTTCCATAGAAATCGGTTCTTTGGAAATTTTCAAAATCTTGCGGATTTTATCCTCAGGAATTTCCATTTTCTCCGCCAGCAAGGCTGGATCAGGCTCTTGGCCGGTTTCTTGCAAAATCTGACGGCTGATGCGGTTCATCTTGTTGATGGTTTCGATCATGTGCACCGGAATCCGAATAGTGCGCGCTTGGTCGGCAATCGAGCGGGTAATCGCCTGACGTATCCACCACGTGGCATAGGTCGAAAACTTGTAACCGCGACGGTACTCAAATTTGTCCACGGCCTTCATCAGCCCAATGTTACCTTCCTGAATCAAGTCCAGAAATTGCAGGCCGCGATTGGTGTATTTCTTAGCAATCGAAATCACCAAACGCAAGTTAGCTTCAATCATCTCGCGCTTGGCACGGCGAGCTCTGGC
Source organism: Methylophilaceae bacterium (assembly GCA_046155285.1). GTDB lineage: Bacteria > Pseudomonadota > Gammaproteobacteria > Burkholderiales > Methylophilaceae > CAILHX01. Next base: position 6,943 of record JBJXEA010000011.1, on the reverse strand, counting down.
TTCGCCAGTGGACATTTGCTTGTTGATTTCTTTCAGCTCTTTAAGCGGGATACCAACCTTGATTTGCAAGGCGGCCAAGCGTTGTTGCTGGTCAACAATAGAATGGCGGAAACGCTCGAGCTTGGCGCTATAAGGCTTGTCAGATGACATTTCGCCAGCCAGCCACTCCAGATTGATTTCGTTGCCAGGGAACACTTTAATAAAGTGGTTGCGCGGCATGCCAGCTTTGGTCACGCAAAAGCCCATGATGTTGCGTTCATGACTACGCAGCTCTTCTACTGTGGTGCGGATGCCGTCACATAAAGCCTCGACTTGCTTGGCAGAGAAGCGGAAAGCCATCAGCTCAGCAAGAATCGCCTCTTGATGTTTTTTGTAATCCTTGTGCTGGGAGTCGTGTTTTTCCAGCACTTTGATCATTTTGGCGTAGGCTTGGCGAATCATTGTGAAGCGCTCTAGCACCACTTTTTTCAACTCAGCCAGCGCGGCGGCAGAAACTGCGGCTGCCTTGGCACCATCTTCGTCTTCTTCCTCTTCTTCCTCTTCCGCCTCAGGATCGGCGTCGTCGGTCAACACCGGCTCATCCATCGGCACATCGGCATCAATCAAGCCATCCACCAAATCGTCTGCAGCAATCTCGCCCGCTTCAACCTTATCCACTAAAGCAAGCAGTTCAGCGATAGTGCTGGGACAGGCGGAAATGGCCTGCACCATGTGTTTGAGACCATCTTCGATACGCTTGGCAATTTCAATTTCGCCTTCACGCGTGAGCAAATCCACCGTGCCCATTTCGCGCATATACATACGCACCGGGTCAGTAGTTCTGCCAAACTCAGAATCCACGGTGGAAAGCGCACGCTCGGCTTCTTCCACAGCATCCTCGTCGGTCACGGCGGCAGGTGCGTCGGACATCAGCAGCACTTCGGCATCAGGCGCTTCTTCGTACACCTGAATGCCCATATCGCCAATCATGCCGATGATGCCGTCAATCTGCTCCGGGTCTTGCACGTCGTCCGGCAAATGGTCGTTGATTTCGGCGTAGGTCAGGTAGCCGCGCTCCTTGCCCAAAGCAATCAGATTTTTCAGCCGCGTGCGGCGTGCGTCCAAATCAGTAGTGGCTTCGGGGTCTAGTTTGTCACTAGCTTTATCGTTTTGGATGTCAGTGGCCATGAGGTGCTCTCAGCTTAGTAAGGTTAAGCGGGTAACCCGCTATTATACTACAAACAGTCATTTATTCTCAGAAACAGGCACTTGCCGATAGCCGCGCAGCAGCTCTTTTTCCTCTGCCGTCAAGGCTGCAAAAGGCTTGGCTAATAGTGCACTCATGCTTTGTTTGCTTTCAGCCGCCTGCAATTGGCTCAGCACACCGGCAAACTCTTCCGCCAGGTCAAACTCCTCATCCTCTTCCCAACGCAGCAATTCGCCGGTCAAATCGGCCAATAACTGCGGCACGACCACGCCTTTGAGGTTTTCCACGATAGCCGCCGAACGTATCAATCTATCAGTCGCCACCAACTGCATTATCCTTACCAAAGCCTCAAACTCGGCGTTGTTATTGGGTAGACGCTCGGCATCCAATTGCAACGCCAGTTCAGGTTTAATCAGCAGCAGTTGCAACAATTTGCGCGTCAACGTGGTCGGCGCACGGCGCGGTGCCTTGGCCTGCGCTTTAGGGCGATTGGTGGGCGCTTGCAGTTTGAGCAAACTTTCCACTTCGGCCTGCGTCACCCCCGCCAACTCAGCCACACGCTTCCGCAACATCAAATTTAGTTTAGGCGCTTGGAGCTGCTGCAATATAGGCTTGGCATCATCCATAAACCTGGCTCGGCCTTCGTGCGAATCCAGCTCATTACGCACCGACAATTCCTGCACGATGTAAGCCGAAAGCGGCATCGCATCGGCAAGTTCAAGCTCAAACTTTTCCCGCCCAAACTCACGCACATAACTATCCGGATCATGCTCGGACGGCAAAAATAAAAAGCTCAGCTTAATGCCGTCATTCAAGGCAGGCAAAGCATTCATCGCGGCACGCCAAGCAGCTTTTTTACCTGCCGCATCACCATCAAAACAAAACACAATGTCGTCGGTCTGGCGCATCAGCTTGGTGATGTGCTGCGGTGTAGTGGCCGTACCTAGCGTGGCAACCGCGTATTCCACGCCATGCTGCGCCAGCGCCACCACGTCCATATAACCTTCCACCACCACCACTTTATTCGCAGCGCGTATCGCCTGCCGCGCTAAAAACAAACCGTAGAGTTCCTGACCCTTCTGAAATAAGGGCGTTTCCGGCGAATTCAAATACTTGGGGCCATCATTTTTATCGCTGCCCATCACTCTTCCACCAAAACCAATCACATTGCCGCGTTGGTCGTGAATGGGAAACATCACGCGCTCACGAAAACGGTCATACACGCGGCCTTCGTCATTCTTAATGGTCAAACCCAGGGTGGAGAGAGCCTCCTGCTCATACTGCGGAAACACTTCACGTAAATTCTGCCAACCCTCAGGGGCATATCCCATCTGAAAACGTGCAGCGATTTCACCGGAAAGACCGCGTCCTTTCAAATAGGTAATGGCCACCTTAGACTTTTTCAGCTCAGCGCGGTAATAGGCAGCGGCCTGCTGCATCACGTCAAACATACTGGGTGCGGGACGCTCCGTTTTAGGCGTATTGCGCTCGCCTGTACGTTCTTCCTGCGGCACTTTCACACCAACTTTTTGGGCTAAATCCTCAATCGCCTCAACGAAAGTCAGCCCTTGATACTCCATCAAAAACCCGATCGCCGTGCCATGCGCACCGCAACCGAAGCAGTGATAGAACTGCTTGGATGGACTCACGGTAAAAGAAGGAGATTTTTCGTTGTGAAACGGACAGCAAGCAACATGGTTCGCGCCCGCTTTTTTCAGCGGCACGGCAGCGTCAATCACATCGACAATATCGATACGGTTGAGGAGTTCCTGGATGAAATGTTCTGGAATCACAAATGGGATTATGGCGTAAAAAAAGGAGCTTTTCGCTCCTTTTCATTTCACTACTTATGGAAAAGCTATCAACCAAGTCGCGTCTTAATGAGACTCGAAACCTTACCCATGTCGGCGCGCCCCACAATCTGCGGCTTGACCAGCGCCATCACCTTGCCCATATCCTTCACCCCGGTAGCACCAGATTCCTTGATGGCATTTTCGATGATGGTATTCACTTCGGCTTCCGTGAATGCTTGCGGCAGATAGCCAGTCAGTACGCCAACCTCAAACTTCTCCACATCCGCCAAGTCGTTACGATTCGCGGCTTCATACTGGCTAATCGAATCGCGGCGTTGCTTGAGCATCTTTTCGATGATTTCAATCACATGCGTATCCGACAATTCAATACGCTCGTCCACTTCGCGTTGCTTCATCGCCGACAGCAGCAAACGCACAGCAGACAACCGCGCGCTATCTTTGGCGCGCATGGCTGTCTTCATATCTTCGCTTATTTGTGTCTTGAGCGACACGGCAGAAACCGGAGTATTAATAGAGCTTTGGTGGCAACATCTGGTTGCGCAGGCGGCGATGGGTGCGCTTTACAGCAGCAGCCGCCTTACGCTTGCGTTCCCAAGTGGGCTTCTCGTAGAATTCACGGGCACGCAATTCGGTCAGCAGACCGGTTTTTTCAATAATGCGCTTGAAACGGCGCAGAGCAACGTCAAACGGCTCATTCTCTTTAACACGTACATTAGACATGGAAAGCAGCTCTCCTCAAGGGGTGTTCGGAAAAAGGGTGCTATTCTAGCCACCAAGCTATTTTTAATCAACGACTTTTATGCTTATTTTAGGAATTGAATCCTCATGCGACGAAACCGGAGTCGCACTTTACGATACTGAGCAAGGCCTGCGCAGCCATGCACTGCATTCGCAAGTCGCCATGCACGCCGAATACGGCGGTGTAGTGCCGGAACTCGCCTCGCGTGACCACATCCGCCGCGCCCTGCCGCTCACCCAAAAAGTCTTGCATGATGCCGGCGCAACGCTTCAAGACATCGATGCCATCGCCTATACTCAGGGGCCGGGCTTGGCGGGCGCACTGTTGGTGGGCACAAGCGTTGCGGAATCCTTGGCTTTTGCGCTCAACATTCCGGCGCTGGGCGTGCATCATCTCGAAGGTCATCTGCTGTCGCCTTTGCTGGAAGCCAATCCTCCGGCCTTCCCCTTCATCGCGCTATTAGTTTCCGGCGGTCACACGCAGATCATGCGCGTCGGCGGCATCGGCGACTACGAACTACTGGGTGACACCTTGGATGACGCAGCGGGCGAAGCCTTCGACAAAACCGCTAAATTACTTGGTTTGGGCTATCCGGGCGGAGCAGCAGTTTCCAAGCTGGCAGAGCTAGGCGACCCAAAACGCTTCAAGCTGCCACGCCCTATGTTGAACAGCGGCGACCTTGATTTCAGCTTCAGCGGCCTGAAAACCGCAGTGCTGACTTTAGTCAACAGCCATCAACCCTTGGACGAAGCCACCCGTGCCGACATCGCCAGCGCCTTTCAACAAGCGGTGGTCGAAGTGATTTCCAAAAAATGTATGGCCGCACTCAAGCAATGTGGGTTAAAGCAATTAGTGGTTTCCGGCGGCGTAGGAGCCAACCGCCAACTTCGCGCAGCTTTGACCGCCGCCGCAAAGAAACAAGGCGCAGAAGTGTTTTATCCAAGATTAGAGTTTTGCACTGACAACGGTGCCATGATCGCCTTCGCCGGCGCGATGCGGATGAAGAACCTCAAGGCTGGTGACCATGCGTTTACTATCAAACCGCGCTGGGATTTAGCCGAAGTCAGCGCGCCGTAAGAAATAGAACCGTTCGTGGTGAGTGTTTTTCGTTCACTCCTTCGATACACCGCGCTAAGCGCGGTACTCAGGACGAACGAAAAACGTATCGAACCATACGTAGGGCTTAATCGGAGCCGAGCCTAAAACTACTTCTTACCAAACCCCGCTTCATTCCCCGCCAGCAATTTCTGGATATTGCTCTTGTGCCGCCATATCAGCACCACGGTCAACAGCAGTATGGTGGGCGTGTGCACATTCCAACCAAACAAGTATGCAGCGACAAAAGGGGAGGTCGAAGAAGCCACCATTGCCGCCACTGAAGAAATACGCCAAATGGCAAACACCACGATCCAAACCGCCAACGCTCCCAAGCCCAAAATCGGGGAAAACGCCAGCAAGACACCAAAGAGTGTCGCCACCCCTTTGCCACCTTTGAACCCGTGGTAGAGCGGATACAAATGCCCCAAAAACACCGCCGCCGCGACGGCATCCACCCACAGCGGCGCTAAGTTGTAACGCATCGCCAGCCACACCGCCAGCCAGCCTTTGGCGGCATCGCCAATCAGGGTCAGAGCCGCCGCGGCTTTTTTACCGCTACGCAATATATTGGTCGCCCCCGGGTTGCCGGAACCGACAGTGCGCGGGTCAGCCAAACCGAACACCTTGCTCATCAAGATACCAAAAGAAATAGAGCCCAACAGATACGCCGCCAACAGGAAAAGTGCTTGAGTCATGTGTAATGGATTAGAATTTGTGAACAGTCTGGATTCTAAAGTAAATGGACAAAATCTTCATACAAGAACTCAAGGTCGAAACCCACCTCGGTGTGCCGGGGTGGGAACGCATGGTCGCACAGACCATCATCCTCGACATCGAACTTGAACTGCCCAGCAGCCAATCCTGCCAAAGCGATGTCATCGCCGACACCCTAGACTACGGTCAGATCGTGGCGCGAATAAGAGAGACACTAGCCGAGAAAAACTTCCATCTGGTCGAAGCTCTCGCCGAGCATGTGTGCCAGCTCATCCTCAAGGAATTCGGATCGCCGTGGGTCAAGGTCAAAGTGGCGAAGCCGGGGATATTGCCGGGGGTTAAAGCGTTGGGGGTAGTTATTGAGAGGGCTGCATAAAATGGCAATGCGGTATCTTTTGCTTTTAGGTGCTTTTTTCTTTAGCTACCATTCTTTTGCTGCCACATGGTATGAAGAGAATCTTCCATATGACCCAATCAACTCATCCAAAAATTCTAGCCTGGTGCAACGAGATGGAAAAATACTATCTCTCAAACTATCTTCTGGAAAACACATAACACTCTTAAATCGTGAGTCTTGCGAGACATCAAATGACTGTATTTACTATTGGTACCGCGGTTTAATAGCCGGCAAGCAATTTTATTGGGTAACAGTGGGCTATTACGAGGGTCAAACCAATCTTCTAATTTCAAGGAAAGATGGTAAGCAATATGATGTTATTGACGAACCCCATGTTTCACCCAATGGAAATTTCGTTGTATCTGCAAGTGCCGCTGAAGCCTATAGTCCCTCTGGTGTATTTTTATGGGAAATTCGGAATAACTCACTAATTAAACGCTTCTTTTTTGAGCCTCCCCCAACACAATTGGGGCTCTATCGTTTCTCTCGTTGGAGTAATGCACGTATTGTGGAACTGATTAAAGTCACGCATGCCCCAGACGGATTTTATTCAGAAGACTGCCCATCCAGCTTTTCGCTCATTGAATTCCCAGTTCATTTGGTCTTTAAACAAGGACGATGGAAACTTGATGAGTCTATGAAGAATAAAGAATTAAAATGCCAGCAGTAAGTAAGCAGAACAGTAATGTGCCGCCCCTTCCCCTTCTGCCGCAGCCGACAACGCAGCGCCAAGACGGGGGCTTGGCGGCAACCTGTGTTTGAGCTCCGCTACAGACCACGTTGTGTGTGGTCTGTTAGGGCGAGTTGGATTGCCACCCGTCTTGGAGTTGTGTTGTCGGGAACCCCTTTAGGGGCAAGGCAGTAGGGTGTCTTTTGCTTTGGTTACTTTCCTTTGGACAAGCTGTATAGACCGAGTACATAGGTAACAGGTGTGCCAGGACATAGGTAACACTACTACAATGGTTTAGGGTCTCGCAAGTCAAAGCGCATCAGGC
>JBJXEA010000010.1:0-136814 GCA_046155285.1 Methylophilaceae bacterium | reverse complement strand
TCGTTGGCGAGAGAGGTGAAGCAGAGGGCTTTGTCTACGCTACAAGGTCAAGCCTTAAGGGCGGATTCAAGCTCTCTCTGCTTCAGGTAGTGATAGCTAATCACTACTTGGGGAAAGATACAAGGGCGGATGAGTCGCAGGCGTTATCCGCCAAATGGCTTTCAAATTCACATCTGGCGAAGGTACCTAACCGCCCCGGCGCTTTGCGCCACCCCGCCTTAGCAAGGCGGGGATGTGTAGCTTGGTAGGATGCTGCTGAAGCATGAAGCGCATCGTTCGAGTGCCGTCATTTTCCGCGATTGTTGCGCTTCGCTTCGCTCAGCAGCAATCCCCGATTAAAACATTCGAGGACAGGCTCTACAACAATGGATGGCCGCTGCGATGCAGTCAGGCTACTGGCTTTTATGATTACGAAGATGTGATGTCACGGGACTAGCTTTTTAAGAATAGCCCGTTGTCACATTCGGAACGGATGGAGGTTTTTCGTGGTTTCTTGGCAATTTGCCAATGGACTGAGGTGTTTTATGCTTGGCGACCTAATCTGCCGGATGAAGCAGATAACCATCTTGTTGAGTTGGCGGTGGCTGGCGGTGCCTCGGCTATCGTAACGCGCAATATCAAAGACTTAACGAAGGGCGAGCTGCGTTTTCCTCAAGTCAAAATTCTATTACCTGAGCAATGTTTGGAGGTTTTTCCATGACGACTATGACCGTAAGAATCCCCGATGACAAACATGATCGTTTGAAAGCCTTGGCGCAGAGTCGCAGTATCAGCGTTAACCGGCTGATGGATGAGTTGGCAACTGTCGCCTTGGCAAATCATGACGCGTTTATCCGCTTTCAGGGTTTGGCTTCCCAAGGCAATCCAAGTCGCGCTTTGGAGTTGTTGAGCAGACTGGATAGTTAGCGTAGCCTGTGTGAAGCCGCTTGCGGCGTATTGCGGGGTGCTTTCGGTGGGAATGATTTCCCGTATTCCGCTGCGCTGCATACGGGCTACGGGCTTATTAAGGTAGTGTGACAATGTTGTAAAAGTGTTGTGTTCTCTGTTGACCGTCCTGCGGTCTATCCAGCATAATCAGCCTGAGTTGGCACTATTGCAGTGACTTCATACAGGGCTGAACGACGGATCAAATATGCTGGAAAATTACTTTCCAATTTTGTTGTTTATTATCGTAGGCTTAGCCGTCGGCGTTCTGCCCATTGCACTAGGCCGCGTAGTCGCCCCCAGCCGTCCTGATAGCGAAAAAAATTCCCCTTACGAATGCGGTTTTGAAGCTTTTGAAGACGCGCGCATGAAATTTGATGTGCGCTATTATCTGGTCGCCATCCTGTTTATCCTGTTCGATTTGGAAATCGCTTTCCTGTTTCCGTGGGCGGTGGTGCTGAGGGAAATCGGCATGTTCGGTTTTGTTGCCATGATGGTATTTTTAGGTATTTTGGTGGTGGGCTTCATTTATGAGTGGATGAAGGGTGCGCTGGAATGGGAGTAAGCCTGTGAGTATTGAAGGTCTCTTAGACAAAGGCTTCGTCACCACCACGCTGGATACGGTGATTAACTACACGCGCACTGGCTCGATGTGGCCGATGACTTTCGGTCTGGCTTGTTGTGCGGTGGAGATGATGCACGCGGGTGCTTCGCGTTATGACCTTGACCGTTTCGGCATCGTGTTCCGTCCTAGTCCGCGCCAGTCGGACGTGATGATAGTCGCTGGTACGCTGATTAACAAAATGGCACCTGCGTTGCGTAAAGTGTATGACCAAATGGCCGAGCCGCGCTGGGTAATCTCGATGGGAAGCTGCGCCAACGGCGGCGGTTACTATCACTATTCATATTCCGTGGTGCGTGGTTGCGACCGCATCGTACCGGTAGACGTGTACGTGCCGGGTTGCCCACCGACGGCGGAAGCACTGATGTACGGCATCATCCAGCTACAAAACAAAATCAAACGAACCAATACCATCGCCAGATAAAAGCATGAGCCGACTCGACGACCTACAAAACATCGCCAGCCAAGCTGTGGGCGAAAAAGTGCTGAAAATGACTCAGCATGTGGGTGAGTTGACGCTGGAAATCAATGCCGCCGATTGTGTGAGTGTGTGCAAAACCTTGCGCGACGGCACCGGTATGCAGTTTGAGCAATTGATTGACCTGTGTGGCGTGGATTACAGCGATTACAAAGAGGGCGCTTGGGCTGGAAAGCGCTATGCGGTGGTGTATCACCTGCTATCGGTAGCGCTCAATCAGCGCATTCGCGTCAAAGCGTTTGTTGAAGATGACGAATTTCCGGTCTTGGCGACGATGGTGGAGGTGTGGCCAGCCGCCAATTGGTTTGAGCGCGAGGCGTTTGACCTATTCGGCATCATGTTTGAAAACCACCCTGATTTGCGCCGAATTTTGACCGATTACGGCTTTGTCGGACATCCGTTCAGAAAGGATTTTCCTGTGATTGGCAACGTAGAGATGCGTTACGACCCCGAGCAGAAACGCGTAATCTACCAGCCGGTTTCGATAGAAATGCGGAACAATGTGCCAAGAATTATTCGTGATGAGGGTGTGCATCGTGGCTAGAATTAAAATAGGGGACAGACCACGTTTTTTGGCGGAAAAAGCACGTCAAAAAACGTGGTCTGTCCCCTATTTTTGGGTGCATTATGGCTGAAATCAGAAATTACACCATGAACTTCGGCCCGCAGCACCCAGCCGCGCACGGCGTGTTGCGCTTGGTGCTGGAGTTGGATGGTGAGGTTATCGAGCGTGCCGATCCGCATATTGGCTTGCTGCATCGCGCCACGGAAAAGCTTGCCGAGCATCGTACCTTTCTGCAAACCGTGCCGTATATGGACAGGTTGGACTACGTGTCCATGATGGCCAATGAGCATGCTTATGTGATGGCGATTGAGAAGTTGATGGGCATAGAAGTGCCGATTCGCGCTCAATACATTCGCGTCATGTTCGACGAAATCACGCGCATTCTCAATCACCTGCTGTGGCTGGGCGCTCATGCGCTGGATGTCGGCGCGATGTCGGTGTTTCTGTATGCCTTCCGCGAGCGCGAAGATTTGTTTGACGTGTATGAGGCGGTGTCTGGCGCACGTATGCATGCGGCCTATTACCGTCCGGGTGGCGTGTATCGTGACCTGCCAGACCATATGCCGCAGTATTTGGCTTCCAAAAGCCAGAACGCCAAGGAAATTGGGCGTTTGAACACCAACCGCCAAGGCTCGGTATTGGATTTTATTCAGGACTTCGTCACGCGCTTTCCAGGCTATGTGGACGAGTACGAAACCCTGCTCACCGACAATCGCATCTGGAAACAACGCACCGTCGGCATCGGCGTAGTGACGCCAGAACGCGCATTGGCGCTGGGTATGACGGGCCCCATGCTACGCGGCTCTGGCATTGCTTGGGATCTACGCAAAAAGCAGCCATATGAAGTATACGACCGCATGGATTTCGACATTCCACTCGGCACCAACGGCGATTGCTACGACCGTTATCTGGTGCGCATGCAGGAATTCCGCGAGTCCAACCGCATCATCCAGCAGTGCATAGATTGGCTGCGTGTTAATCCGGGACCGGTGATTAGCGATAACCACAAAGTTGCCCCGCCTTCGCGCGAGGCCATGAAGCAGGATATGGAAGCATTGATTCACCACTTTAAGTTGTTCACCGAGGGCTTCCACGTACCGGAAGGCGAGGCTTATGCGGCGATTGAACATCCAAAAGGTGAGTTCGGTATTTACTTGGTGTCGGACGGCGCGAACAAGCCCTATCGCTTGAAAATTCGCGCCCCTGGCTTTCCGCACTTGGCGGCGCTGGATGAGATGACGCGCGGGCATATGATTGCTGACTTGGTGGCGATTATTGGTACGCAAGACATCGTATTCGGAGAAATAGACCGATGAAAAAGCAAAATTTCGTCACAATACTCCGTTGCTTCACAAAAAAACCTGCTTGCGTAGAACCCCTACGCGGCGCAAATTTTTTTGCTGTGCTACCCGTCTTGTTTAGAACTTTTGCTTTTTCAAGATTAAATGAAGTCAGGTTGCAATATGCTATCGGCTAAAGCCATCGAAAAGATAGACCGCGAACTCACCAAGTATCCGGCACATCAACGCCGCGCGGCGGTGATGTCGGCGTTGCGTATCGCGCAGGATGAGCATGGTTGGCTGTCGAAAGAAACCATCGCGGAAGTGGCGGAATATCTGGGGATTCCAGACATTGCCGCGCTGGAAGTGGCGAGTTTTTATAATATGTACGAACTGGAGCCGGTGGGCAAATACAAGCTCACCGTGTGCACCAACATCTCCTGCATGTTGCGCGATGCTGAAGGCATCGTGAAACATCTGGAACATAAGCTGGGCGTGGATTGTGGCGGAACCACGGCGGACGGAAAATTCACGCTGAAGGAAGGCGAATGTATGGGCGCTTGCGGCGGTGCGCCCTTGTTGCTGATTAACAACCACGAAATGCGCGAGTTTTTGACCCATGAGAAAGTAGATGCGATGCTGGAGGGTCTGAAATGACAGCTTCGTTCAATCAGGTCTGCTTCAGAACAGTAGGCTTGGCCAATCCTGCCTCGCTGGAAACCTATCGCAGCGTGGGTGGCTACGAAGTGCTGAAACGCATTCTCACCGAGAAAACCTCTGCGGCTGAAATCATCTCCGAAATCAAGCTCTCTGGCCTGCGTGGGCGCGGCGGTGCGGGTTTTCCCACCGGTTTGAAATGGACGTTCATGCCGCGCAATTACGATGGTGAAAAGTATCTGGTGTGTAACTCGGACGAAGGCGAACCCGGCACTTTCAAAGACCGCGACATCTTGCGCTACAACCCGCACCAACTCATCGAAGGTATGGCCATAGGCGCTTATGCGATGGGGGTGAAGACCGCCTACAACTACATCCACGGCGAAATCTGGGCGGAATACGAGATATTTGAGAAGGCTTTGGACGAAGCCCGTGCCGCTGGCTTGTTGGGCGACAATATCTTAGGCACAGATTTCAGCTTCAATCTCTATGCGCATCACGGCTATGGCGCTTACATTTGTGGCGAAGAAACCGCGCTGATCGAATCCATAGAAGGCAAAAAAGGCCAGCCGCGCTTCAAGCCGCCATTCCCCGCCACCTACGGCGTGTTCGGCAAGCCCAGCACCATCAACAACACCGAAACTTTTGCCTCCGTGCCCTACATTTTGCAGCACGGCGGGCAGCACTTTTTGGATTTGGGCGTGGCCAATTCCGGCGGCACCAAATTGTTTTCGATTTCCGGTCACGTGGAAAAGCCGTGCAACGTGGAAGTGAATATGGGCACGCCTTTTCCTGAGCTCTTGGCAATGGCGGGCGGTGTGTGGAAAGGCCGCAAATTGAAGGCGGTGATTCCTGGTGGATCGTCTGTGCCGGTGGTTCCGGCTGACATCATGATGCAATGCACCATGGACTATGATTCCATCGTCAAAGTCGGCGGCTCCATGCTGGGTGCGGGCTCGGTGATTGTCATGGACGAAACCACGGACATGGTCAAAGCGCTGGACAGACTCTCGTATTTTTATTACGAGGAATCCTGCGGCCAATGCACGCCGTGTCGCGAGGGCACAGGCTGGTTGTGGCGCGTGGTGCGGCGTATCGCCGAGGGCAAGGGGCGCATGGAGGACTTGGATTTGCTGACCGACGTGAGTAACAACATTTCTGGCCGTACCATTTGTGCGCTGGGCGACGCGGCGGCGACTCCGGTGATAAGCTTCATCAAGCATTTCCGCCCAGAATTTGAGTATTACATACAGCATGGTCGTAGCATGTTAAAGGTCTGATAGATATGCTAAAAATAGAAATCGATGGCAAAGAGTTTGAAGCCAAAGCGGGCACGACCATCATCGAGGTAGCCGACCGCGAGGGTATCCCTATTCCGCGTTTCTGCTATCACAAAAAGCTCACCGTCGCCGCCAATTGCCGTATGTGCTTGGTGCAGATAGAAAAATTCGGCAAACCGCTACCCGCTTGCGCCACGCCAGTCACTGATGGCATGAAGGTTTCTACCCGATCTGAATTCGCCATCAAAGCGCAAAAGAGCGTGATGGAATTTTTGCTGATCAACCACCCGCTGGATTGCCCGATTTGTGACCAAGGCGGCGAGTGCGAGCTGCAAGACATCGCCGTAGGCTACGGTGGCGGTGCATCGCGCTACACCGAAGAAAAACGCGTAGTGCTGAACAAAAACATCGGCCCCTTGATTTCTACAGACATGACGCGCTGCATCCAATGTACGCGCTGTGTGCGCTTCTTGAAAGAAGTCGGCGGCATGATGGAATTGGGTATGGTGGGACGTGGCGAACACGCCGAGATTACCGCCTATGTAGACAAGAGCGTGGATTCCGAGCTTTCCGGCAACATCATCGATTTATGCCCAGTGGGTGCGCTCACCAGCAAGCCGTTCCGCTATTCAGCCCGTACTTGGGAATTGACGCGCCGCCAAGGCATTGCGCCGCACGACGGCTTGGGCTCGCCGATTGAGTTCCACATCAAAGACAACAAAGTCATGCGCGTGTTGCCGCGCGAAGAAGAAGGTGTGAACGAGTGCTGGATTTCTGACCGTGACCGCTTTTCCTATGAGGCATTATCCAGCCCCGAGCGCCTGACCAAGCCCATGATTAAGGATCACGGCAACTGGGTCGAGACCGACTGGCAAACCGCGCTGGAATTCGCTGCTAGCCGTATTAAAGCCGTTACCAGCCAAAATCCGCAGGATTTGGGTGTGCTGGTATCACCACACAGCACCATGGAAGAGGGTTATCTGGCCAAGAAGTTAGCGCAGGGTTTGGGTTGCGGCAATGTGGATTATCGCTTACGCCAAGTGGATTTTGCGCTGGACGGCAAACAGCTTGGTACGCCTTGGCTGGGTTGCACTATCGCCGATTTTGCTGAAGTTGAACGGGTGTTGGTGGTGGGCAGCAATTTGCGTAATGAGCATCCTTTGCTCACGCATCGCCTGCGTCACGCGGTGAAAAAAGGCGCCGAAGTTTCGCTCATCAACGCGCTGGATGATGATCCGCTGATGCCTATCGCCAACAAGCTAATAGGTGCGCCTAGCGAGATGGCAAATCTGCTAGCGCAAGTATTAAAAGCCTTGGTAGATTTACCGAAAATCACACGCAAGTTGCCTGACACACTCAACTTAAGTGTTATCAAACCTAGTGCAGAAGCACAAAAAATCGCCGAAAGTCTGGCCGGATTCGGCTCGCGTGTATGTGTGCTAGAGCCACGTGTAGGCGTATTTTTGGGCAATATGGCGCAACATCATCCGCGCTATGCTGAGATTTACGCTCTGGCGCAAGCCATTGCCACGTTGTGTGGTGCTAATTTTGGTGTGTTGTCTGAAGCTGCCAACAGCGTGGGCGCCAATTTAGCCGACGTGTTGCCTGAAACCGGCGCACTGAATGCTCGCACCATGCTGGAAGTGCCGCGCAAAGCATATGTGCTGGTCAATGTAGAACCAGAGCTGGACTGCCACAACGCGCATCTGGCCACCGCAGCGATGGCGAAATCTGAATGCGTGGTGGCGCTTACCGCGTTCAAATCTGAGGCTCTGCGCGATGCTGACGTATTGCTGCCTATAGCGCCGTTTAGCGAAACTTCGGGTACGTTTATGAGCATGGAAGGCCGCGTGCAAGCCTTTGCCGCCGCTGTTAAGCCTTTGGGTGAATGCCGTCCGGCTTGGAAAGTGCTACGCGTGATGGGCAATTTGCTCGGTGTTTCCGGCTTTGATTTTGATAGCAGCGAGCAAGTAAGCCGTGAGATGTTGAATGGCAAAGACGCGGCTAACTGTCTGAACAACCAGTTGAGCGAGTTGCCCGTGATTGATTTGATGGAGGCTGAGGCAGGGTTGCAACGCATAGGCGAAATCCTGTTGTATCAATCCGATGCCATCGTGCGCCGCGCCGCGCCCTTGCAGAAGACTAAACACGGCGGTGTTTTAAGCGCGGGCATGCACGGTGAGCAATTGCAAAAACTCGGCTTGAGCGCAGGCACTGAGGTCAAAGTGAGTCAAGGTAACGGTAGCAGCCACTTCAAACTATCGCAAGACGACCGCGTGCCACTAGGCTGCGTGCGCCTGCCAGCAGCATTGAAAGATACAGCAGGCTTGGGTGATTTGTTCGGCGAGATCAAGCTGGAGTCGCTGCGCTGATGGATGGCTCGCCACACAGCTTGATGAGTCTTGCACAAAACCTGCTGGGGTCAGCTTGGCCGCTGGTGTGGACGATGATCAAAATCGTCGCCATCGTGTTGCCGGTAATGGTGTCGGTGGCCTATTTGACTTATGCTGAACGCAAGATTATTGGCTATATGCAAGTGCGGATCGGCCCAAACCGCGTGGGTTATTTTGGTCTGCTGCAACCTATTGCCGACGCGCTCAAGCTACTAATGAAGGAAGTCATCGTCCCTTCGGCGGCTAATAAATCATTGTTTTTGTTAGCGCCTATGCTGTCCATCGCGCCTGCCTTGGCCGCATGGGCGGTGATGCCGTTTGACCCTAATTTGGTGTTGGCCAATACCGACGCGGGTTTGCTCTATATCATGGCGGTGACCTCTATGGGTGTATATGGCGTCATCGTGGCGGGCTGGGCGTCTAATTCAAAATACGCATTTTTGGGGGCGATGCGCTCGGCGGCACAAATTGTGTCTTACGAAATTGCGATGGGATTCGCGCTGGTAGGCGTGCTGATGTGCGCCAACAGTCTGAACTTGGTGAAGATTGTACAAGCGCAGGCAGGGGGAATGTTCCACTGGTATTGGTTACCGTTGTTTCCGCTATTTGTGGTGTACTTCATCTCTGGCGTGGCCGAAACCAACCGTGCGCCGTTTGACGTGGCTGAGGGCGAATCGGAAATTGTCGCTGGTTTCCATGTGGAATATTCCGGCATGTCTTTCGCCATCTTTTTCTTGGCTGAATACGCCAATATGATATTGGTGGCCACGCTGGCTGCTACCATGTTCCTCGGCGGATGGCTGTCACCAGTCACTTTCTTGCCTGATAGCTTCTTATGGCTACTGGCAAAAATTGGTTTTATGTTGTTTTTCTTTCTGTGGTTCCGCGCCACCTTCCCTCGTTATCGCTATGACCAAATCATGCGCTTGGGCTGGAAGGTGTTCATCCCTATCACATTGGTGTGGATTATCGTGGTCGGAGCTTTTATGCAAACCCCGTTGGCTTACTTGTTTCATTAGGAGATAGCCATGTTGACCCGAATCAAGGAAGTCTTGCAAAGCCTGATGCTGCTGGAACTGCTGAAAGGCATGGCGCTGACCGGGCGTTATTTCTTCGCGCGCAAAATCACCATCCAGTTTCCAGAAGAAAAAACGCCGCAATCGGGTCGCTTCCGTGGATTGCATGCTTTGCGCCGTTATCCCAATGGTGAGGAACGCTGTATCGCCTGCAAATTGTGCGAGGCAGTATGTCCGGCGTTGGCGATTACCATAGAATCCGAACAACGCGAAGACAATACCCGCCGCACCACGCGCTACGACATAGACCTCACCAAGTGCATCTTCTGCGGCATGTGCGAGGAATCCTGTCCGGTGGATTCCATCGTGGAAACGCGGATTTTGGAGTATCACGGCGAGAAAAAAGGCGATTTGCTGTATACCAAACCTATGCTGCTGGCGATGGGCGATAAATACGAGGCGCAGATAGCGGCAGATAGAGCCGCTGACGCGCAATATAGATAATGATTTTCCAAGACTACGTGTTCTACTTTTTGGCGAGCATCATGCTCTACGCCGCACTGCGCGTGATTACTACGCGCAACCCGGTGCAGGCCTCGCTGTATCTGGTGCTGGCTTTTTTTACCGCATCTGGCATCTGGCTGTTGCTACAAGCGGAGTTCCTAGCGATTACTTTGGTACTGGTCTACGTCGGCGCGGTGATGGTGTTGTTCCTGTTTGTGGTGATGATGTTGGACATCAATCTGGATAAGCTGCGAGAAGGGTTCTGGGATTACTTCCCGCTGGCGGCTTTTATCGGGCTGTTGATGGCGGTGGAAATGGCGATGGTGCTGGGTATGCGTCACTTTGGCGGAGCCGTGGAGCCAACACCACACGCGGCAGATTACAGTAACACGGCGGAATTAGGGCGCGTGCTTTATACCCAGTATCTGTACCCCTTTGAATTGGCTTCTGTGGTCCTGCTGGTGGCGATAGTGGCGGCGATAGCGCTGACCATGCGTAGACGTAAAGGCAGCAAATATAACGACCCCGCAGAGCAGGTGAAAGTGAAGCGTGCAGACCGTTTGAAAGTGGTGAAGATGGAATCTTTCAAAGAACCGCCAGAGCCCACTCCACATGAAGGAGAGCCATCATGATGCACGTCGGGTTGTCGCACTATTTGATTTTGGGTTCGCTACTGTTCGCCATCAGCGTGGTGGGCATATTCCTCAACCGCAAAAACGTGATTATTTTGCTGATGGCGATAGAGTTGATGTTGTTGGCGGTGAACATGAATTTCATCGCGTTTTCGCATTATTTGAACGACATCGCGGGGCAAGTATTCGTGTTCTTTATTTTGACGGTCGCCGCCGCTGAGTCGGCCATAGGCTTGGCGATTCTAGTAGTGCTGTTCCGCAATTTGAATACGATTAACGTGGATGATTTGGATTCCCTTAAAGGCTAGCGCTTGATGACCAATATGCAACAAGTTTATCTCGCAACACCTCTACTCCCCTTGTTTGCAGCGGTGGTGGTGGGGCTGTTTGGCCGCAATATGCCGCGTGCCGCCGCACACTGGATCACGGTGCTGGGTGTGGCGGGAGCGTTTGCTTTGTCGGTATGCGTGTTGCAAGACGTGCTGGCTGGCCGCACCTTTAATGGCGCGGTCTACACCTGGCTCACCAGCGGCGACACCAGCTTTGAAGTCGGCTTTTTGATAGATTCTTTATCCGCCATGATGATGGTAGTGGTGACCTTCGTTTCGCTCATGGTGCATATCTACACCATAGGCTATATGGCGGAAGATCCGGGCTACAGCCGTTTCTTTAGCTATATATCTTTGTTTACTTTCGCCATGTTGATGTTGGTCATGTCCAACAACTTCATGCAGTTGTTCTTTGGCTGGGAGGCCGTAGGACTGGTGTCTTATCTGTTGATCGGCTTCTGGTTTAAGCGACCCACTGCGGTTTACGCCAACATGAAAGCCTTCCTCGTCAATCGCGTCGGCGACTTCGGTTTTTTGCTGGGCATAGGCATGGTGCTGCACTATCTGGGCAGCCTGGATTACGCCGCCGTGTTCTCAGTCGCGCCTGAGTTTGCCGATGCCACGGTGAGCATCATTCCCGGCACCGAATGGTCGTTGATGACAGTGACTTGTTTGCTGCTGTTTGTGGGGGCGATGGGTAAATCGGCGCAAGTTCCATTGCATGTGTGGCTGCCTGATTCTATGGAAGGCCCTACGCCTATTTCTGCGTTGATCCACGCCGCGACGATGGTGACGGCGGGCATCTTTATGGTGGCGCGTATGTCGCCTTTGTTTGAGCTTTCCACTACTGCACTTTCAACGGTGATGATCATAGGCGCGATTACCGCGCTGTTCATGGGTTTCCTCGGCATCATCCAGAATGACATCAAGCGCGTGGTAGCGTATTCCACTCTTTCGCAGCTGGGCTACATGACGGTAGCGCTAGGGGCATCGGCTTACTCGGTGGCCATTTTCCACCTGATGACACATGCCTTCTTCAAAGCCTTGCTGTTCCTCGCGGCTGGCTCGGTGATTATGGGCATGCACCACGAGCAAGACATTCGCAAAATGGGTGGCCTGCGCAAATATATGCCGATTACCTGGATCACCTCACTGGTGGGCTCTCTGGCGCTGATAGGCACGCCATTTTTGTCTGGGTTTTATTCCAAGGATTCCATTATCGAGGCCGTTGCGGCTACGCATATCACTGGAAGTGGCTTTGCCTATTTTGCGGTGATGGTGGGCGTTTTTGTGACGGCGTTTTATTCTTTTCGTATGTATTTCTTGGTGTTCCACGGCAAGCCACGCTTCAGCACTGAAGCGCATCATGAGGCTCACGAAGCAGATGCGCATGATGAAAAGCACAATGACCACCACGGCCACGACGAGCATCACGGAACTCCGCACGAGTCACCTTGGGTGGTGACCATTCCACTCATTATGCTAGCGATACCTTCTCTCTTCATCGGCGGCCTTACCATTCAACCCATGCTCTTTGGAGATTTTTTCAAAGACGTGATTTTTGTGAATCACCACGCGCACCCCGCCATGCACGAATTGGCACATGAATTCCAGGGCGCTTTCGCCATGGGTTTGCATAGTTTCGTCACCATGCCGTTTCTGTTGGCCGCGGCTGGTGTGGTGTTGGCGCATTTCTTCTATATGCGTCGCCCGCATATCCCGATGATGATCAAGCGTCGCTGCATCGCGCTCTACAACATCATGGAAAACAAGTATGGCTTTGATAGTTTCAACGAAAAATACCTAGCGGGTGGCGCACGCTTTATAGGCAATAAACTTTGGCAAATCGGCGAAGTGACCATTATTGACGGCATATTGGTCAACGGCACAGCGCGGCTGATAGGGCGTATTTCTCTGGTGGTGCGCCAGTTGCAATCGGGCCTAATCTACCATTACGCCTTCGCCATGATTATCGGCGCGTTCCTGCTACTTACCTTATTCATGAAGAATTAAATGTTCGATAACCAACTCCTCACATTGTCCATCTGGGTGCCGATATTCTCCGGCATTGCCGTGCTATTCACCGGCGGCGACCGCAATGCCCATGTGGCGCGTTGGGTGGCGTTGGTCGGCAGTGTGCTGAGCTTTCTGGTTACTTTGCCTTTGTGGACGCGCTTCAACCGCGCCGATGGCGGCTTTCAGTTTGAAGAAGGTTACAACTGGATTCCCAGCTTCAACATTCATTACCACTTGGGGGCAGACGGCATCGCCGTACCACTTATCCTGCTCACCAGCTTCACTACAGTAATCGTCGTACTGGCGGGTTGGGAGGTCATCAAGAGCCGCATCGCGCAGTATAACGCCGCTTTTCTCATCATGTCGGGGCTGATGATAGGCGTGTTCTCGGCGATAGACGCCATCCTGTTTTACGTGTTTTGGGAGGCCATGCTCATTCCCATGTTTTTGATTATCGGTGTATGGGGCGGGCCGAATCGTGTCTATGCGACGATCAAGTTCTTCCTCTATACCCTGGTCGGTTCGCTGTTGATGCTGGTGGCGTTCATCTATTTATTCTTGCAAACCAATAGCTTTGAGCTGGTGGATTACTACCAATTGCCGATGCCGCTGAATGTGCAGATTCTCATTTTTCTCGCCTTCTTTGCCGCGTTTTCGGTCAAGGTGCCGATGTGGCCAGTGCATACCTGGTTGCCGGATGCCCACGTGGAAGCGCCTACTGGTGGCTCTGTGGTGCTGGCGGCAATTGCGTTGAAATTGGGGGCGTATGGTTTCTTGCGTTTCGCCATGCCTATCGCGCCGGATGCTTCGCATTACTTAGCCGATTTTGTGATTACCTTGTCTTTGATCGCCGTCATTTACATCGCTTTTGTCGCACTGGTGCAGCAAGACATGAAAAAACTCATCGCCTATTCCTCCATTTCACACATGGGCTTCGTCACGCTGGGCTTCTTCATCTTCAACCCGCTGGGCATGGAAGGCGGCATTGTGCAGATGATCTCGCATGGCTTCGTCTCCGGCGCGTTGTTTCTGTGCGTGGGCGTGTTATATGACCGCATGCACTCACGCCAGATCGCTGATTACGGCGGTGTGGTCAACACCATGCCGGTATTTACGGCGTTTGCCGTGCTGTTTGCCATGGCCAATACTGGCCTGCCAGGCACCTCCGGTTTTGTGGGCGAATTCATGGTGATTCTGGGGGCGTTGCAGGCTAATTTCTGGTTTGCTTTTCTCGCTGCAACCACGCTCATCTTTGGCGCGGCTTATACGCTGTGGATGGTGAAGCGTGTGTATTTTGGGGACGTCGCCAACCATCATGTGGCGGAGCTCACCGACATCAACCGCCGTGAGTTTTTGTTCTTGAGCATACTCGCGGTGATGACTCTGGCCGTTGGTCTCTATCCGCTGCCGCTGACTGAAATGACCCACGCCACGGTTACTCAGCTACTCGCGCATCTGGCGCAAACCAAGATTCCGGGGGCGATGTGATGGATAACATAATGAGCGACATCATCACTGCGCTGCCCGAAGTTTTCGTGCTGACCATGGCTATGGTGATTCTGCTCGTTGACCTATTCTTGACGGAAAAGACGCGTTTTATCACCTTCTCACTCAGCCAAATCACTTTGTTGGGCGCGGCGGCGATGACTATATTGACGCACATCCCATCCGTCTCACTGGCTTTCAGTGGCATGTTCGTGGACGACCCGATGGCGGATGTGTTGAAGTTGATGATCTATCTTGCCACCTCGATGGTGCTGATTTATACCCGCACCTATATTGCTTTACGTGGCATGTATCGCGGCGAATTCTATGTGCTGGTACTGCTCGCTATGCTGGGCATGATGGTGATGGTATCAGGCGCGAATTTACTCAGTCTGTACATGGGTTTAGAGCTGCTTTCGCTGTGCCTCTACTCATTGGTGGCGCTAGACCGTGATAACGCCCGTGCCACCGAAGCCGCCATGAAATACTTCGTCCTAGGCGCACTAGCCTCCGGTATGTTGCTCTACGGCATGTCCATGTTCTATGGCGCGACCGGCACGCTTTCTATCGGCGAAATCAATGCGTCCATTTGGGCGGCGACTGGCGACCACGCTGTGTTGGTGCTGGGTCTTGTGTTTATAGTCGCTGGTCTGGCGTTCAAGCTGGGTGCGGTGCCGTTCCATATGTGGATACCAGACGTGTATCACGGCTCACCCACGGCGGTGACGCTGTTCATTGGCTCAGTCACCAAGTTGGCCGCTTTTGCTCTCGTCATGCGCTTGTTGATTCAAGGCCTGCAAGGCATGGTGGCGGATTGGCAAGGTATGCTAGTCATCATGGCCGTCATGTCGCTCATCATCGGCAACATCACCGCCATCGCCCAAACCAATCTGAAACGTATGTTGGCCTATTCCACCATCTCGCATGTCGGCTTCATCTTATACGGCTTCTTGAGCGGCAACCTCAACGGCTTCATTTCCTCCATGTTCTACACCGCCGCCTACGTGCTGATGACCTTGGGCGGCTTCGGCATGATATTGCTGCTGTCGCGCAAAGGCTTCGAGGCCGAAGAATTGGACGACCTGCGTGGCCTGAATCAACGTCACCCCTGGTACGCCTTCCTCATGCTGCTGCTGATGTTCTCCATGGCCGGCGTGCCACCCACGATAGGTTTCTACGCTAAATTCGCCGTGTTACAAGCGGCATTGCAAGCGGGCTTCGTGTGGCTAGTGGTATTCGCAGTGCTGATGGCAGCCATAGGCGCGTTTTACTACCTGCGTGTGGTCAAGCTCATCTACTTCGACGAGCCGCTGGACAAAGAACCCATCAAGCCACCTATGGACATGGCCGTGATACTCAGCCTCAATGGCCTCGCCATGCTGGCGCTGGGTTTGTTCCCGCAGCGCATGATGGAGCTCTGCGCTTACGCCATTCTGCACAGCATCCAATGATAATTCTTTGCAAAATCAAACGCTGGTGGCGTTGCACTCGCTTGCCGTACTAGGCCTACTGTGTGCGCTCGTGCGCCTTGCCAGCCTTTGATTTTGAAAAGAATTATATCCAGTCTCAACCTAGGGCATCACGTTAATGAATACCTCCATCACCATCCTCCTGCTACTCGCTTTTCTAGCTGCCAATCTGCCCTGGTTCAGCGAACGCCTGTTCTACGTTATTCCGTTGAAATCTAAACACTTCGGCTGGCATCTGCTGGAAATTATTATTCTCTACTTCGTCATGGGCGGCATCGCCTATCTAGTTGAAAGCAAAACCATGGGACAAGTCGCCAAGCAGCACTGGGAGTTCTACGCGGTCACCGCTTGTTTGTTTTTGGTGTTCGCTTTTCCGGGTTTTGTTTATCGGTATTTGTGGCGGAAATAATATCGCTGAAAATAATCAATTGCGCCGTTCCTGACATCAGGCCTAAGCCTGTTTGCGCCATGATTCAGCAATAGAATCAAAATGTCCTTTTAATTAAAGAGAATCAACAATGAAATTCACTCCTTCCAATATGACCTGGTTGAATCTACCCAACATGCCGGCACCAATTAAGGCATTGTTTGCCGGCTATCTGCTCGTGATAGGTGTGGGTTTGTGTATGGCTGGCTTGCAGATTATGCTGACGCACGGCATGGCGGACGGCAAGGTTGGCCTGTCGGTGGATGACATAGTCTATAGTTACTACGGCAACCGAAGCGGAAGCAAGCTGGAAAGTATGCTGAACGGTGCAATGAAAGATAAGGCGCCCGTTGAAACTCGCATCGAAATCATCAAGTGGGCGCAGGAAGGGGCTCCGCACGCGCGGTGGGATTCCCATTTCAAAGGTGTTTTTCAGCAAAATTGCGTCATGTGCCACAGTCAGCTTCCCGGCATCCCTGACTTCACTAAGTTCGAAGAAGTCAAAAAAGTGGCCGCTATTGACACAGGTGCCAGCATCCAGAGTTTGACGCGTGTTTCGCACATCCACCTGTTCGGTATTGCATTCATATTCTTTTTTGTGGGCTTTATTTTCAGCTTTGCGGTGAACGTACCGAGAACGCTGAAGATACTGGCGATAGCCTTCCCGTTCGGCTTCCTGATTCTGGATGTACTCTCGTGGTGGCTGACAAAATTGGCTCCTGGATTTGCCTGGCTTACCATCATAGGCGGCATTGGCTACAGCGTAGCTTCCACTTTCATGTGGTTCACCAGCATGTACCAGATGTTCATTCTGTCACGTAACGGAAAAGTCTATGGCAACGCTTGGGAAGCTGATTTGTAGCAAGCGTGTTGTCTAGTTCGTTCAGGAAGTTGTGAAGCGTGCGGAGTTTGTTTATCGTTATTTATGGCGTGAGTAGAGGCGCTTGTTGACTTTCCTGTCGGTTCGTATCAGTATTTGTCGTACATTGTCATACGGAGTACGTCATGTTAGCCGTCAGAATAGAAAGTGAATTGGAAAGCCAGCTAGATAGCCTTGCCAAGCTACGCCAACGTAGCAAGAGCGACTTGGTGCGCGAGGCTATCTTGCGTATGCTGGAAGATATTGAAGACGCTGAATTAGCCGAAGCGGCGCTTGCACAGACAAAAACCTCCAAACCCTTAAACCAGTTGAGACAAGAGCTTGGCTTGGACGCTTGAAATCGCGGACGTGGCTGAAAGCCAGTTGATGCGACTAGACCCACCGCAACGCAATCGCATCCTGAACTATCTGCACGAACGCATCGAAGGCTGCAAAAACCCCCGTCATTTTGGAGAGCCACTCAAAGCCAATAAAGCTGGTTTGTGGCGCTACCGCGTGGGAGATTTTCGTGTGATTTGCGAGATTCAGGATGAGCGCTTGGTGGTGTTGGCTGTAGCTGTTGGGCATAGGCGTGAGGTGTACAAGTAATGAAAACATCAAAATGGAGAGCCTTATTACTTGTTGCATATATGGTCTGCAGTTCTCCAGCGATTGGGGAAAGCACTTGCAAATTTGATTCTGCGTGGCAATGTTTTGGCATCATTGAGCTTAAAAATGTGAGCGGTGGCGAGACGTCCGGAACTATCCGAATGTTGCGATTTAATAATGGCGAGTTTGGTGCGGAAATTGAACGCGACAAGGCACCTAAACAGAGGCTTGTCTATTTACGATTAGCTGCATTCTATTTTGGTGTTGAAAAAGAAGGTGTAACAACCACTCTCGCTAGCAATCCTTTTGCATTTTTAGACTTAGGATTACATATTCCCATATTATCCCTTCATACTGCTTTCCCTCAGGGCGCTATATCAGTACCAGATGGGCATTTGGAAACGCCTGTGGCGATTCAAGTTGGGGGTAAATCGCTCACTGTTCAAGTGATTACTGACCGGATTAGTTCAACAAAACTGAACTTTTCTATTGGTTATGCGGGAAGCCAGGCGCTGGAATTGCCAGCACTTAATTTACTTGGGTCGTGGGACGGCAATCTTCCCGAACCATTACCAGATGATTATTCCCTTGTTGACTGGGTGCATAGAGGTGCTGAGATAATCTCAACAGTTGGGGAGGCTCGTAGAGCTAGCAACAAGTAGTATATCCAAAGCGCAAAATCACTAATTTATCGGGGTTGTTTGGGATGTGGTGTTTGCAACTCGGCTTTCAGCTCGTTCCATGTATTGCTGGATGGTGAATCAAGCCCATCCAAAATCAGTTCTTGTAGTTTTTTATTGCTTTGGTTTTTGCGTATTTGGTGAATCAGGGCATCAAAATCATTCTCGGTAGTAAACGGATTCATCACCGTGGTTCTTAGCCAGATTTGCCCATGTAGATTCACTTGAGTCAGGTGAAATGCGCCGCTTTCTACCAGTTTTTTTCTTAATTCCGATTGATTGCCGGATTGGTAGCGAAAGCACACGATGTTGGTTTCCGGCTTCATCAGTAGTTCAAAATCATCAGCGGCGCTTAACTTTTCGGCCAACAACCTTGCCGTAGCAAACACCTTGTCCACCAAAGCTCCAAGCCCATCCTTGCCATACAGCGAAAACGCCGCCCACAGCTTCAAGCCCATCATGCGCTTGGTGCACTCCAGCGTGCGGTAGCTGGTGTTGTAGGTTTCGTCTTGTGCGGATTCGCCTTGGAATAGGTAAGAGGCTTCCTGCGCGAAAGCAGCAAAGCTGTGCGCTGGATTCTTGAAAAGCACGGCGGAGACGGGGGCGGGCATGTACAGTAGTTTGTGGCCGTCCCACACCACAGAATCAGCGAGTTCTATGCCGCGTAATTTGTCACGATGTTGGCTGGAGAGCAGCATGGATGCGCCATGTGCGCCATCCACATGCAGCCACAGGTTTTGTGCGTTGCAGTAAGCGCCTATAGGCTCAAGCGGGTCTATGCTGCCGGTGGGCGTACAGCCGGCGGTGGCGACTACAGCGATGATATAGTCACCATTTTCAACCGCTTGCTGGTGCGCTGCGATGAGCGCATTCACGTTCATGCGGCCAGCATCGTCGGAGGCGACTTTAATCACGGCTTCTGTGCCTAAGCCCATGATTCCGGCAGCGCGAGATACCGAGTAGTGCGCGTGCTCGCTGGCGAGGATTTTGAGCGGGGTACCACTGGCGACACCGTTTTTCCAAACATCAGGCCCCGCCTTGACCTGCCGAGCCGCCAGCAGTGCGGTGAGATTAGCTTGTGCGCCGCCACTCGTTAGCACGCCCTCAGCGCCTTGCCAGCCTATCAATTCAGCGAGCCACTGGATGACTTGTCGCTCAATCAACGTGGCCGCAGGACCGGCTTCATACACCGCCATGGCTTGATTGGTGAGTGCTGCGACTAGGTCACAAAGCGCAGCCATAGGTAGTGGCATGGCGACTTGATGCCCCATGTTGCGGGGATGGTGAACGGCTAAACCGGCAGGTAGAATGTCGTCGCGTAGCTTGTTCAGGAAATTGTCAGGCGTAAGAGTAGGTCGCTGCGGCAAGGCTTGCTGCCATTGCCGCTCTGCGATTTCAGGCGCTTGCCAGTCCATCACCTTGCCTGTGCCTTCAATATTGGTGGCCAAATGTTCGGCCAGCAGGTCTATTAGCGCATGGCCGCTGTGGCGGAATTGTTCTGGGTCAAACATGTCGTTTATCGTCATCGCACACATTATCCCCAGATTTTGAATCATGGGGAATGTTCAAGCGCTTACACGATTGCTGCTTTGAAAATTACTTTAATGCTGGCGTGATTAGCTTCATGATTTCAGGCGCATCTGGTTGCACCGTGCTTTCAAATACCGCCACCGATTTTCCGCCCGGACTAATCACATATTTATAGAAATTCCACTGCGGTTGTTTACCGGTAGCTTCCGCCAGCTGTTTATAAAACGGATTGGCATTGACTCCGGTGACCGAGCCCTTGCTTACCATCGGAAATTTAACGCCATACGTTAGCTTGCAAAAGCTGCCGATTTCCTTATTGTCGGCGAGTTCCTGCCGAAAGTCATTCGAAGGGAAACCCACTACCAGCAAGCCTTGCGCTTGATATTGCTGATACAAACTTTCCAGCTTTTCAAATTGCGGCGTAAACCCGCATTTGCTGGCGGTGTTTACCACCACAATCGGTTTGTCTTGGTAATCGCACAAATTCAGCGTTTTGCCTTGCAGCGTTTGAAATTGATGGTTGAGTAGCGCTGGACATTCGCCTGCGGCTAAAGTGGGAGTTGCGATAAAGGCCATGATGAGTAGTTTCCACATGATTTTCTAAGTCCTAAAGATTGATTACATCACAGTGGAGCGTTCTCCTTCGGCATAAGTTCCAGCGGTGCTTATTTGAGCATCGTCGCGTTGCGCCTTAAGCGCCTTTTCTGTACAATCCGCACCTCTTTACAGGCGCGTAGCTCAGCTGGTTAGAGCACCACCTTGACATGGTGGGGGTCGTTGGTTCGAGTCCAATCGCGCCTACCAACTTTATGACCAATGACAGAGCCGTTCGCGGCTTTTGTTGTTTTTGCGGGGATGTTTATGCCTGTAGTTCGTTTACCTGATGGCTCTGAGCGCAGTTTTGATGCGCCGCTGACCGTCGCCGATGTGGCGATGAGCATAGGTGCGGGCTTGGCCAAGGCGGCGCTAGCAGGCAAGGTCAATGGCACGCTGGTGGATACTTCTTACCTGATTGCTGAAAATGTGGATTTGGCGATTATCACCGACAAGAATCCCGAAGGGCTGGAAGTTATCCGCCATTCCACCGCGCATTTGCTGGCTTACGCGGTGAAAGAGCTATTTCCTGATGCGCAAGTGACTATTGGGCCTGTCATAGACAACGGTTTTTTCTACGATTTTTCATACAAGCGCCCATTTACGCCAGAAGACTTGGAAGCCATCGAGAAGCGCATGGCGGAATTGTCGAAAAAAGACGTTCCAGTGACCAGAAAAGTATTGCCGCGCGACGAAGCCGTAGCCTATTTCAAATCCATCAAAGAACACTACAAAGCCGAGATTATTGGCAGTATTCCAGCCGGTGAAGATGTTTCGCTTTATACCGAAGGCGAGTTCACCGACTTGTGCCGTGGCCCTCACGTGCCTTCTACCGGAAAGCTAAAGGTGTTCAAGCTGATGAAGGTAGCGGGTGCTTACTGGAGGGGCGATTCCAAGAACGAAATGCTGCAACGTATTTACGGTACTGCATGGGCAAAGAAGGAAGACCAAGACGCTTATCTGCATGCGCTGGAAGAAGCCGAAAAGCGTGACCATCGTAAGCTGGGCAAGCATTTAGAGTTGTTCCACATGCAGGAGGAAGCACCCGGTATGGTGTTCTGGCACCCCAAAGGCTGGACGCTGTGGCAGCAGGTGGAACAATACATGCGCGCCAAGTTCGTGGAATATGGCTATCAGGAAGTAAAAACGCCGACGGTGATGGATAGAAGTCTGTGGGAGAAGTCCGGCCACTGGGAAAATTATCGCGACAATATGTTCACCACGTCTTCGGAAAACCGCGACTATGCGGTGAAGCCGATGAATTGCCCCGGGCACGTACAGATTTTCAATCATGGTTTGCATAGCTATCGTGAATTGCCGTTGCGTCTGGCTGAGTTTGGCTCATGCCACCGCAATGAGCCGTCTGGTTCGTTGCATGGCCTGATGCGCGTGCGCGGCTTTACACAGGACGACGCACATATTTTCTGTACCGAAGAGCAAATCCAGTCCGAGGTCTCAGCGTTTATCGTCATGCTGCAAGGCGTGTACAAGGATTTCGGCTTTGAAGATGTGTTGGTCAAGCTTTCCACTCGCCCCGAAAAGCGCGTGGGTTCGGATGAAACTTGGGATAAGGCTGAGACTGACTTGGCTGCCGCGCTCAAGCAAAATAATCTGGCGTACGACTTGCAACCGGGTGAAGGTGCGTTTTATGGGCCTAAAGTCGAGTTCACGCTGAAAGATAGCATTGGGCGTTTGTGGCAAGTCGGCACCATACAACTGGATTTCAACCTACCGGTGCGATTGGGGGCTGAGTATGTGGCCGAGGATAATTCGCGCAAACCACCAGTGATGCTGCATCGCGCCATCGTGGGTAGCATGGAGCGTTTCCTCGGTATTCTCATTGAGCATTACGCTGGGATGTTCCCGCTGTGGCTGTCGCCAGTGCAGGCAGTGGCGATGTGCATCACCGAAGCGCAGGCCGAATACGTGCAGAAGGTTGTTGCACAAATGCAACAAAAGGGCTTGCGCGTACAATCAGACTTGAGAAATGAGAAAATAAGCTATAAAATCCGCGAACATAGCCTACAGCGACTGCCTTATATTCTGGTGGCAGGCGAGCGTGAAATGCAAAGTGGGCAAGTGGCCGTGCGTACCCGCAAGGGCGAAGACCTAGGTTCTATGCCAGTCGCAGACTTGATAGACAAGTTGCTGGCGGAAGTGACTGATAGGAATTAGCTCAAAGGTGGCACGGTCAATTTATTTAATGGATTTGGAGAATTTGCTATAGCTCAAGATAAAGATACACGAATCAACAGCGACATTACGGCGCAAGAGATTCGTCTGGTGGGGGTTGAAGGTGAGCCGTTGGGCATCGTCAGTTTGCAACAAGCATTGGCGCTGGCTGAAGAGGCCGAGATTGATTTAGTGGAAATCGCGCCAACGGCTAAACCACCAGTATGTCGTTTGATGGATTACGGTAAGTTCAAATACCGTGAAAGCAAAAAACAGCACGAAGCTAAATTGAAGCAAAAGCAGGTTCAGGTTAAAGAAGTGAAGTTTCGTCCGGGCACGGACGACGGTGATTACAACGTAAAAATACGCAATTTGGTGCGGTTTTTAGGTGAGGGCGACAAGGCTAAGATTACCTTGCGTTTTCGCGGACGGGAAATCACCCATCAGGAATTTGGACATGCGCTGCTGAAACGTATTGAGGCTGATCTGGCCGAGCACGCAACGGTGGAGCAATATCCAAAAATGGAAGGTCGGCAGCTGGTGATGGTGCTGAACCCCATAAAAAAGGTGAAGGCATAATCTTCACTATATTGTAGGTGACGTGGCTAAATGGGATGCCCGATCGCCTGCTTAAATTTTAATTAGGAGTACAAAATGCCCAAGATGAAGACCAAAAGTGGTGCAGCTAAGCGCTTTAAGATTCGCGCCGGCGGTTCCATCAAGCGGGGACAAGCGTTTAAGCGCCATATCCTCACCAAGAAAACCACCAAAGCTAAGCGTCAATTGCGTGGTTCCGTTAATGTCGTGGCGAGTGATGTGAAATCCATCCGCGCTATGTTGCCGTTCGCATAAGGGAGAAAAGACATGCCTAGAGTAAAACGTGGTGTCATCGCCCGCGCACGACACAAAAAAGTATTAGACGCCGCCAAGGGTTACCGCGGTCGCCGTAAAAATGTTTACCGCGTCGCCAAAGAAGCGGTAATGAAGGCCGGGCAATATGCCTACCGTGACCGCCGTCAAAGGAAGCGTCAGTTCCGTACCCTGTGGATTGCCCGTATCAACGCCGGTGCGCGTGAATGCGGTTTGACCTATAGCCGCTTCATGCATGGCTTGAAAAAAGCCGCAGTTGAAGTGGATCGTAAGGTGTTGTCAGATATGGCGATTTTTGATAAGCCAGCTTTTGCGAAGTTTGCAGAAATGGCCAAAGCCAACCTGACCGCAGCATAAGTAAACTGTGGTTAAAAAGGGAGGCTTACCAGCCTCCCTTTTTTTGTTCCAAAGCGTCTAAAATACTGAATCCATGAGCCAATTCGACACCATCATCAAGGAAGCCCAAGCTGCATTCGCTGCAGCCGATTCCATTGCCGATTTAGAACAGGCTAAAGCCAAGTTTTTAGGCAAGAGCGGCGTGTTGACCGAGCAACTCAAAGGTTTAGGCAAGTTGTCCGCAGAAGAGCGCCCCGCAGCAGGAGCAGCAATCAATGTCGCCAAGCAAGCGGTGGAAGAAGCGCTGAACACAAGGCGTGAAGCTATCCTCAACGACGCGCAGGCACAAAAATTAAGCTCTGAAACCATAGATGTGACTCTGCCTGGACGTGGCAAGACGCAAGGTGGTTTACATCCCGTGACGCTGACTTTGCAGCGCATCGAAGAGTTATTTCATTCTATTGGTTTTGAAGTGGCGGAAGGGCCGGAAATCGAGACCGATTTCCACAATTTCACCGCGCTCAACATCCCCGAAGATCACCCTGCCAGAGCCATGCACGACACTTTCTACGTGGACGACAGTCATGTGTTGCGTACCCACACTTCGCCAGTGCAGATTCGATATATGCAGAATAAAAAGCCGCCTTTACGCATCATCTCGCCAGGGCGGGTTTACCGTGTGGACTCCGACGCGACTCACTCGCCTATGTTCCACCAGGTAGAAGGCCTTTGGGTAGATGAAAATGTGAGTTTTGCCAACCTCAAAGGCGTGGTGCAGGATTTTCTACAACGCTTTTTTGAGCGCGACGATTTGACCGTGCGCTTTCGCCCGTCGTTTTTTCCTTTCACTGAACCATCCGCTGAAATGGACATGAGTTGGGGTGAAAAGTGGCTGGAAATCGGCGGTTGCGGCATGGTGCATCCCAATGTGTTGAAAAATGTTGGGGTTGATAGCGAGCAATATCGCGGGTTTGCTTTTGGCTTAGGCGTGGAGCGCTTGGCGATGCTGCGCTATGGCGTGAATGACTTGAGATTGTTCTTCGAGAACGATCTGCGTTTCCTCAAACAATTTTCCTGATACAAGATGAAATTTTCTGAAAACTGGTTACGTGAGTTTGTGAATCCTGCGCTGGATAGCGCGGCGCTTGACCACGTTTTGACCATGGCGGGTTTAGAGGTTGAAGCGTTGGAAGCCGTTGCGCCGGAATTCAGCCAAGTCGTCATCGGCCACATCCTCAGCGCTGAAAAACATCCTGATGCTGACCGCCTGCAAGTGTTGCGCGTGGATGTCGGCCAAGCCGAGCCGCTGCAAATCGTCTGCGGTGCGGCCAATGCCGTTGTTGGCCTGAAAGCGCCGTGCGCGCTGGTGGGTGCCAAGCTGCCGGGGTTCGACATCAAACAAGCCAAAGTGCGTGGTGTGGAGTCCTTCGGCATGATGTGTTCGGCCAAGGAAATTGGTTTGGCAGAAGAGGCGACAGGCTTGTTGGAACTGCCTATGGAGGCAGCAATAGGGCAAAACATCCGCGATTATTTCGACCTGAACGACCAAATATTTGAACTCAAACTCACACCGAACCGTAGTGATTGTTTGAGCGTATTAGGCGTGGCGCGTGATGTGGCGGCGCTGACCAATAGCGCATTGAAGTTACCTAAAATCAACGCCTCCGCCGTCACTAGCCAGCAGAAAAAAATTGTCACGGTCAATGCCGCGCAAGCTTGCCCGCGTTATTGCGGCAGGGTCGTCAACGGCGTGAACGCACAAACAGCAACGCCTGCTTGGATGGTACGCCGCCTTGAGCGTAGCGGTTTGCGCTCAATTTCCGCCATCGTGGACATCACCAACTATGTGCTGCTGGAAATGGGGCAACCGCTACACGCTTTTGACCTGAATAAACTGGCTGGCGACGTGCAAGTGCGCCATGCCAAAGAGGGCGAAAAAATCACCCTGCTCAACGAGCAAGAAGCTGCGCTGCAAGCCGACATGCTGGTCATTGCTGACGATAGCGGCGCGATTGCATTGGCGGGCATCATGGGTGGCAGTAGCACCGCTGTTTCTGACACTACCGCCGACGTTTTCCTAGAAAGCGCATTTTTCGCGCCTTCCGCCATCTCTGGCCGTGCGCGGCGTTTGGGGCTTTCTACCGATTCGTCGTATCGTTTTGAGCGCGGCGTGGATTTTGCCACCACGCGCAACTGCTTGGAGCGCGCTACGCAATTGGTGCTGGAGATTTGTGGCGGCAGCGCTGGCGAAATCACCGAAGTCAGCGCGCAATTGCCTAGCCGTGCCCCAGTGAAATTGCGCGTGGATAGGGCGATTGCCGTGTTGGGCATCCCACTCACGCAAACCACCATCGCCGACTTGCTGACCCGTTTACAGTTCAGCTTCACCAGTAAAGACGGCGAATTTTTGGTCACGCCGCCCAGTCACCGCTTTGACATCACTATCGAAGAAGACTTGATCGAGGAAATCATCCGCCTGCACGGCTATGAAGCGCTTCCAGCATTAGCGCCAGACTCTTTCATGCATATGCTACCAGCGCCGGAAAATGTCCGCAGCTTGCGCGATTTACGCCAAGTTTTGGTCGCCGCAGATTATCTTGAAGCGATTACCTATAGCTTTGTGGATGCGGCTTGGGAGCAAAATCTAGCCAACAACCCCAACCCGATTACCCTACGTAACCCCATCGCCAGCAATATGAGCGTGATGCGCTCCAGCCTCATGGGTGGCTTGCTGGATGCGCTCTGCTACAACCTCAACCGCAACCAAGGACGGGTAAGGATTTTTGAAATTGGCGCTTGTTTTAACAAGGAAAATGGCTACGCGCAAAGCACCAAAATTGCGGGCTTATGCTATGGCAGCGCCGCGCCAGAGCAATGGGGCGAAGCATCGCGTCGCGTGGATTTTTATGATGTTAAAGCTGACGTAGAACAGCTTGTTGGCATAGGCGTGAGATTCGCCGCAGCTCAGCATCACGCCTTGCATCCAGGCCAATGTGCCGGTATTTGGTTAGGCGAAAAACAAATCGGCATCCTCGGCACACTGCACCCGCGCTGGCAGCAGCACTATGATCTTCCGCAAAGCGCGGTGCTATTCGAGCTGGATGCCGCGGCGCTGACCACCCAGTTAGTCCCCACTTTCACAGAAGTGCCTAAATTTCCCGCTATACGTCGCGATTTGGCCGTGGTCGTTGATGAAAGTGTGGCCGTGCAAACCATGTTGGATGCCATGTTAAAAACTGCGAATACGGTGGTGAGTGAACTTGCCTTATTTGATATTTACCGTGGCGCAGGCATAGAGCAAGGCAAAAAAAGCCTTGCATTTCTGGTGCTTATGCAAGATACTCAAAAAACTTTGACAGATCAGGAAGCTGATTCTGCGATGCAAGGGCTGTTGAAAACTTTGCAGCAACAATTTGACGCAACCTTACGTAACTAACAACTTAATTACAATTTTTAACCATTATGACACTTACCAAAGCCGACTTAGCCGACCTTTTGTTTGAACAAGTTGGCCTAAATAAACGCGAAGCCAAAGACATGGTAGAAGCGTTTTTTGAAGAAATCCGCACCTCGCTGGAAGAGGGCGACAGCGTCAAGCTTTCTGGTTTCGGCAACTTTGAGTTGCGCCAAAAAGCCGAACGCCCCGGCCGTAATCCTAAAACCGGCGAAGGCATTCCCATTACCGCGCGGCGCGTAGTCACATTCCACGCCAGCCAAAAACTCAAAGCCGCAGTAGAAGACCATTATGCAGCAGGCAAGCACTAGCAAGGCTCCGCTACCGCCCATCCCCGCCAAACGCTACTTCACCATAGGCGAAGTCAGCGATTTGTGTGGCGTAAAACCACACGTGCTGCGCTACTGGGAGCAAGAATTCACCCAGCTCAAACCCGTCAAACGTCGAGGCAACCGGCGCTATTACCAACACCACGAAGTCATTCTCATCCGCCGCATCCGCGATTTGCTGTACGAGCAAGGCTTCACCATCAATGGCGCCCGCCACCAGTTGGAAGATAATCCTGCCGGCGGTGCAGTATCAGCAGCCGTAGCGGCAGAAGCAGTGCCGTTTGTGCCGCCTAGGGTGGAGATGGCGGCAGCGCCGATGTATGACTGGAGTGGTATGCGAGCAGAGCTGGAAGAGGTTGATGCTTTGCTGCAGACCGCATTGGCGGCTTAGTTTGCGTAGGATGTGCTGAAGTATGAAGCGCATCTTTCGAGTGTTGGAATAAATGCCGCGATTGTTGGGCTTCACTGCGTTCAGCACCAACCTACATTTACACGATAACCCCACCACCCAAACACACTTGGCTCTCATACACTACCACTGACTGCCCTGGTGTCACCGCCCATTGTGGCTCGGCAAAACCTATCTCGCAGTCTTTCTCACCTAATCTGTCTATTTCACACGGCGCATCGGCTTGGCGATAGCGCGTTTTGGCGGCATATACCCAATGCTCGCGCGGGTTGTGGTCTGCAATCCAGTGTGTATTGTCAGCGCTTAAACTGCCGCGCAGCAATAGTGGATGGTCGTGACCTTGCACTACGGTGAGGATATTTTTGGTCATGTCCTTGGCCGCCACAAACCACGGTTCGCCATTGCCGTCGCGGCTGCCCCCGATGTTTAAGCCCTGACGTTGCCCCAAGGTGAAGTACATCAGTCCTTCATGGTGCCCAACCACTTTGCCTTCTGGCGTTTGCATCTCGCCCGGTTGTTTGGGCAGGTAGCGGTTCAGAAACTCGCGGAATGGGCGTTCGCCGATGAAGCAGATGCCTGTGGAGTCCTTCTTCTCGCTGGTCGGCAGACCCGCTTGCCGCGCCATTTCCCGCACGTCGCGTTTGTATAAATCGCCCAGCGGAAACAGCGTTTTGGAGAGTTGCGCTTGGTTTAAGCGATACAAAAAATAACTCTGGTCTTTGGTGCCGTCTTCGGCTTTGAGCAACTGAAACAGGCTGTTACGTTCGCGCACTCTGGCGTAGTGGCCGGTGGCGATGAGGTCTGCGCCTAAAGCAAGCGCGTGGTCTAAAAACGCGCGGAATTTGATCTCAGAATTGCACAGAATGTCTGGGTTGGGCGTACGTCCAGCTTGGTATTCAGCAAGAAAATTGGCGAATACTTTTTCCTTGTATTCGGCGGAGAAATTCACCGCTTCAATCTCAATCCCAATGCGGTCTGCTACTGCTGCGGCATCAATCAAATCTTGACGTGAAGGGCAGAACTCCTCGGTGTCGTCGTCTTCCCAGTTTTTCATGAACAGGCCGACCACCTCATAGCCTTGCTGCTTTAGCAGCAGCGCGGCGACTGAGGAATCTACCCCGCCCGACAAACCCACAACAACCCTAGTCATAAAGTAAGTGAGTCAGCAGAGTTAAAGGGAATTGCTTGCCCGCCAGATAATCCTCAATGCAAGTCATCACCTGTGGGCTGCGATGGCGGTGAGTTTTAGCGCGGATTTCGTCCAGCGACATCCACACCGCCCGCACAATGCCGTCATCCAAAGTTTGCGCTGGATTATGCTCAGAAACCCCGCCAATAAAGGCGAAGCGCAGATAAGTGGGTTCTTTTTGCGGATGTTTCCAGTGGTAAATGCCGAGCAAAGATTGAGGTGAAAAGCGGTACGCCGTTTCTTCCTGCGTCTCGCGGATGGCGGCTTCGATGATGGTCTCGCCTTCTTCCAAATGGCCTGCGGGCTGGTTAAACATCAGGCCATCAGGCGTTTCTTCCTCGACCATCAGGAATTTTTCATCCTGTTCAACGATGGCGGCGACGGTTACGTGAGGTTTCCAGATGTGGGACATGGCAGATGGCAACACCCATTAGAAATGGTCAGAATTGGTCGGGACGGCAAGATTCGAAGTTGCGACTCCTTGCATCCCATACACGGGGAAACGGATTATATCTTAAACTTTTAGCTAAAATTCCTCTAATACAGACTAAAAATCCTGCCTTGTTTGAATGCGCCTCTGTTAACCGCTTTACACCCGAAGACGTTAAGAGGTAAATTGCTTCTAATTGCCCAAGCAAAGTCAATCGTGCCTAGATTCAAATAATGAGGAGTGCGTCATGTCAAAAGTTAAAGCAGTGGTTTTTGTATTGTTATTGGGCTGTGGTTTTTATGCGCTAGCCGCATCCGCGCCTTGGTTTAAGTGGGAGAGCGTCCAAGACGGCGATGTGATTTGTGCGCAGGCATGGCCGGGCGAAGGTTGGCAACAGGGTGCAGGGCGGTTTAACAGCTACAGTGGACCATTCAAAGATGCAAAATGCACGGTGCGTGGTGCGCCTAGTAATTAAAGCTCTCTGCATCATCTCGGCAATTCATGCAGGGAATCTAAGCGTTACAATAGCTTCCCATGATGGAAGCTCTCCCTGATTTAATTCTTTGTTCCACGGCACGCCTCGCTCGTGGCATCAGGCTGGCGCATTCTGCCGCCCAGCAAAGCGTCGGGTTGAAACAATGGCAACCCTTGCAGGTGCTTACCTTGACGCAATGGCTGGAAGGCCTTACGCAGCGCGTGTTGCTTTCTGGAAAAATTCCGCCGCAAGACATCCCCCGCAGCACCTTGGGCAGCATGGCCGAGTGCTTGCTGTGGGAGCAGGTCATCACCAAAGCCACGTCTGGCAATCCGCAGCAGCAGCTGTTTGATGTCACTGGAATGGCGCAGTCGGCGATGGAGGCCAATGCGCTGATGCAGGCTTGGGGCGTGCGTTTTCCCGATGAGTTGCATACCGATGAGACGAGGCAGTTTTTGCGCTGGCGGGCGGCGTTTCGATCCTTGTGCCAGCAGCGCGATGCGCTGGAAGAGACGCGGATGTTGGACTTGCAAATTGGCCTTATTCCACATGTCAGTTTGCCGCCCACCATCCACCTCGCAGGTTTTGACCGTAGCAGTCTGCAAGAAAAACGCTTGTTTGAGGCGCTTAAACAGCACGGCTGCGATGTGCAGGATTGGCCGATAGGGCTGCAAGCGCCAGCACATGCGGTGAAGCGGGAATTCGACGAGGCCGAAGCTGAATGTCGTGCGGCGGTGGTTTGGGTTCAAACTCGATTGCAACAGAATCCGCAATCCAAGCTCGCCATCGTGGTGCCAGAACTAGCGAATCTGCGGGCGACTTTGCAGAACATGCTGGACGACGTGCTGCATTCCGACAGCATCCACCCTGCGCATGCCGATATTCCGCGTGCTTATGATTTTTCGCTAGGAACGCCATTAGCCGAACACCCAATGATTGCCACCGCGCTGGCTTTGTTGCGCTTGGCTTGCAACCACCGCACTACGCAGCAAGAGAGTGGCGCTCTGCTGCTTGATGTTTACTGGTCAGCCGGTATTAGCGAGGCCGATGCACGTGCGAAGCTAGAGGCGATGATGCGGCGCAAGCTACCAGCCACTATCTCGCTGGATCAACTATTACGCATGGCGAGGAGGGCGCAACTTGATACTCCTTCCCCTTCACAGGGGGAAATTTGGCCTGTCCTGAGCTTTTCGAAGGAGGATGGGGATGCGGTGGTGGAGAGCGCCCCCTCACCCCAGCCCTCTCCCACGGGGGGAGCGGGAGCGCGACGGGGGCTTTCTAGGCTGGTGGTGCACCTTGAAGCCCTGCAAAAGAAGGCCGTCACCACCAAACAACTCCCCTCAGGCTGGACACAGTCCTACACCCAACTGCTGGAAGCCGCCCATTGGCCGGGTGAGCGCAGCCTTTCCAGCTTTGAATTCCAGGCACGGCAAGCGTGGATGGAGACCCTGCAAGCTTATGCTGAACTCGATCCGCTGCTCGGTAAACTCAGCCCCAGCGAA
This sequence comes from Methylophilaceae bacterium, assembly GCA_046155285.1. Taxonomy (GTDB): domain Bacteria; phylum Pseudomonadota; class Gammaproteobacteria; order Burkholderiales; family Methylophilaceae; genus CAILHX01. The sequence goes on along the minus strand of JBJXEA010000010.1, from coordinate 105,299 downwards.
GCTTTGCGCCAGCTTTCCCGCTTGCTGCGCGACCGCATCTTTCAGCCGGAATCTACCCACAAACCGCAGATACAGGTGATGGGTATGCTGGAGGCGAGTAGTGAACCGCTGGATGCGCTGTGGGTGATGGGCATGAATGATCATGTCTGGCCGCCGCCTGCACGGGCTAATCCGCTGCTGCCTGCCGAGGTGCAAAGAACAGCGGGTACGCCCAATTCATGCAGCCGAGTGCAGGCCGAATTTGCACAAACTATCCATCAACGATTGCTGCGTTCTGCGCCTGAAGTGGTGTTCTCTTGGGCGCATCGGGACGGCGAAAGAGAGCTGCGCGTTAGCCCTTTGTTGAAAGATATTCCACTTGCTGAAAATGAATTCTCATTGGCGAAAACACTGGCCGAACAACTCGCCGATCCGGCTGATATGCAATGGTTGCAAGACCACCAAGCACCAGCTGTTACAGAAGGCGAAAAGGTGCGGGGCGGGGCGGGGCTGTTTCAGGCGCAGGCGGTTTGTCCGGCTTGGGGTTATTACCAGTATCGGCTTGGCGCTCGTGCTTTGGATGAGCCGGTGGACGGTCTGGACAGCATGGCGCGTGGCAGTTTGCTGCACGCCGTGTTGCAGGCGTTCTGGAACGGGCGCGATTCTGCTTACCTGCAAAATATGGACGAAACCGCACAACAAGCAGCCGTGCAACAGGCGGTGAAAGCTGGAGTGAAGCAGTTTTCGCAGCAACTGGATGATGCCTTGCCCACGCACTTCCTCGCGCTGGAAAAGCTGCGTCTGGCAGCGCTGCTCAATGGCTGGCTGGCGCTGGAGCGCGAGCGCCCGCCATTCACCGTGCAAGATGTGGAGCGCCGTGTGAAGCTGGACATCAAAGGTATTAGTGTCGAACTTACCTTGGATCGCGTGGATGTCTTGCCGGACGAAAGCATGGCGGTGATTGACTACAAAACCGGCTCGCAGCTTAGCCCAAATAGTTGGGCAGAAGACAGCATCAGCGAGCCGCAACTCCCTATCTATGCCTCGCTGGTGCTGATTGAAGGCGAAGTGGCGGCGGTGTGTTTCGCCAAAGTGCGGGCGGGCGAACACCAGTTCGTCGGAATTGCCAATAAGTCCGGTATCCTGCCTGGCGTGAAGGGGCTGGAAGATGCACGCAGAGTGTTCGACGCAGAGAAATTTCCCGAATGGCACGCGCTACTGCAACATTGGCGCGATAGCTTGGAAAAGATTGCCGATGAGATAAAAGCGGGCGATGCCGCGGTACGTTTTGAGGATGAGGATTGTCTGGCCTATTGCGAGGTGAAGCCATTGTTACGCTTGCCGGAGCGGAAGTTGCAACTGGAGCGGGGCGGGCGAAAACACTAAAGCTTTTTCAGCCGCAAAATTCACTTGCTATAACAAACTCATTCGGTTAAGTTTCGGGTGCATTTAGAAAAAATAAGGGAGTGCAGTCATGCTGGAGTTGGTGCCGCTATTTGCTGGGTTAAACGAACAAGATCTCGCCAAACTAGAGAATGGCGCGACGGTACGCAACTATCCGCGCAACACCGTCATCATTCATCAAGGCGATGAATCCAACAATCTGTATGTGATTCTCTCTGGCAGAGTAAAAGTGTATCTAGGCAGCGAAGACGGCCGTGAAATCATCCTGGATTTTTTAGATACAGACGATGCTTTTGGCGAGCTGGCGTTGATAGACGGTGAGAGGCGCTCAGCCTCGGTGATGACCACGGAAGAAAGCCGCATCGCCATGTTGCCACAGCGCCATTTCCTAGAGTGCCTCAGAAGCCATCCCGACATTTCCATCAATTTGATGCGCACCCTGACCGGCAGAATCCGCAGCATGGCGGGGCAGGTGGAGAATCTGGCGCTGCTGGATGTCTACGGCAGAATCGCCAGAGAGTTGATGAAGCAATCGGAAGCCATGCCTGATGGACGGCGCATCACGCAAGTCATCACACATCAGGATTTAGCCAATCTGGTAGGTTCTTCGCGCGAAATGGTGACCAAAATCCTCAATGACCTCAAGCGTGGTGGTTATATTGATATTGATAAGCATCGTATTATTATCTGTAACCATTTGCCAGCACGTTGGTAACTTTTGATCTCAACTGCCGTCGTTGCCCGCGCCTAGCGGGGTTTTTAGACGGTGTTAAGCAACAACACCCCGATTACCACTGCCGTCCCGTTCCACCGTTCGGTGACGATAATCCGCGTTTACTGATTGTAGGTTTAGCTCCGGGAATGCACGGTGCAAACCGCTCTGGACGGCCTTTTACGGGGGATCATGCGGGAATTTTGTTGTATCAAACTTTGTATAAGTTTGGCTTTAGCACCGCGCCACAATCTGTTTCAAAAGAAGATGGTTTGCAACTGCTAGGTTGCCGCATTACCAACGCGGTGAAGTGCTTGCCGCCAGAAAATAAGCCAGAAACTGCTGAGGTGGTGATGTGCAATGGCTATCTCACTGCTGAATTAGCGGTTTTAGCTAAAGGCGCAGCGGTATTGGCGCTAGGCAATGTGGCACACGCGGCGGTGCTACGCGCATTGCAACTTAAGCCCAAAGAATATGCCTTTGCCCACGCCGCGCATCACCGCTTGTCCAATGGCTTGCAGCTCTATGACAGCTACCATTGCAGCCGCTACAATACGCAAACTAAACGCTTGACCACGCCCATGTTTGAGGCGGTTTTTGAGAAAATTAAGGAGGATTTATCATGCCTTACGTCAATTTGAAATTAGCCGGTTCTATCACCCGCGAACAAAAGCAAAAAATCGCCCAAGAAATCACCGCCACCTTGGAGCGTCATGCCCATAAACCGCCGGAATACACCTACATTACGTTTGAAGAAGTGGCGTATGAAGACTGGGCGATTGCGGGGAAGTTGCTGGATGAGTAGCGCAGGCGAGGTCGTCTGCGCTTCATGTCTTGATGATGAGTAAGTATGTTTGAGTCAACCCCCGTTCTGAAGTCACTCCCTCATCTGCCCGGCGTGTATCGCATGATTAACGCTGCCGATGAGGTGATTTATGTGGGCAAGGCGCGCGATCTGAAAAAGCGCGTGTCATCGTATTTCCAAAAAAATCTGCCCAGCCCACGCACACGCATGATGGTGTCGCACATTGCACGGCTTGAAACCACGGTGACCAACTCCGAAGCCGAGGCGCTGCTCTTAGAGAACAACCTCATCAAAAGCTTGATGCCGCGCTATAACGTGCTGTTTCGTGACGATAAAAGCTATCCTTACATCAAAATCACCGGCGATGAATTTCCTTTGCTGGCGTTTCATCGTGGCTCGCAGGTTAAGGCGGATCAATATTTTGGCCCGTTTGCCAATACTTCAGCGGTACGCGAAAGTATTCAATTGTTGCAAAAGGTGTTCCGCCTAAGAACCTGCGAAAACAGCGTGTTTTCCAACCGCTCGCGGCCTTGTCTGCAATACCAGATAGAACGCTGCACCGCGCCTTGCGTCGGCCATATCAACGCTGAGGATTATCAACATGACGTGCATCAAGCGACGTTGTTTTTACAGGGCAAAGAACAGCAAGTGATGGGCGAGATTTCCGAGCGCATGAATGCAGCGGCCGAAGCGCAGAATTACGAGTTGGCAGCGGTGTATAGGGATCGTATGCAAAGCCTGCGCACGGTGCAAACCAAGCAGTTTGTCAGTGATTTTCGCAGCAATGATGCCGATGTGGTGGTGTGCGTGGCGGAGCAGGGCTTGCTGTGCGTGAATCTGGTGATGGTGCGCGGTGGACGACATTTGGGCGATAGGAGCTTCTTCCCTAAAAATGCGGAAGGCTGTGACGAGGCCACGGCGCTGGAATCGTTCATTGCCCAGCATTATCTGTCACGTCCCGTGCCGCCCTTAATCATAGTTAGCGCGGTGTTTGAGCCGGAAGCGCTTGAGCAATTGCTCTCCGATCAAGCGGGGCGTAAGGTGCAGATTAGTGCTTATACTGGCGGCGATAGGAGGGTTTGGCTGAAAATGGCGCAGACCAATGCCAGTCTTGCTTTGGGGCAACATTTGGCACAGAAGGCTACGCAAGGTGCAAGGCTCGAGGCTTTAAGGGAGGCACTAGACTTGTCCGAAACCGCCAACCGTATCGAGTGCTTCGACATCAGTCACACCATGGGCGAGGCCACGGTGGCGAGCTGCGTGGTGTTCGATAAAGGCACCATGCAGAACTCGGAATATCGGCGCTACAACATCGCCGACATCACCCCCGGCGATGACTACGCAGCCATGCGCCAAGCATTAACGCGGCGCTATACCAAAATCGCGGCGGGCGAGGGCAAGGTGCCGGACGTGGTGTTCATAGACGGTGGCAAAGGCCAACTGGGTGTGGCGGTGGAGGTGTTGCAGGAGATCGGGTTGACTGGCATACAATTGCTGGGCATTGCCAAAGGCGTGGAGCGCAAAGCGGGTATGGAGCAATTATTTTTCCCGGAAAAGGAAACACCGCTTAGAATCGCAGCAGATAATCCCGGTTTGCATTTGTTGCAGCAAATCCGCGATGAGGCGCACCGTTTTGCCATCACCGGCCACAGAGGCCGACGCGACAAGGCGCGTCTACATTCTTCGCTTGAAGACATAGGCGGCATAGGCGCAAAACGGCGGCAGAGGCTGCTCACACGTTTTGGTGGTTTGGCAGGCGTGCGCGATGCCAGTGCCGAAGAGTTGGCGCAGGTGGAAGGGATTAGTAAAATGTTGGCTGAAAAAATCTATCAGGAGTTGCATTGATACACTGGAATGCCCCGAATATGTTGACCGCTGCGCGAATCGCCATGATTCCGGTGTTTGTCGGCCTATTCTATTTGCCGGCGGGCATAATGCCGCTGGAACGGGCGAATTTATTGGCGACGATAGTATTCGTACTGGCGGCTATTACCGATTGGCTGGACGGTTATCTGGCACGCAGATTGAATCAAACCTCCAATTTCGGCGCGTTTTTAGACCCTGTCGCCGACAAGCTGATGGTGGCTGCGGCGTTGGTGGTGTTGGTTGATTTTGAACGCGTCAACGCAGTGATTGCATTCATCATCATAGGTCGAGAAATCGCTATTTCTGCCTTGCGTGAGTGGATGGCGGGAGTGGGGGCGGGTGGTAAGGTGGCAGTGGCGACCATAGGTAAAATTAAAACCATCGCACAAATGGTGGCGATTCCATTTTTGCTCTTCTACCAACCTTTATTCGGCTTTAATGTTGCCCAAATAGGCACTTATCTGATGATTGTTGCCGCTATGCTGACATTGATTTCCATGGTCTATTATTTACGCGCCGCCAAAAGCCAGTTACGCGCTTGACACAAGTGGTGGGACTCACTAGAATCGCGCCTTCGTTAAATGCGGGAGTAGCTCAGTTGGTAGAGCGCAACCTTGCCAAGGTTGAGGTCGCGAGTTCGAGACTCGTCTCCCGCTCCAGCTTAAAAAACGGGGAAGGCATCCGCTTTCCCCGTTTTGATTTGTGGTTTTAAGTAGCTCATAAGGCGCGATAGCAAAGCGGTTATGCAGCGGCCTGCAAAGCCGTTTAGACCAGTTCGACTCTGGTTCGCGCCTCCAGTCTTTTCTTGCCTTTATTTCCCTGAGTTTCACATGCCGTTCACAACTGTTGTGTTTTTGCAACATTGCGCCCTTTTCTGTGGTGCTTTTCCACATAAACTCATTGTTCTTGGTGTAGAATTCAGACTTCAATTTGCCGCGCTAGAAAAGCGCAGATTTCCCTTATGGCTCATTGCTTAAGCTCGACTAACCCAATCCAATTTCTCAGCCTATGGCTCGCGCAGCGGATGGTCTTGCTTGTCGTTTGCTTTTCCATTGTTACTCCTCAAGTTTTTGCGGCCGATGTTGAAGAGTCGCTCACCTTTCCTATCACCTCGTTTGAGGTGGAAGGCAATCATCTGCTTGACTCCGCCACCGTAGACATCGTGCTTGCGCCATTTGTGGGCGATAACAAAAGCTTTGCCACCGTGCAAGAGGCGCTAGAGGCTTTAGAGGGGGCCTATGCCAAGATTGGTTATAGCACCGTGCTGGTCACCTTGCCCGAGCAGCGTTTGCAAGAGGGGTTGGTGAGATTTAAGGTGGTAGAAGGCAGGGTTGCGCGGATTGAGGTGGATAAAAAAAGGTATTTTGACGAAGAGAATATCGTGTTTTCTTTGCCTTCGCTCAAAGTGGGTGAAACGCCTAATATTGACGAAATGTCGGCTAATTTGGCGGAAGTGGGGCGCAGCCCTGCCAAGCGTCTGAACGTGGTATTCAAGCCGGGCGAAGAAGAGGGCGACGTGGTTGCTAACGTCAAGGTCAGCGAGAAAAATCCCCTCCGTTGGGCGGCTACCTTAGATACCACAGGTAACCATAGAACCGGGTTGTTTCGCGCAGGTATTGCTTTCCAGAATTCCAATCTGTTCAATCTCGACCATGTGCTGACCATGCAGGCAGTCACTTCGCCTGACCAGCATCATCGGGATGTCAAGATAGGCGCGATTAGTTATCACATACCATTTTACAGCCTGGATTCCAGCCTGGATGCCATTGTGGGCTATTCCAGTGTGAACTCAGGTGAGGTGGGGACGACGGTGGGCAACTTTTCTATCAGTGGCGCAGGCAACGTCTACGAACTGCACTACAACCAAAATCTGAAAAAAATGGGTGATTGGGAGCCAAAGGTCTCGGTTGGTTATGCATATCGCCTATTCAAGACCAATGTAGTGATTGTTGGGAGTGTGCAAAACCTAGTCCCCCGGGTGACGATACATCCTTTGGATTTGACGCTGTCTTTATCTAAAAGCACTGAGCCGTATTTTTTTAACGGTTATTTCAGTTTTGTACAGAATATTCCCTATGGCTCGCATGGCGAAACCGATGACTTCGTGCAACAAGGCTTACGACCTCATTCCAGAGCCTCTTATTTCCTGATGCGATATGGCGTGGACTACAGCTATCTTTTCAAGAGCGGCTGGCAGGCCAGAGCTAAGTTCAGTGGTCAATTCACGCGCGATTTACTTATGGCGGGCGAGCAGTTTGGCATTGGCGGACATGACTCCATACGTGGCTTGGATGAGCGTGCTTTTTCTAATGACACTGGCAATCAAGTCACCTTTGAAGCCTACACTCCTGAGTTTGGTAAATATGTCACAGACTATTTGACCTTTTTGCCAGAGAATTTCAAGGTGCGAGCATTGACGTTTTGGGATGCGGGTTCGGTGAAGCGTAATCACCCTGAGGTGTTTGAAAATCAAGGGAGTCATGTGCAAAGCTCAGGTTTAGGCCTGCGCATGGCGTTCGGTGAGAACGTGGATTTCCGTATAGATTGGGCGCGCATCGGTAGTCCGAATGATGCGATTGGGCATCACACCAAGACGCACGCACAGTTGTCTTGGACTTTCTAAGGGAATGCCAACATGAAAAACCAGTTAGTGATGAATCGCTGGAGAAAAACCCCCGCATTCAAGCTTATCGCGCGGTTTTTGGTGTTGACCACGGCATTTCCCACCGTTCTACTAGCCAACCCGATTGATGGCACAGTTGCTAGCGGCACTGCGGTTTTCAATCAGCAAGGCAACGTCCTCAATATCACCAACTCCGCCAATGCCATCATCAACTGGAATAGCTTTTCCATTGGTCAGGGCGAGTTAACTCGCTTCATTCAGCCCTCCGCGGCCAGCCAAGTGCTGAACCGCGTCACTGGCGGTAATCCGTCACAAATTTTCGGTAGCCTTCAATCCAACGGGCGCGTGATTCTGCTTAATCCAAACGGCATCGCCTTTGGTCCTAACGCGCAAGTGAACGTGGCAGGTTTGGTGGCGTCTACATTAAACCTTTCCGATCAAGATTTTCTTAGTGGGAAACTGATTTTTGGTGAAGTGGCAGGCGCTGGCGGCATTAACAATCAAGGCTCCATTACTGCCTTGCCTGGAGGCTCAGTGGTGTTGCTGGCTACTGACGTTGAAAATAGCGGAGTGATAGAAGCCCCCGACGGCGATATTTTGTTGGCGGCTGGAAAGTCTGCCAATCTGGTAGACCTCAAGCATCCTGATGTGCAGGTGGCAATTAACGCCACGGTTAATCAGGTGCTGAATGTGGGCTCACTGGTCAGTAAAAACATCAGTATTTTCGGCGGCGCGGTCAAGCAAAACGGCATAGCCAGCGCTAATTCCGCATCACGAGATGCGCAAGGCAACATCGTATTCAAAGCCACGGGCAGCACTACGCTGGGCGCGGGTTCGGTAACTACGGCACAAGGTAGCAATGGTGCTAAGGGTGGCAGCATCACAATTCTCGGTGACCATGTAGCACTACAAGGTAACGCCACGGTAAGCGCCTCCGGCGACGCAGGCGGCGGAAAAGTGATGGTCGGCGGTGATTTTCACGGGGGTAATGATCAACGTGCTACCAGCACCACAATAGACTCAGCAGCAAGTATTAATGCAGATGCGCTAGATGCGGGCAATGGCGGCGATGTTGCGGTGTGGTCTGACGGCAATACCCGTTTCGATGGCACCATCACCGCTCGCGGTGGCGTTAATGGTGGCAATGGCGGTTATGTAGAAACTTCAGGCTCTAATCTGAAAGTGGGTGAAGGTGCCAGAGTGACTACCTTAGCGCCCGCTGGTCATTCTGGTACTTGGTTGCTCGATCCTGTGGATTTTGTGATTGCTGCTGCTGGGGGAGACACCACGGGGCTTTTAGTCAGCACTAATCTTGGTTTGGGTAACGTTACCATTCTTAGCTCTGGTGGTCTTGTAGGTGGTACCAACGGCGACGTGCTGGTCAACGACGCGATTACTTGGGCTACCGCCAACACCCTTAACTTGAGCGCATTCCGCGACATCAGCATCACACAGGCGATTAGCGGCACTTCCGGCACGTTGAATCTCGTCACGGGGACTGGCACGGTGAGCGGCTCTGTCACGCAAACAGCAGCAGGTACGATTTCCGTCGGTACGTTGACGGGTAGTGTGCTGAACAGTGCAACATTGAGCCAAGCCAATGCCATCACTAACCTTGGCGCATTTACCGTAGGTACAGCCCTCACACTGAATGACACCGCGGGTGGTCTGAATGTTACTGGTGCTGTCATCGGTGGAACGGGTGCAACCAGCATCACTACCGCCGGTGGCGCATTGGCCTTGGCGGCTAATAGCGTCAGCGGTACTGGTGTTACTCTTCAAGGCGCTGGGGTGACCAGCAGCGCAGGCAGCACGGTTAACGGTGTGAGCGGTGACATTTCTATCAACGGCGGCGCGGCGGCAATTAATCTAGCTGGAGCACTCACCACTACCAGCAATAACGCCACTGCGGTAACCGTACAAAATGCCACCACGGCAGCGCTGGGTAACATCACCACGGGCGCAACGGGCACAACGACCATCGGCGTGGCCAACATCTCCGGCGCGGTGACGCAAACCGGCATTATCAACACCGGCACTTTGACCGGCAGCACTACCAATAGCGTCACTTTAGCTGGCAGCAACACACTTACTAATTTGGGCGCATTCACCAGCACCACCGGCGGGGTCACTGTCAATAATGCGGGTGCGCTGAATGTCACTGGCGCGGTTGCCAGCGGAGCTGGCGCTCTGTCCATCACTGCAACGGGCGGTACCTTGGCAGTGAGTGCTGCGGGCTCAACCACTGGTACAGGCGTGAGTTTGACCGCCACCGGAGCCACTAGTGACATCACCCTCGCTGGTAATGTTAATGGCAACGCCGGCACGGTCACCATGAATTCTGGTCGGCTGATTAGCCAGTCTGCTGGCAATATTATCGCCAGTACGCTTAATGCTACCGCTGTCACCAGCATCACCCTGAATCAAGCCACCAACGACTTCGGCACTGTCAGCGCCAGCGGCACTAACGTCGCGGTCACTGATGCTAATGCCGTTATTCTCGGCGCTACCACTGCCACTGGCACCTTAGGAGTGACTTCCAGCGGCAATATCACCAACAGCGGCGCACTCGTCATTACCGGCGCGAGCACCTTTACTCCTGGTGCGGGTAACAGCGTGACTTTGAACAATGCAGGTAATAATTTTGCCGGTGCGGTGAATGTCACCAACGGCAGCAACTTCAGTGTGACGGATGCCGCTGGTGGTCTTGATTTAGGCGCGATTAATATCTCTGGCAATTTGGGAGCCACCGCCACCACTGGCAACATCACCAACAGCGGCGCCTTGACCATAGGGGGCAACAGCACCTTTACCGCTAGCGCAGCGGGAGCCAGCATCACCGTGGCCAATGCGGCCAACGCCTTCACCGGCACGGTCGCCTTTGCTGGCGCGGGCGGCTTAGCCAACGTCACGGTACTGGACACCACCGCCCTAGACCTACAAGCCCTTACCCTCACTGGCAACTTAGTGGCTACCGGTGCAGGCATTACGCAAAGCGGAATTCTCAATATAGGCGGCACCACCAGCCTCACCGCAGGTGCTGCCAACAACATCACCCTGAATAGCGGCAACAACTTCACCGGTGCTGTCAGTGTGGTGAGTGGCAACAATGTATCCTTGAATAATGCTATCGCTATTAACTTAGGCGCATCTACGGTGAGCGGCACCTACGCTGTTGCAGCCACGGCCGGCGCTATCACCAACAGCGGCGCCCTCGCTATCACTGGCGCCTCTACTTTCACCGCCGCTAATGGCGCAAGCGTCACGGTCAACAATGCGGGTAATAATTTTGGTGGTACGGTAGGTTTTGTTGCTAGTTCAGGCGCTCTGGGGAATGTAACGGTCTTAGACACGACAGCGCTTGATATGCAGGCGTTGACTCTTTCGGGCAACCTTGTCGCTACTGGCGCAGGCATTACCCAGAGCGGGGCGCTGGTAATAGCCACAGGTAGCGCTAGCTTTAGTGCAGGGGCTAACGCCATTACCCTAACCAATGCTTCAAATGACTTTGGTGGGGGTATCAGCCTAACCAACACTGGTGGCGCAAATAATGTTCAGGTAACAGATGTTAATGGACTTGGTTTGGCCAGCGTGAGTACAGGTGGCAACCTGACGGTTAACGCAGGAAATTCATTGAGTTTCGCTGGTCCCGTCAGCGTGGGTGGCAACCTCAGCGCTACAAGCGGCGCTCTGATTAACCAAACGGGGGCAATCACGGTCACCGGCACCAGCAGCTTCAATGCTGGCGCGAATTCCATTACCTTGACCAACGCCTCTAACGATTTTACGGGTGCGGTTAGCCTCAATAACAGTGGTGCTAACAATGTTGCCATTACTGATGCTAACGCTATTGTGCTTGGTACAGTGAATGTAGGAACCAGCCTCTTAACAGTGAATGCTGTCGGTATCACACAAACAGGTGCCATTACACAGGCGACAGGTGCTAGTACCGCTACCTTTAATGGGGGTGCTGGGGTCATTACCCTGACTAACGCCGGTAATGACTTTACTGGCAATGTTAGTCTCAATAATTCAGGTGCCAATGCGGTTGCTGTAACAGATGTCAATGCCATTCAGATTGGCACCAGTAGTGTTGGCACCAGCACCTTGACGGTGAATGCTGTCGGCATCACACAAGGTGGCACCATTACCCAAGCGGCTTCTGCGGGTGTGGCTACCTTTAATGGTGGCGCAGGTGTAATCACACTGAATAGTGCTTCTAATGACTTTACTGGTGCAGTTTCGGCTTCTAACAGCGGTGCGAATGCGATAACTTTAGTTGATGCCAATGCCTTGAATCTGGGGGCGATTACCACTGCTAATAACCTGAGCGCTACGGCTACAACGAACAATATTACCAACAGTGGTGCGTTGGTGATTGGTGGTAACAGTACCTTTACTGTGGCTGGCGGTAATAGTATTACTGTTGCCAACGCAGGTAACAGTTTTGGGGGCACCGTTTCCTTTGCCCCAGTTTCTGGCAACCTTGCCAATGTCACCGTTTTAGATACCACGGCACTCGACTTACAGACTCTGACCCTAACTGGTAATTTGGTGGCAACCGGCGCTGGCATCACCCAGAGTGGCTCATTGGCCATCACCGGCACTTCCAGCTTCACGGCTGGTGCCAATGCTATTACGCTTACTAGCGGCGTAAATGATTTTGTTGGTGCAGTCAGCTTGAGTAATACCGGAGCCAATGCAGTACAAATTACTGATGGGAACAGTTTGGCGCTTGGCACCTTAAGTATTGGGGGTGATCTCACCACTATTTCCAGTGGCTCAGGGGTGAATCTAGGTACTGGTACGGTGGGGGGCAACCTCGCTGTCACTAGCAATAGTACGGCAGTCACGCAAACTGGCGCACTTGCCATCACGGGTACCAGCAACATCAACGCCGGAGCCAATAGCATCACACTCACCAATGTAGGCAACGATTTCGTGAACAATCTTAGCCTCACCAATAGTGGTGCCTTCAACGTCGCCGTGACCAGCGCTGGTGCCATTAGCTTCGGTACTTCCACTCTAGGTACTGGCAGCCTTACGGTCAACGCCAACGGCATCAGCCAAGCCAGCGGGGCAACCATCACACAGGCAGCATCGGCTGGCACCGTCACGTTTAACGGTGGTGCGGCAGGCGCCATCACCCTGCTCGAAGCTAACGACTTCACAGGTGCAGTCAGTCTCAACAACACTTTGGGTAGCAACAACGCTGTGACTGATGTCAATTCCTTAATACTGGGTACCAGCAACGTAGGCACTGGAACATTTGTCATCAATGCCGTCGGCATCACTCAGACAGGTGCTATTACGCAAGCCGCCGGTGCTAACAATGCTATCTTTAATGGTGGTGCCGGAGTGATTGTGCTGACGCAGGCCAACGATTTTACCGGCGCGGTCAGACTCAATAATTCAGGTGCCAACAATGTTGCCGTAACTGACACCAACGCCATTAGCCTAGGCGCTTCCACGCTGGGCACGGGTAGCTTCACGGTCAACGCCGTCGGCATCACCCAAACTGGCGCTGTTACCCAAGGTGCGGCGGCAGGTGCTGTCACTCTGAATGGTGGCGCAGGCGTTATCACCATGACCACTGCGGGTAACAGTTTTACTGGCGCGGTAGGTTTGAACAACTCCGGAGCCAATGCGGTTGCCGTCACTAACAGTGGCGCAATTCAGCTTGGAACCAGTAGTGTTGGTACCAGCACCTTGACGGTAAATGCTGTCGGCATCACCCAGACTGGCACGGTGACTCAGGCAGCGGGTGCAGGTGCTGTCACCCTGAATGGTGGCGCGGGCGTCATCACCCTGACTAACGCCAACGACTTCACCGGTGCAGTCGCAGCCAACAACACTGGCGCTAATGCCATCCAGATTACCGATGCTAACGCCATAGACCTAGGCGCGATTACCACCACTAATAACCTCAGTGCTACCGCCGGCGGCAATATCACCAACAGCGGCGCTTTGACCATCACCGGCAATAGCACCTTCACCGCAGTAGGCGGTTCCAACATCACTGTCGCCAATGCCGCCAACGCCTTCACTGGCACAGTCGCCTTTGCTAGCGCAGGTACACTGGCCAACGTCACCGTACTCGACACCACCGCCCTAGACCTACAAGCGCTCACCTTAAGCGGCAACCTCACCGCCACCGGCGCAGGCATCACCCAAAGCGGCACATTGGCCATCACCGGCACCAGCAGCATCACCGCAGGCGCCAACGCTATTACGCTGACCACCGGCACCAACAACTTCACCGGTGCTGTGACCTTGAGTAACAGTGGCGCAAACAACGTCGCCATTACTGACACCAACGCCATTCAACTGGCGGCCAGCTCAGTCGGCAGCGGCACTTTAACCGTCAACGCCGTAGGCATCACCCAAACCGGTGCCATCACCCAAGCAGGCGGCGCAGGCGCTACCACCTTCAACGGTGGCGCAGGTGTGATTACCCTCACTCAAGCCAACGACTTCACCGGCGCGGTCAGCTTGAACAACAGCGGCGCAAACAACGTCGCCCTCACTGACACCAATGCCATCGTACTGGGCACCAGCAGTGTAGGTACTGGCTCACTAGTGGTTACCGCCACGGGCGCTAACAGCATCACCCAGACGGGAGCGATTACCCAGGCTGCCAGCGCAGGCGCAACCAGCTTCACCACCGGTGCAGGCGTGATTACGCTGACGCAACTCAACGACTTCACTGGCGCAGTCAGCCTCACCAACACCGGCGCTAACAACGTACAGATCACCGACAACAACGCCTTAACTCTCGGTACCTTAAGCGTCGCCACCGGCAACCTCACCACCATCAACACCGGCGCACTCAATCTAGGCACCGGCACGGTCGGCGGCAACTTAAGCGCCACCAGCAACACGGGTGCGATCACTCAAACCGGCGCACTGACGATTACCGGCACTAGCAACATCAATGCGGGTGCAGCAGCGATTACGCTGACCAATGCGACTAATGATTTTGGTGGCACAGTCACTGTTGCAAATACGGGCGCAAATAACATCTCTCTCCGCGATACCAATACTCTGGATGTGGCCGCATTGACGCTGGGTGGCAACTTGAGTTTGCAAAGTAACGGCGCATTGTCACAAAGCGGTGCGTTTGTGGTCACGGGCACGACCACCGCCAACGCAGGAGCCGGAGCTATCACGCTGAATAATGCAAGTAACAACTTTACTGGGGACGTAACACTGACCAATACTGGCGCTAACAACGTCGCCATCACTGATACGAATGCTATTCAATTTGCTACCAGTTCTGTGGGTAGCGGGACCTTAACCTTCAATGCCGTCGGCATCACACAGAGTGGCGCTATCACTCAAGCTGCTTCGGCAGGCGCTGCCATCTTTAATGGTGGCGCAGGCGTGATTACGCTGACGCAGGCTAATGACTTTACCGGAGCCGTCTCGCTCAACAACAGCGGCGCGAATGCTGTCGCCGTGACGGACAGCAATGCGTTGATTATCGGCACCAGTAACGTAGGCACTAGCACGCTGATTGTTAACGCGGTTGGCATCACTCAAACCGGTGCAATTACCCAAACCCCCGCAGCCGGAACGGCCGCCTTTAACGGTGGTGCAGGCGTGATTACTCTAACCCAGGCCAACGACTTTACCGGCAGCGTGACAGCCAGCAATAGTGGCGCTAACGCAGTACAGATTACCGATGCTAATGCCATTGACTTGGCCGCGATAACGGCGGGTTCTAGCCTGACCGTGAGTGCGGGCGGGGCGATTACCACCAGTGGTAATGCTAGCACTTCCAACAATGGCACTATTAACATCAGTAATACAGCTGGCAATATCACCATCAGTAATACGCTGACAGCAAATGGTAGTGGGGGTGTGACATTGAATGCGGCCGGATTGCTCACAGTCAATAACGCCTTGTCCAGCACCAGCGGCAACTTGAGTCTGACCGGGGGCACGGGGACGACTTTTGGGGTGAATGGCGATCTGACAACCGGCACCACCGGCACTATAGACGTGACGGCGACCGCCAACAACATCACCATGGCCGATGGCACCATCTTTACTACGGGTAGCGGCACGGTGAATGTGACCGCGGCTAATAACGTGGTGTTGGGTCAAATCAACACTACCAGCAGCGCGGTGAATGTCACGGCCACAGCGGGCGCGATTACCGACATTACGGCTGCTGAAACTCCCAACATCATCACTTCCGGCCTCGCCACTCTGGCGGCGGCACTTGGTATAGGCTCTGCTGGCGGCGTGGCGGACATTAACACCAGCATTGGCACGCTAGTAGCGACCAATAGCACGAGTGGTGACATCAATGTTACCAATGCGACCAACCTTATTATTGGGGGTACCGGGGTGCGTACCTTGGGCGGCAGTGGCAATATCAAGGTTAAGGTGACTACTGGTACGCTGGATGCCAATAGCGTAGTGACGGCAAATGGCAGTGGCGATGCTGAACTAGACGGAGATACCGTGCTTACGGTAAATGCCGCGGTCACTAGTGGCAGCGGTGATGTTGTTTTAGATAGCGATAGTATTGTTAATACGGCGACTGGCGACCTGGCTACGGGTGGCGTAGGTGTTATAAATGTGACCGCTGGTAGTGGCAACATCAGCATGGCCGATGGTACTGTCTATACTGCTGGCGGCGGCACGGTGACTTTGCTGGCCAGTGGTGGCGTGGCTTTAGGACAAATCGCAAACACTACGGGTCTGGTAAATGTGACTGCTACGACGGGCGCGATTACCGACATTACCGCTCTTGATGGCGCTGGCAATGAAAACATCGCAGCCACTACCACAACACTTGTAGCAAGCACGGGTATAGGCGCTGTGGGCGCAGCAAATGATATTGATATTGTGGTGACGGCTCTTAATGCCAGCACAACCACGAATGGTATCTATATCGCCCAAACCGGCGCATTGGCATTAGGCACGACCAGTAGCGCCAACGATATTTCCATTAGCGCGACTGGCGCTCTTACCACCACGGGCACTGTGACCACAAGTAACGGCAATATCAGCCTCGCTTCAACAGGCTCAACGGCCACCATCAGTAATGCGATTTCCGCCAGTGGGGTGGGTAAAGGTGTGACGCTTGCAGGTATCGGGGTTACGACCACCGCAGGAGGTACGTTGACCTCTAGTAGTGGCGATATTCTCGTAGACGGTGGTGCCGCGGCAATCAATCTGGGCGGTGCTATCAGCACAGGAAGTAACACCGCGACGGCAGTGACGGTGCACAACGCCAGCACAGTGGCGCTGGCGAATGTAAGCACTGGTGCGACTGGTACCACCACCATAGGCACAACAAGCGACGTGACTGGCGCAGTGACGCAAACTGGTGTCATCAATACTGGCACGCTTGCTGGCAGCACCACAAGTACCGTGGTCTTGGGTGGCGCTAACACCATCACCAATTTGGGTGCATTCACCAGCAACGGCACGTTGACTATCAATGACTTGGGTGGTCTCAATGTGACGGGAGCTATCAACAGCGGCGTCGGAACTACGACCATCACGACTACTGTTTCTGCACTGGCTTTGGGTGCTAACAACATCACCGGCACGGCAGTTAATCTGACCGGTGTTGGCGTTACCAGCACTGGCGGTACGGTGGACGGTGGCGCTGGCGATATTCTGGTAGATGCCAATGATGGCGCGATTAACCTAGCAGGTGCACTCACCACCACGAGCAACACCGCTACTGCGATACAAGTGATAGATGCCACCACGTCAGCGCTTGGCAACATCACCACGGGTGCTACTGGCACTGTGGTGCTGGGCGGCGCTACTGTCAATAATCTGAGTGGCGCAGTTACCCAAACTGGCATCATCACAGCCGGGACGCTGACGGGCAATGCTGGCGCGGCGGTGACTTTGGGTGGAAACAACGTGCTGACCAGCTTGGGCGCGTTCAGCAGCGTGGGAGCGTTCACTCTGAAAGATAATGCAGGTGGCTTGAATGTAATCGGCAACGTGACCACTGGCGGCGCGACTTCCATAGTGACCGCAGGCCTGTTGGATATTGGCGCCAATATCAACGCGACGGGTTTTGGCTTGACCTTGGGCGGTGTAGGGGTTGATCAGACGGCGGGGAATATTCTGGCGGCAGCGACTACGGTGAATGCCGGCGCGGGCGTCATCACCCTGACTAGTGCCACTAACAACTTTACCGGAGACGTAACACTGACCAACACTGGCGCGAACAACGTCGCCATCACCGACACCAACGCCATTCAGTTTGCTGCCAGCTCAGTCGGTAGCGGCACCTTAACCGTCAACGCCGTCGGCATCACGCAGAGTGGCACGATTACTCAAGCCGCCAGTGCAGGCGCTGCCACCTTTAATGGCGGGGCAGGTGTGATTACCCTGACCCAAGCGAATGACTTTACCGGCGCAGTTTCAGTGAACAACAGTGGCGCTAATAACGTCGCCGTTACTGATGCCAACGCGCTGATACTCGGCACTAGTAACGTAGGTACTGGCACCTTGACGGTCAATGCCACTGGCGCTAACAGCATTACCCAAACGGGCGCGATCACCCAAACCGCGGCTGCGGGTGCTGCTAGTTTCATTACGGGTGCAGGGGTGATTACTTTGACTCAAGCCAATGACTTCACTGGCGTAGTCAGCCTCACCAATACCGGCGCTAATGCAGTCCAGATCACCGACAGCAACGCCTTAACATTAGGCTCGCTGAGCATCGCCGCAGGTGACCTCACCACCATCAACACCGGCGCACTTAACCTAGGCACTGGCACAGTAGGCGGCAACTTGAGCGCTACTAGCAACACGGGAGCAATCACCCAAAGCGGCGCACTCGCCATCACGGGCACTAGCGACATCAATGCCGGAGGCGCAGCGATTACGCTGACGAATGCTACTAACAATTTTGTAGGTGCTGTGAGTCTGACCAATACCAGCGGCAATGTTCAGGTGACGGATGCCAATGCATTGACGCTCGGCACCTTGAGCATCGCTGCGGGCAACCTCACTATCATCAACACCGGCGCACTTAACTTAGGCACTGGCACGGTAGGTGGTAACTTGAGTGCAACCAGCAACGGCGGCGCGATTACAGAAACCGCGGGTGGGCTCGCTATCACCGGCACTAGCAACATCAACGCCGGTGCTAATACCATCACCCTCACCGATGCCGCCAACAACTTCACCGGTGCGGTCAGCCTGACCAACACTGGCGCAAACGCAGTACAGATAACTGACACGAATGCCTTAACCTTAGGCACACTCAGCATCGCCGCAGGCAACCTCATCGCCATCAGTACAGGCGCACTTAATTTAGGCTCTGGCACAGTGGGCGGTAACTTAAGCGCCAACAGCAACACCGGTGCAATCACGCAAACCGGCGCACTCACCATTACTGGCACTAGCGCCATTGATGCGGGAGCTGCGACGATTACGTTGACGAATGCTACTAATAACTTTGTGGGTGCGGTCACCCTCAGTAACACTGGCGCTAATGCCACTGCCATCACCGACGCCAACGCACTGACGCTTGCCACACTGACCTTGGGCGGCGACCTCACCACCATCAACACCGGCGCACTGAATTTAGGTTCTGGTACGGTCGGTGGCAACTTAAGCGCTACTAGCAACACTGGTGCGGTCACTCAAACTGGCGCACTGACGATTACCGGCACCAACAACATCGATGCCGGTGGCGCTGCGATTACGTTGACCAATGCGGCTAATGATTTCGGTGGTACGGTCACTGTGGCTAACACGGGTGCTAACAATATCTCTATCCGCGACACCAATACCCTGGATGTGGCAGCACTGACGCTGGGCGGCAACTTGAGCTTGCAAAGTAACGGTGCACTGTCACAAAGCGGTGCGTTTGCGGTGACGGGTACGACGAGTGTTGATGCTGGTAATGGCACTATTACGCTGAGTAACGCGGCCAACAACTTTGTGGGCGCTGTAACTCTTAGCAACACTGGAAGCAACGCTACCGCCATCACCGACACCAACGCGCTCACCCTCGCCACACTGACCTTGGGTGGTGATTTCACCACCATCAACACTGGCGCACTGAACCTAGGCTCTGGTACGGTAGGTGGTAACTTAAGCGCCACCAGCAACACCGGTGCGGTTACTCAAACGGGTGCATTGACCATTACTGGCACTAGCGCCATCAACGCCGGTGCTGCAGCCATTACGCTGACCAACGCTGCGAACAACTTTGTGGGCGCTGTGAACCTCACCAACACTGGCGGCAACGCGGTACAAATCACCGACAGCAACGCCCTGACACTCGGCACTTTAAGCATTGCAGGTGCGGGCGGCAACCTCACCACCATCAACACCGGCGCATTGAATCTAGGTACGGGTACGGTAGGCGGTAACTTGAGTGCTGTCAGCAACAGTGGTGCGATTACAGAAACCGCAGGTGGCTTAGTGATTACTGGCACTAGCAATATCAATGCGGGTGCAAATACCATTAGTCTCACTGATGCGGCAAACAATTTTGTGGGTGCGGTCACCCTTAGCAACACTGGAAGCAACGCCACCGCCATCACCGACACTAATGCGCTTACCCTCGCCACACTGACCTTGGGTGGCGACCTCACCACCATCAACACCGGCGCACTTAACCTAGGCACTGGCACAGTAGGCGGCAACCTAAGCGCCACCAGCAACACTGGCGCAGTCACCCAAGCTGGTGCACTCACTATCACTGGCACTAGCGCCATCAACGCCGGTGCTGCAGCCATTACGCTGACCAACGCTGCGAACAACTTTGTGGGCGCTGTGAGTTTGACCAACACGGGTGCAAATAATGTTCAAATCACCGACACCAACGCTATTCAGTTTGGCACTAGTTCAGTCGGTAGCGGTACGTTAGACGTCATCAGCAATGGCGCAATCACACAAACTGGCGCTATCACCCAAGCAGGTGGAGCAGGGGCGACCAGCTTTAGCGCAGGTGCGAATGCCATCACTCTGACCAATGCGGGCAATGACTTTACTGGCGTGGTTGGGCTCAGCAACACCGGCGCTAATGCCATACAGATTAAAGACAGCACTTTGTTGCAATTGGGTACGGTGACGACAGCTAACAGCTTTACCGCGAACTCGGTGGGTACTACCGTTACGGGTACGGTGACTGGGGGTACGGGAGTGACTATCAACGCAGGCACTGGAGTATTGGATAATTCTGCGGTGCTTGGCATTATTACTAATGGCGGTGGTGCTAACACCAGCGCTGTTAATCTGACGGCTGACCAAATGACTTTGGGCACTGGTGCGAATAAGGTTGTGGGTGGTGCCGGCGCGGTGAGCTTAAAGGCGGCCACTGACGTGACCGTGGGGCTTGGTACTGGTGGGGGCACTTTGCAACTAGACCAGAATGAACTGAATACCGTTTCTACTTCGGGTGGTTTGACCGTGGGTGGTTCGAGTATTGGTTCGCAAGTTTTGACAGTGGGTAATTTGACATCACCGATAGGCTTGTCTGGCGGTGGCCTTAGCATTGTCAATGGTGATGATGTCGTGTTGACGGGCAGTTTGGCTTACAACGGTAACAATTCGGGCACGAATAATCTGAATGTCACTTCAATTAATCACAACATCGTCGGCGGTGGAGCCGAGTTGCTGGACACTACCGTGGCAGGGCAAGGCAACATTGTTCTGAGTGCTCATCATATTGGGAAAGATGATCTGCATACGCCGAGTACACTCGATGATGTCGTCAGCCCGATACACATAGGTGCTAATGTTAATGGGCTGGTGACGAACTCTAATGGAGGCGATATCTATATTTACAAAACAGGTGCATTGAAGATTAATGGGGTGTCTAATGCTGGTGGTAGTGCAAATTTTGTTTCTACCGGCAACGTGACGCAGACTGCAGCGCCTATTATTGCCGAAGACTTAACTGTTAAGACCCTGAATAACGCGGGAGCGTCCATCACTCTTGGTGATGAGTTTGTTAACAGATTTAATGATGTTGATTCCATAGATTTCCGTTCGCGTAATTTGGGGGATAGCGCAAATGCAACGGGACAACTTACTTTTTATGACTATGATGGTTACGCGGTTTATGGCGCTGTTGGCGGCGGCATCAATTTTGGTGCTTACGACGGAGATATTGACCTAGGTAGTTTGCTCACGGTATCAACGCCCTTGGATATCAATGCGGGCAATGGTGATATTACGTTAACCACTTCTGGTGTCATATTGGTGTCCGGTCCTGGGCAAATTAAGGGGCGTAACATCAACCTGAATCTTGCGAGTACCGTTACTTTCCAAGGAGCTTCTAACCCCGGTCAGAACGGCGACTTGAACATTGAAGCTCTAAACGACATCAACATAGTCGCCAACAACTTGGAGTTGCTGGCCGGCCATACTACGGTGATGGCGAGCGGCACCAAGCTGACTAACGACATTATTCTCAAAGCTGGGAATAATATGAAGATAGCCACGACGGGCGACTTGACTTTGCAGGGAGGCACTGCTGATTTTGGTGGTGGTGTAAGCAATGCGGAATCGCAAGCTAATGCCTTTATCACGGCCAATACGCTAGACGTTAAGGTGGATGGTAATTTCTATATCAAAGCAGGTACGGTGACGCATACGGGTTCCAATAATACGGCGAGTGCCAGCGCTATCGTTCAGGCATTCAATGGCAAGACCTTGAAAGTGAAAAAAGATATGGTGATTACCGGCGGCACGATCAATGGCGTGGGAACTAGCAAGTCTAATGCTTTTGCCGTGCTGGACCCGGTGACCACTATGAATTTGAAAGTAGGCAGAAGTCTGGTGCTTGAGGCGGGTAGTGGTGCGGGCTTAACCTCTGCCAGCATTCTTAATTCTGGTGAGATCAAGCTGGATGTTGGTGGGCTGCTGGATGCAACGCTTCTAGCGGATAGAGAACTTAATTCCGCGCTTACAGTGACGACAATTGACGATGGTGCGATCAACAAATATCACACCGGGATTGTGCTTATAGGCGGCAAAGGCTCTGGTCGTTTTGATTTCAACAATAATGCGCTGACCCAAAACGGCTACCCAATTTCTTGGACTTTGTATAACGGTGCAGAGTTCACCATAGACACTAGTGCTGGATTGGGCTTTGGTGATGCTTATATTCAATCTTTGGCACCACGCGGCGTGGATTCGTCGCTCTATGGATATTTGTTGTTTGCTATTGATCGTGAATCTACGGGTAAATCCGCACGGGCTTCTGGCGATCAAGGCAACTTCACACGGACGGAGGTGGGATCATGCAATTAACACATATGCTACAAAAATGGACGGTGCTTGCTGTGCTAACTTTGATGAGTGTATCCGCCTTGGCTGATGGCACGGTGACCCAGCTTGCGGGAACGATTACCGCCAAGCGTAGTGGAGATGTTTTGGCACTGTCACGTGGTTCTACGGTGAAAGAGGGTGACATCATTACCACAGAGAAGGGCGCTTATGCCCAAATCAAGTTTTCTGATGGCATGGTGATGACGCTGAAACCGAGTACCCAAGTGGCAATTAAAGAGCAACATTTTGAGGAAAATGAACCTGAAAAAGACAAGTTCACGTTGGGTTTGTTAAAAGGCGGCTTGCGTACCATCAGTGGCTTAATTAGCAAGCGCGGCAATCGTGATGCCTATAAGATGAATACCGCCACTGCCACTATCGGTATTCGCGGTACAGTGTTTGACGTGGATGATTGCTCGACCAGCAAATGTACTAAAGGCAGCGCCAAGATTGATGAAACAGGTGTCGTGGATGCGAAAACAAAAACTGATGTCAGCGATGAGGTTGCTCCCGCAGTTTATGTCGGGGTGCACGAAGGCGAAGTGGTGATGAAGAATGATGCGGGAGAGCTTACGCTTTCTGCGGGTCAGTTTGGCATCGCACCGGCCAGCACTGTTATTCCTTTGCAACTCCCTGGCGACCCTGGCCTTAGCCAGATCTCCAGTTTAGGTGGCTCATCTGTAGAGGGCGAAACGTTCTCAATACAAAATTGCAAATGAAGTTGTCGGCATGAAATTGTCGGTCATCGCCGCCGTTGCCAGCAATGGCGTGATTGGGCGTGATAACATGCTGCCTTGGCACTTGCCAGAAGACCTCAAGCGCTTTAAAGCCCTGACGATGGGGCATCACATCCTGATGGGGCGCAAAACCTACGAATCTCTGGGGCGTTTGTTGCCCGGGCGCACCACGGTAGTCATTAGCCGTAATCCACAATATCAAGTAACTGGTGCGTTGGTGGCGGGCTCTTTGCCGCAGGCATTGGCGTTATGTGGTGATGACGACGAATTGTTCGTCATCGGCGGTAACGAGTTGTATAAGGCGGCTTTACCGCTGGCTGATAAACTCTATCTCACCAAAATACATCAGGAGTTTGTGGGCGATGCCCATTTCCCCAGTTACGAAGCGACACAGTGGCGAGAAATAGAATGCATCTCCGCTACAAGTGCCGCCGGCTTACCTTACAGCTTTATCACCTACAGCCAATCCTAAGCCACGCAGTCTACGTGGTAGTCGCCGCCTTCATCTTTCACCAGCCCGTGAATATCAGTTTCAAATCCGGGGAAACGTGCGTTGAATTCGCGCGCAAACTTCAAATAGCGCACGATGATGGCGTTAAAACGCTCGCCGGGGATGAGTAGCGGGATGCCAGGCGGGTAGGGTGTGAGCAGCACACTGGTAATGCGACCTTCCAAATTTTCAATCGCCACACGTTCAATCTCGCGGTGTGCCATTTTGGCGAAAGCATCCGCCGGTTTCATGGCCGGAATCATGTCGGAAAGATACATTTCCGTCGTCAGCCTCGCCACGTCATTGGCGCGATACACTTCGTGAATCTGGGTGCATAAATCGCGTAAGCCCATTTTTTCATACATCGGATGTTTAGCCACAAACACAGGCAGCACGCGCCACAGTTGTTGGTTCTTGTCGTAGTCATCCTTGAATTGCTGCAACGCCGCTACCAGCGTGTTCCAACGGCCTTTGGTGATGCCGATGGTGAACATGATGAAAAAGGAATAAAGACCTGTTTTTTCCACAATTACGCCGTGTTCCGCCAGATATTTGGTGACAATCGCGGCGGGGATGCCGAATTCATCAGAGAAATCACCTTCCACATCCAGCCCCGGGGTAATCACCGTGGCTTTGATTGGGTCTAACATGTTGAAATTTTTCGCCACTTTGCCAAAGCCGTGCCAACGCGCTTTGGTCTTCAACATCCACGCTTCGCGCTCTTCGATGCCTTCTTCCGAAAGGTCATCTGGCCCCCAAACCTTGAACCACCAAGCCGCGCCCCATTCTTCGTCCACTTTACGCATGGCGCGGCGGAAATCCAGCGCTTCTTTGATGGATTCTTCCACCAGCGCAGTGCCGCCAGGTGGCTCCATCATGGCCGCCGCCACGTCGCAACTGGCGATGATGGAATACTGTGGGCTGGTGGAGGTGTGCATCAAATAGGCTTCGTTGAACACGTCGCGGTCTAGCTGATAGTTCTCGGCATCCTGCACCAGAATCTGTGAGGCTTGGCTCAAACCCGCCAGCATTTTGTGCGTGGATTGTGTGGAGAAAATCATGGATTCCTTGCAGCGCGGGCGGTCTGCGCCTATGGCGTGGTAATCACCGTAAAAGTCATGGAAAGACGCGTGCGGCAGCCAGGCTTCGTCGAAATGCAGGGTGTCTATCTTGCCGTCCAGCATTTCCTTGATTTCTTCCACGTTGTAGAGAATGCCGTCGTAGGTGCTTTGGGTGATGGTCAATACACGCGGTTTGGCGTTTTTATCCAGCGCGAAAGGGTTTTTCTCTATTTTCTTTTGTATGTTTTCCCACTCGAATTCCTCTCTCGGAATCGGCCCGATGATGCCGAAATGATTGCGCGTAGGCATTAAAAACACCGGAATCGCGCCGGTGAGCATGATGGAATGCAGTACCGATTTATGGCAGTTGCGATCCACCACCACCACGTCGCCCGGAGCCACAGTTGAGTTCCACACGATTTTGTTGCTGGTGGAAGTGCCGTTGGTGACAAAGTACAGATGATCGCAGTTGAAAATCCGCGCCGCATTGCGCTCGGATGCGGCTACTGGGCCGGTGTGGTCGAGCAACTGACCGAGTTCGTCTACCGCGTTGCATACATCGGCACGCAGCATATTCTCGCCAAAAAACTGGTGAAACATCTGACCAACGGGGGATTTCAGGAAAGCCACGCCACCCGAATGACCGGGGCAATGCCAGGAGTAGGAGCCGTCAGCGGCATAATTGGTGAGGGCGCGGAAGAATGGTGGCGGTAGCGAATCCAAATAAGCTTTCGCTTCGCGTACGATGTAACGCGCGATGAATTCTGGCGTGTCTTCATACATGTGGATGAAGCCATTCAGTTCACGCAGAATTTCATTGGGGATGTGGCGTGAAGTCCTGGTTTCACCATGCAGAAAGATGGGGATTTCTTCGTTGCGAAAGCGAATTTCATCTACGAATTTGCGTAAACGGTCTAAGGCCGCTTTTGATCCACCACTTGATTCCTCAGCAAATTCTTCGTCGTCTATGGCCAAGATGAAGGCTGAAGCGCGGCTTTGTTGTTGCGCGAACGAGGCCATATCCACAAAGCTGGTGACGCCTAATACTTCGAAACCTTCTTCTTCGATGGCTTTGGCGAGTACGCGGATGCCTAAGCCAGAAGTATTTTCGGAACGAAAATCTTCGTCAATGATGACAACGGGGAAACGGAATTTCATAGAACCTCCCTAATGGGGAAAACTTAAGAGCTAGATTACGGAATAAGTGTGACAACTGATGTTGCGACTTATTGTAGAGGTGGATAGGGGTTGGCGAGGCCGTTGACGAGATCGAGCAATACCGCGCGGAATTGTTGTTCATCACAGCCCATCAGCACTGCGTCTTCTAGCGCGTCTTGGCAGATTTGCTGAATTTCTTCCAGATTTTCACGCATCACCTTATTCTTCTCAACGCAAGCCACTATCTTGCCTTGAGGGTCGCGCCAGATGACTTTTTCGGGGTGCATGGTGCGGCTTAAATCTTGGGTAAAGTCACGCCGTGCTGCCCTTGATACTTGCCGCCACGGTCTTTGTAGGAAGTCTCGCACACGTCGTCGTCGTCGGCCTCAAAGAATAGCACTTGCGCGCAGCCTTCGTTGGCGTAAATCTTGGCTGGTAGCGGGGTGGTGTTGCTGAATTCCAGCGTGACAAAGCCTTCCCATTCAGGTTCAAACGGGGTGACGTTGACGATGATGCCGCAACGTGCGTAGGTGGATTTTCCCAAGCAGATGGTCAGTACATTGCGAGGAATGCGGAAATACTCCACAGTGCGTGCCAGTGCGAAGGAGTTGGGCGGAATGATGCAGAAATCGGCGTTCACTTCCACGAAAGAATTCGGGTCGAAATTTTTGGGATCAACGATGGTGCTGTTAATGTTGGTGAACAGCTTGAATTCGCTGGAGCAGCGGATGTCGTAACCGTAACTGGAAGTGCCGTAAGACACGAGTTTTTGGCCGTTGACCTGCTTCACCTGATTCGGCTCAAACGGCTCTATCATGCCGGTGTCTGCTGCCATGCGGCGTATCCATTTGTCTGATTTAATACTCATTGCATCGTTCCCTAAAGTGAGAGCGCATTATAAAAGTAGAAAAGGCATCTGGCGTAAATCCAGATGCCTTTTTGCTTAAAACAAAAGTTTATTTTTTGGCTTTGGCTGGGCTGTTGTCCACAATCTTGGCCTTAGCGCGTAAATCATTCACCAAGGTCACGATTTTTTGCTTTTGCATATTGGCGCGAAGTTCGTCTTTAACAGTTTCAAATGCCGGAGGTTGTGCATCACGCGTATCTTCCAACTTTATCACGTGCCAGCCAAACTGAGTTTGTACTGCCGTGGTGGTGTAAGCACCTTTTTGTAGTTTAACAACTGCCTCAGCAAATGGTCGCACCATACGTGCTGGCGGAAACCAGCCTAGATCACCACCTTTATCTTTAGAACTATCCAGAGATTTTTCTTTGGCGATTTTGGTGAAGTCGCCCTTTTTCCCCAGTTGCGCGATGACATCTTTGGCTTCTTGCTCGGTCTTCACCAAAATGTGGCTGGCTTTGTATTCCTTGCTGCCCCATTGGTCTTTGAACTTGTCGTATTCAGCTTTAACAGCGGCGTCATCTACCGGATTTTTCTTGATGTAGTCTTGTAAGAAGGTGTTGACCAGCAACTCGCGCGTGGTGAGTTCTTGCTTGGCAAGAAAATCAGCGCTTTTATCAATGCCGGCCTTTTGCGCTTCTTGAAGCACCACTTCGTTCCCAATCAAACGGTTTACTAGCGCGGCGTGTACATCATCATCTACTTTTTGCCCGTTGGCGGTTAATTCTTTCACCATAAAATCCAGCAATGATTGTTTGACGGGTTTGCCGTTGACAGTAGCGGGGTCGGCGGCGTGTGCGCTCATGGCGGCGGTGAGTAACAGTGCGCCTAAGAGTTTGCTAAAAGAGTACATTGAGTTTTCCTTCATTGGGTTTATTGAACTGGCGCAATTGCGTTAATGCTTAATGCGTGAACGCGGGTGGGAATCAAATCGCCTACCGCTTCATAAATTAAACGATGCCGAATTATCGTTGATTTTCCACTGAAAAGCGAACTTTCGATGGTCACGGTATAGTGTCCGCCACCGGTGCTGCCGGCGTGTCCACGGTGTGCAGCGCTGTCGTCGGTGATTTCCAAGCGGCTAGGCTGGAGTGAGGTAAGTCGTTCGCGTAAAAGCTCTATACTCACAGCGTGCTCACGGCAAAGTCTTACGGAAAGGCTTGACCGTGACTTGTTTGTACACACCATTGAGCATAAAAGGGTCAGCCTTTGCCCATTCCTGCGCGGCTTCCAAATCGCTAAATTCAGCCACGATTAAACTGCCAGAAAAACCTGCCGAACCGGGATCAACGCTATCAATGGCGGGGAAGGGGCCGGCCAGTATTAAACGACCTTGGTCTTGTAGCGCTTGCAGCCGCGCCAGATGTGGCGGGCGATGCTCTAGCCGTCTTTCAAGGCTGTTATGAGTGTCCTCAGCCATAATCGCATATAGCATTTACTCGTCCTTTTCCATAAAACGCGACAGATACAGGCCTTGCAGCACCACAAACACCAGCATCAAACCAGTCGTGCCGAATAGCTTGAAGTTGACCCAATCGGACGTGGAATAGTGAAATGCAACGTAGATGTTGATGAAGCCAAGCAGCGTAAAAAACGCCGCCCAAGCCCAATTGACCTGTCGCCAAACATTTTCTGGCAACTTTATCTGCCCTTGCATCAGGTTGCGGATTACGTTTTTGTGCCAGATGACTTCCGCTAATAAAAGCCCTACTGCAAAACACCAATACAGCACTGTGGGTTTCCACTTGATGAAAGTTTCGTTGTGCAGCAGCAGTGTAGCGCCGCCGAACACCACAATAATCACGCCGCTGATGATGAGCATAGGCTCAACCTTGCCGTGCCTAAATTTTACCCAGGCAATTTGCACTAGCGTGGCGACGATGGCGCTGGCGGTGGCGGCGTAGATGCCGTACATCTTGAACACCGCAAAAAACAAAATAACCGGAAATAAATCAAACAGAAACTTCATAGGTGACATCAGTCGTAGGTATCGGTAAGGTCGCCATTTTGCTATGATTCGGCCTGCCTCTCAAGCTTAATCTGATCATGCCTTCCCATATTGACCTTCACTGCCACTCCACCGTATCCGACGGCACACTCGCGCCTGCAGCTTTGGTGCGCCACGCAGCGGCACAGGGGGTAAAAGTGTTGGCCTTGACTGACCATGACGACGTGCGTGGTTTGGATGAAGCGCGAGGCGTGGCGCATGAGTTGGGCATGCGCTTGATTAACGGCGTAGAGATTTCGGTGACTTGGAATAATCGCACTTTGCATATTGTGGGCTTGAAGATTGCGCCCGATTTTGCGCCTTTGCTGGCGGGATTAGCCAGAATTCGTGAAGGCCGCCACATTCGCGCTGAAGGCATGGCGGCTGGTTTGAGCAAAATAGGCATAGGAGGCAGTTTGCAAGGCGCATACGCTTTTGTCGGTGAAGGCGGCTTGATTAGCCGCACCCATTTTGCGAGGTTTTTGGTGGCGCAAGGCTACGCCAAAGATAACCGCAGCGTGTTCAAAAATTACTTGGTGAAAGGCAAGCCCGGCTATTTTGAGCATCGTTGGGCGAATATGGAAGACGCGATGGGCTGGATAATCGCCAGCGGCGGCATTCCTGTCATTGCACACCCTGGGCGCTACGACTTGGGTCGCACTAATATGCTCAGGTTACTGAGTGAATTCCGCGAGATGGGTGGCGAGGCGATTGAGGTGGTGACAGGCAGTCACAGCAAAGACCAATATCAAGAGTTTGCGCGGCTGGCGCATCAGTTTGACTTGATGGCCTCGCAAGGCTCGGATTATCACGGTGCTGCACATAGTTATATGGAAATGGGACGCTTGCCAGAGCTGCCTGCGGGGTGTGTGCCGGTATGGCATGATTGGGAAGAGGTTGAAGAACAAAAACATTAGCCAAATTATCGTCATTCCCGCGGAGGCGGGAATCCAGTCAAATATCAACGGAGTTGAGTGTGACTATTTAGCGCCTCTGTGGCTCGGCTGGATTCCCGCCTACGCGGGAATGACGGTGGTAGTTTCATCTTAGTGACTAAAAAATATGTCCCAATATTTCACCATCCACCCTGAAACCCCACAGCCACGCCTTATCAAACAAGCGGTAGAAATCTTGCGTGACGGCGGCGTCATCGCTTATCCCACCGATTCTTGCTATGCGCTGGGCTGCCATCTAGGAGACAAAGACGCGCAACAGCGCATCCGCCTCATTCGCGGCGTTGACGAGCAGCATCATTTCACGCTGGTGTGCCGCAATTTGGCGGAGATTGCCACCTATGCCAAGGTGGATAACAGCCAGTTTCGTTTGCTGAAAGCACATACGCCGGGCAGCTACACTTTCATTCTGGAGGCCACGCGCGAGTTACCAAAACGCTTGCAGCACCCCAAACGCGCCACGATTGGTTTGCGTGTGCCCGGCCATGCAGTCACGCAAGCGCTGTTGCAGGAATTGGGTGAGCCGCTGCTGTCCATGACTTTGAGCCTGCCGGACGAGGAATATCCGTTGAATGAAGCATGGGTGATTCGAGACCGTTTGGAGCATCAACTGGATTTGGTGATTGATGCGGGCGCGTGTAGCATGGAGATGACCACGGTGATTGATTTGACAGGAGCTGCGCCTGTGTTAGTGCGGCAAGGCAAGGGTGCGTGGGCTTTGTAGCCTGTGCGACGAATAGGAATCTAGATTGAACAACGAGCTATACCATTTCATCAATATGTTGGGCGACTTGGGTACGGTGCAGCGCATCGCCATTTATACGCTGCCTGTAATTTTCGCCATTACCGTCCATGAGGCCGCTCATGGTTACGCAGCCAAGTTCTTTGGCGATATGACCGCGTACAAAATGGGACGCATTAGCCTCAATCCTGCGCGACACATAGATCCGGTGGGCACGGTGCTTGTCCCGGCGTTGGCACTGTTGATAGGCGGGATGCTTTTTGGTTGGGCAAAGCCGGTGCCGGTGAATTTCGGGCGTTTACGCAATCCGAAAAAAGACATGCTTTGGGTCGCCGCCGCAGGTCCCGGAGTTAATCTGCTGATGGCGATATTGTGGGTGCTATTGATACGTTTTTCAGTGATACTTCCTGATAGCTTTGCCTTGCCTGCTGCTCTTATGGGCGCGGCTGGAGTCATGATCAATACGGTGCTCATGGTGCTGAATTTGCTGCCTCTGCCGCCGCTGGATGGCGGACGTATTGTGGTAAGTTTGTTACCCAATCGCATGGCATGGCAATTTGCTAAAATCGAGCCTTATGGTTTCTTTATTTTGTTAGCATTGATGCTCACGCATGTGCTGGACATCATCTTGTGGCCGTTGTTGAAAGTGTTGCTGGGCTTAATTTCTGCGATTTTTTTATAAGGTTGAATGATGGCAGTTGAACGCGTTTTATCAGGCATGCGCCCCACGGGCAATCTGCATCTGGGGCACTATCACGGGGTGCTCAAGAATTGGCTGAAGCTGCAACACGAGCACGAATGCCTGTTTTTCGTCGCCGATTGGCACGCGCTCACCACCCACTACGACACACCGGAAATCATCGAAGAAAGCGTGTGGGAAATGGTCATAGACTGGTTGGCAGCGGGGGTTGACCCGGCCAATGCCACCATCTTCATCCAGTCGCGCGTACCGGAACATGCTGAGTTGTTCACTTTGCTCTCGATGATGACCCCGCTAGGCTGGCTAGAACGCGTGCCTACTTATAAAGACCAGCAGGAAAAGCTCGCCAGCAAAGACCTTTCCACCTATGGTTTTTTGGGTTATCCGCTGCTACAAAGCGCTGACATCCTTATCTACAACGCTACGCAAGTCCCCGTAGGCGAAGACCAGGTACCGCACATCGAATTCACCCGCGAAATCGCCCGCCGCTTTAACCATATCTATGGCCGCGAACCCGGCTTTGAGGAAAAAGCCGCCGCCGCGATTAAAAAACTGGGAGGCAAGCTGGGTGCGCTTTATCAGGAAGCACGAACACGCTACCAGGAGACTGGTGATGAGGAAGCGCTGGAATCCGCACAAGCCTTGATTGAAGAACATCAGGGCTTGAGCTTGGGTGATCGTGAGCGTTTGTTGGGATTTCTGGAAGGTGGCGGCAAGATGATATTGGTCGAGCCGGAAGCCAAGCTCACGCCCGCCTCAAAAATGCCAGGACTGGATGGGCAGAAGATGTCCAAGTCCTACAACAACACCATTTCGCTGCGTGAATCGCCTGAAGATGTGACCAAAAAAATCAAAACCATGCCCACCGACCCGGCCCGTGTTCGCCGTACTGATCCCGGAGACCCTGCCAAGTGTCCGGTATGGCAGCTGCACGAAGTGTATTCCAGCGATAGCACCAAAGATTGGGTGCAACAAGGCTGCAAGAGCGCCGGAATCGGCTGTATAGAATGCAAACAGCCGGTGATAGACGCAGTGCTGGCCGAGTTGAGACCGATTCAAGAACGTGCCGCACTGTATGCCGAAGACCCGACGCTGGTGAAGAATATCGTCGCTGATGGCTGTGAGAAGGCTCGCAAGTTGGCGCGGGAAACCATGCGCGAGGTGCGTGAGGTGATGGGGTTGAATTACAGTTAATAGGGTGATAACGACCGACTATTTCAAGTTGATGCTGCAACGCTCCGACCGCGCCCAAATTCGGGAAGAATGGATACTTCATGTAATCCAGCGTCCAGTCAAACAGCAGGTGCAGCAAGATGGCCGCATCCGCTGTTGGGCAGCGATTGATGAAATGGACGGACGCTATTTGCGCGTGATTTTGCTGGAAGATGGCGAAACGGTTCACAATGCATTCTTTGACAGAAGGTTCATGCCTTGAAAGGTCAATCATGAAAATCAAATACTTTGAAGATACCGACACTCTTTACATCGAGTTTCGCGCGGTAGATGTTGTGGAAACCCGAGATTTAGATGAAAACACGTTGCTGGATATTGATGGTGCGGGCAACATTTGTGGCATGACGGTGGAACACGCTAAGGATAGAGCCGAGATTCCAACCTTTTCATATGAGTTGGTGGCGGCTTGATTTGATGTTTATGCGGCGTGATATGCGAGGTTTTGGCTGTTGGTTTCTAGCAGCATTCTTGCTACTTAGTACGAATTTGTTTGCCAAATCTGCTCAAGATATGGTGGACGAGGTCTCTAAAAGCGTGGTTGCAATTCAAACCTTTGATAGTCAGTTAAAGCTGCTTTCCATGAGTGTCGGTGTTGTCGTAGGGCAGGGTCAGGTTCTGATTTCATGTACCAATAAAATTAGACAAGCAAAGTTCTTTTCTGTTGGAAATACAGAAAATTCGGTGTTTAGAACGGCGACATTGAAATACGCTAATCCAACTTGGAGTTTGTGTTTACTTGAATCACCAAAATTAAATTTACCAGTGGTGTCTATTGGAATTACTGCTACATTGAGTCCCGATTTTCCTGTGTATGTCGTTGGCGATGCGCAAGCGCCAGAAACCATAAAGTTTCCTTTTGTGTCAGGGGTCTTGCTTGGAGACTTTAGGAGAAAAGTCATTTTTCTGGGATCAGTTTCCGAGGCAGTGTCCGCTGGAGCAGGCGTGTTTGATGGCGAGGGGAATTTGATGGGTGTAACGGCTTTCCATAAGGAAAAAGAAGGCGAGCCGAATTTTATGGTCACTGCGGAGACGTTGTCTGATTTTATAAAGTCGGCCAATATGGACAGCAACAGCGTAAAAGAAGTTTTGGCGCAGACTGTGACTGCGGAATCCGTGCCATTTTTGCCAAAGTGGATGCCAATTTTTTCTGTGGAAACCCAAGATTTGGCTACAGTTTATGTTCAAACAGACAGTGTTAAGCAGAATAGTGATGGGTTAGTCACTGCTCTGATTTTGTTCGATTTTTCGGAGAAGCAGTTTGATGAAGGAGCAAAGCTTCAATTTCAATCAGAGGCGTATTTAGTGGAACATGATTGCAAGAGAGGTGTTGCTCATTCCATCAAGACATTATCCTATGCTAGGTTTCAAGAGGCGATGGGCGCAGGACAGCCGCTTTCCATTTATGGAATGTCAATTTTTGAAATAGAGTCTTATGATGCTCTGGGACAGTTTGAGGATATGTTAACTAGAAAAGTCTGCACCCTTCGTTGAGAGTAGGGTAAGACTTGTGTATGAGCCAAATTATCTGGGAAGTGTTATGAATCTGGAAATGACCGCAGTATTTCAAAAAGTACCAGAAGGTTATATTGCTTTCGTCGAAGAGTTGTCAGGTGCTAATACACAAGGCGATACACTAGAAGAGGTTAAGGGAAATTTGAGAAAAGCTGTGCAGTTGGTGTTGGAAGCGAAAAGCGTTCTTTAATAGCTACCCATGATTGCTACCCCTATCTCCGCCCGCATCCACGGTGAAACCTTAAATGATTTACCGCACGACCTATACATTCCGCCAGAGGCACTAGAAGTCTATCTCGAATCCTTTGAAGGTCCACTGGATTTGTTGCTGTACCTGATTCGTAAGCACCACTTCGACATACTCGATATTGCGATGGCGGAACTCACGCGCCAGTACATGCAGTACGTGGAGCAAATGCGCGCACGTAAGCTGGAGTTGGCGGCGGATTACCTGTTGATGTCGGCGATGCTGATTGAGATCAAGTCACGCATGTTGCTGCCCAAGCCTTCAGCCGTGGAAGAGGAAGATGACCCTAGAGCGGAGCTGGTGCGGCGCTTGTTGGAGTATGAGGCGATGAAGTTGGCAGCGCAAAGAATAGACGAACTACCGCAAGTGGGACGTGAGTTGCTGGTGGCACAAGCCTGTCTGGAGCGCATCAGCCAGCCAGTGCTGGCCACGGTGGACATGGAAGATTTGCTGGCAGCGTGGGCGGCCGTGTTGGCTCGCGCCAAAAATTATACTCACCATCAAATTAGCCGCGAGCAGCTATCGGTGCGGGAACACATGACGCTGATTTTGCGGCGCTTGAATTTGGAAGGGACGCTGGAATTTTCTCAGTTGTTTGAGGTGAAAGACGGCGTGCAGAAATTGGTGACTTACTTTTTGGCTTTGCTGGAATTGGCGCGCGAAGGTTTGATACGCATGACGCAACAGGCGGCGTATTCGCCTATCCACATACAAGCGGCGGAGGTGATGTGATGCAAGAACAAACCATCCAAAGCGTAAAAAACATTCTCGAAGCCGCGCTGCTCACCAGTCCAGAGCCGCTGTCGCTGGAGGATATGCTGCGCCTTTTCGAAAGCATGGAGCGCGCCACTTTGCGCATGTTGTTGGACGAGTTGAAAAGCGATTGGAGTACCCGTACTTTAGATCTCGTGCAAGTTGCGAGTGGTTGGCGTTTTCAGGCGAAGCCGGAATATGCGAGTATTCTTGCACGCTTGTCGCCGGAAAAGCCACCACGCTATTCACGCGCAGTGATGGAGACGCTGGCGATTATTGCCTACAAACAACCAGTGACGCGCGGCGATATAGAAGAAATTCGTGGCGTGGCGGTGAATCAAACGATAATCCGTACTTTGCTGGAACGCCGTTGGATAGACGTAATAGGGCAACGCGAAGTCCCTGGTCGCCCCAGTCTGTTTGCCACCACCAAGACTTTTTTGGACGACCTTAATTTGCGCTCTTTGCAAGAGTTGCCCCCGATTGAAGCATTAGCGCAACAGGAATTCCCACTGAGTACCCCGAATCTATGAGTATCAAAAGAACCCGCTCCACCGCCCCCGGCGCGCCACGGCGCAAGCCTGACGGCATGCCGGATTTTAAGCCTGGAGCTAAGCCGGGTTTTAGGCCAGGATTTAGAACTGCGTCCAGAACCGAAAAGCCAGAAGATTTCATCTTAAGCCAAAGCAGCGAAGCCGCCGCAGGCCAACGTCTGCAAAAAGTGCTGGCGTTGTCCGGCCTAGGCTCGCGCCGCGAGATGGAAGCGCAGATTGCCGCTGGCCGCGTCACGGTCAACGGCGTGGTGGCGACACTGGGTATGACCATTACCGGCAGCGACGTGGTGCGTATAGATCATCGCCCAGTGCGCTTGCAGACCGAGCCGCAACTGCCGCGCATCCTGCTTTATCACAAGCAGGAGGGCGAAATCGTCAGTCAGGATGACCCGGAAAAACGCGCCAGTGTTTTTGATAAATTGCCACGCATTCGCGGCGCAAAATGGGTGTCGATCGGGCGCTTAGATATCAACACCAGCGGTCTGATGATTTTTACCACTTCCGGCGAATTGGCTAATCGGCTGATGCATCCTAGATACGAAGTCGAGCGCGAATACGCGGTGCGGGTGATGGGACAGTTGAGTGAAGAGCAAATGCACGCGCTGACTTCTGGTATTGAGTTGGAAGACGGTCTTGCCAACTTTGACCTGATTCAGGACAAGGGCGGCGAGGGTGCGAATCACTGGTATCAAGTGGTGCTGCGTGAAGGCAAAAACCGCGAAGTGCGGCGCATGTTTGACGCTGTGAGCTTGATGGTGAGCCGTCTGATGCGTGTGCGTTTTGGTCCGGTGAGTTTGCCGTCGCGTTTGAAACGCGGGCAGATGATGGCGCTGGAGGACAAGGAAGTGCGTACCTTGCTGGAATGGGCGCAACTCGACATCCCAAGCAGCCCGCAACGCCAAATGACCGCACGTGAAAAAGAACAAATCGGCCGCCCGTTTACGCCTAAATCCAGGGTAAAAGTGCCAGCGCCAGTAGCCAAGGAAGCTACGCCCAAGCCGCAACGTAAATCGGGCTGGGCGAAAGCGGCTAAGCCGGTGGCGGTGCAAAAAGGCCGTGAGCGTAAGCGAGGCTGATGTAGCGCAGGATGCGCCACTGGTTGGATGCACTCTTTCATTGGACGCACGTAGGTTGGTGCTGAGCCAGCGAAGCCCAACAGCGATGTTAGCTAAGGTGCATGTTGGGCTTCACTTCGTTCAGCACCAACCTACAAATCAGTTTTTTTAGCCGTTATCGGGTTAATATAAGGTTTCACTCCCATGCGCCACCGCAAAACCCCCAGAATCCCCGTCATCTCCACCGCCACCATAGAATCGCTAGACCAAGAAGGTCGCGGTGTGGCGCATCAGGACGGCAAAGTCATCTTCATCGAAGGTGCGCTCATCGGCGAGACCGTGCGCTATACCAGCCATCATAAAAAACCCAGCTTTGAGGAGGCGCGCACCGTAGAAGTTCTCAAGGCGTCCACCTTCCGCACCACGCCGCCTTGTCCGCATTTCAGTATGTGCGGCGGTTGCGCCATGCAGCATTTTGAAATCTCTGCCCAAGTCGCCGCCAAACAGCGTGTGCTAGAAGATGCCTTGTGGCATATCGGCAAGGTCAAAGCAGAATCCATGTTGCCGCCCATCTACGGCCCCAGCTTGGGCTATCGCCACAAAGCCAGACTGCGTGCCAAATACGTGCCGGCCAAGGATAGAGTGCTGGTGGGCTTCAACGAAAAACACTCGCGTTTTATCGCCAACATACAAAGCTGTCAGGTGTTGCCACCGCATATCTCGGCTTTGATTATGCCGCTGCAAGATTTGGTGACGGCACTGTCTATCAAAGATCAAATGCCGCAGATTGAAGTGGCGGTGGGTGAGTATGTATCGGCCTTGGTGTTTCGTATTTTGGCGCCCATCAACGCCGCCGATGAAGTCTTGCTCAAAGCCTTTGCCGAGCAGCACGTCCTGCAAATCTGGCTGCAAAGCAAAGGACCGGATACTGCCACACCATTGCATCCGCTGGATGCTCCGGGCTTGAGTTATTCCTTACCAGAGTTCGATCTGACCTATCCCTTCACTCCCACTGAATTCACACAGGTGAATCCCTACGTTAACCGCGTGCTGGTGCGCCGCGCCATGCAGTTGCTGAATCCGCAATCCCACGAAAAAATCGCTGATTTCTTTTGCGGATTAGGCAATTTCACGTTACCAATTGCGCGCAGTGGCGCGCAAGTGTTGGGGCTGGAAGGTGCCGCCGCGTTGGTACGCCGTGCCGTGCAAAGTGCTGAAAGCAATGGCTTGGCACAATCAACCGAATTCCGTGAAGCTAATTTGTTTGAAGTGACTGAAGAGAGTTTGAGCCAACTAGGGCATTTCGATAAATGGCTGATAGACCCGCCCAGAGATGGCGCGATGGCGCTGGTACAGGCCTTGAATGCCGACAACAGCCCATCACGCATCGTGTACGTCTCCTGCAATCCGGCCACACTCGCAAGAGATGCAGGGATTTTGGTGCATGAGAAAGGCTATGCTCTAGTAGCAGCGGGTGTCGTGAATATGTTTCCGCATACGGCGCATGTGGAGTCCATTGGGGTGTTTGAAAAATTGGATTTTGTTAGAGTAGAATGAAATCGGATTGTAGTTAAGGATCTGACCATGAATGACAATCAAAATACCACCGTAGAAGATGCCTAAGAATGTTATGAGAATTGGCTTTATTGCGCACCATGTGAATTGCTATTGAGCGTTAATCCGTACTTTGGCAAAACTGATAAATCAAAATGGGGGGAATAAAAATGTTACGCACTGTTACAGCAATGGGTTTTTCCATATTATTCTTGATGATGTTTATTTCTATTGAGTGTATGGCTGATGGAAAATCTGCATTCGTTGATTTCGAGCACCTTGGCGAACCTTTAAACATAGAAAAACCTGGGTCAAAAGAGATTTCAATCCTGAAAAAATTTGGGTATACAGATATCGAAAATGGAATACCTAGTTCTGGATCAAACTTTTCTATAGCTAGGGTGGTTGGAATTGCAGGCGCTAGTGGCTCTTTTGTACTGATTCAGGATTGCAATTCTGCTGCGGATGGGTCAGAAGATAGTTGTGAACTCTCTATAATCGGTAGTTTAGACACTGGGAAAAAAATTACTCTCCCAAATAACGAACTCTCATTCATTACCTCTATAGTAAGCTCTGATGTGAGGAGCACAACACGGTATATGAAAAATGAAAAAGGCGAATTACAGTCTCTCATTTACGTGAGGAACGATGTTAGAACGTTCAAAGGCAAAAGAGCCTGTGCTAACAAAGGAGCCATATTAGATTTCGATGGGAAGAACCTAAAGCTAGTTCTTAGAGTAAAAGGAAGGCCTCTCGGAACAGAGTGCTATGTACCTACCAAGATTAATTACGGAGAAGTTGACATCGAGCTTGAGTCTTTCTACAAAAAGCTGATTACCAAAACCCTAGCAAAATAGTCACTCATTGCTTATAGGCGGGGAAATGAATTCCTTTAAACCCAGATTCTGGTGTGCTATCCAAATTCCACTAACGGTCAGCATTCTGTTGCTTGTTGGATGCGGCTCTTCAATAACATGTACGCAGAGTATGGATGGGAAACCTTTAATGAAGAGTCTTTCCGATCCTGAGTTGCCTTTAGAAAAAGCATCACAAAACGTCCTCCAGATATTGTCCGCTTGTACATTAAGCCCAGAGCAGTTAAGTTTAATTGATAAGATAGTCGAGAAGATTGCCACCAAGGGATCAGCGCAGTTACAGGCTGATTTTTATACCAAGATTTCAGAAGATGTACCTGAGGCAAAGGCTCGATTAAACTTTATTGATCATTCTTCGCTTTTGGCAGGCACTTTAAGAATGCATCAAGAACAGCTGAAACTGGTTGAGTTTGAGCAACTGGGCAAACCGTTTGACGTAAAGTCGGCATCACCTCAAATTTCTACAACCCTAAAGCAATTGGGGCTGAATGAAGATTCTGACCCTAGCTTGATTCGTATAGTAGAGACCGATTCGGATTCTATTATCTTGATGCGCTCAACTTTATCTGAAGGCTTTGCCGAAATTAGCGAAATTCGCTTCCTTGATTCAGTAAATGGCAACAAGTTACCGATAAGGGATGAGAATAATTATGGATTTTTGTTTAGTCATGCATCTGATAATCCGTTCAACGATTATTTTTTTGCTTGCTCAGATTTGGCTGGTGATGGGTGTGGCACCAAAGACACTCGCTATGCTGTGGATAAAGCGGATAAGCTGAAATACATTGTTAGCGTTCTGAATGCTGACCAAGGCGACGGGGAATGTGGTATTGATGTTGTGGTTTCACGGTTGGAGAAGAAGTTAATTAAGCGTGTTGTGGCGCTGGATCGCCAAGAGACTATCAAGTGTTCCAAAGCGCCTACTATTGATACTCATGGAGAACCATTTCAAGTCTATTCAGAGCAGGATATTTTGACTCAATTAGCTCAATTTGGTGATTATCCAAATCTTGCTGAATTAGTTAATTTCAAGCGTAAAGATGCTGCTGACAATCAACTCAAAACGAAACTATGGTCGCAGGGAGAACGTTGGAAACCCAACTTGCTTGCAAAAGTACTAGAAACTATTGATACGACCATCGTTTCTTCCACCAAGTCTCCT
Organism: Methylophilaceae bacterium; assembly: GCA_046155285.1. Classification (GTDB taxonomy): domain Bacteria; phylum Pseudomonadota; class Gammaproteobacteria; order Burkholderiales; family Methylophilaceae; genus CAILHX01. The sequence continues at coordinate 64,957 of JBJXEA010000010.1, read as the reverse complement.
GAGGATGCTTTCAAGGTTTTGCTAGGGTTAGTTGATCAGGCTTCTTCGAATTTAAGCAACTTAAAGTGGCTGATGAGCAACCCAAGTATTGAATCATCTCGTGCTATTCAATTAGCGGATATAGCTGGTGATGTTGACTTACTCCGCCAACGTTTGAAGGACGCTAACCCACCACGATTACCAACACCGATTGATGAACCTGAATATCCATATGAAAACGTGACCATTGCTATCCAACGAGAAGTACAGCCACAGGAAACAGCAGTAGTGAGGTTGCCAGAGGCACCGTTTGTTTATTTTGGGATGCGAATGGCGGACAACAAATTGGTTATTCTCCACTCGGGAAAATCTCTAATTGATCATCCCGGGGTAGTCAGAGTAATGACGCAGCGTGGCAAAGAGCCTTTGAAGTTCATGTTCAACGGATTTACCCAAGATGTGTGGGATTATCAAGTTTTGTCTCAAAGCGAATTAGCTGAATACGAAAGTTATCGCAAGAAAATCCAAGAGTACCAACAACAGCTTGGTGTTTACAAGAGTTTCCAGACTCAGTCTGTGGAACAAATCAACGGCTATATATCAGATATTCAAAATGTGAGTACCAAGATTAAAAATCTGGCTGAAGAGAGCCGTAACCCTTTCTAAAGCGTGGTTAGTGATTACATAATTAAACGGATTATTTCTTAAGGTTAATCCGCAATCCCCACCACCAGCGCCAGCATCCGGTTCAGCGACATTACACTTTCTTCGTCCAAATGCCCAATCACCTTGCCGCATTTATTGAGGCGCACGGTGGTGTCCGAGAGCAATTAACGCCTATTTACGACCATCTACGCTATAAGCCGTAGCGCCACTCGAGGCCAATATCAGCAAGCCGCCCGCGAGAGAAAAGTTTTTCAGGAACATGATCATCTGCATCTGGTCTGCAAAATTGTGGTGAAAAATTATGGCTGCAGTGATGGAAAATCCAGCTAGTGCAAATGCGGCAAGTCGGGTTTGAAAACCAAACGCAATGGCGAGACCACCCAGCACTTCCAAAGCGATGGTTGGCCAGAGCAGAAATCCTGGGAGTCCAAAGGATTGCATATAGCCCACAGTGCCTGCCGGATCCATGATCTTTCCTATTCCAGCCATTACGAAAATAACTGATAACAGAATGCGACCCAGTAAATGAACGGTTTGATTCATGATGTTCTCCGTGGAATGTGGTTGAGGAGCGCATATCTTACTACAAGCAACAGGCCATTTAACGCTACAATCCTGAGCAGCAGCACGCCTTGCAACTGGTATCATCAGGTATCATTATTGAAACTTAAAATTACAGCTTAACACCATGAATTCAGACCGCATCCCTACTATCTCCAGCCCTGAAGCAGGCAGTTTATTCAACACTGCCACCAGCACCTTGCTCACGCCCTATGGACTTGATGTTCCGGCCTTGCAAGGGGTTCTCAGCAGCATCATGTCGCACCAAGTAGATTATGCTGATTTGTATTTTCAGTATTCCCGCGCCGAGAGTTGGTCGCTGGAAGAAGGGCAGGTTAAATCCGGCAGTTTCAACATAGACCAAGGTGTGGGCGTGCGGGCGGTTTCGGGCGAAAAGACCGCGTTTGCGTACTCGGACGATATTACCTTGCCCGCGCTCAATTCGGCGGCGGAGGCCACCCGCGCCATTGCGGCTCAAGGCGGTGAGCATCGCGCACAAGCGGTCTCGCGTGCCAATGTGCCGCAACTGTATGTGCCGCACGACCCGATTGCCTCTTTGAGTGATGAGAAAAAGGTGAAATTGCTGGAACGTATGGAAAAGTACGCGCGCAGCCTGGACAAGCGCATCACGCAAGTCACCGCCTCGCTCGCCGGGGAATACGAAGTGGTGTTGATGGCGCGGCACGACGGCATGATGGCAGCGGATATTCGTCCGCTGGTGCGGGTTTCGATTCAAGTGATTGCTGAACAAGATGGTCGCCGCGAGCAAGGTGGCGCGGGCGGTGGCGGGCGTTTTGATTATGCTTATTTCACTGATGAAGTGCTGCACGATTATGCTAAAAAAGCTGTGCATCAGGCTTTGACCAACCTCGATGCACGTCCAGCTCCGGCTGGCAGCATGACGGTGGTGCTGGGCTCTGGCTGGCCGGGGATATTGTTGCACGAGGCGATTGGGCATGGTCTGGAAGGCGACTTTAACCGTAAAGGCAGCTCGGCGTTTTCCGGGCGCATCGGGCAAAAAGTAGCGGCAAGCGGCGTGACAGTGGTGGATGACGGCACGATTGTGGATAGACGCGGCTCGCTCAATATGGACGATGAAGGCAACCCCACACAGCGCAATGTGTTGATAGAAAACGGCATTTTGCGCGGCTATTTGCAGGACACCCTCAACGCACGGTTGATGGGTATGTCGCTGACAGGCAGTGCCCGCCGTGAATCTTATGCCCACATCCCCATGCCGCGTATGACCAACACGGTGATGATGAACGGCGACAAATCGCCGGAGGAAATCATAAAGTCGGTGAAAAAAGGCCTGTACGCAGTCAATTTTGGCGGTGGGCAAGTAGATATTACTAGCGGAAAATTTGTGTTTTCAGCAGCGGAAGCTTGGATGATAGAAGACGGCAAGCTGACCTATCCGGTAAAGGGCGCGACATTGATTGGCAACGGGCCGGACGTGCTGACGCGGGTTTCCATGATAGGCAACGATATGGCGCTGGACAGTGGCGTGGGCACTTGCGGCAAGGAAGGCCAGAGCGTGCCGGTGGGAGTGGGGCAGCCAACCTTGAAGATTGATGGTTTGACAGTGGGTGGAACTGGTGGATGAAGTGTTCGTAAGTAGTGCTACTTGTGAACGACTAACCTAGCGGTAAGTGGATTTGCGTCACAAAAAGGTAATGCGATTCGCTTTTAATTGGCGTAGTATTAAAGCGTAGTGACTGAAAAATAAGGAGAAGTATCATGGCAGAAGCAAAAACCCCGGCAAAAAAACCTGTTGTTAAGAAACCCATTGCCAAGAAACCAGTCGTTAAAAAGCCAGTGGTGAAAAAACCACTCTCTAAGAATATCGTGGCCGCCCCCGGCGCAGAAGAGCGCTACAGAATGGTGGAAGTGGCGGCGTATTACATCGCTGAACGCAATGGTTTTACGGGCGACCCAAGCGCATTCTGGGCAGAAGCGGAAATGCAGATTAGTAAATTGCTGAAGTTCTGAAAAAGGCACTACCGTCATTCCGACGGAGGGTAAGGCAGGGGTTTCGCGCAGCATGCGGTGCGCCTGCATTACCCTCCGCCGGAATGACGTGTTGATTTTGAATGTTGAGAAAAGCGCCTTTGGGCGCTTTTTTATTGCCAATAGCAACGTGTCCAGCCGTTATAATGTGCGCCTTCATGATTCCTAAAGCTGGTTCTTCTAAACGTATCCCCCTCCCGCATGGCTCGGCGGATGCATTGCTATACACTGCGCTCCACGCTGAAGCCGCCGCCCCGCTGGTGGTGTTGACCGCCAACGCGCACGACGCGCAGCGTTTGGTCGAGGAAATCCGCTATTTCGCCCCGCATCTCGCCACCTATTTGCTGCCGGATTGGGAAACGCTGCCTTATGACCAGTTTTCGCCGCATCCTGATTTAGTGTCGGAGCGTCTTTTTGCACTGTATCAAATCAGCCAGGCAAACTGTGACATCCTACTGTTGCCAATGAGTACCGCGCTCATCCGCTTGCCGCCACAGGCTTACCTTGCGGCGCGTACTTTCATGTTGAAAAAAGGCGACAAACTCGATTTGCCCGCCTTGCGCGAACAATGCGCCAAGGCGGGCTATTCGCACGTCAATCAAGTAGTCAGTCCGGGCGAATTCAGTGTGCGCGGCGGGCTGATTGATCTATTTCCCACGGGCAGTGGGCTGCCATATCGCATAGACTTGTTTGATGATGAGATCGAAACGCTACGCACTTTTGATGTGGATACGCAGCGCAGTTTGTATCCGGTGGGCGAGATTCGGCTGTTACCAGCGCGGGAATTTCCGCTGGATGAATCCGGCATCGCGCAATTTCGCCAAAACTTCCGTGAGCAGTTTGAAGGCGACCCATCGCGCCGTCGTATTTATAAGGACGTGAGCAACGGCTTGGCTCCCGGCGGTGCAGAGTGGTATTTGCCTTTATTTTTTGCTGAAACCGCCACGCTGTTTGACTATCTGCCAGAAAACGCGGTGATTTGTACGCACGGCGATGTGAACACCGCCGCAGAAGGCTTTTGGGTGGAGACGCGCTCACGCCATAAGCTGTTGAATTACGACCCCGAACATCCCATTTTGCCGCCGGACGCATTAATGCTAGCGGTGGACGATTTTTTCAAAGCTATCAAGCAATATCCGCGCATCAGCTTGCTTGCGGCTGAAGCTGAAGATAAAAAAGCGCTCCCCGACATCGGCATAGACCGCCGCGATCCAGACCCTTTAGCAAAACTTAAAGCTTTTGTAAAAAAGCATAAAGGTCGGATTTTGTTGATTGCGGAAAGCTTGGGCAGACGGGAAACACTTACGCAATTGCTCACTCAGCATGGCCTAGAGACCCACCCATGCGAGAGCTGGCAGGATTTTCTTACAGCAGATAAATGCTTGATGCTGGGGGTTGCTCCAGTACAAACCGGCTTCTGCGCTCTCTCATCCCCTCCTTTTCAAGGAGGGGTGGCGCAAAACGCCGGGGTGGTTAACTCAAGAAGGGGACAGACCACTATTTACGAGCAGGCCATGGTTTCATCTGGCGCGGCTGGTGGTATCGTAAATAGTGGTCTGTCCCCTTTTTCACCACCATCGCTAGGCGATGATCCCTTCTTGAAAAGGAGGGGAGAGCAGATTGCCGTCATCACCGAAACCGAGCTTTATCCTTCGCAAGTACGCCAAGAACGCCGCCGCGAAAAAGAAAAATCGCGCAATGCTGAGGGCATGCTCAAAGACTTAGCGGAGTTGCGCGAGAACGACCCGGTCGTTCACGAGCAGCATGGCGTGGGGCGCTATCGCGGGCTGGTGAATCTGGATTTCGGTGAAGGTGAAACCGAATTTTTGCTACTGGAATACGCGGGTGACGACAAGCTTTACGTGCCGGTCTCGCAACTTTTTCTGATCTCGCGTTATTCCGGTGGTCCGGCAGAGTCCGCGCCTTTGCATCGCTTGGGAAGCGGTCAGTGGGAAAAAGCCAAGAAAAAAGCACTCAAGCAAATCCGCGATACAGCGGCTGAGTTGCTGAATCTTTACGCCATGCGCGCGGCGCGAGTCGGCCACGCGTTCAAGCTCAGTTTGGCGGATTACGAACGCTTTGCCGATGGTTTTCCGTTTGAAGAAACGCCGGATCAGGAAGCCGCTATCGAGGCGGTCATCAGCGATATGCAGTCTGGCAGGCCAATGGATAGGCTGGTGTGCGGCGATGTGGGTTTTGGCAAGACCGAGGTTGCACTCCGCGCCGCCTTCATCGCGGTGATGGGCGGCAGGCAAGTGGCGGTGTTAGTCCCCACCACCTTGTTGGCCGAGCAGCACTTTAATAACTTTAGTGACCGTTTCGCCGAATGGCCAATCAAAGTCGCCGAGATTTCGCGCTTTAGATCCGCCAAAGAACAAGCTGAAGCCTTAGAGGGCTTGGCCGCAGGCAAGATAGACATCATCATCGGCACGCACCGTCTGATACAAAAAGACGTGAAATTCAAGAATCTGGGCTTAGTGATTTTGGACGAGGAACACCGTTTCGGCGTGCGCCAAAAAGAGCAACTCAAGGCCATGCGCGCCGAAGTGGACGTACTCACGCTCACCGCCACGCCGATTCCGCGCACCTTGAGTATGGCGATGGAAGGGCTGCGCGAGTTTTCCGTCATTGCCACACCGCCGCAGAAGCGCCTCTCCATCAAGACCTTCGTCACGCCGTGGTCGGAAGGGACGATCCGCGAGGCGGTGCTGCGTGAACTCAAGCGCGGTGGGCAGATTTATTTTTTGCATAACGAGGTCAACACCATCCACTCCATGCGCGAAAAGCTGGAGAAGATGCTGCCGGAAGCTAGAATCGCCGTGGCTCACGGCCAATTGCGCGAGCGCGAATTGGAGTCGGTGATGCGCGACTTTTATCATCAGCGCTTCAACTTGCTACTGTGCACCACCATCATCGAAACCGGCATTGACATCCCCACCGCCAACACCATCGTCATCAATCGTGCCGATAATTTTGGTCTGGCGCAACTGCACCAACTGCGAGGCCGCGTCGGGCGTTCGCACCATCAGGCTTATGCCTATTTGCTCACTAATCCTGACATCAAAATCAGCAAACAAGCCGAAAAACGCCTAGATGCGATTCAATTGCTGGAAGACCTAGGCGCGGGCTTCCATTTGGCGATGCACGATTTAGAGATTCGCGGCGCGGGCGAGCTGCTGGGCGATTCGCAATCGGGCGAGATGCACGAGATTGGCTTTGCGCTATATGCCGACATGCTCAGTCACGCCGTCAAGCAACTCAAAGCGGGCAAGGAGCCAGATTTATCCGCACCGCTGGGCGTGACCACGGAGATAAACCTGCACACCCCGGCGTTGATGCCCAACAGCTATTGCGGCGATGTGCATGAGCGGCTGGTGATTTACAAGCGCCTAGCAAGTTGCACCGACTTGGAACGCTTGCAGGATTTGCGCGAAGAATTGGTGGATAGATTCGGCCTGCCACCCCTGCAAGCACAGGCTTTGCTGGCTTGCCATAAGCTACGCATCATGGCGAAACCGCTGGGCATCAACAAAATAGACGCGAGCAGCGAAGCGATACAATTGCAATTCACGCAAGACACGCCCGTGGAGCCGGAAACAATTCTAAAACTGCTGCAAAAAAGCCCGATTTATCGCATGAATGGACCGGATAAATTGCGGGTAGCGGCTAGGCATGAACACATTGCGCCGCGTGCGGAATTTGTAGAAGAATTATTGAAAGGATTAGCTGCATGATAGAAAAACTCATCGCAATTCTCGCCGTGTGGATCATCGGCATCATTTCATCGTTAGGCTATGGCGGCATCGTGTTGTTGATGGCGATTGAATCGGCGTGTATTCCGCTGCCTTCGGAAATCATCATGCCGTTTTCTGGGTTTTTGGTGTTCAAGGGCGAGATGACATTGTGGAATGTGGCGCTGGCCGGGGCTTTGGGCTGTGTGGTGGGGTCTATTCCGGCCTATTATCTGGGCATGTTCGGCGGCAGGCCGTTGGTGGAAAAATATGGCAAATGGGTGCTGATTTCCAAGCGCGATTTGGACTGGGCGGATAACGCTTTTGCCAAGCACGGCGAAATCATCATTTTCATCGGCCGCATGTTGCCTGCTGTGCGTACTTTTATCGCCTTCCCCGCCGGCGTGGTGCGCATGAACATGCCGCGTTTTATTATTTATACCTTTGTTGGTTCGCTTATTTGGTGTTGGCTGCTGGCGTATGCGGGCATGAAAGCGGGCGAAAACTGGGAAGGTTTGAAGGTGTACTTCCACCAATTCCATCATGTCATTATCATCGCCGCAGTGGTGTTTGTGGTGTGGTACATTTGGCGGCATTTCAAGGCGGAAAAATAAGCATGTCAGAACATCACGTTCATCAACACGATCTCCCGCACCGTCATGGCTCGCAGACACATCTGCGGCTATTTTGGCCGGTGGTATTAACGCTGGGTTTCGCCTTTGTCGAGGCTATCAGCGGCTGGATGACGCACTCATTGGCTTTGCTGGGCGATGCTGGGCATATGTTTTCAGATTCCGCAGCGCTAGGTTTGGCTTGGTTCGCAGCGTGGTTGGCGCACAAGCCCGCGACTGAAAAATATACCTATGGCTTTGCGCGGGTAGAAGTGTTGGTTGCGCTCATCAACGGCGGGGTGATGTTGCTGATAGTCGCCGGTATCGTATTTGAAGCCGTGCAGCGCCTGCAAGACCCGCATCCGGTACACGGCGGGCAGGTGATAGTGGTTGCGTTTTTGGGTTTGCTGGTCAATCTCATCGTGGCGTATTGTTTGCATGGGGCCGAGAAAAACATCAACTCACGCGCCGCCATGCTGCACGTGATGGGCGATTTGCTAGGCTCGGTGGCGGCGATTGTGGCGGGGGCGGTGATTTATTACACCGGCTGGTTGCCAATAGACCCAATTCTGTCAGTGTTCATCTGCTTGCTGCTGCTGGCCTCCACCTTTAATTTGCTGCGCGAGGCGATACACGTGTTAATGGAAGGCACGCCGCACAACATTGATACCGACGAAGTAGAGAAGGCCATGAGCGAGATGGACGGCGTGGCTTCGGTGCATGACATTCATGTGTGGACGCTGGCTTCTGGCGTGGTTGCCCTCACCGCGCATGTGGAACTGCAAGATTTGCATGGTTGGATGACAGTGCTGCCTGACATGCGCGAGATGCTGGATGAGCGTTTTGGTATTAACCACGTCACGCTACAACCTGAAACGGTGGATTGGGTTGAGTCTCACGAAGCCTAAACCACGCTGGGATATTTTCTGTCGGGTAATAGATAACTTCGGCGACATAGCCGTGTGCTGGCGTTTGGCGCGACAGTTGAGCGCTGAGTATGGATTGCAAGTGCGGCTGTGGGTGGATGATTTGAGTGTTTTGAACAAACTCAATCCATCAGCAGACTTTGCGGGTGTTGAAGTCCAGCATTGGCCTGAAGATTTCCCTGAAGTAACTCCCGCCGATGTGGTGATTGAGGCTTTTGCCTGTGAGCTCCCCGCTAATTATTTAGCGGCGATGGTGCATCGGCCACCGCTGTGGATCAACCTGGAATATCTCACCGCCGAGCCTTGGGCTGCCGAGGCGCACGGCTTGCCTTCGCCGCATCCAACGCTGCCGTTGACCAAATACTTTTTTTTCCCCGGATTTACACCTAATACTGGCGGCTTGCTGCACTCGAAACACCGTCATTCCCGCGTAGGCGGGAATCCAGTCAAGCTTCAACAGAGCCAGCTTCGCCTTATGTCGCAATCGGTTACTGGCCTAGATTCCCGCCTACGCGGGAATGACGAGCTAAAAGGAGCGTCAGGGTTAACAGTATCGTTATTCGGCTACGAAAACTCCGCACTCAAAAGTCTACTTGAGGCTTGGTCACAAAGTGCTGAGCCGATTTCGTGTCTAGTGCCGGAGAGTAAGCTGTTGCCGCGACTGTCCGCCTATTTTGGCCGAGATTTGCGAGTGGGGGATGCGGTAGAAAAAGGCAGCCTCAACCTGAAAATCCTGCCATTTCTAAGCCAAGACGACTACGACCAATTGTTGTGGTCTTGTGATTTGAATTTTGTGCGAGGCGAGGATTCTTTTGTTCGCGCACAGTTCGCTGGCAAGCCCTTTGTGTGGCACATCTATCCGCAAGATGAGGACGCGCATGTGCAGAAATTAGAGGCTTTTATAAGTCTTTATTGCCAAAATTTTTTACCGGATATTGCCGCGTTTTGGCGTGACTGGAATGCCGGTCAGTCTGTGGATTGGGCGCGCTTCTGGCAGCATCGCGCCACCATGCAAGCGCATGCCCAAGTTTGGCAAAAACGATTGATGAATCAAACAGATTTAGCATCAAAGCTGGTCAATTTCCAGCGTAATCATATATAATCGCGCACTTTAATTTTTAAGGCAGCAAGGCATGAAAATCGCTCAGGAACTCCGCGTAGGTAACGTTATCATGATCGGCAACGACCCAATGGTGGTGTTGAAAGCCGAATACAACAAATCTGGCCGTAGCTCTGCAGTGGTCAAAATGAAATTCAAGAACTTGTTGACCGAAGCGCCTAGCGAAGCGATTTACAAGGCGGATGACAAGTTTGAGTTGGTGGTCTTGGAGAAAAAAGACTGCACCTATTCCTACTTCGCCGACCCAATGTACGTGTTCATGGACGGCGAATACAACCAATATGACATTGAGAGCGAAAACCTAGGCGACGCGCTGAATTATGTGGAAGACGGCATGGCCTGCGAAGTGGTGTTCTACAACGAAAAAGCCATCTCCGTAGATTTGCCCAACTCCGTCGTGCGCGAAGTGACCTACACCGAGCCAGCCGTCAAGGGCGACACTTCTGGCAAGGTGATGAAACCCGCCAAGATTTCAACCGGTTTTGAGCTGCCAGTACCGTTGTTTGTGGCCACCGGCGACAAGATTGAAATTGATACGCGTACTGGAGAATATCGTAACCGTGTGAAATAAAGCGTTTTGAAATGGTATGAAAAAAGGGCAGCTAGACTGCCCTTTTTTGCGCCCGTTACTTAAGCAACAAGCGTAGCATAGCCTTGTAGGTTGGTGCTGAATGCAATGAAGCCCAACATTGTGATGTCAATTAGCATTGCTTTTGGGCTTCGCTATGCTTAGCCAACTTACCGGACTACCGAACTGGAGCGGCGATGGCGGAAATAACTGAGAGTCTCGAACTGTTGCAACAAGACACCGCCAACCGCGAACGTGCGCTGGCGCTGGAATCGTTTATTGTCGAAGCGCCTGCCGGGGCGGGCAAGACTGAGCTGTTGACGCAGCGCTACCTGAAGCTGCTGGCGGTGGTGAATGAGCCAGAGGAGATTGTTGCCATTACCTTCACCAACAAGGCGGCGGCAGAGATGCGTAGCCGTGTGTTGCAGAGTTTGCAGGATGCGGCGGATGGGGTGGCGATAGACAAGCCGCACAAAAAGACGACGCGTGAATTGGCATTGAAGGCGCTGGCACGCTCTAGTGAGGAAAGCTGGAATCTGCTGGAACAACCAGCTCGCTTGCGTATCAATACCATAGATTCCCTGTGCAGCTACCTTGCCCGCCAGATGCCGCTGTTGAGCCGTTTTGGCGGGCAGCCCGGCGTGGTGGATGATGCCAGCATTCATTGTCAGGAAGCCGCGCGGCGTGCCCTGGCGACGCTGGAAAATGAAGCGGGTGAAGGCGTGGTGACCGAGGCGCTGCGCTATCTGGATAACGACACGGTGCGGCTTACCACGCTGCTGGCCGATATGTTGGCGAAGCGCGACCAGTGGCTGAGTCATGCGAATTTACACCACACGGGCAATGGGCAGAGCGAAGTCGCAAACGCGTTGCAGGGCTTGATCCAGCAAGACATCACACAGGCGGCGGCGCTGATGTCTTCTGCAGTGCAAAATCAGCTCATGCCAGTGGCGCGGTTTGCGGCTTCTAATTTGGATTGTAGTCATAACATTGCCTTGTTCTTGGATTGGAATACGCCCATTCCAGCCAAGCCGGAAGCCTTGCCACTATGGCGTAGTTTGTGCGAGTTGCTGCTGACGGCGAGTGATGAATTCCGCAAGGCACTAAACAAAAATCAGGGTTTCCCCGCTACCGATGATGGGCGTAAGCAGAAAGAGTTGCTGCTGGAAACCATCGCCACGCTGCCTTCCGCCACGCCATTAGCGCGACTCCGCAGCTTGCCGGATACTCAATCAGAAGACGAAAAGCGTATTGTCACGGCACTTGCCAGTTTATTGAAAATCGCCGCCGCACATCTGCTCATGGTGTTTCAGGATGCGGGCGAGGTGGACTTTGTGGAGGTCGCCAGCCGTGCGCTGACCGCGCTGGAAGACGACGATGGCGCGACTGATCTGGCGCTGAAGCTGGATTATCGCATTCAGCATTTACTGGTGGATGAGTTCCAAGATACCAGCCCGATGCAGGTGGAGTTGTTGCGCCGCTTGACCCAAGGCTGGGCTCCTGATGATGGCCGCACGCTGTTCTGCGTGGGAGATCCTATGCAATCCATTTACCGCTTCCGCAAGGCCGATGTCGGGCTATTTTTGCAAGTGGCGGAGTTTGGCATCGGTGGTTTGCCGCTAGAAAAACTGCATCTGACTCGCAACAACCGTTCTTGTCCTGCGGTGGTGGATTGGGTGAACGAAGCGTTTGCCAAGGTGTTTCCGGCGCAGGATGACGAAGCGCGTGGGGCGATTCGCTATCGCCCGTTTGTGGCTGGGGTTAAAAGTCCCTCGCCCGCAGGCGGGAGAGGGGTTGGGGAGAGGGAGGATACTGGATTGCCCGAGAGTCACCCTCACCCCAGCCCTCTCCCGCCTGCGGGCGAGGGAGATGCAGACTCGCTGCGCGAGAATGGTGTTTTCGTCCACCCATTGTTGCTTACCAACGAAAGCCGCAGCGACGACATGGGTGCGGAAGAGGCGCGTTATTTGACGGAGCTGATTACCAGCGAACGTCAGCAAAATCCCACAGCCAATATCGCCGTGTTGGTGCGTGCCAGGACGCATCTGGAGATGCTGGTGGCGGAGATACGCAGCCATCATCCCGACATGCGCTTTCAAGCGGTGGAGATTGAGCAGCTCTCCGGCCGCCAGACGGTGCAGGACATACATGCGCTGACTTGCGCCTTGTTCCACCGCGCCGACCGCGTGCATTGGTTGGCAATTCTGCGTGCGCCTTGGTGCGGACTGACCTTGGAAGACATGCATAAGCTGGCGGCAGACCAGCCTTACGCCAACATTTGGCAATTGATGCAGGATGGAGCGCGGCTGGCGACACTTTCAGGTGACGGTCAGCAGCGCTTAAAACATTTGCGTGAGGTCATCGCTGAGGCCTATGCTCACCAAGGCCGCCAATCCATGTGCCGCTGGGTGGAATCGGTGTGGCTCAAGTTGGGCGGCGCGGCGTGTTTGTGGGATGCGGGCGACGTGCGCGACGTGCAGGCTTTTCTGGCACTGCTGGAACAGATGGATGGCTTTGATGCCGTGCAGTTACAGACCAGAATGGAAAAACTCTACGCCGCGCCGGACGTACAGGCCGACGGTAGCTTGCAGTTTATGACCATCCATAGATCCAAGGGGCTGGAGTTCGATACCGTCATTCTGCCCGGTCTACATCGCATCCCCAGAAAGAAGGACAGTCCGCTGCTGCTGTGGGAGGAGGTGGCGATAGAAGGTGCGCCTGCGCAGCTTGTCGCCGCACCCTATGTGCCCAAACACAAGCGCGACGACTTGCCCAGCAGCTATGACTATCTGCAAGGCTTGGAACAGGAGCGCGATGCCAACGAGGTGGCGCGGGTGCTGTATGTGGCGGCGACGCGCACTAAGCAGCGGTTGCATCTGGTGGGGGCGGTCAAGCCAGATAGTAAGGATGAGATTAAAGCGCCCGCGAATACTTTGCTGAGTTTGTTGTGGGATACGGTGGGCGGGGAATTTTTGGGTGCTGAAGTAATTGTGACAAGCCCTCACCCTAACCCTCTCCCGCGGGGAGAGGGAATAGATTCGAGGGAGTTTGTGCCTAGCCTGATACGCCTGCCGCATCCAGCAGTGCCAACCATGCTGCAAACCACGCCCCATGTTGCGCCCATTGCGGCGCATGATGAAACTACCCGCGATGAAGAGGTGTTCAGCATTGAGAAAAGTTGCGGCACCTTGGCGCACTTGTACATGGAAATGTTCGCCAAAGAGGGTTTGGAAAACTGGCCAGCTTCAAGGGTGCAAAACCTGCAAGAAGCCATGGTGCACTGGCTGACGCAGCAAGGCCATGAGGCAAGCCAGTCGCAGACTCATGCCGGCAGGGTGATGCAGGCTTTGTTGACAACGCTGCAATCAGAGCAGGGGCGTTGGATATTGAATCGCGCCGACGCACAAAGTGAATACGCGCTGGCTGCCGTGGATGGTAAACGGGTGCGGCTGAACGTGATAGACCGGACTTTTGTGGAAAAAAATGAAAGATGGGTGATTGATTACAAGCTTGTCGGCGATAATAGCGACCTTCAGCAACTGGCTGCGCAATACCGCCCGCAGTTGATGCGTTATGCCGCGTTGTTTGCGGATGAGGCTTTGCCTATACGCATGGCGATTTACTTTGTGGCGCAGGGGCGGTTGGTGGAATTACAGTAATGTGAAACCACCCCGGCGCTTTGCGCCACCCCTCCTTAAAAAGGAGGGGAATTGGGGCAAGGCAGGGAAATTACCTCATCCCCTCCTTTTCAAGGAGGGGTCGCCGCTTGCGGCGGGGGTGGTTTTGACATTGTTAATTTTTTCAGGAAACAGAACAAAAATGAAGTATTCACAACGACTCAATTTACTTTACGGAATCTGCTGTGCAGAAGCCCAACAGAGCGCAGGTCAGCCGCCGCGCGATGTGCTGCAAAGCACCAATTTAGATGATTATGATCCGCTAGATTCGGCTACTTTCCTCGCTTGTTTCATCACCTTCAAAGCCATCCAGCACGCTGGACGTTCTCCGGCGGAGGAGCGCAAACACAACTTTGATACGCTGAGCGTTTATCAGGCTTATGCCATGATGGTGTTGGCGTATTTCAGCTTGCCGCTGGGTGAGGAGAGTATCGTACCGGACTTGGTAAAATCTTCCGTGGTGCTGGTCAAGACGCTGTTCGCGGGGTCGAGCGAAGAAGAATGGGCAGAGATTATCGAGAGCGGGCATCGCAAGTTTGAGCTGGTGGGCAACGCTGGAGAAGAGCATTGGGGCAAGTTCCGGGAAGATTTGGACAAAGCCGTGGTGGCCTATCTGGTGGCGGGAACCGACGATGACACGCCGTTTGAAAAGGAGGAAATCATCCCACTTTTCTCGGTATTATTAAGTGGTTTGTGCGAGGCGTTTGAAGCCTGATGAGTACCAAAAAACAGCAATATCTGCGGCTATTTTTGTTACTGCTATTTTTGGCGGTATTGCTGGCTTTCGTCGAATGGTTCGGTCTGCGCCAGCATTTTAGTCTGGAGTTCATGCGCCAGCGCATCGAGGAAAATCGCACCACAGGCCTGTTGCTATTTATTCTACTGTTCGTGTTGGGCAATCTGGTGCATATCCCCGGCTGGATATTTCTTGCCGCAGCAGTGTTGTCGCTGGGGCAGGGCATGGGTGGGATGGTGACTTATGTCGCGGCCAACATTTCGTGCAGCATCACCTTTCTGTTGATACGCGCCATTGGCGGCGATGCGCTGCGCAACATTGAGCATCCGCTAGCGCTGAAAATTATGAAGCGGCTGGAATTGCACCCCGTGCAAAGTGTGGTGTTGCTGCGCACGATTTTTCAGACTATGCCCGCCATCAACTATGCGCTGGCTTTGTCCGGGATTCCATTCCGCAAATATGTGCTGGGAACCTTACTGGGATTGCCGTTGCCGATAGCGTTGTATTGTGTATTTTTTGAGCATTTGGCAAAAGCGCTGCATTTTTAGGATGTAGTTTTATAACCCAGCTAAAACCCTAGCTGCCGCGACAAAGCCAAACACCGCAGTGACGCATACCGACGAACCAAACCCCGCGCAGTTTAAGCCTTGTGGGGCAGTATCAACATCGCACGCCTGTTCAGGCTTGGTTTGTTCGGGATAGCGCAGCGGCTCTTCAGAAAACACACATTCCACACCAAAACTACCGCTGCGCGGAAATCCATAATCTTTACGCAACAAACTGCGTAGCCTTGCCGCCAGTGGGTCTTGGATAGTTTTGCTCAAATCCGCCACCTTGATGCGCGTGGGGTCTAGTTGCCCGCCCGCGCTGCCGGTGGTGACCAGTTTGATGTTTTGTTTTTTGCAATAGGCAATCAGCGCGGCTTTAACGCGAGTTTGGTCTATCGCATCCAGCACAAAGTCATAGCCGCGCCCCAGCAAATCCGGCAGATTTTCTGCATCCACAAAATCTTCCACGCAAGTCACTTCACACGCTGGATTGATAGACAAAATACGCTCCCGCATCGCCGTCACTTTAGCCTTGCCGTATTCGTCGCCTAGCGCGTGGATTTGCCGATTGGTGTTAGATTCTGATATGTTGTCCAAGTCTATCAGCGTGATTTTACCGATAGCGCTGCGCGCCAAAGCCTCTGCCGCCCAAGACCCCACGCCGCCGATGCCGATGACGCATACCTGCGCGGCTTGGAAACGCTTATAAGCAGCGTCGCCATACAACCTTGCCACGCCGCCAAAACGTCTTGCACTGATAGGTGTTTCATCATCAATCAAATTTACCATCAAATTTTTACCAAAAAAACATTAGAGTTCTATTATGATTCATACCATTGTTGCATATTGATGGCGCAGCATGAATTGTAGAAGTGGGTTGGCCTACCGCAAAGGAAAATAAGAATGAAAGTCGGTTACAAGCTCATGTTGATTGTTGTCACCAGTGTATTCGTGGTGACGATACCCGCAGTATGGGGCATTTACCACTTCACTAGCGAGCGTCTTTTGGCGCGCGAAATCACCACGCTGGTGAATGAGACTGGTGCAATAGTCAGAGCCAATTCAGCACGCCTAGAAGCGGTGAATCCGGTATTACGTTCGGTGTCACGGATGCTGCAAGAGTCGCTCTCAGCGCCGCCCAAGGCTGGTGAAGAGGCCGCGTTTGATTACTTGGTGCAACAAGACCAAGACCACGCTTGGCGCAGCCGTCATGACAGGTTTGACGGCAAACACGAAGCGGGCTTGTTTTTACCTCCCGATGCGCCGCTGGATGCCGCACAGAAGCGCTTACACCTACGCACCAAAAACATGCTGGATCGCTTCGACCTTGATCCCTCCTGGCGTTTTGGCAATCTATGGCTACTTACCTCGGGGCGCAGCGAAATCATTTTCGATGTGGGCAATCCAGATTTTGTACATGCGATGTCTGCGGATACCGATTACACCAACACCCCCTGGTTCACACTGGGCAGCCCCAGCATCAACCCAAAACGTGAAATGCGTTGGACGCCACCGCTCTACGACCTGCCTTCAAAACTATGGATGGTGAGTGCCATACGTCCGGTAGATGTACAAGGAAAGTGGATAGGCACGGTGGGACAAGACCTTAATTTGGCAGATATTTTGTCATTTTTACTGCGCCCTAATCAGCGCTACCACAACGAGCAGCATTTTATGCGTGATGCTCAAGGCAACTATATTCTAGCAGGGCCTTGGCAAAAAACGCTTGAACAAAAAACCGAAAATTTCAGGCCAGACCTCGACGATGAGCCTGCGCTCGCAAAGCTTTTAGATACAAAACTCACGGATAATCCTAAGCTAGTAGCAAAGAAGGTCAATTTAGGCGAGCGGCCATATATCGCGGTGGGGATATTAATGCAGCCTACTGGTTGGCGTTATATTCGCCTCATTCCATATGATGAAATTTTAGCCCCCGTGCGGCAACAAACATTAACACTAGCGGCCGCCATATTGGTTATGGGCTTGCTGATAGGCTTGCTGATAGAAGTCACCGTGCGGCGCAACATTATCGTGCGACTCAAGCAACTAGCCAGCACAGTACGACAGTACGGCACAGGCAATCTCAATGCGCGGGCGCTGGTCTCTGGCAACGACGAGATCGCTGCTACCGCGCACGATTTCAACACCATGGCCAACAGTTTTGCTCAGCAGCGCGAAGTGGAAATGGGCTTAATGAGCCAGTACCTAGATGCACAAATCCAGCTGGAAGCCACGCTTAACGCCATCCCTGACATTTTATTTGAAATGGGTTTGGATGGTCGCTACCACAGCTATCACTCGCCCCGTACCAACCTGCTCGCTGCAGCGCCGCAGGACTTTATCGGTAAAACCGTGTTTGAAGTTTTGCCGGAGGAGGCCGCTGCAATTTGCATGACCGCTTTGCGTGAGGCGAATAGAGACGGCATGTCCAATGGACTTCAATTCTCAATCGCCTTAACAGAAAGCACCTTGTGGTTCGAACTATCCGTTTCACGCAAACCCGCAGTAGATAACCAAGAGCCACATTTTATCGTTCTCTCACGCGACATTAGCGAGCGCAAACAAGCCGAATCTGACATCCACGCATTGGCTTTTTATGACTCACTCACTAGAACGCCGAACCGCCGTTTGTTGATGGATCGCCTACAACAATCCATGATTGCCAGTGGGCGGACTAACGAGCATGTGGGGCTACTATTCATAGACTTAGACAATTTCAAAACACTGAATGACACCAAGGGGCATGATGTTGGCGATTTGCTATTGATTGAAATTGCCAACCGTTTGCAAACCTGTGTGCGTGAAAGTGACACCGTGTCACGTCTGGGTGGTGACGAGTTCGTGGTGATTCTGAACGATTTGAATACAGAAGTGAGGCAAGCCGTTGCTCAAACAGAATTAGTGGGTGAGAAAATACTCACTGCCATTCATCGCGTGTGTCTGTTGCGTGAGGAGGAATATCATAGTTCTGCCAGCATTGGCATTAGCTTGTTTAGCGGCCATGACATCAGCATAGAAGAAACACTTAAACGCGCTGACACCGCCATGTATCAAGCCAAACAAGCAGGGCGCAATACCTTGCGTTTCTTTGATCCTGCGATGCAAATAGCGCTTGAAGCACGGTTAGCGCTAGAAAATGGCTTGCGTCATGCCATCACCAAACAACAGTTTGTGCTGTATTACCAAATGCAGGTAGATCACACCGGAAAAACGCTAGGGGCGGAAGTGCTGGTGCGTTGGCAACATCCCGAACACGGGCTGATTTCACCAGACAAATTCATTCCTTTGTCAGAAGAGACGGGCTTGATTCTGCAAATCGGTCATTGGGTAATCACCATTGCCTGTGCGCAACTCAAATTGTGGGAAATTGACCCACGCACAGCACATTTACAGCTGGCGGTTAATGTCAGCGCACGTCAATTTCAACAGCCGGGCTTTGTGGATGAAGTGATGGCAGTCCTTAAAGAAACCGGCGCCAATCCATTTCTGCTCAAGCTAGAGCTGACCGAAAGCGCAGTGCTGGATGACATAGAAAACACCATCGCTAAAATGACAGCACTTAAGGCGATTGGCGTGCGTTTCTCGGTGGATGATTTTGGTACTGGCCATTCCTCGCTGGCTTACTTGACAAGACTACCGTTGGATCAGCTCAAAATTGACCAATCTTTCGTGCGCAATATCGGCATCAAGCCTACCGATGCGGTGATTGTGCGTACCATCATCGGCATGGCGGAAAATCTAGGCATGGAAGTCATCGCCGAAGGCGTTGAAACTGGAGAGCAGCACGAGTTTCTCATCATGAATGGTTGCTTGATGTTCCAAGGTTATCTTTTCGGAAAACCCATAGCGGTCAACGAGTTTGAGGATAAACTTGAGTTTTTAAGAGCCTGAGAGCGTAGAATAATTGCTTAGAACAGCATTATGTAGACGAAAGAGACTTCATGATACGCACCATCATTAGAAGATTCGGTAGTGTTGGCGTGACGTTGGTCGCCAGCTTGCTCGCGGTTATTGCCGCCATCGGCATGACTGCAGTATATGGCTTGTTGCTGAAAGGCTCGGCTTCACAAACCGACCTCCTCATAGGCGCACTCGCCTCAGCCACCGTGTCGCCTTTGGTTATTTACTGGCTGGCGACACTTTCCTACGAGCTATACAAATCTGAACAACGACTTTCTGCGCTTTCGCAAAAAGACCCGCTCACCGGTGCTTATAACCGTCGCTATTTCGATGAGCAAGCCAAGGTCGAATGCGCACGCGCTCATCGTTATGGACAAGCACTGACGGTGCTGATGCTAGACCTCGATTTTTTCAAAAATGTGAATGATACTTTTGGCCACGCGGCGGGGGATGAGGTGTTGAAAACCGTGGTAAAACTAGGGACTAGCGCCTTGCGCAAATCCGACATATTGGCGCGTTACGGCGGTGAGGAGTTTGTAGTGTTATTGCCCCACGCCGGCATCATTGAGGCCAAAATGCTGGCAGAGCGACTGCGAAAATCGGTGGAAGATAGCATCATCTGGCTTGCTGGCAACAGCATCAAAGTCACCATCAGCATTGGAGCTTCTACGCTTGAAGAACAAGAATCAGACTTCACTTCGGTGCTTGGCCGCGCTGACAAAGCGCTTTATCAGGCCAAAAGCAATGGCCGCAATCGGGTGGAAATTATGCCCACCCCCACGATTTAATCAGCGTTTTTAAGGCTCTATCAAGCCACAACGCATCGCCATCAAAGACAAATCCGCCGAGGTCGAAGCCGAAAGTTTTTGCTTGATGTTGTAGAGATGCGTACCCACGGTGCGCGGGCTGAGACACAGCGTATCGGCGATGTCGTTGGTGGTTTTTCCCTTGGCCAACGCAATAAACACTTCAAACTCACGCGGCGACAATACGTCTACTGGATTTTGGTCGCCGTTCAATTGCTCTATCGCCATTTGCTGAGCGATGCTGGCTTCTAGGTATTTCTTGCGGCCAAACACGGTGCGGATAGCCTTGATCAGCTCCTCAGCCGCGCTGCGCTTGGTCAAATAGCCCATCGCACCGGCGTTCAACACGCGCTTGGGATGCACCGAGTCCTCATGCGCTGACAGTACCAGAATGCGTGCATTACTGTCTTTCGCCATGATGCGCTCTATGGCCTCCAAGCCGCCTATGCCGGGCATGGTGATGTCCATCACCACTACATCGGGCTTATGTTCCACGTAGTATTTGATGCCCTGTTCGCCGCTCTCGGCCTCGGCCACCACTTTGATGTCGCTGGCGGATTCCAGCAGCATCTTGAAGCCCATACGCACGACGGCGTGGTCGTCTACTAGCATTACGTTAATCATATTTAACACCTCTTCACACGTATTATTTTCGTCATTCCCGCGGAGGGTATGACAGGGGTTTCGCACAGCATGCTGTGCGCCTGCGCTACGGTAGGCTTAGGCATAAGCCTACGCGTCCTGCAAGGAGGAATCCAGCCAAACTTCAACGGAGTGCAATGTGCCTAAGCGTCCTTCTCTGGCTCGACTGGATTCCCGCCTACGCGGGAATGACGGCTGACGGTATCTCTACCTTAATCGTCACACCATGCCCCAATTCAGAATCCACACTAAACACACCATTCAGCGCCTGCACGCGTTCGCGCATGCCCAATAAGCCGAAATGCTGGGTTTGATCCACATCGCCCATATTCATTCCCACGCCGTTGTCCTGCACCGTGAGACTGATGTTTCCTGCGGCGGTTCGCACCAACTGAATGTGCAGTTCGCTGGCTTCAGAATAGCGCACTGCATTGGTCACCGATTCTTGCACAATGCGGTAGAGATTGATATTGATGGTTTCGCCTAGATTATCCAATTCACCAACAAACTCCAGCATAAATTTCATTTGCGGATTTTGCGCTTGCCAGCCCGCCACCGCGTCGCGCAGGGTTTCCGTCAATCCCAAGTTATCCAGCGCCCCAGGTCGCAACTGGCGAATAATGTTGTGCATGCCGTCGTAGATATGATTCGCGGCCGCAACGATGGTCTGTGCGCTGGAGGAGACTTCTGGCATGGCTTCTTGGGTTTTATTAACAATCGCCACAGCAAAGGTTTTCACCGCTGTCACATACTGCCCTAGCTCGTCGTGCAGCTCACGCGCCAGACTGCGGCGTTCGTCTTCAATGTGATGTTGAATCAACTGCGTCAGCTGGCGGTTTTCTTCCAGTTCGCGCTCGGCTTCTTCCATGCGTTTGCGCTCGGTCACGTCGCGCATGGTGCAGATTTCACCGATCACTTTATTTTCATGCGGATCTATCAACGGTGAAGCTGACAGCACCACGTCCAACACCCTGCCACTGCGCGTGATGCGCTGCGTTTCCACGTTTTCAATCTGCCGCCTATCCGCAATCATCACCAAATTGCGCTTCAACTCATGTTCACGGCCTTTGGGCATCAGCAAGGCCGCCGATTTGCCTATGATGTCTGCGGCGGAATAACCGAACAGCTTTTCTGCTGCCGGATTCCACAAGGAAATGTTCCCATCCAGCCCGTGCATCATGATGGCGTCGCCGGTTTGCTTGACCACCAGCGCCAAGCGGCGGCTTTCTTCAGTGCTAGTTTCTAATGATGCCGCCATGCGGTTGAAACTTTGGCCTATCTGATGAAATTCCGGCAAGCCAAATTTCGGCAAACGTACGCTTAAATTGCCCTGTTCCATGCTGTTGATGGCTTTCAGCACTCCGCCCATAGGCCGCAAAGCAAGTCCCAGCACCCAATACACCACTAGGTTGAGGAAAATGAAAAACCCACCCGCCACCCACATCAAAGGCACTAAACCATTCCACGCCTCACGCACCGCGCCGCTGGGGTCAGAGCGCACCATCAAGGTGGCCGCGCCCACTCGCTTCATCACCGCCTCTTGTTTAGGGCTCACCAAAGATACAAACCACTGCGGCGGATTGACGTTGGCGCGATATTTGGAAGGCGGGGATTGGTAAATCAGCCTGCCCACATTGTCATAAAGAAAAATATCGCTGCTACGCACATGCCCCAACGATTGCAAAAAATGGTGCATCGTCTCATAAGCATGACCGGATTCAGGGTCACTGAAAGCGCTTTCAACGACGGTGTCCAGTAGCTGCGTGGTCACGCGCACCGCCGCCTCCACGCCTTCTTGAATGGAAGCGCGGGTGCCTTTCACAATCACCGCGCCGGTCGCCACCATGAAGAGCAGCATCAAAACAGTAATCAGCAAATTCAAGCGAAAACGTAAACTCATGCGATAACTTTCACACAAACGAATAGGGCTTTAAGTGTAGCGGTGTCCAGCACAAATAAAAAGCATTGAAATCACCCGCCAATGCCGTTAGGATTGCCACAACCCCATTTTGGTGCAAAGTGTGATTTGGTATGGTCGGAACCTACAATTTATGGATGGTATTGCTGTCAGTGCTGATTGCCTGCGCGGCAGCTTATACCGCGCTATCCCTAGTTCAAAAAATCGCCACCAATTCCAAGCGCATACTCTGGATTGCTGCTGGCGCACTGGTCATAGGCAGCGGCATCTGGTCTATGCATTTTATTGGCATGCTCGCTTTGCGCCTGCCCATCCCGCTGTTCTATGACATTCGTATCACCGCCATCTCCTGGCTGCTTGCGGTCATTTCCTCTGGCTTTGCATTCTGGTTTGCCTTTGCGTCATCTCACACGACACAAATCAGCACCTCCCGCTGGATACTGAGCAGCCTACTGTTAGGCACCGGAATCATTTCCATGCACTACGTGGGGATGGCAGCCATGCCTATGATGCCCGCCATCAGCTACAACCCCGCACTGGTCACGCTTTCGATGCTCATTGGATTCACCGGCTCTGGCGCGGCACTGTGGTTTCTCACACGCATGAACCCTGCCATCACCCCGCCCAGTGAAAAAGAAAGTCTCAAACGCACCGCCAGCCTAATCATCGGTTTGGCCATCAGCGCTCTGCATTATTCCGGCATGGCGGCGGCTGAAGTCTCTGCCAATGCCATCTGCCAAAACGTCCCATTCAATATCCATGGTGATTTGCTGGCGCTACCCATCGGCATCATCGTGTTGCTGTTAATGGGCTTCATGCTCGTCATCACCCTAAGCGCCAGTAGTGTTTCTATATGGCGCATGTTGCTGGTGCTGGTCGTGGTGGAATCGGTCGTGATGTATTTGATTCGATCTACCGGGCTTAATGAGTTCAATTACGCCGCATCAACGGCGTTGGACATTGTGCTGCTGGCAGCATTCATGACCCCGGTGTTCTGGCTCCTGCGTAAAAACAGCCTGTCGTTAATCGCCGAAAAAGAACGCAGTCTAGCCACACTGTCTTCCATCGGCGACGCGGTGATTGTGGTAGATAACATAGGCAAAGTAGAGTTTCTCAATCCGCTGGCCGAGGAAATGTTAGGAATTACGCTTGAGAACTGCGCAGGCTTGCCCATACAAGACCTGTGCAAATTGGTGGATTCCGACACCCGTGATCCTATAGAAATCCCCATCTTTAAGGTGTTGCGTAAAGGATTGGTCACCATGCAGTCCGATTATGTGCTGCTGCTGCGTGCGGATGGGCATGAATATCCGATTGAGAGTTCCGCGGCACCAATTTTAGACCACGAGAGGAATGTGAGTGGCGTGGTGATGGTGCTGAACGATGTTACTCAGCGCTTGCTCCATGAGAAAAAATTGCACGACAGCGAAGACCATTGGAGATTGGCACTGGAAGCCAACGAAGACGGACTTTTCGATTGGGACGTTACTACTGGGAAAGAATGGTTCTCACCCCGCTACCACGAAATATATGGCTATGCTGATGGTGAACTGTCGGATGAGTTCAATGAATGGATAAATAGACTACATAAGGAGGATAGAAAAGCGGTACTTGCTCATCTGGAAGATTATTTGCATGGCCGATCTCCAATTTATTCTATCGAATATCGCATGCGCTGCAAAAATGGCGAATGGAAGTGGATACACGCCAGAGGTAAACTGGTCAGTCGTGATGCCAAAGGCAAACCATTGCGCATCGTGGGCACTCATGAGGATATTGATCTAAGAAAAGCCCAAGAAGATGAGATGCGGCTCGCGGCATCTGTATTTGAGAAAAATTCAGAAAGCATCATCATCACCTGCCCGCCACACAATAAGATCATTCACGTCAATCCTGCATTTACCCGTATCACTGGCTATAGTGAGGAAGATGTACTTGGGCGCGATACACTATTTTTACGCTCTGGTAAACACGACGAAAGCTTCTATCAGGCAATTCAAAATGACTTGCGTCTCGATGGTTATTGGAGCGGTGAGTTGTGGCGCGCCCGTAAAAATGGGGAAATATATCCAGAATGGGTGCATATCTCCGCCATCAAAGATGATCGTGGCCAAGTGTTGCACTATGTGGCCATCTCCAATGATATTTCCAAGGCTAAACAGGACGAAGAGAAAATTCGCGAACTGGCTTACTACGACACCTTAACCAATCTGCCCAACCGCCGCCTGCTGGAAGACCGCCTCAAGCTGGCCTTGGCTAATGCACATCGTAATGACAAATTCGTGGCGCTGTTGTTCATGGACTTGGATCACTTCAAGCAAGTCAATGACTCGCTGGGTCACTTGGCCGGTGATAACTTGCTGCAACAAACCACCCAGCGCATTCTGGCTTGCGTGCGGGAAGGCGACACCGTGGCGCGTCAAGGCGGCGATGAGTTCGTACTGTTGTTGCCCGATCTCGCCAACAATGCTGATGCGCTCTACGCGGCTTCTACCGTGGGTGAAAAGATACGCGAAGCACTGAGTACGCCGTTTAACTTAGATGGCATGGAAGCCTCAGTCACGCCGTCTATCGGCATCAGCATCTTCCCCACCGATACCGAAGACATGGTGGAACTCATTCGCAACGCCGACACCGCCATGTATCACGCCAAAAACAATGGTCGCAATAACTACCAGTTTTATGCTCACGACATGAACGCTAGCGCGGTGCAGCGTCTAGGTTTGGATAATGCGCTGCGCTATGCCATCGAACGTAAAGAGTTGTCGCTGGTGTACCAGCCGCAAGTAGATGCCGATGGCCGTATTCTCAGTGTCGAAGCGCTGTTACGTTGGAACAGTGCCACTTTGGGCGAGATTCCCCCGGCAAAATTTATTCCTATCGCCGAGGAAAATGGATTGATTTTGACCTTAGGCAATTGGGTGATAGATGCCGCCTGCAAACAGAAAAAACTGTGGATGGATGCCGGTTTATGTGCTGAGATGGCGCGTGTCGCCATCAACATCAGCCCACGCCAGTTCTTCCAACCCGTCTTCATCAATCAACTGTTGCGGATCATGGAAAAGCATGGTGTTACAGCCAGTAGCATTGAGCTAGAGCTGACCGAAGGCATCTTGATGCATGACACCAATGACACCATCCTCAAGCTGACTGAATTAAAAAAACTGGGATTCAAAATCTCGGTAGACGATTTTGGTACGGGATATTCATCGTTGGCTTATCTCAAATATTTCCCGGTGGACGTGCTGAAGATAGATCAGTCTTTTGTGCATGGCCTAGACAGTAACCCTGATGATGCTTCCATTTCACGGGCTATCATCGCCATGGCCAAGAGCTTGAACCTCACCGTGATTGCTGAGGGCGTGGAGAACGACCAGCAGTTCTCTTTCCTGCGCCAATATGGCTGCGATGCCTATCAAGGCTTTCACTTTAGTCGCCCGATAAAGGCCGAGGCGCTGAGTAAATTGCTAAAAAAGGCTTAAACCGAGATTCTCCATCTAAGTACTGACAAGTTCGTCATTCCCGCGGAGGCGGGAATCTAGACAAGCCAGAGAGAGACGTCCTAGAGACCATGCGCTCCGTTGATATTTGACTGGATTCCTCCTTGCAGGACGCGTAGGCGCACAGCATGCTGTGCGAAACCCCTGTCATACCCTCCGCGGGAATGACGGTAATTTGAGGCTAATAGACAATCTCGTTTATTCATGCCAACAAATGACACCACAGCTCACGTACTTTCTTCACTTCATTTCGTACCGTCGATAGCTTCACTCTTGGATAAGCCTCTCCTTGCAGCCGCAAGGCGTGCTGTTTCTTCCTGAACACGCGATAGGCATCCGCAACGTCTTTAGCCATATCCGCCGCGACCAAACCCAACTCCCCGGCTATGTTCAGCAAAGCGATATTGCCCAGATTGCCTAATAGCGCAGGGTGTTGATGTGCGTGCGCCAACACCAAAAACTGCACCATGAACTCCACGTCTATGATGCCGCCGCGGTCATGTTTCAAATCAAACAAACCGCTATTGTTGGGGTGCGCTTCCAGCATTTGCTGGCGCATAGAAGAAATCTCAGTCCGTAGTTTTTTAAGGTCGCGTTCTTGACCAATAATATCGCGTCGAATGGCTTCAAAAGCCTCGCCGATGTTGGCATCTCCCGCACAAAATCTGGCTCGCGTCAGCGCTTGATGTTCCCACACCCAAGCGCTATTTTGCTGATATTCCGCAAAAGCTTGCACGCTGCTCACCAACAAACCACTGCCGCCATCCGGGCGCAGCGCAAGGTCAGCCTCATACAACAAGCCCGCTGGCGTATGGCTGCTCAGCCAATGGTTGATGCGCTGCGCCAGACGCGCGTAAATTTCGGCAGCGTTTTCCGCGTCATCGTCGTACAAAAACACAATGTCCAAATCCGAGGCATAGCCTAGCTCACGCCCACCCAGCTTACCGTAGCCAATCACCGCAAATTTTGGGGCTGCAATATGTGCTTGCTTTAATCCCGTCCAAGCATGGCGCAACACCGCGTCCAGCAACATATCGGCCAAATTGCTGAGGTAATCGGAAAGCGTTTCAACTGTTAGCTTTCCAGCAACATCCTGCGCGGCAAAGCGAAAAGTTTGGCTGTGTTTGAAATGGCGCAACACATCCAATTTTTGCTCAACATCGTCGCCGCAAGCTAGTAGCCTGCGCTCCAATTCCTGCCGCAATGCGACAAAATCCGGCGCTGTGTGCAGCGTGCTGGGGACTAGCAGTTCGTCCAGCAGAATCGGGTGCTGCGTCAAATACTGCGCCAACCAAGGCGAAGCCGCGCACAGCTTGCACAAGCCTTGCAACACTTGCGGATATTCGGCCAGCAGCGCCAAATAGCTGGCACGGCGACAAATGGCGCGGAGCAACTCCAGCAGCCGCGCCAGCGCAGCATCTTGGTTATCGAGCTTGGCCGATTCTTGCGCGATTAGCGGAATCAGCGCATCAAACCGCGCACTGCTAACCGGCGGCAATTGCCTATATTGCGGGCTGTTTGCTAGGCTATAGAGATGCTCCACGGTGTCTTTTTGGAATCCTAAAGCTGTCAACGCATGTTTGGCGTGCTTTGGATTTTCCGCGATATTCGCCCACCAATTCGTCTCCGCGCTCACTGGCACTTGCGTGGTGGCGAAAATCTGGCTGAAATGTTGCTCAACATGGCTGCGATGCACATTCAAGGCGCGTAAGAATGATTTCCAACCGGCAAAACTCATAGCTTTGGCGATACGCATACGATCTTCATCGTCGCCAGGCAGGGTCTGGGTTTGCGCGTCGTGCAAATACTGCAAACGATGTTCCAGATTGCGTAAAAACACGTAAGCCTGCGTGAGTTCAAGTACGGTCTTGGCTGGCAGCAGATTTTTGCTTTGCAGCAGCGCCAATACTTGCAGCGTGGGGCGAATCTGCAATTCCGCTTGCTGCCCGCCGCGCAGCAACTGAAACACCTGCGCGATAAATTCAATCTCACGTATACCGCCCGCGCCCAGCTTGATGTTGTCGGCCATGTCGCGGGTTTCGATTTCGTTCTGGATTTGCGCTTTCATCTCGCGCATCGCCGCAAACGCGCCAAAATCCAGATATTTGCGGAACACGAAAGGCTTCAGCAACTTTTCCAGTGCGACACCATCGTCCACCACCACGCGGCCTTTAATCCACGCATAGCGCTCCCATTCACGGCCTTGCAGTTGGTAATATTCCTCCAGCGCGGCAAAACTGGAAACCAGCGGCCCGGAATTGCCATCTGGCCGCAACGCCATATCCACACGAAATACGAAACCATCTTCGGTTTTATCATGGATCGCACTGATGAGTTTTTTGCCTAGACGAGAAAAGAATTCGTGGTTACTGATGGCATTTTCGCCGTTTGTTGTTCCGTCTTCTTCATAGGAAAAAATTAGGTCTATGTCTGAAGATACATTTAACTCACGCCCGCCTAGCTTGCCCATGCCGACCACGATGAAACGCTGTTCCACGCCGTTTTCACCGATTGGAATACCGTAAAGCGCACGCTGCCAAGCTTCTAAATGTTGCACCGCGAAATTTAGCGTGACTTCAGCCAGACAAGTGCAGGTTTCCACAACTTCCACCAAGTCCGCCAATCCGTTCAAATCGCGGGCAATCAGTCGCAGCATCACGCTTTTTCTGAGCTGTCTCAAGACTCGCTTCAGGCTGATTTCGTCGTCCACCGCGGGCAGCGAAGCGAGCATTTCCGCCGCACTGAACACGCGCTGCAAGTCTGGCAATGGTGCCTGTAAGCTGCGCTTGAAAAATGGGCTTAAATCGCCAGCACGTTGCAGCAGGGCGCTATCGGCCAACGGGGAGAGTGATGCTATCATGCGAAGCATTATGCCTAATGGAGTTGATTATGCCCAAGCGTAGCGTGTTTTTTATTTCTGATAGCACCGGCATCACCGCTGAAGCCCTAGGTTTAAGCTTACTAGCCCACTTTGATGGCATCGAGTTCGAGCAACATCGCGTACCGTTTATAGACAGTGCTGACAAAGCCCGCGAAGTTGCTACCCGCATTGCAAGAGCACAAGAAAAAGATGGCCACCGCCCGATTCTGGTGATGACTTTGGTCGGCTCCGACATTCGCGCCGTGTTTAGGGAATGCGACGCGCTTAGCTTGGATTTGTTCGGCACTTTCATTGACCCACTCTCCGCTGAGCTAGGCATGCCGCCCGCACAAGAAATCGGCATGGCGCGGCGTGTAGCCAGTAACGAGTTTAGAGTGCGTCTCAACGCCATCAACTTCACCCTCAAGCACGATGATGGGGTCAGCGATGAAGACCTGGAAGAAGCCGACCTGATTTTGGTGGGCGTTTCCCGCTGCGGCAAAACCCCTACCAGCCTTTATCTCGCCATGCAGTTCGGCATCAAATGCGCCAATTACCCCTTACTGCCCGAAGACTTCGAACGCAGGCAACTCCCCGGCACACTGGCGCAACATCGCAAAAAACTGTTCGGCCTGACCGTCACCGCCGAACGCCTCAGCAACGTGCGCAAAGAACGCCGCCCAGATAGCGTGTATTCCGCAATAAACAATTGCCGCCATGAACTCACACTGGCAGAAGACATGATGCGACGGGAGGGGATTAAATTTCTGGATAACACCAGTCGCTCAATAGAGGAAACGGCTACCGCTGTCATGCAACAGTTTGGTATGGAACGCCACTAGAAACTTGTTCCCTACGAACTAATGCGGCTGTAGCTTGGCCTCTTGATACAAGGGTGTAACCACAGGTAGCAAGCGCTGCATGTCGGCAATTCTGGCTTCGTCCGCAGGGTGGGTGCTTAAAAACTCAGGTGGTTTTTGCCCGCCTTGCTGCGCCATTTTTTGCCATAGGGTAATCGCGGCATGGGGGTCATAAGCAGCACGGGCTGAGAGTTCCAAACCAATGCGGTCGCCTTCGCGCTCTTGTTCACGGCTGTGGGGCAGGGTGATGGCGACGGAGCTTACTGTTGAAGCTAGTCCCATTGAGGTTTGTGCGGCTTTTGGGTCATCCAGGAAAATACTTGCTAGCAACCCCACACCCAACACCAAGCCTTGCTGGGCATAGGCTTCAGACATGCGCTCACGGCCATGCTCGCGCAGTGCGTGGGCGATTTCGTGACCCATTACCGCGGCCAACTCATCGTCGGTAGCTTTGAGTTTTTCGATGAGGCCGGTGTAGACCATAATCTTGCCACCGGGCATGCAGTAGGCGTTGACCTCGGGGCTTTCCTGCACATTGACTTCCCATTTCCACTTGGCAGCATCGGCGCGGAATACCGTGGTTTGCGCGATGAGACGATTGGCGATGATGCGCACGCGTTCGGTTTGTTGTGCGTTGGGGTTAAGCTTGTTTTTCTTGTCTGCGTCTTTTAGCGTAGAAACATAACTCTGTGCCGCCATGCCCTCCACTTGTTTAGCGGAGAGCAGCGCATATTGCTTGCGCTGCACGCCGACTGCACCGGCGTTGGTGGTCTTGATGGGTGAGCAGCTTGCCAGCAGAGCTGCTGTCAGCAGGGCAGCGAGTAGTTTTTTCATGGTGAACTCTTTGTTAGTTAATTCTTCATTTTCATGTGACGTTTGCCCATCATCATTTCATCTTTGCTGAGCGTACCGTCATGGTCGGCATCCATTTCGTCAAACTTTTTGGCGGCTTTTGCAGTGAATTCGGCTTTATCCACGGTGCCGTCATTATCAGTATCCGCCTCGGTGAAATGCTTGTCCATAGGGCGTTTGCAGGCTTCACCATCGGCCAAGGCTAGTGCGGGAAACGTGAGGGCTGCTGCGATGAGTAAGGATAGTAGGTGTTTCATGACGATCTCCTTATGAGGGTAGGAAAGATTTCCTAAAAGCTTAGAGTATCACTTGTGAACCCAGTTCAACCACTCGGTTGGGTGGCAGTTTGAAATAGTTGGAAACGCTGTCTGCATTGCGGAACATGGCGCAAAACAATTTTTTGCGCCAGAACGCCATGTCGTTATCTGAGGCGGCGATTAAGGTCTCTTTGCCGACAAAGTAAGAGGTGTTCATCGCGTCAAGATGTAGTTCTGTTGCGTGTTCTTCCAAATCACGCGGCAGATTGGGGTCGTCCTTGAAACCATAATTCAAAGTCACACGGTGAAAACCGTGCGCCAGATGGGTGATGGACAAGCGCTGCTCTTCGGGCAGGTAAGGTTCGTTATGAATTTTGACGGTGGCCAGCACCACTTGTTCGTGCAACACCTTGTTGTGTTTGAGGTTGTGCAGCAGCGCATGCGGTACGCCTTGCGAATTGGGGGTCATGAACACTGCGCAACCCTCCACCCGCGCTGGCGGATGGCCGCCGATGGCATCCAGAAATACATCTAGCTCCATCGCTTCGTTCTTCATGCGCTTAAACAGCATGGCGCGTCCGCTTTTCCAGGTGGTCATGAGGACAAAAATGACGACACCAATAGCAATCGGTGCCCAACCGCCGTCAGGGATTTTCAGCGCGTTGGCGCTAAAGAACGCCAAATCCACCACTAAGAACACGCTGCCTAAAGCCAGAGTACGCGCCCAGCTCCAGCCCCACAGGCTGTGGAATATCATGGCGGAGAGGATGGTGGTGATGACCATGTCGCCAGTAACGGCGATGCCGTAAGCGGCGGCAAGGTTGGTTGAAGAGCCAAATCCGATTACTAGCGCCATCACGGCCAGCATCAATGTCCAGTTCACGCGCGGCAAATAGATTTGACCTTCTTGGCTGTCAGAGGTGTGCAGCACCAGCATGCGCGGTAAATAGCCCAGCTGTAAGGCTTGGCGCGAGACCGAGAATGCGCCGGAAATCACTGCTTGCGAGGCGATTACTGCGGCCATGGTGGCTAGGCCTATGAGCGGATAAAGCGCCCATTCAGGCGCTAGCAAGTAGAACGGGTTTTTTACAGCGGCTGCATTGTGCAAAATCAACGCGCCTTGACCGAAATAATTGAGAATCAAGGACGGCAATACGAAGCCAAACCAAGCCAACTGAATCGGCACTCGGCCAAAATGCCCCATGTCGGCGTAGAGCGCCTCGCCACCGGTGACCGCCAGCACCACCGCGCCTAGCGAGAGGAATGCCATTTTTGGGTTGGTGGCAAAGAACTGAAAAGCATATTGTGGGTTGATGGCACGCAACACGCTGGGATCGTGCAGGATATTCATGACACCCAATACTGCCAAAGTGCCAAACCACAACAGCATAATCGGGCCGAATAGCTTGCCTATGGTTCCCGTGCCTTCACGTTGCGACCAGAATAGCACCAGTAAAACTAGGAGCGTAATTGGTACCACCCAGTGCGACATGGCGGGTAGCGCGATCTCCAGGCCTTCTACTGCAGAAAGCACGGAAATGGCGGGGGTGATCATGCCGTCGGCGTAGAACATACACGCGCCGAGGATGCCCACGATCATGATGAATTTGATGCGTCGCGGATGCCCCTCTGCGCGGCGTGAGGCCAGCGCGATTAAGGCCATGATGCCGCCTTCGCCACGGTTGTCGGCACGCATCACGAAGGCCACGTATTTCACCGTGACCACCATAATCAGCGACCACAGAATCAGTGACAAAATGCCGAGGACGTTATCTGGCGTAACCGGAACTTGATGATGTGCGCCTGCAAAAACTTCGCGCATGGTGTACAGCGGGCTAGTGCCGATGTCGCCAAAAACCACACCCAACGCTGCGAGAGACAGGGTGGTGAGTGATGACTTGTTGGGTTTTTCGGAACTCATGAAGGTGGCTATTCTACGAGGGATGTGCGACTAGTGCAAAGACAAAATGCTAAACGCCTCCTCCCCCTTCAAGGGGGAGGTTGGGAGGGGGATGGGTTTTACTTACGCTCGCATCTACGCTGCCCTGTGCCAAAGTTATATTTAGGTTCTCGCCAATCTTTAATGCGGTGCTATTCCGTACAATCTCGCCCGCGCCGTTATGCACCAAGCTGTAACCACGCTTCAGTACTTGTTGCGGGGCGAGGTGTTCGAGATTTTGCGCCAATTTGTGCAAATGCGTTTGGCGTTGTTCCAGATTGCGCTGCGTGGCGTAGGAAAACCTAGCGTGCAACTGCGCCAGTTGCTCACCGCGTTGGCGGATGCGCTCGCCGGGATGCACCAAGCGCCGCGCCAGACCATCCAGCTTCTGTGCGCGTTCCGATAAAGCAAAGCGCATCTGGCGGTTTAACCGGTTTTGCATCTGCCCCAAACTTTGCAACAAACTTACACGATCTGGGCTCACCATCTCAGCCGCCGCGGTGGGCGTGGGCGCGCGGCGGTCGGCGGCAAAGTCGGCGATGGTGAAATCAGTTTCATGCCCCACACCGCTCACCACTGGAATCGCGCAACCAGCAATGGCGCGGGCGACGATTTCCTCGTTAAAACTCCATAAATCCTCCATGCTGCCCCCACCACGGCACACAATCAGCACATCGCATTCTTTGCGTTTGCTGGCGCTGTTGATGGCGGCGGTGATAGTTTCCGCCGCGCCCTTGCCCTGCACTGGCGTGGGATAGATCACGATGGGGATGCTGGGCATACGCCGTTTGAGCGTGGTCAACACGTCTTGCAAGGCGGCTGCATCGGGCGAAGTCACAATGCCGATTTGCTTGGGAAAGGCGGGTAGGGCACGTTTCTTTTCCGGCGCAAACAAGCCTTCGAGTTCCAATTTTTGTTTGAGCTTTTCAAACGCCTCGTACAGCGTCCCCAACCCCGCTTTTTGCAAGAATTCAATCGTGAGCTGAAACTCTCCGCGCGCTTCATACAAAGAAACTAAAGCCCGTGCTTCAATCTTGTCGCCCTCTTTGGGCTGCCAGCCAAGGTAGGCATTGCGCTGACGGAACATGACGCAGCGTACTTGGGCGTTGGCATCTTTCAACGAGAAATACCAATGCCCAGAAGCCGCGCGGGTGAGGTTGGAAATCTCGCCACTCACCCACAGCAGCGGGATAGCGCCTTCTAACAACTCACGAATCATGCGGTTGAGCTGGGTGACGGAGAAGACTTGGGGTGGGGTGGAAAATAGATCGTCGGACATGGTGGCATTGTAAACCACCACCGCTGCTTTGCAGCCTCCCCTCCTTGGAAAGGAGGGGAGGCCTGCTGCCACGGTTGGCGCAATTAAACGCAGTTTTTATCCACTCCTTTCCAAGGAGGGGTGGCGCGAAGCGCCGGGGTGGTTGCGTTACAATGCAGCATGGACTACACCCAAATCATCAAAGAAATCGGTCGTGGCAAAGACGGCGCAGGCGACCTTGACCAAGCCGTGGCCTACGAACTCTACGCTAATATGCTAGACGGCAAAGTGCCAGACTTTGAACTAGGTGCTTTGCTGGTGGCCTTCCGCATCAAAGGCGAGTCGGAAGCCGAAATGCAAGGCTTTTATCAAGCCATGGATGAGCGCGTGATGAAGCTGCAAGTGCCAGCGGGCAAGCTGCCGGTAGTGATTTCTAGCTACAACGGCGCACGGCGGCAAGGCAATCTGACCCCCTTGCTAGCCATGCTATTGGCGCGAGAAGGCATTCCGGTGCTGGTACACGGGGTGACTTCCGACCCCAAGCGCGTCACTAGCGCCGAAGTGTTCAAGGAGCTAGGCGTGCCGTGGACAACCTCCACCAACGAGGCCGAAAAACGCATGGCACAAGATTTGCCGGTATTCATGCCGATTAAAGACTTGTCGCCGCAACTGGATTACTTGCTGGGTTTGCGCTGGCGTTTAGGGGTGCGTAACAGCACCCACACCCTAGCCAAACTCGCCGACCCATTCAGTGGTCAGTCATTCCGCATCGTCAGCGTCTCGCACCCCGATTACATCGGCCGTATGGGCGCATTCTTCTTAGGCAGTGGCACACGTGGCATGTTGCTACGCGGCACAGAAGGTGAGGTGTATGCCAATCCTAAGCGCTTGCCGCGTATGGAAATGTTTGGTGAGGGATTGTTGCAAAGCGTGGTTGAAGCGGAGGAAGGCAGCGTTGCTGCTGTGCCGCAATTGCCAAGTGCAATGGATGCGGTGACTACGGCGAGGTGGATAGAACAAGCAATGGCGGGAGAGGTGGCTGTGCCTGTGCCGATATTACAGCAAGTGGCATTATGCAGAGCCAGTGTTGTATCTAATGATTTGTAGAAGGAATGTCGTGCTGAGAATTTTGTGTGCGTTGCTATTGGTGGTGCTGACATCTCGTGCGCAAGCGGAATGTAGGGGCGCAGCCAAAGACCATAAGAAGGATTTTCTTAAAGCTTTAGCGCACCTTAAGGCGCTGAAGGAATACAAAACTTTCGAAAAGGAACTTTTGGCAGTTGGTCTGAAAGTCGTGGTATTTGAGGATGCTTGGGCGACATCCAAAACCCTGATTAACGACCGATGCTATTGGTCAATCAATGTTTATGAGGATCATCCTGATCATGTTCATCGTTGGAACGAATTTTATGTGCGTTCGGATGGGAAGCACATTTTGGTAGATGACATGACCGGAGAGAATCCTCCGATGACCTTAAAACAATGGCGTGCGCAAAATAAGAAATGGGAGCAAGAGCGAAAGAAACAACAGAAAGAAGTGCCTCAGATAATAATCCCCAAGCCTGATATTCAGGAGTCGTCAGAAGTGGGACTAGAAACTCAGGAAATGTAGCTTATTCAAGGTAGATTTCATAGAAAATCGCAGATTGAGCTTGTTTGTGATGGGCATGTAAAAGGTCGGTGAGAAATTCTCAAGAAAAATACACACCCAATGTTTTAGCTACTTTCGCCAATTGGTCGTCTTCCGTTGCCAGCATTGCATCAGAAGCAATAGTCACCGCTAAATAAGTCGCATCGTAGCCGCTCAGCCCAAACTGGTTGGCAAGTTTGTATATTTCGCCCAATGGCGGTGTTTTTGCCTCAATTATCGGCAGCAGAGAGGCGTGTTGCATAATGCCAGTTGCTTGCGCTTCGGTAATTGCCCCTTGTTTGGCCGTTTTGCTAATGACGTTACAAAACTCGGAGAACCATAGCGCAGGCACGTATATCGCTGCATTCTCACAAGCATCAAATACTTTGGTGGAATACACAGTGGCTTGATCGCCAATAAACCAGCGGATGGCGACTGAGTTATCCACGACGATGCGGCTCATCGTCTGTCTTCTTCGATGAGCGCTTTGATGTCTATTGGTTTATTGGCCGTGATGGTTTTGCTAAATTCGCGGATACTTTGGAATACGGGTGCAGGATTTCGCATCTGGCCGATAGCATTATCAATCAGGCTTCGCACAAATTCGCTTTTGCTTTGATTGTGGGTCTTGGCAAGCCAGTCTATGCTTTTTTCTTGATCATGGTTGAGGCGTATGGTGAGCATTGGTTTTCCCTGTAATACAAATCGTATGACGATTATAGCGTGACTTAATGAGGGGTGGCAATGCTTGTCATGGATTAAACCAAGCCAGTTTCTCCCTCAGTTTCACCACTTCACCCACTATCGTCAGCGTCGGCGCTTTGAATCCAGCGGCTTCGACCTTTTCCGCCAAGTCTTCCAATGTTGCTACCATTACACGTTGTTGATGCGTGGTGCCTTGCTGCACCACAGCGGCGGGATGTGTGGCTGGCAGGCCGTGTTTGATGAGTTGTTGGCAGATTTCGGCTAATCCGGTCAGCCCCATGTAGATGACCACGGTTTGCTGCGGGCGGGTGAGTGCCATCCAGTCTAAATCCAGCGTGTCGTCGCGCAGATGGCCAGTGGTGAAGACGACGGATTGGGCGTAGTCGCGGTGGGTCAAGGGAATGCCAGCATAACTCGCCACGCCATTAGCCGCAGATATGCCAGGAACGACTTGGAACGGGATGCCGTGTTCCGCCAGCGTTTCGATCTCCTCGCCGCCGCGTCCGAAGATGAAGGGGTCGCCGCCTTTGAGTCTGAGTACCCGCTTGCCTTCCTGCGCCAGCCGCACTAATAAGTCGTTGATGCCTTCTTGCGGCATGGTGTGGTAGGCGCGCTTTTTGCCGACATAGATGCGTTCGGCATCGCGGCGCACCAGTTCCATCACGCCTTCACTCACTAGATTGTCGTACAACACCACGTCGGCTTTTTGCATTAGCCTCAAAGCGCGAAAAGTGAGCAAATCCGGGTCGCCGGGGCCTGCGCCGACTAGATAAACTTCGCCATTGGTGGTGGGTTCTGCGGTGTCTATGGCTTGTTGCAAGCGATGCTGCGCCAACTCCTCGCGTCCGGCCAGCATGTCTTCACCAATCGCGCCTTCAAACACGTTTTCCCAGAAGGCGCGGCGTGGTAATCCCTCACCGAATTTTTGTTTGACTTGCCCGCGGAATTTCGCCGCCAAGCCCGCCAGTCGTCCGTAGCCAGCGGGAATTAAAGTTTCTAATCTTGCACGCAGCATTCTAGCCAAAACAGGAGCTGCGCCACCGCTGGAAATGGCCACCACTATGGGTGAGCGGTCTATGATGGAGGGCATGATGAACGTACATAAATGCGGCGTGTCCACCACATTGACTAGGATGTTGCGAGCAGTTGCGGCGGCGTGAACCGCCATGTTCACGGGGTTGTCATCCGTGGCGGCGATGGCTAGCCGCGCCCCGTCAAGTTGAACTGCATCAAATTCAGCAGCAATATGCTGAATGTCGGCTTGTTGCAAGGCGTTGCACAGCGTGGGTGCAACCACCGTCACAGCGGCTTGTGCCTTGAGCAGCAGGCTGACTTTGCGTGCCGCCACTTCACCGCCGCCGATGACGATGCAGGGCTGGCCGCGCAAGTTGATGAAGATGGGTAAAAAGTCCATGAGGTCTATTATACTAGGTGCTTTATTGAGTTAAGGTTTTGCAAATGGATAAGTTGTTAGCGGGTCGCAAAGGATATTTGCTCGGTTTTTTTGCCAGTTTTAGTTTGGTGGGTTTGGCGCTGTGGTTGCAGACCAAATACAACCTCGATCCTTGCCCTTTGTGCATCTCACAGCGCATTGCGTTTATGGGGTTAGGCGTTTTGTTCTTGTTGGCAGCGCTGCACAATCCGCAAAAAACCGCGCAAAAAATTCATGCTGCCTTGCAAGTGATTGCGGCGCTCATCGGCGCTGGTATTGCCTCGCGCCACATCTGGATACAAGCAAATCCTGATAAAGTGATGAGCGAATGCGGCGCAGGTTTTGACTACATTATCGAAACCTTCCCCGCAAGCCGTGCGATTGAGTTGATTTTCAAAGGCACTGGCGAATGCTCGGAGGCTGGCTGGACGTTTTTGGGAATGACGATACCGCAGATGTCGCTGGTGGCGTTTGTGGGTTTGGGTGTTTACGCGCTGGTGTTGCTACGAAAAAATGTATAAAACACTAGAAGATTTTGTCGGCAGCACGCCGCTGGTCAAGCTACAACGCATTCCGTGCGCAACCAGCAACACTATTTTGGTCAAGTTAGAAGGCAACAACCCCGCCGGCTCGGTGAAAGATCGCCCAGCGCTATCTATGATTCAGCACGCCGAAGCGCGTGGTGACATAAAACCCGGCGACACCTTGATCGAAGCAACCAGCGGCAATACTGGCATCGCGCTGGCAATGGCGGCGGCAATCAAAGGCTATAAAATGATTTTGGTGATGCCGGAGAATCAATCGCTGGAACGTCGCCAGACCATGAAAGCGTTTGGCGCAGAATTGGTGCTGACCCCCAAGGAGGTCAGCATGGAAGGCGCACGCGACATGGCTGACAGCCTTCAAGCGCAAGGCAAAGGTATCATCCTTGACCAGTTCGCTAATCAGGATAACCCGCTGGCGCACTATGAATCTACCGGGCCGGAAATCTGGCACGACACGCAAGGCAAAGTCACGCATTTCGTTTCCAGCATGGGTACCACTGGCACCATCATGGGCACTTCGCGGTATCTGAAAAATCAAAATCCCAATATCCAAATCATCGGCGTGCAGCCAGAAGAAGGCGCGCAGATACCCGGTATCCGTAAATGGCCGAAGGAATATCTGCCCAAGATTTGCGACTTTTCGCGTATAGACCGCATGATCTATGTTGGCCAGAAAGATGCAGAAGACATGACGCGGCGCCTAGCGCGGGAAGAGGGGATTTTTGCGGGGATTTCCTCCGGCGGTGCGCTGCTGGCGGCTTTGCAATTGAGCAAGGAAGTGGAAAACGCGGTAATTGTGTCTATCGTTTGCGACCGCGGCGACCGTTATTTGTCCACGGGCGTTTTCCCAGAATGAATAAAACCACCCCCGCCGCAATGCGGCGACCCCTCCTTGAAAAGGAGGGGAGAACATCCCCTCCTGCGCTTTGCGGAGGAGGGGTGGCACAAAGTGCCGGGGTGGTGAGTGTTGAAGCAAGAAGATGAAGCCGCGTTTATTTTTAACGCTTTGCATATCACTTTATTTTAGGCCAGCTTTCGCCGCCAGCCATCTGGAAATTCACATC
This sequence comes from Methylophilaceae bacterium, assembly GCA_046155285.1. Lineage (GTDB taxonomy): Bacteria > Pseudomonadota > Gammaproteobacteria > Burkholderiales > Methylophilaceae > CAILHX01. The sequence goes on along the minus strand of JBJXEA010000010.1, from coordinate 25,656 downwards.
GGCGAAATCAACCATCCCCAAGCCCAATTTCAGAATCTGGATGCCAGCGTTGATGCTGATGGCAATTGGCACGGCACGGCGCTACTCAAGCAAACCAATCTCAACCAGTTAGCACCTAATTTTCCCGTCAAATTCAGCAAGGGTTCGCTGCAAGGCAAGCTGGTGTTCGCGGGGAAAAACAATCAACCACAACAAGTCAAAGCCGATTTGAATTTACGTGATACCGCGTTCAGTAATACTGAGGGTTCAAAAGCCGCCGACAAGCTGGCGGGTAACTTCAACATCAAAGCACAACGCAAGGATGCCGCGTGGGCGTGGCAGGCCGCACTTAAGTGGCGCGAGGGAGAGTTGTTCTGGCAGCCGCTTTATTTTGCCAACGGTGGGCATGCCTTGGAGGCGAGCGGTGAGTGGAGCGAAGATAAGCTTACTGTCACGCAAGGCTTGATGACCATTGCCAGTGTGGGCGCTGTGAAATTTAATGGCGAGTTAGCTTTACCAAGCAACACTATCACTCGCTTGGATATTGACGCGAAAAACCTAGCGTTAGATAACGCTTATGTTGTGCTAATCAAGCCATTCATGGAAAAGAACGTGCTGGGAGATTTGGAAGCGGCGGGGCGGGCGGATTTATCAGCAAGTATCAAAAACCAAAGAATCACCAGTTTTAACTTGGGTTTGCATGGGGCGGATGTGGCGGATAAGAAAAACCGCTTTGCTTTTTATAAGCTGAATGTACAAATTCCCTGGAGTTACGACGATAAAACCCATGCCGTGATCGGCTATGAAAGCGGTCAATTGCTGGGCTTGTCACTGGCTGCGGCGCAGCACAAAGTGGATTTAGAGCGCTATTCGTTGGTGGCTCCGCACTTGGATTTCCCCGTGCTGGACGGTAAGTTGGTATTGGATGACGTGGCGGCGGCCATCGTCAACGACCAGTGGTATTGGCGCGTTCGAGCAGATGTGCAGGGGATTTCAATGCCGGAATTCAGTACTGCGCTGGGTTGGCCGCGCATGGAGGGCAAGATCCAAGCGCAGATTCCCATGGTGTTGTACCAAAATGGCAAACTCACTAGCAACGGCACCTTGAAACTAAATGTGTTTGATGGTGATATTAAGGTAGATAATCTGTTGATGGATGAACCATTGGGTCTGGTACCGCGTTTGTCGGCGGACATCACGATGCGCAGGCTGGACTTGGCGCTGCTTACTCGCACTTTCTCATTCGGCGACATGGAGGGGCGGCTAGACGGTAATGTGCAGGGATTGGAGCTATCCGGCAAGCAGCCAGTCAAATTTGACGCACGGTTTTACAGCAGCCCTGGGAGCTATCCCAAAAAGATATCTCAACGCGCTGTGCAAAATATTTCGTCTCTCGGAGGAGCGGGTGCTGCAGCGGCGATACAAAGAAGTTTTTTGAGCTTTTTTGAAAAGTTTAATTATCAGGCAATCGGATTGTCTTGCCGCTTGCGTAATAGTGTCTGTCTAATGGGCGGGGTTGAAGATACGCCGTCTGGCTATATCATTGTGAAAGGTAGCGGCATCCCATCAATCACCGTACTGGGCTACAATCGTAACGTAGGTTGGAAAGAATTATTAGAGCGGGTGCAGGACATTACCAAGGGCAACAGCAAACCAGTAATCAAGTAACTTGAATAAGGAATTCGCCATGCAAAGATTTATGGTTTTATTCGCGGCGTTGGGCGTGTTATCCCTCCCGGCCTGCGTCACCATCAACGTTTATTTTCCAGCAGCAGCAGCGGAAAAAGCGGCTGACAAGATTATTGATGAAGTTTGGCGACTTAAAAATGGCCAAGAGAAATCTACTGAACCAACCAAGCAATAAAGGAAAAAACGTGAAAAAACTATTGATAACGCTATGTTTGTTATTGATCATGCCATTGGCGATTGCGGCGGCTGATCTGGAAATCAACACCCCGGCGATTTCCAAGCTCAAAGCCAGTATGCAAGAACGTCACGGTCAACTGGCGGCACATTACGGCAGCGGCGCTGTGGGTTTGACACGTGACGCATTGATTGCGGTGCGGGATGCGAACGCTGTGCCGCTTAAGGACAGGCAAGGTGTTAATTCACTGGTGAATGCCGAGAATGCTGACCGCAACGCCTTGTACAAGGAAATCGCCAATGGTAATGGCCACCCCGAGTGGGAAGCTGAAGTACGCAACACCTTTGCACAGCGCTGGGTGCAGAAGGCACAAGGTGGCTGGTGGTATCAGGATGCTGGTGGAGCTTGGGCTAAAAAATAAATTTTAGAACCATGAAAAGCAAAGGAAACGTTTGGTTCTCACCGTGTTGTTTAAGCTTTTGACTTTATGATTCCTACCCTCGTTTTTGACATTGAGACCATCCCCGATACGGATGGTCTGAAAAAACTGTTGGATTTACCCGCAAGCACTTCTGCTGCAGATGTGGCGGAGATTGCCTTTCACCAGCGTCGCCAGAAGAATGGCAGCGACTTTCTTGCTTTGCAACAGCATCGCGTCTGTGCTATTTCCTGCGTGTTGCGTAGTGATGAAGGCATGAAAGTCTGGTCGCTGGGCTCAGCAGATGAAGGCGAAGGCAAACTGATTCAGCGCTTTTTTGAAGGGATCGAAAAATACACGCCACAACTTGTCTCCTGGAACGGTGGCGGGTTCGATCTTCCAGTACTGCATTACCGCGCCCTCATCCACGGCGTTCAAGCCCCGCGCTACTGGGATATGGGCGACGATGACCGCGAATTCAAGTGGAATAATTACATCAGTCGCTATCACATGCGGCATCTGGATTTGATGGATGTGCTGGCCATGTACCAACCGCGCGCCAACGCCCCGCTGGACGAAATCGCACAGCTATGCGGTTTTCCCGGCAAGCTGGGTATGGATGGTTCTAAAGTGTGGGAAGCTTATAAGAACGGTGAAATTGAAGCGATACGCAACTATTGTGAGACCGATGTGGTGAACACCTATCTGGTGTTTCTGCGCTTTCAGTTGATGCGCGGAGTGCTTAATAAAGACGCGCACGAGAGCGAGGTTCAATTGGTGCGCGACACTTTAGCGGCAGAAACTGCGCCGCATTGGAAAGAGTTTTTAGCGGCCTGGAGCTAGCGTAACCGAATTCACTGCAATATACTGTTGCCATATACCATTGAAAATGGAGAGCCAATATGACAACCAGCACCGTATTTATCAATAATCGTACCCAAGCTGTTCGGCTGCCTTCTGAGTTGCGCTTGCCAGAAGATGTAAAGCGCGTGGACGTTCGAGCGCGAGGGAATGAGCGGATTATTTCGCCGCTGAACCAATCTTGGGATAGTTTCTTTAACGGCGAGTTGACCGTTTCGGACGATTTCATGCAGGAACGTGCAAGCCAGCATCAATCAGAACGTGAAACCCTGTAATGCTGCGTTTCCTGCTAGATACCAATATCGTCATCTATGTGATGAAGCGGCGGCCGCCGGAGTTGCTGGACGTTTTTAATTCACACGCTGGTCACATGGCAATCTCTGTGGTGACATTGGCTGAACTGATGCACGGGGCAGAGAAAAGCAATCAGCCCATAGCAAACTTTGACGCTATCGAGGATTTTTGTAGTCGCTTGGAAGTCTTGCCCTATACCGCAAAAGCCGCGCAGCATTATGGTTCGATTCGTAGTGCGCTTGAGAGAATTGGGCAGCCGATAGGTGTAAATGACCTGCATATCGCTGCACACGCCAGAAGCGAAGGTTTAACGCTGGTGACTAATAATATGAAAGAGTTCGTCAAAGTACCCGCACTTCAGCTCGAAAACTGGATTTAGCCAGCTTAAGCAGCCGTTTTCGCGTCAAAAAACACACAAACTCATCCCCTGTAGCGACTTCTAGCCAAGCGAATGGCTGCCTGGGAAGTTGCGCTCTAAATAAACGGTTGGCACGCGCTCGGCTACACGGAATATGGTTTCAATTAACCAGTTATGGTTATAATTAGCCATTTTATGATGAGCCATAAAATTAATATTCATTATTTACAGTCTCTTAGCTATTGGCGCGAAGATTGCTATATTTATTAGGTGTTCGTTCATCTGAAAATAGGAGTTGTTATGTTGCGTGTGATTTCAAGTGCAGTGTTACTGTGTTTGCCTTTGCTGGTTTTGGCTGAAAACAAAGCCGAGATATTGGAAACCGGTACGGTGGAGGTGGTGGCTACCACGCCTTTGCCAGGGTTGGGGACGGCCATTAACGAGGTGCCGTCTAATGTGCAGGCTGTTTCTGGCAAAGCTATCGCCGAGCAGCGCAATCTGGATATTTCCGAATTTATAGATGCTAATTTGGGCTCAGTCAGCTCCAGCAACTCTGTGGCCAATCCTTACCAAGCCGACATCTCCTTCCGTGGCTTTACTGCTTCGCCCTTGCTGGGTACGCCGCAGGGTTTGTCGGTATTTATGGACGGTGTGCGTGTCAATGAGCCGTTTGGTGACATCGTCAATTGGGATTTGATTCCCGCTAATGCCATTTCCAGCATCAGTCTGATTCCTGGCTCTAATCCGCTGTTTGGTCTGAATACTTTGGGCGGTGCGCTGTCGGTAAACACCAAGAGCGGCGCGGATAATCCGGGGCTTGGGGCGACCTTGTATGGCGGCTCATGGGGACGTAAGGCGTTTGAGTTTGAAGCGGGCGGGGAAATCAAAGACAAGAATATAGACTACTTTGTCGCCGGAAATTTGTTTGAAGAAGATGGCTGGCGCGATCATTCCTCCAGCTTCGTTAATCAGCTTTTCGCCAAAGTGGGCTGGCAGGATGACAGCAGCGATTTGGACTTATCCTTGATGTTGGCCAATAGCGATTTGGAAGGCACGCAAGCCCTGCCGCGCTCTATGCTGGGAAAGCGCAGTCAGGCTTATTCCTGGCCAGATTCGGTAGGCAACAATCTGGCGATGATTAACCTCAAAGGCAGCCATTTTTTGAATGACGAATTGCTGATTGCGGCGGATAGCTACTATCGTAAAAACCGCATCACGGGCTTTAACAGTAACTTAGTGGGAGATATTGCCACGCCGATACAAGCGCACAACATCGCCACCGAGACCGATCAAGATGGCTTTGGTGGAGCGTTGCAGTTCACCTTGTTGCGTGATTTGATGGGACATAAGAACCAATTTACGGTGGGCGCGAGCGCTGATTTGGGACGTACCGACTTTTCCAGCGACACCTATGAGGCCACTGTGGTGGGTACGCAAACGGTGACGGTGAATCCAGTAAATGTTCTCGCTTCGGTGCGCTTGAAAGCCGATAACGACTATTACGGCGTGTATGCCACGGATAATTTTTCCATCAATGACAAGCTGAATCTGACGCTTTCAGGCCGCTACAATAAGGCCGAGGTGAAGCTGCAAGACCAGATTGGCGTTGCGCTTAATGGCGATCACAATTTCGAGCGCTTCAACCCCGCAGTGGGTTTGAATTTTAATCCGAGCAAATCACTGGGCGTGTACGGTGGCTACAACGAAGGCATGCGTGCGCCAACACCGGTGGAGTTGACTTGTGCTGACCCTGCTGCGCCTTGTAGCTTGCCTAATTCCTTCGCTTCTGACCCGCCGTTGAAAATGGTGGTGGCGAGAACTTGGGAAGGCGGCGTGCGCGGCAAATTGGCGCAAGACTTGAACTGGAATGTCGGCCTGTATCACACCGAGTTGGAAGATGACATTTTGTTTCAAAGTACGGGTGCTGCTACCGGCTATTTTAGCAATGTCGGAAAAACCCGCCGCCAAGGCTTTGAAATGGGCTTGAACGGTAAAGCGGGCGGGTTTAGCTTTGCTGCCAATTATGGTTTTGTAGATGCCACTTTTCAGACCGATTTTGTCGCGCTGGCGGCCAACAATAGCAGCGCCGGATTCGACTGCAATGGCAACGCCGCGGTTGATACCATCTGCGTACACAAAGGCAACAAACTCCCCGGAATTCCGCAACACACGCTGAAACTGCGTGTGGGCTACAGCATCACTCCGGACTGGACTGTGGGCAGCAACGTGGTGATGGCGGCAGGGCAATATGCACGCGGCGACGAGAATAATCAGGATACTAATGGCAAAGTGCCGGGCTACGCCGTGGTGCATTTGGACACGCACTATCGCATCAATGACAACTGGCAGTTATTCGCCAAAGTCAACAATGTGTTTGATAAAGAGTATTCCACCTTCGGCGTGTTGGGCGACAACGCCTTCACCAGCGGCGCGTTCGATCCCGACAATGCCAATTGGGTAGATGAGCAATTTCGTTCGCCCGCCGCACCGCGCGCCGCCTGGGTGGGGATTACCTACGAATTCGGCAAGCCTAAGGCTGGTCAGAGATTCGATGACTAATGCCCTCAATGTGATGCTGCTGGAGGACGAGGAGATGTTTGCTCGTGCGGTGGCTAAGCGTTTGCAAAAGGCAGGTTTTGTGTGCGAAATCGCGGCTAGTTTGGCGGATGGGCGTGCGCTGTTCAAGCAGTTCGCGCCAGATTTGGTGTTGTTGGATATGCGCTTGCCAGATGGTAGCGGCATGGACGTGTTGCCGGAGTTTATTGCGCAAGATGCAGCAGTGATTGTGATGACTGCGCATGGCGAGGTGAGCGACGCGGTGAACGCCATCAAAATGGGCGCGATTGATTATCTGAAGAAGCCTATAGATCTCGAAGAGTTGTTGCTCATCGTAGAAAAATCGCAGCGTCAGGTCGTGCTGAAAACTCAGTTAGTGCATTCACAAGAACGCGAGCAACGGCCTGATGGCGTCGAGTTGCTTGGTGAAAGCGCGGTGATGGTGAGTTTGCGTAAGCAGATTTCGCAGATTGCACGGCTTTCCGCGGTCACTGATGCGCCGCCGCCCACAGTACTGATTTCTGGCGAAACTGGCACGGGCAAAGATGTTGTCGCACGTTTGCTGCACCAAACCAGCGATAGAGCAGACAAGCCCTTCGTACAGGTGGATTGTGCTTCGCTCCCCGCCGAGCTTATAGAAAGCGAATTGTTCGGTCACGAAAAAGGCGCGTTCACCAACGCGCAAAACGCGCATTGCGGATTGATTGAGGCCGCGGAAGACGGTACTTTATTTTTGGACGAAGTGGGTGAGTTGCCGCTGAATCTGCAAGCCAAGTTGCTCAATGTGCTGGAGCGCCGTGTGGTACGGCGTTTGGGGGCGACCAAAGAGCGTCCAATTGCTGCGCGTTTTGTGGCTGCTACCAACCGTGATTTACAGCAAATGGTGCTGGAAGGACGTTTTCGATCTGACTTGTTTTACCGTTTGCATGTGCTGACGCTCGCCATGCCGCGCTTGAGCGAGCGCGGGCAAGATGTTGCGTTGCTGGCGCAGTATTTTCTGACACAAACCGAACGGCGGTACGGATTGAAGTCTAGCCGCCTGGACGAATCGGCCTTAAAGGCTTTGGCTAGTTATCCGTGGCCGGGCAATGTGCGCGAATTGAAACACCTCATCAACCGTGCCGCATTGTTGTGCCAAAGCGGAATCATCAGCGCCGCTGATTTGGCTTTGCGTGCGGCAGAATCCCCAGTTGCGAGTGGCTTGACCATCCCCGCCACCGAACGTTTGATGATAGAAAACACCCTAAGTGCAGTAGATGGCAATGTCTCTAAAGCCGCACGCAAGCTAGGTTTGACGCGTATGGCCATGCGCTATCGTATGGATAAACACAACATCGCACTTTCGTGAAAAGCGCTAGTCGCGGTACACTTGCACCATGAAAATCGGAACTCCACTTAGCCCCTCGGCTACCCGCGTCATGCTGCTCGGCAGCGGTGAATTGGGCAAGGAAGTCATCATCGCCTTACAGCGCTTAGGTGTCGAAGTTATCGCGGTAGACCGCTACGCCAACGCCCCTGGCCATCAAGTCGCCCATCGCGCTCACGTCATTGATATGACGGACGGCGCGGCGCTGAAAGCCTTGATCGAGCAAGAACGCCCGCATCTCATCGTGCCGGAAATCGAGGCGATTGCGACGGATGCTTTGGCCGAAATTGAAGCGTCTGGCATCTCTAAAGTCATCCCCACAGTCCGCGCCGTGCAACTCACCATGAACCGTGCAGGCATACGCAAGCTCGCCGCAGAAGAACTGGGCTTGCCGACTTCGCCCTATGCCTTCGCCGAAAACTTGCAGCAGCTACAAGCCGCGATTGACGGCGGCATTGGCTATCCCTGCTTTGTGAAGCCTGTCATGTCGTCCTCCGGCAAAGGGCAATCGCGCATCACGCAAGCTTCGGAAGTGCAAGCCGCTTGGGACTACGCCGCCTCTGGTGGGCGCGTGGATAAAGGTCTAGTGATCGTGGAAGGGCAAATTGCGTTTGATTTCGAGATTACTTTGCTCACCGTTCGCGCATTGAATAAGGACAAGGTCGAAACCTATTTCTGCGAGCCTATCGGCCATGTGCAGGTCAAGGGCGACTACGTGGAAAGCTGGCAGCCGCAAGCGATGTCGGCCAAAGCACTGGAACGCAGCCGCGACATCGCCAAAAAAGTCACCGACAACTTGGGCGGTTTGGGGCTGTTTGGCGTGGAGCTATTCGTGCGCGGCGACGCAGTATGGTTCTCCGAAGTCAGTCCCCGCCCGCACGACACCGGCATGGTGACGATGGCGACACAACGCTTGAATGAGTTTGAGTTGCACGCCAGAGCTATTTTGGGCTTGCCGGTGGATGTGAGTTTGTTGAAGCACGGCGCAAGCGCGGTGATTTATGGCGGTGTGGATGCGACAGGCGTGAGTTTTGAAGGCGTGGAAGAGGCGCTGGCAGTGCCAGAGAGCGATGTCAGGCTGTTCGGCAAGCCGGAGTCCTTTGCGCGCCGCCGCATGGGTGTGGCGCTGGCGACGGGTAAAGACACTGGCGAGGCGCGGCAAAGTGCCAAACTGGCAGCGAGCAAGGTTGTAGTGCAGACTTAACCACCCCGGCGCTACGCGCCACTCCTTTTTAAGAAAGGAGGGGATGAAAGCGTCTCCTAAGCCTGCTCCCCTTCTTTATCAAGGAGGGGTCGCCGCTTGCGGCGGGGGTGGTTTGGTTTATTAAGAGCAGTATTCACGGAAATTTTATGCTTAAAGTCCCCACCGAACCCGGCACTACCACCTTCTATGAGCTTCTCGGTAGCCAGCCCGAAAATATCCGCGCTTTGGTCGAAAAGTTCTACGACATCATGGACAGCGACGCAAAAGCCGTCGGCATCCGTGCCATGCATCCGGCAGACTTGACTGCATCGCGCGAAAAACTGTTTATGTTTCTCACTGGCTGGACGGGTGGCCCACAGCTTTATATTGAGCGCTACGGGCATCCTATGCTACGGCGGCGGCATTTGCCGTTTGCGATTGGCGAAAATGAGCGCGACCAGTGGATGCATTGCATGATACGTGCCATGCACGAGCTGGAGCTTGCCGAGCCTGTCATTGTCAAGCTCAGTGCAGCGTTGTGGGATGTGGCGGATTTTATGCGTAATCAGGCATAAGGCTTCGTGTTAGAATGCCGTTTTTTTAAGACTTTGATTCCAAGGACAGAAGATGCAAGCCACCGTTGAAACTATTAGCACTCTTGAACGCCGTCTTACCGTAGCCATGCCGCTAAAGCCAATTGAAGATGAAATTGGCAAACGCCTGAATGCGCTCTCCCGCACCGCCAAACTGCCTGGCTTCCGTCCCGGAAAAGTGCCGCATAAGATGGTGATGCAACAATATGGCGCTGGTGTGCGCCAAGAAGTGATTTCTAGCAATGTAGAAAAGACTTTCGATGAAGCTGTGACCCAGCATAAATTGCGCGTGGCGGGCTATCCCAGCATCGCGCCTAAGCCCTTGGCAGAAGGCGCTGACAATTATGAATACACGGCCACTTTTGAGGTATTTCCAGAAGTGGTGGTTGGTGATTTGTCTAAGCTTAAAATCGAAAAGCCGACAGTTGCCCTGACTGACGCAGACCTTAATAAAACTATAGACGTGATGCGTAAGCAGCGCGCGGTGTTTGAGCCAGTCAAGCGTGCGGCCAAGCTGCAAGATCGTATCAGTATCGCGTTTACCTCGACCATAGCAGGCAAGCAAGTGGAAGATACGCAGGGACAAGCGATTGAGCTGACCTTAGGCGAAGATGGGCGTTTGGCGGACTTTGATAATAATTTGGTGGGTTTGAAGGCGGGCCAAAGCAAGCAGTTCGATTTGGCTTTTCCCGCCGACTATCAAAGTGCAGACCTTGCAGGCAAGACCGCGACTTATGACATCAACTTGGTGGCGGTTACAACAGCTAAATTGCCGGAAGTGAACGCTGATTTCGCGCGTGAACTGGGCGTGGCTGATGGCGACGTGGAAAAAATGCGTGCTGAGATTAAGCTAAGTCTGGAGCAAGAGGTTGAAAATCGTGTAAAAGCGCTAGTTAAGCAGCAGGTGATGGAAGGATTGGCTGATGCTGTGACGTTGGACTTGCCACGCGCTTTGGTGGTGGCTGAAAGTAATCAGCAAATGCAAATGACCATACAAAACCTTAAGCAGCGCGGCATGGATGAGTCGCAAATCAACATCAATCCTGCGATGTTTGAAGAGCAAGCGAAAAAAAGCGTGAAACTGCGCATGATTTTGGTGGAAATCATTCGTACCAACAATCTGCAAGCGACACCTGAACAAATCCGCGCGCAGATAGACATTTTCGCACAAAGTTTTGAGGACGCGGGTGAGGTGGTGGCATGGTACTACGCCGATCCACAGCGCCTAGATGAGCCAGCCGCCGTGGCGACAGAAACCAACGCGGTGAACTGGGTGGTGGAGCGTGCCAAAGTTAGCAACAAAAAGACCAGTTTTGATGATTTGATGGGCAACCAAGGAAAAGCATGATGACGCACGGCGATTTCGAACCAATGTTTGAACCGCAAGGCTTGGGCTATATCCCCATGGTGATAGAGCAGAGCGGGCGCGGCGAGCGTTCGTATGACATCTATTCTCGCCTTTTGAAAGAAAGAGTCATTTTCCTAGTGGGGCAGGTCAACGACATGAGCGCCAATCTGGTGGTGGCGCAGTTGCTGTTTCTGGAAGCCGAAAATCCTGACAAGGATATTTTCTTCTACATCAATTCCCCAGGCGGTTCGGTGACTGCAGGTATGGCGATTTACGATACCATGCAATTCATCAAGCCTGACGTGGCGACGCTGTGCATAGGCCAAGCGGCCAGCATGGGCTCGCTGTTGCTAGCTGCAGGCGCCAAGGGCAAGCGTAGCTGCCTACCCAATTCACGGGTGATGATCCATCAGCCTATGGGCGGGTTTCAGGGGCAGGCCTCAGACATCGAAATTCACGCCAAGGAGATTTTGTACCTGCGCAGCCGTCTCAATGACATCTTGGCCAAGCACACCGGCCAGCCAGTAGAAAGCATAGCCAACGACACCGACCGCGACAATTTCATGAGCGCAGAACAGGCCATGAGTTATGGCATCGTGGATAAAGTCATTTCCACGCGTACGGATGTTTGATATTCTGGCTACATCGGATGCTATAAGGAATCATCATGGCTGAAAAAACTGAAGGCGAAAAGCTGCTGTACTGCTCCTTCTGCGGCAAAAGCCAACACGAAGTACGCAAACTCATCGCCGGCCCTTCCGTGTTCATCTGCGATGAATGCGTGGATTTGTGCAACGACATCATCCGTGAAGAAGTGCAGGGCGATAGCCTGCGCCACGGCGAAAGCAGTTTACCCACGCCCAAAGAAATCTGCGATCAACTAGACCAGTACGTCATCGGTCAAACCCAAGCTAAAAAAGTGTTGTCAGTGGCGGTATATAATCACTACAAGCGCTTGGATCACGACACCAAAGACGACGTCGAGATTTCCAAAAGTAACATTCTGCTGATAGGGCCTACCGGTTCGGGGAAAACGCTGCTGGCGCAAAGCTTGGCGCGTATGCTCAATGTGCCTTTCGTGATGGCTGATGCCACTACACTGACCGAAGCTGGCTATGTGGGTGAGGACGTAGAAAACATCATGCAGAAACTGCTGCAAAAATGTGACTACGACCTAGATAAGGCGCGGCGCGGCATCGTTTATATAGACGAAATTGACAAGATTTCGCGCAAATCCGACAACCCTTCGATCACCCGTGACGTGTCTGGAGAAGGCGTGCAGCAAGCGCTGCTCAAGCTGATTGAAGGCACGATGGCTTCCGTGCCGCCACAAGGCGGGCGCAAGCATCCTAATCAAGAATTCGTGCAGCTCGACACGACTAATATCCTGTTCATTTGCGGTGGCGCGTTTGACGGCTTGGAAAAAGTTATACGCCAACGCTCGGAAAAAGGCGGAATGGGTTTTGGCGCGGAAGTAAAGAGCAAGGAAGATCAAAAGGCTGTGGGCGAGGTGTTGCGCAGTGTAGAACCTGCCGACTTGATCAAGTTTGGTTTAATCCCGGAATTTGTAGGGCGTTTGCCGGCCATTGCTACGCTGGAATCTTTGGACGAAGCGGCGCTGATGAAGATTATGGTAGAACCTAAAAACGCGCTTACGCGCCAGTTTCAAAAGCTGTTCGCGATGGAAGGTGTGGAGTTGGAATTCCGCGAATCGGCATTGTTGCTCATTTCCAAAAAAGCCTTGGAACGCAAGACCGGTGCGCGTGGACTGCGGTCTATCATGGAATCTGCCCTGCTGGACGTGATGTTTGACTTGCCGAATTTGAGTAATGTCATCAAAGTGGTGGTGGATGAAAATGTCATCAAAGGCGAAACGCCGCCGATGATGATCTATTCTGATGCACCCAAGCGAGCAGGCGCTAGTAAGTAGTTGAAGTTTTTGGCGGCATGGCCTTGATTTAGGCTTTGTTGCCCACACATGAGTACCAATCGTCACTTTTTTGAAATAAGGTATCGCTCATGACCATAGAAGAAACCACCCATCAAGACATTCTGCCTTTGTTGCCGTTGCGCGACGTAGTGGTCTACCCGCATCTTGTCATTCCTTTATTTGTCGGCCGCGCCAAGTCGGTACGCGCCTTGGAGTTGGCGGTCGAGGGCAATAAGCAAATTATGTTGGTGGCGCAAAAGTCGGCCAACCAAGATGACCCTAGCCCCGAAGAGCTGCACGAAATCGGCACGGTTGCTACCATTCTGCAAATGCTAAAGTTGCCAGATGGCACGGTAAAAGTGCTAGTGGAAGGCTTGCGCCGAGCCCGTGCCGTGGAATTCATTACGCTGGAAGAAAGCTATGCCGCGCGCATCGTGGCGGTAGAAGAGGGCGTTGCTGCTAATAGCGAGGTGCAGGCTTTGATGCGTAGCGTGCTGGCGCAGTTTGACCAATACGTCAAACTGAACAAAAAGATTCCACCCGAAATTTTGACCTCGTTGGCCGGTATAGATGACGCTGGCCGTTTGGCCGATACCATCACTGCACACTTGTCGCTGAAGCTGGAAGAAAAGCAAAAAATTCTGGAGATGTTTGACGTGGTTAAACGTCTGGAGCATCTGTTAGGCTTGCTGGAAGCCGAGTTGGACATCCTGCAAGTAGAAAAGCGCATCCGTGGCCGTGTCAAACGCCAGATGGAAAAAAGCCAGCGCGAGTATTACCTGAACGAGCAAGTCAAAGCCATCCAAAAGGAACTGGGCGAGCAAGACGAAGTCGGCGAAACAGATGATCTGGAAACCCTGATTAAAACTTGTGGCATGAGCAAAGAGGCGCGTACTAAGGCCGAAAGCGAACTGAAAAAGCTGCGCATGATGTCGCCGATGTCGGCAGAAGCTGCGGTGGTGCGTAACTATATTGAAACCTTAATTGCGCTGCCTTGGAAGAAAAAAACCAAAATTGGCAAAGATTTGCTGGCGGCTGAGAAGATTTTGGATGCCGACCATTTTGGCTTGGAGAAGGTTAAAGAGCGCATCATCGAGTATTTAGCCGTGCAACAGCGCGTGGGCAAGATGAAAGCGCCTATTCTGTGCTTAGTAGGCCCCCCAGGTGTGGGTAAAACCTCGCTGGGACAAAGTATTGCGCGTGCGGTGAACCGTAAGTTTGTGCGTATGGCCTTAGGTGGCGTGCGTGATGAATCCGAAATACGCGGACATCGCCGCACTTATATCGGCTCTATGCCCGGCAAAGTGCTGCAAAGCATGAGTAAGATAGGCGTGCGTAACCCGCTGTTTTTGCTGGATGAAGTGGACAAGATGGGGCAAGACTTCCGTGGCGATCCATCGTCAGCGCTGCTAGAAGTGCTAGACCCAGAGCAGAACCACACTTTTGCCGACCATTACATCGAGGTTGAATATGATCTTTCCGATGTGATGTTCGTGGCTACGGCCAATACCTTGAACATTCCTTTGCCATTGCTTGATCGTATGGAAATTATACGCTTGGCGGGATATACCGAGGACGAAAAGGTCAATATTGCTATGAATTATTTGCTGCCCAAGCAAATCAAAACTCATGGCCTGAAAACCACAGAAATTGCAGTGTCGGATACGGTTATCCGCGATGTTGTGCGTTATTACACGCGCGAAGCTGGGGTGCGTGCGCTGGAACGTGAAATATCTAAAATTTGCCGTAAAGTGGTGAAGGAAATTATCACCAGCAAGAACAAAAAAACACCGAAGCTGAAAATTGTCGTTACTCCACGCAACCTAGACAAGTATTTGGGTGTACGCCGTTATGATTTTGGTTTGGCCAGTAAAGACAACCAAGTAGGGCAGGTGACCGGATTGGCGTGGACCGAGGTGGGTGGCGAGTTGCTTACTATTGAAACCGTCACCATGCCGGGCAAGGGCAAGACCATCACTACCGGTAAGCTGGGCGAGGTGATGCAGGAGTCCACGCAAGCTGCGATGTCGGTGGTGCGTAGCCGCTCTAAAGGTTTGGGTATTAAATCTGATTTCTATGAAAAACACGATATTCATATCCATTTCCCAGAAGGCGCCACTCCGAAAGATGGGCCTAGCGCAGGCATTGCAATTTGTACCGCGCTTGTCTCGGTATTGACCGGCATTCCGGTGCGTGCAGACGTGGCGATGACCGGCGAAATTACCTTGCGTGGTGAAGTGTTGCCGATCGGTGGACTGAAAGAGAAGTTGCTGGCGGCGCATCGCGGGGGCATTAAAACAGTGATGATTCCACATCAAAACGTCAAAGATTTGGTGGAAATTCCGGACAACATCAAAAACAAGCTGGAGATACATCCGGTTAAGTGGATAGAGCAAGTGCTGGAAATCGCCTTAGAGCGCATGCCAGAGCCTTTAATTGAGGTTGAGGGGCCGATATCTGCGATACCTCCAGCAGCGGTTGAAGAAAGTGCGGTAACGGTTACCAAGCACTAGGGGTATGATTTTTTGCATGAAATGTGTGACACTTAAAAGCACCGCGAAATAACTTCAATAAAACGGTGGAAAACCCTTGACACAGCCTTTCCCCGCTTGATATAAAGATGCTTGTAGGGGTAGACATTCTTCGTTAAACAAAGTGAAAAGGGGATTGCACGTGAATAAATCTGAATTGATTGATCAAATTGCAAAAGGCGCTGGCGTTTCTAAAGCTGCTGCTGGTCGTACACTCGATGCTGCTACTAGCGCCATCGCAAAAGCATTGAAAAAGGGTGATTTGGTTACCCTGATTGGTTTTGGTACTTTCTATGTAGGCAAGCGTGCTGCACGCAATGGTCGTAATCCACGTACCGGCGCTACCATCAAGATTAAAGCAGCAAATTCTCCTAAATTCCGCGCTGGTAAGGCATTGAAGGATGCTGTAAACTAACAGGCTGTGTTAGTAGTCTGAATTGGTTTGAAGTGTTTGTTTCAAAAGGGTGCTTAGCTCAGCTGGTAGAGCGTCGCCCTTACAAGGCGAATGTCGGCGGTTCGAACCCGTCAGCACCCACCAACGAATACGCGCACAACAGGTTCTAGCAGTAGTTGGAGTGGTAGTTCAGTTGGTTAGAATACCGGCCTGTCACGCCGGGGGTCGCGGGTTCGAGTCCCGTCCACTCCGCCAAGTATCTCCTAAAACAAGGGTGGGCTACATGCCCACCTTTTGTTTTTTGTGCTGGTTATATTTAGTTTTCATAGGGTAAATCTCATCATGTTGGAATCCATACGCGCACATTCACAATCGTGGATTGCAAAGGTCATTCTGGTGCTTATTACCGTGCCATTCGCGCTTTTTGGCGTGGATTCCTATCTGAAAAATGCTGGAAGTGGGGCGGAGGTAGCTAAGGTCAATGGCGAACCAATCACCGTGCAAGACTTTGGTAAAGCATTACAGGATGCGCGAAGTAACCTCAAAGATAAAACTGACCCTGCTCTTTTCGATCAACCAGAATTTCGCTCGGCTTTGCTGGATAAGCTGATTAACCAGCATCTGTTACGCGCAGAGATTAAGCGTGGTGGCTATGTCGTGAACGATGAGCAACTTTCCAAACTTATAGTGAACCTGCCGGAGTTCCAGAAAAATGGTCAGTTCTCGCAAGAGGTTTATGACCAAGCTTTGGCTACTAATAAATTCACCCCCAGCAGGTTTGAAGAGATGATGCGTCACGATTTGCTGTTGCAGCAAGTGCGCGATGGCATTACTAGCACTGCATTCACTTCTAAGATGGCTCAAGACAACGCATTGCAAGCACGTAGTCAACAGCGCGAGGTGAGTGTGGCAACCTTGCATTCGGTGGATTTTTTAACGCAGGCCAAGGTCGTTACGGGCGAAATTAAGGCCTATTACGATAAGCATCAAGACGAATTCCGAGTGCCTGAGCAGGTGCGTATCGAGTATGTAGCATTTTCCAATAACAATCTGATTGCTACGATGACGGTTTCGGATGAAGAAGCGAAAGCTTTCTACCAACAGAATACTGCTAAGTTTCAGGGTGATGAAGAACGCCATGCCAGTCATATCTTGATTACTTTTGGTGGCAAAACGGATGCAGTCGCTAAGGCTGCGGCCAAAGAAAAAGCGTTGAAAGTATTGGCTGAGGTGAAGAAGTCCCCTCAACAGTTTGATGTGCTGGCCAAGAAGTATTCGCAAGATCCAGGTTCTGCTGAGAATGGTGGTGATTTGGGTGCGGTGAAGCGTGGCGTGATGGTCAAACCGTTTGAAGAGGCGGTGTTCAGCATGGCACCGGGAAGCATCAGCGATTTGGTGGAAACCGAGTTTGGCTACCACATCATTAAGTTGACCGAAGTCAAAGGCGCTACACCTAGCTTTGAAGAGGCACGAAGCCAGATTCGTGCTGAGTTAATGTTCCAGAAATCGCAGACCAAATTTGCCGAGGAATCTGAAAAGTTCAGCAATACGGTATACGAGCAGTCCTCTAGTCTGAAACCGGCGGCAGACGCGCACCACTTGCAAATACAGCAAAGCGGCTGGATGTCGCGTCAGGACGTGGCTAAATTCTTTAAGGACAACGAGAAGATTGCCAGCGCAGTATTCTCTGATGAAGTTAAAAAAGATAAACGTAACACCGAGGCGGTTGAAGTCGCGCCGAATATCTTGGTGGCGGCACGCATGATTGAGTCGCGTCCTTCTAGCATGAAGCCGCTGAGCGAAGTTCAGTCGGCTATAGAAAGCACGTTGCAATTGCTGCAAGCGAGCAAATTGGCGCATGAGCAAGGCGAAAAATCGGTCGCCAGCTTGAACCAAGGTCACGAAGGCGGCACGTTGGAGTGGACGAGCCCGGTGAAGATAGATCGCAGCAATCTGCAAGGCTTGTCTGAATACACCATGATTAAGGCTTTCCAAGCCGATGCCAGCAAGCTGCCTGCTTATGTGGGCGCAGCGTCAAAGGACGGCGGCTATGTGTTGATACGAGTCACCAAGGTGGAAGACGGTTTGCAACAATTGGATGCCGCAGCTAAAGAAACACGTGCGACCGAGTATCAAGCTGCGCTACGTGAAGAGTATTTACAGGCTTATCTCAAAACTTTGCGTGCTGGCGCCAAGGTGAAAATCAATCAAGAATTGCTCAAGCGTAAAGACAGCGCCAGTTAGGTGTTGAAGGTTTAGGTTCGGAAAGCTTTAACACCCAGCGAATTTAGATGGCTTAGGATGCGTTTGGCTATCTCCTTGAGCGGTACGATTTCATCAACGCCGCCTTGTGCAATAGCTTCTTTAGGCATCCCAAACACCACGCAACTAGCCTCGTCCTGAGCAAAGGTGTGAGCTCCCGCCGCTTGCATTTCCTTCATCCCTGCCGCGCCGTCTTTCCCCATTCCTGTCAAGATGATACCGATAGCATTTTTGCCGACATTATTGGCGGCAGAACGATACAGCACGTCCACGGAAGGGCGATGACGGTTGACTGGTTCGGCTTGTGAAAGTTCGCACACATAATTAGCACCACTACGGCCAATCAGCAAATGAGAATGTCCTGGTGCCAGATAAGCGTGTCCCGGCAATATGCGGTCGCCGTGCTCGGCTTCTTTGACGCTAATTTGGCATAGGCTGTTTAAGCGCTCGGCGTAGGATTTGGTGAAACCCTCAGGCATGTGCTGTGTCATGACGATGCCGGGGCAGTCTGGCGGCATATGAATCAACACTTCTTTCAAGGCCTCTGTGCCGCCAGTAGATGAGCCAAATACCAGTATTTTCTCGGTGGAGGTAATCTTGTTGCGTACCGACGGCAACACCGCATCGGCGCTTTTAGAGGCCACCACGTGCGGAATGTTATGCGTGGCGACCTTGGCTTTTGCTGCCATACGTAGTTTGGCAATAATCTCGTCGGAATACTCCTGCAAGCCACTTTGTACGTCCATCTTTGGCTTTGAAATAAAATCTACTGCGCCTAGTTCCAGAGCGCGCAATGTGACTTCTGAACCTTTGGCGGTGAGGGTGGAGATCATCAGTACCGGCATCGGGCGCAAGCGCATCAGCCGCTCCAAGAAGTCCAAACCATCCATCTTGGGCATTTCCACATCCAAGGTAATCACGTCAGGATTCAGCGTGCGTATCATTTCTCTCGCTACTAGCGGATCGGGAGCCGCGCCCACCACCTCCATATCCGGTGCTTGATTGATGATTTCCTTAAGCAGACTGCGGATGAGTGCAGAGTCGTCAATAATCAATACTTTTGTTTTATTCATAACTTTTCAATGCCCTATGTAAACAGTTCCACGTCGCCTTCTACCGTGGATTTAACTAGGCGTGACCTGTATTCAACTTCACGTGCAGCGATGGTGTTGTTGGCCACACTACGCAGTTTTTTAACCAATACTTTCCCGCTTTTGGGGAAGTAGTACACTTTGCGCGGAAAAATATCGAGCAAATCTTTACTCATCACCGCAATGCCTTCAGTCTTGAGATAGTCAATGGCAAACTGGGCGTTACGCTCGCCCACATTGGTGGTGGTCATGTTCTCAATGACTGCACCGCCGCCAAATAGCTTGGCTTCCAGATGTTCTCTTTGTGCGCCTAGCTTGAGCACCTGGTTGATGAGCATTTCCATAGCATAAGTGCCGTAGCGTGTGGAAGTGGCACCCCAGCCGCCTTGGTCATTGGCGTTCTCCGGCAGCATAAAATGATTCATGCCACCTATACCATTGGTTCTGTCGCGGATACAAGCCGCCACGCAAGAGCCCAGCACCGTCACCAGCACCATGTCACGGCGGGTGATGAAGTATTCGCCTGGTAGTATCTTGGCGGCTTCGCTGTTAAAAGTCCGGTCGAAATAGACGTTGGGGGCAAGACTGCCCTCATACCCCGTCTTTTCTGTGGCGCGACTCATTTTGGAGTGACTGCCAAATGCCGCGATTTTTCGGCGATGTGGTACACCGTCTTACTGCGTATGGTGAATAAATCCGCAGCATTTTGAAAGCTTTCCGAGTGGCCAGCGAACAGCAGAGCATCGTTGCGCATCATGGGCAGGAATTTCTTCAAAATTTTGTACTGTGTAGGTTTGTCGAAATAAATCATGACATTGCGACAAAATATGGCATCAAATGGCCCCATCGCAGGCCATTTTTCGTCCAGTAGATTGAGCTGGCGGAAAGTAATCATGTCGCGTAATTCTTTTCGTACCAGCACCTGTCCTTCGTTGTGGCCAGTGCCTTTGAGAAAGAAGCGCTTCATCAGCTCTGGAGATAACTTTTCTACGCGCTCCAAGGGATAAACCCCAGCCTCAGCTTTTCTCAGCACGTTGGTATCCAAATCGGTCGCTAAGATACGCACCGGTGGTGTGAGGCTGCCAAATAGATCCATCATGGTCATCGCCATGGTGTAAGGCTCTTCCCCAGTAGACGCCGCACTGCACCACAGTTGCAGCGGACGACGGTTGATTTTTTTAATATGCTCAGCCAGTAGCGGGAAATGGTGCGCTTCACGGAAAAACGAAGTTAGGTTGGTGGTGAGAGAGTTGACGAAAGCCTCCCATTCAGCTTCATTGTTGGTTTCTAGCAGCGCCAGATAGTCCGCAAAGGTACTCAGATGATTGGCGCGCAAACGCCGCCCTAGTCGGCTGTATACCATGTCTTTTTTGGCTTCAGATAGGTTGATGCCGGCGTGTTCGTAAATCATTTTACGGATGCGCTGAAATTCTTTTTCAGTGAACAGGAATTCGCGTTCTGGAGGATCAATGGCCATGGTTATGTATTCTAATGGAGCTGAGTGGCGGCTTTTCGCAGAGTGGGTGACTCATCCGCACCCAACGCTTGCTGCAAGATTCTGCGACAGATTGACGTATAGTAAACTATTGATTCTGAATGATTTATAAAAAAATACATTCGCATTGAGCTTGTCGAAATGTGAGTGGATTCTTGTGCTTCGACAGGCTCAGCACGAATGGCTATCGCGGTTAATTCGTGCCGTATCAATAGTAGATGATTCATCTCGTTAGCCTCAGCGTGCGAGAGTTAAAAGCTACACAGTAAGACTTATGTAAAAGAGCCACTTCACGACGAAGTGGCTCTTTTTTGTATGGCTTAAAATTCTTCCCACTCTTCTTCTGCGGCGGCCTTGGCCTTAGGCAGTTTTGGCTTGGTATTAGTCACAGACTTTACCGAGGCTGATTCTGGTTTTGAAGCAGGCGCTGGTGTAGCCATTCTGGGCGTTGGGCGACGTGCACCAGAGACGGTACTGCCAGTGTCCAGCTTGAATACACTCACCGCCTCGGTCAACTCTTGCGCTTGCTCTTCCAGCGATTCCGCAGCCGCGGCGGCTTGTTCTACCAGTGCCGCGTTCTGTTGTGTCACTTCGTCCATCTGCGTCACAGCGTTGTTGATCTGGTCTATGCCCGAGCTTTGTTCAGCAGAAGCCGCAGCAATTTCGCCCATAATGTCCGTCACACGTTTCACCGAGTTGACGATCTCTTCCATGGTCTCACCAGCTTGGGCGACTAGCTTGGTACCGTTCTCTACCTTGTCTACTGAGTCACCAATTAAAGTTTTGATTTCCTTGGCGGCGGCGGCGGAGCGCTGTGCCAAGTTACGCACTTCAGCAGCCACCACGGCAAAGCCACGACCTTGCTCGCCAGCACGAGCGGCTTCTACAGCGGCGTTCAAGGCCAGAATGTTGGTTTGAAAGGCAATACCGTCAATCACGCTAATGATGTCCACAATCTTACGTGAGGATTCATTGATAGAAGACATGGTGCCGACCACTTCGCCCACGACCTGGCCGCCTTTGACTGCTACGCCAGAAGCCGCGCTGGCCAACTGATTGGCTTGTTTGGCATTTTCGGCGTTTTGTTTCACGGTGGAGGAGAGCTCTTCCATGCTGGAAGCGGTTTCTTCCAAGCTGGACGCTTGTTGCTCGGTACGACTGGAGAGGTCGGAGTTGCCAGAGGCGATTTCTTTAGCACCGGTGCCTATGGAATCGGCGCTGGTCTTGATTTGCAAAATCAGGTTACGTAGGCTGCCTTGCATTTCATTCAGCGCTGCTAGCAGGCTGGTGGTGTCGCCAGAGTTAACTGCAATGTGATTAGCAAGATTGCCGCGCGCGATTTCTTTCGCGGTTTCTAATACTTCTGCGGGTTCGCCGCCTAGGGTCGCCATGATGCGGCGAGTCACGACGAGTGCTAACAACATCAACAGGATGGTGATGATGACGCCACCAATCAGTACGCTGGTTTTACTATTGCTCGCCATGTTATTGCTGTTTTCCTCAATGGCTTTGTTTTCATCCTCAACTAAACCATCAAAGTCTCCCATCTCTTTTTCCAAATCAGAGAATGCAACGAGGAAATCTGGGCGTTTAGCGTTGAGATCGCTCAGAACGTTTTTGCTGCTGGATTTGACTTCCATCGGCTTGTCTTTTTTGTCTTTGCCCATGTTTTCCATAGCCATTTTTGCCTTGCCTGAAGCAATGGCGCTCATCTCGGCAGCGGAGGCAATATAGGAATCAAGCTTGGGAGACAATGTTTTTAGTGATGACGCAACTCGTTCGCTGGGGTCGCTTTTACGTACTTTCTCAATAGAGTCATTAAACAGTTTGCTATGCTCGACGATGTCGTCTTGTGCAACTTTTACTGCTTCAGTGTCTGCATTTTGTAGTGCGAGGGTAAGTGCAAAAATGTCAGCGCGTATCGCGTCATGCATCATGTCGGCTACCAAGGCGGCGTGTAGGTCTGAACTAGATTCAGCCATGCCACTTATGCTGTGGTCAAGCTTTGTGGCGGCCCAGTAGCCGATACCGCCCAAGGTGGCTGCAGAAATTACCGCAATGAGGCCATAGCCTAACAATGTTGTTTTCAGTTTCATTTTTTACTCCAATCCTAAATTGAATAATCTACCAAAGTCGGTCTAGTTAAAAGTCGTCTCACCTTGAATTATTGAAACTTTACGGTCTAAACCGCACCTTCGCTTACTGCCTCCACCAATGCCATTTCCTGGCTAGACATCAACCGTTCTATATCTACTAAAATCAGCATGCGTTCATCTACGGTGCCCAGTCCCAGCAGGTACTTGGTGTCTATGGTGGACACCAGTTCCGGCACGGTACGGACTTGCGATGCGCTCAATGCAATTACGTCCGACACCCCATCCACTACGATGCCCACCACGCGGTTACTGAGGTTGAGAATGATGACCACGGTGAATTCGTCATAGTCCACGTTACCTAGATTAAACTTCAGGCGCAGGTCAATAATTGGCACGATGTTGCCGCGTAAATTGATGACACCTTTGATGAACACAGGGGTATTGGCAATTTGCGTGACTGCGTCATAACCGCGTATTTCCTGTACTTTGAGTATCTCGACGCCATATTCTTCGGCGCCAAGCACGAAAGTCAGATATTCGTTTGTGGCCACTTCGGCTTGTGCTGTGACGGCTGCTTCGGTATTCATATGATTCGCTCCTTCATGCTGGTTTGCCCCAGCCTAATCACGGTAGGTACATCAATGATGAGCGCCACGGTACCATCACCCATGATGGTGGCGCCGGATACGCCTAAGATTCTGCGGAAGTTGGTCTCCAAGCTCTTGATGACGACTTGCTGTTGACCAACGAGTGCGTCCACAAACAAAGCAGCCTTCTTGCCCTGTGCTTCTATCAGCACCAACACGCCTTGGCAGGGGTCGGTGACTTGGGTCGGCATGTTGAATAAGGTGTGCAAAGCGATGATGGGTAGATACTCACCCCGTACTTGCACCATAGAGCCTTCACCGGCCACGGTGCGTAGGTCTTCAGCACGCGGTTGCAGGGTTTCTACGATGAGGTTGAGTGGAATCACGTACAGGTTGTTACCTAGTGACACCGACATACCATCGAGGATGGCGAGGGTGAGTGGTAGACGTATGGTGATCTTGCTGCCTTTGCCGGTGTAGGAATCTATGCCCACCACACCACCCATTTCGGTGATGTTACGTTTGACCACGTCCATGCCTACGCCACGACCAGAGACATCGGTGACCACAGCAGCGGTAGAGAAACCCGGCGCGAAGATGAGTTGCCATACGTCGGCATCGGTCATGGAGTCTGAGACATCCAGACCTTTCTCTTTGGCTTTGCCGAGGATGCGTTCACGGCTGAGCCCAGCACCGTCGTCGCTGACCTCGATGAGGATGTTGCCGCCTTGATGGGAGGCGGAGAGGCGGATGGTGCCTTTGGCGGGCTTGCCTGCGGCGAGACGGGCTTCGGGGGGTTCTATGCCGTGATCCAGGCTATTACGCACAAGGTGAGTAAGCGGGTCGGCTATCTTCTCGATCAGACCTTTGTCCAGTTCGGTGTTTTCGCCTACGGTGACGAGGTCTACTTGTTTGTTGAGTTTGCCTGCGAGGTCACGTACCACTCTTGGGAAGCGGCTGAACACGAAGCTGATCGGCATCATGCGGATGGACATGACGGATTCTTGTAGATCACGCGTATTGCGTTCTAGCTGCCCCATGCCGGTGTTGAGCGCTTCGTAGAGTGCAGGGTCAACGGTAGAAGCCGTTTGTGCCAGCATGGCTTGGGTAATCACCAGTTCGCCCACCAAGTTAATCAGCTGGTCTACCTTTTCTACGCTGACGCGGATGGAGGATTCGGCGGGGGCGGCAGAGCTGGCGGTAGGTGCAGCGCGAGGCCCATCGCGGCGCTCAAAGGCAGCTGGTTTGTCTTCGGTGACGGGTGCTGCTGCGGCTGCAGGAGGCGCGACCGGCACAAAGAATCCGAAGCCGTCACCTTCTTCAGCGATGGTAACTGGAGTCACAATGTCGCCGAAAAATCCGTAGCCGGGGTCTTCTTCTGCGGTAGCAACAGGGACAGGGTCGTCGGTGAAGAAGCCAAAACCAGGGTCATCTTCGGCGATGGCCGGTGCGGACGCCTCGGGTGCATCTGTTTTGTGTACTTCCACTTCTTCTGGAGTCGCAAAAAATGAAAATGCCTCGTTAATGTCATCCAGCGAGGCGCTGGTGGTCAGGCGGAATCGCCATTCGGCTGATTTTTTTCCTTTGCTGGATTTTTTGTCTTTTTTGCTGCTACTGGGCTTTTCTTCATCATCCGGCTGAGACAGTACCTCCAACGCGCCAAGATTGGTGAGCTGAATCAGTAATTCTTTGCTAGAGTTTTTACGTTTCTGGAATGATTTTCCGGGACGGAAAACTATTTCGTAGATGGTGTTTATTGGACGGGTATTGGTTTCTTGCCTGGCGGCGACAGGAGCAGCCGGTGCTGGCATCTTCTTCGCTGACTCGGCTACAGGTGCTGTAGTAGGCACTTGATCTTGTGTCAGTGCGCGTAATTTTTCGCAAACGGCTTGTGCGGAAGCTACATCGCTAGGGGTGTCATTAATATGGCACACGAGCTGCGCTTTGAGTACGTCGGCGGCTTCTAGGAACACGTCTACCATCTCGGCACGCATGGTCATTTCGGCTTTACGCAGGCGATCCAGCAGGTTTTCCAGCACATGCGTGACATCGGTCATGTCGGTAAAGCCAAAAGTACCGCTGCCGCCCTTGATGGAGTGCGCGGCACGGAAAATGGCGTTGAGCTGTTCGGTGTCCGGCTCGTCTATGTTGAGTTCCAGCAGTAGCCGCTCCATTTCGGCCAAGTGTTCTCCGCTCTCGTCGAAGAACACTTGAAAGAACTGGCTCATGTCTATGTTCATAATTAGAGGCTAGAGGTTAGGGACTAGAGGCTAGCTAGTCTAAGGTTGAGGGAGCGTTGTAATCCGCGCATAATTTTTCCGGTTTCACTTGTGATTCGCATTATGTTATCCAGTGCAATTAGATTATCTAATAGGGAAAATCCCTTTGTAGGAGCGCCGCCCTCGGCGCGATTTTCACAGGTTAATCGCGCCGAGGGCGGCGCTCCTACA
>JBJXEA010000009.1:0-117873 GCA_046155285.1 Methylophilaceae bacterium | reverse complement strand
CCATCTTGACCGCTTCGCGCTTAAATTCACCCGTATAACTTTGCCTCGGTATCTTGAACATTGTTTACTACCTCCATAGCTTATTATCTCAGCTATCTCGGTATCCGAAATTCGGGGGCAAGGTCATTTTTGATAATTATTGTTATGTATTTTGTGAAAATCTTAACATGCCACAATCCTACTATAATTGACAGACCTTAGGAAGCATCACCCAAAAATTTTATGTTTATTATCAATAAGTTATAATTCTTTTCAATTCCGGAAGGCAGGAGCCGCATTCGGTACCGCATTTGAGCTTGGCTTGCAAGGCCGCCAAATCTGGCGTTGCAGCCAATACCGCGTTAATTTCGTTTTCTGACACATCCAAGCAACTACACACGATGCGCCCCCTACCCTGTTTGCCGCTGGGCGGCGCGCTGACGGGCGCCAAAGCCCACAACCGCACTTCTTCGGGGAAATCATCCTGTGTCATCACTTCTTTGAGCCACTCAGCAGCCAACGTTTCGCCAAGCAGCCGCACACCAGTGACTTTTCCGTTTTCCACCGCCACACGCTTGGAAATGCCGCGCTTGGGATCGCTATAAGTCATGCAAGGAATGTCGTCGTTCATGCCCAGCAATGCATCCAGTTGTTGTATCAGTGCTTGTGGTGCGGCTTCGTTATTGGCGGCGCGTAAAATCACCATGCCGTCATCACGGCCATACAAGCCGCAACTAGCGTAGTCAAAAGCGTTCAACATAGGTTGCAAGGCGTTCAGCAAAGCCAGCGCATCACCTCCGCGCCTCATCACCACTAGTCGCCAAGGTAAGTCTAGCTTTTCCACTTTAATCGCCGCGTGTTTCAGTTCAGGCTGTTTAGAAACCGGATCGAAAGCGCCTGTAGTCAAGGCATTGCTGCCCAAACCACGCATATTCTGGCTGCCCCAGTGCATAGGCATAAACGTTTGCGTGGGAAATAGCTCATCCGAACTTTTCACCCGCACCACTAAACTGCCACGGCGGCTGGAGGCTTTGACGATGTCGCCGTTGACCAGATTACGCCGCTGCATGTCGCTGAAGTGCATGGAAAGCAGCGGTTCCTCGGCGTGGTTAAAGAGCTGCGCGACAGTGCCAGTGCGGCTCATGCCGTGCCATTGGTCGCGCAAGCGTCCGGTGTTGAAGTGCAGCGGATAGCGAGCATCGGTTTTTTCGGCCACAGGGATGTAGTGCGTGTTGGAGAACTTGGCTTTGCCGCCTTCCTGCTGAAATACGCCATCGCTATAAAGCCGCGCCTGTCCTTGGCTTTCACCCTCTCGCAACGGCCATTGCTGTGCGCCTTTTTCACCCAGCATGGCGTAAGACAAACCAGTGATGTCGAGATCGCGGCCACGGGTAGTTTCGCGGTGTTCGTTGAAGACTTCTTCGACTGACTGATAAGGGAATAGACGCTTGCCCTCTCCGCCTTGTGCTCCCTCTCTCCCAGCCTCTCTCCCGCCTGCGGGAGAGAGGATTTTAGCGCTTAGACGATGTGCGAAATCCACGACGATTTCCCAGTCCGCACGCGCCCCTCCCGGCGCAGCAACGGCGGGGTTGACATGGGTAATGCGGCGTTCGGAGTTGGTTACCGTGCCTTCTTTTTCGCCCCAACTGGTGGCGGGCAGCAGCACATCGGCATAGGGCGCGGTGTCAGTGTTGCCATATGCATCTTGCAACACTACAAACTCAGCTTTTGCCAGCGCATCGGTCACACTCACCAAATCCGGCATAGATTGCGCGGGGTTAGTACAAGCGATCCAGATGGCTTTAATCTCGCCGGTTTTGAGCGCGTCGAACATCTCCACCGCGGTTTTGCCGGGCTTTTCCGGCACGCTTTTCACACCCCACAACGCGGCGATTTCTGCGCGATGCTGCGGATTAGCCAGATTGCGGTGCGCCGACAGCAAATTCGCCATGCCACCCACCTCGCGCCCGCCCATCGCATTGGGCTGTCCGGTGAGTGAAAACGGCCCAGCACCAGGTTTGCCAATTTGCCCGGTAGCCAAGTGTAGATTGATAAGCGCGGCATTTTTATCGGTACCGCTGGAGGATTGATTCAAGCCTTGGCAATACATCGAAAGCGTAGGCCCTGTGCCAAACCATTTGGCTGCGGTGATGATGTCGGCTTCGGCAACGCCGCAAATATCGGCGACCATTTTAGGCGTATAACTACGCACAGTTTCTCTTAAATTATCAAACCCTTGTGTGTATGAGTTGATGTAAGACATGTCCGCCAAACCTTCCCACAACAGCACATGCAACATGCCGTTGAACAGTGCCACGTCGGTGCCGGGTTGTATCGCCAAATGCAAATCCGCACACTGCGCGGTGTCGGTACGGCGCGGGTCCACCACGATGATTTTCAGGGCTGGGTTACGCGCTTTGGCATCTTCAATGCGCCGATAGAGAACCGGATGAGCGTAGGCCGTGTTAGACCCAGCGATGAACAGGCACGCGGCGTGGTCTATGTCCTCATAGCAAGCCGGTGGCGCATCAGTGCCCAGCGTGGCCTTGTAACCCGCCACCGCGCTGGACATACACAGGCGTGAATTGGTATCTACGTTGTTGGTGCCAATCAAGCCTTTGGCGAGCTTGTTGAACACGTAATAGTCCTCGGTGAGCAACTGGCCGGAGATGTAAAACGCCACGCTGTCAGGACCATATTTTTGTATGGTATTGGCAAATTTTTGCGCGATGTGGTCTAGCGCGTCATCCCACGAGACTCGACTACGTGCGGCTTGGCGACTGGTTCTGAGTTCTGGATACAGCGCCCGTGCCGATAATTTATCCTCGCGTGCGGTGAGATGCAGCGTAGCGCCTTTGCTGCAAAGTCGCCCAAAATTGGCGGGATGGTCGGGGTCACCGCGCACACCGGTAATTTTGCCCTGTTCGGTTTGAATCAGCACGCCACAGCCAACGCCGCAGTAACAACAGGTCGATTTTATTTCTTGCATGGTCAAGCTACACCACCTAAAAACCACCCCCGCCCTACGGTCGACCCCTCCTTGAAAAGGAGGGGAGCTAACCCAACCCTCCTTTTCAAGGAGGGGTGGCGGTGCAACCGCCGGGGTGGTACTGCAAATTCAACTACCACTCTATTACTTCTCATAATCTCAGCAATACCTGACCATTTTCTACTTTCACCTCAAAACAAGCCGTATGGCCTTCATCCGGCGCGGTTGCCGTGCCATCGCTCAAGCTGATATTCCAACTATGCAGCGGACAAGTGACTTTCTCACCATGCACAATGCCTTGTGACAAAGGCCCTCCCTTGTGTGGGCACTGGTCATGCAGCGCAAACACCTTATCATCAGACGTTCTAAAAATGGCAATATCACCGCCCCCTGCCCGCTTTATCACGCGAGAACCCAGTTGCGGGATTTCTTCTAGCGCGACTATTGTTTTCCACTCACTCATGAAATCTCCAAAACCTCAAACTCGCGCCGCACTTTGCTTGGCTGTGCACGCTCCGCCCACGGATCAACGTAGCCTTGCAATGAATACAGCAGGCGCTCGTAGAGTTCACGGCGGTTAGCGGCGTCTTCCACCACTTTAGCTTTGCAGTAGTCCAGTCCCACGCGGTTAACGTAATGCACGGTACGCTCTAGGTAATAACCTTCTTCGCGGTATAGCTGAATGAACGCGCCGGAATATTCCATTACTTCATCGTCGCTGCCGACTTTGCAGAAGAACTGAGCGACCTCGGTCTTGATGCCACCGTTGCCCGCCACATAAAGCTCGTAGCCTGACTCCAAGCCAATCACACCCACATCCTTAATGCCCGCTTCGGCACAATTCCTAGGACAACCGGAGACGGCAAATTTCACTTTGTGCGGCGACCACATGCCGAACATCATTTTTTCCAGCTTCACGCCCATGTCCATTGCCAATTGCGTGCCAAAACGGCAGTGTTCAGCGCCGACACAGGTTTTGACGGTGCGGATACTCTTGCCATAAGCGTGACCGGACACCATGCCCGCTTTGGATAAGTCCGCCCAAATCGCGGGCAAGTCTTCCTTTTTAGCACCCAGCAAATCTATACGCTGGCCGCCTGTGACCTTGACGGTGGGGATGTTGAACTTGTCGGTCACGTCGGCAATGGCGCGCAACTCATTGGGCGTGGTCAGCCCGCCCCACATGCGCGGCACCACGGAATAAGTGCCGTCTTTTTGGATGTTAGCGTGGGCGCGTTCGTTGATGAAACGGCTTTGCGGATCGTCCACTGCCTCGTGCGGCCAGCTTGAAATCAGGTAGTAGTTGAGCGCCGGACGGCACGAAGCGCAGCCGTTGGGTGTACGCCACTGCAATTCGCGCATCACCGTGGGGATGTCGAGGAATTTACGTTCGCGGATGTTTTCACGCACTACGCCGTGGCTGTGGTCAGTGCAGCCGCACATGGGCTTGCTGCTGGTATCGGCAGGTTGATATGCGCCGCCTATGCATGAGGCCAGAATCTGCTCCACCAGCCCGGTGCAACTGCCGCAACTTGCAGAAGCTTTGGTGTGCTTACGCACCTCATCCAGCGTAAACAGGCCGTTTTCTTTGATAGATTTAACAATCGCGCCTTTGCACACGCCGTTGCAGCCGCACACTTCGGCGCTGTCGGCCATGGTGGCGGCTTGGGTTTGGCCTTTGTGACCGGCATCGCCAAGGTGGTTTTGGCCGAACATCAGATGGTCGCGGATTTCGTGGATGTCTTTGTTATCTTTCAGCATCTGGAAATACCAGGAACCGTCCGTGGTATCGCCATACAGCACGCTGCCGATGATTTTGTCGTCTTTCAGCACCAGCTTTTTATAAACCCCACCCACCGCATCGTGCAGCACGATTTCTTCCGTGCCCTCCCCGCCCGAAAAATCACCAGCAGAGAATAAATCTATGCCCGTTACTTTGAGTTTGGTGGAGGTCACCGAGCCTACATAACGGCCTATGCCGAAATTGCCCAAATGGGTAGCGCAGACTTTAGCCATTTCAAACAAGGGTGCGACCAAGCCATAAGACATGCCGCGATGCGCCACGCACTCACCAACGGCGTAAATACGCGGGTCGTAGGTTTGCATGGTGTCGTTGACCACGATGCCGTGGTCGCAATGGATACCAGCAGATTCTGCCAGCGCGAAATTGGGGCGTATGCCCACCGCCATCACCAGCATATCGGCAGAAATTTCCGTACCGTCTTTGAAGCGCAGTGCGGCTACGCGGCCAGCTTTGCCGATAATGGATTCTGACTGCTGGTTCATCAGAAATTTCAGCCCTTTGGCTTCCAGTGACTGCTGCAACATCTTACCTGCGGTGCGGTCTAGCTGGCGCTCCAGCAACCAATCGCTGATATGCACCACGGTCACATCCATACCTTGAATCTTGAGGCCATTGGCGGCTTCCAGCCCCAAGAGACCGCCACCTATCACCACCGCGTTTTTGTACTTCTTAGCGATTTCTATCATGGTGTTAGTGTCTTTGATGTCGCGGTAGCCGATGACACCGTCTAAATCTTTGCCCGGAATCGGTAACATAAAAGGCGTTGAGCCTGTCGCCAACAGCAAACGGTCGTATTCTGATTGAGTGCCGTCTTCTGCCGTCACCACGCGATTGACGCGATCTATCTTGTTGATGCGCTTACCGGTGTGCAAGGTAATGTGGTTCTCGGTATACCATTCGCGCGAGTTGAGGATGATGTCTTCTATAGTTTGCTCATTGGCCAGCACCGGCGACAGCATAATGCGGTTGTAGTTGGGATATGGCTCGTCGCCATACACCGTGATGTCGTACAAATCCGGCGCGATTTTGAGCAACTCCTCTATGGTACGCATGCCCGCCATACCGTTGCCCACCATCACTAACTTCATTTTTTTCATGCATTTGCCCCTCAAAAGTCTTGTCGCCCAAACTTGGTGCGTAGTAGTGAGCAAGGCGCGTGCCAACTACATGTAGTACATATGAATCATGTTGTTAGGTAATTGCTCTCAAGCCACTATGCCGCCTTACGGTGCAACCACACATTTAACGCCCCGATTTGACGCGTAATAAACACACGAGGGCGCAATCAGCGCCCTTGTGTAATGCATTCAATTGTTGTTAGAAAGTGTACATCGCTGTCAACCACAACTTATCGGTATCCCTCACACGATTCGCGGTGGCCGATGCAGCGCCACCAGTAGAAGCCACCGAACGCTGATCACCTTCTGTATATCTGCCATATTCAAGCTTGGCGGTGATGTTCTTGCCATAGCTGTACATCACCGAGGCATCCCATTCACGACCAAAGTCATCGCCAGTGCCCCCGCCCACCTTGGCGAAGTCTTCGTCTGACTTGAACCAGTGATATTCGGTATAGAAGGTAAAGTCGCCGTATTTGTAGCCCGCAGTAACGAAATTGTCTTGTATCCCTTGGTTAGGCGTAGTCAAAAACTTGTCTACCCAGCCCTGAAACAGGTGGTTAGTGCCTAGTGGCGTTTGGAAGGCGTACTTACCCTCATTGCTAGAAAGCACTTCTCTATCCACACGCGCCCACAAGTTGCCGTAGTCACCACCCGCCCCTATCTTGTAATAATGCGCGTCCACTTGACCTTGTGCTGCAGTGCGATTGGCGCTGTTACCTAAATCACTCTGTTTAGCAAACTCGGCGGTGTAGCGCACTTTCCAGTCGTCATCTATCTTGCGGATACCATCCAAACGCACGCCGAAGGTTTTGTTGGAAATATCGCTGGCGGTGGCTACGTGCTCCTGATTGTAGAAGTAGCCATAGCCAATCAAGCTCTCGGTCGGGCTGATGCGATAGATGCCATGCAGGATGCCAGTATTATCCGGCTTGAGGTCGGTGTTGATATTGCGGTTGCGGGTAAAGAACGAGGCATAAAGCTCGGTATCCGGCAGGCTCTTGTTCTCTACCGAAACCCCGTCGAACACCTGCATCACTTGGCGATATTCGATGTTACCTATCATGCGCACATTGTCCAGCTTGAGGGACTGCCGACCCAAGCGCACCTTAGTGTTACGTATGCCAGTCCAGTCCAGATACAACTGGTTGATATTGGTGAAATCTGGGTCAACCACCACCGGATAAGCGCTTCTGCCGGGCTGATTCAGATTATTAACCCGGTTGTTATAGTTTTCGTTAAATACATGCACGTCTATCATCTGTGCTGCTACGCTAAAGTTGTGAAACGGCGCGGTTTGCCAGCCCACAAGACTACGCAGAGTTAATGCGTGAGCATCATGGGTAAAGGTTGTGGATGGGTCTTGGTCTACTGTTTCGTAACGAATACGAAAGCTGGTCATTGGGCTGCCTTCTTTGATGGCATCCAAGATGCTGTAGTCAGTCACTTCCAGCGGCAGCGTGTCTTCGGCAAAAGCCACGGTAGATGCTAGCATCAGTGCCGCGACGAGTGATTTTTTTCTGAATTTCATTTGTAGCTCCTGTAGTTTAAAAGTTAACTGGTTTAACTCCTTCCCCTTTTGAGGGGGAAGGCTGGGATGGGGGTAGCAAACTCGAACAAACACGAAACTTTCCACCCCCACCCTGACCCTCCCCCTACTTGGGGGAGGAAAATTTAAGCGGCCAGCTTGTGCACATGGCGTTCGTAAAGAAACTTGAGAACCTCGCTACGCAGACGGTTGTAGCGCAAGTCTTCTGCCAGCTTGAGGCGTTGGCGTGGCTTGGGCAGATTCACTTCAAGAATTTCGCCGATAGTGGCGGATGGGCCGTTGGTCATCATCACAATGCGGTCGGACAGCAGCACCGCCTCGTCCACGTCGTGCGTCACCATCACCACCGTACTGTTGGTGGCGGCGACTATCTTCATCAGCTCATCTTGCAGATTGGCGCGGGTCAGGGCATCCAGCGCGCCGAATGGCTCATCCAGCAACAGCACTTTCGGCTCCATAGACAGCGCGCGGGCAATGCCTACACGCTGTTTCATGCCACCGGAAATTTCGGCGGGAAATTTCATTTCGGCATGGGTCAGACCTACTAGCGCCAAAGCATCTTTGGTGCGTTTGGTCAGACTGGATTTATCCTCGGTGGCAGCAAATACGCGCTCTACGGCGAGATATACGTTGTCAAAACAAGTCAGCCAAGGCAGCAGCGAATGATTTTGAAACACCACGCCACGCTCAGGTCCCGGCCCGGCAATTTCCCGCCCGTTGCACAGCATCAAGCCGCGACTAGGCATCAGCAAGCCAGCGATGAGATTCAACACCGTGGACTTGCCACAGCCTGAGTGGCCGATGATTGAGACGAACTCTCCTTTTTCTATGTTGAGGTCAACCTCTTTCAAGGCCACAAAAGGGCCGCGCTTGGTGTCAAACACCATGTTCACGCCTTCCAGTTGTACATATTTTTCCATGAAGTATTTTCCTTTATTCGTGACTAAAACGACGCGCCAGCGCTACCAAGCCTTGCTCTAGCAGCAAGCCGATGATGCCGACCACAAAAATCGCGATGATGATGTGTTCCACGTTCAGGTTGTTCCACTCATCCCACACCCAGAAGCCAATCCCCACGCCGCCGGTGAGCATTTCCGCAGCCACAATCACCAGCCAAGCCACGCCTATGGAGAGCCGCACACCTGTCAACACGTGTGGCAATACCGCTGGGAACAAGATTTTGGTGAACACTTTCCATTCCGAGAGATTGAGCACACGAGCGACATTGAGATAGTCTTGAGGAATACCCTTCACGCCAGTCGCGGTGTTCAGCACCATAGGCCAGATGCTGGAGATGAAAATCACCCAAATGGCTGCCGGATTCGCTGCCTTGAACACCAGCAAGCCGATAGGTAACCACGCCAGTGGCGAGACTGGACGTAGTAGACCAATGATGGGCGCTGCCATATCCGCCAGTAAGCGAAAACGACCCAGCGCAAACCCAAGAGGAATGCCCACCAGCGCCGCCAAACCGAAACCAATCCCCACGCGACCCAAAGAATTCAGGATATTCCAGCCTATGCCTTGGTCATTCGGTCCGTTGTTATAAAACGGATCGGCAAACACCAGCTTGGCAGATTCCCAAGTGTTAACAGGGCCGGGCAAGCTGCCGGTTTGCTGAGCCAGCACCGCCCACAGCGCGAGGAATAACAGCACCCCGACCAACATGGGGATGCCGTGACGCAAGCCAGCCGTCAGCCATTCCGGCGCCACAGTGCGGCTATAGCCCGTGTGCTGCGGCTCAGTTGCAACCACAGCCTCCGTCTTAATGGGTTCTGTCACTTCGGACTCAGGTGTTTCGATCAATTTCAACGCAACGACATTACTCATTTTGGATTCCTCTAGGCCTTAATCTTGAAACCAGCCGCATAAGCTTTCGGGTCTTTGCCATCCCACACCGTGCCGTCTATCAGCTTGGAACTACGCATGGCATCCTTAGGCACGGCCACTTTCAACTGCGTGGCGGCTTCGGTATAGAGGTCAATACGGTTGATCTTTTTGGCGACACCCAGATAGTCAGGATCGTCCTTGAGCAAACCCCAGCGCTTGTGCTGGGTGAGGAACCACATGCCGTCTGAGAGATACGGGAAGTTGACCTTACCGTCCTCAAAGAACTTCATGTAGTTAGGGTCTTCCCACTTCTTACCATTGCCATTGTCATAGTGTCCAAGGAAGCGGCCTTCAATCACCTCTTCCGGCGCATTGACGTAGGCCTTACCAGAGATCAGCTTGGCCACAGCCGCGCGGTTGGCGGTTGCGTCTATGTGACGACAGGCATCAAGGATGGCCATGATCATGGCGCGCGCGGTGTTGGGGTTCTTCTGCGCGAATTCAGCAGTCGTTCCCAGTACCTTTTCTGGGTGATCCACCCAAATATCTTGAGAAGTCGCTACGGTGAAGCCCACCTTGTCGTAGATGGCGCGGGCATTCCACGGCTCACCGACGCAATAGCCATCCATATTACCTACACGCATATTCGCCACCATTTGCGGCGGCGGCACGACGATGGTCTTCACGTCCTTTAT
This sequence comes from Methylophilaceae bacterium, assembly GCA_046155285.1. Lineage (GTDB taxonomy): Bacteria > Pseudomonadota > Gammaproteobacteria > Burkholderiales > Methylophilaceae > CAILHX01. The sequence goes on along the minus strand of JBJXEA010000009.1, from coordinate 107,909 downwards.
CGGGTTGATGCCATAGGTCGCCAGCCAGTAGTAGAGCCACATGGCATGGGTGCCGGTGGGGAAAGTCTGGGCAAAGGTGTAGTCGCGGTTCTCGTTGTCTATCAAGCGTTTCAGCTTAGGCCCACTGCTGACGCCCTTGTCCTTGATTTGGTTGGAAAGCGTGATGCCCTGACCGTTGTTATTCAAGGTCATCAGCACCGACATATCCTTCTGCTGACCTCCGATGCCCAACTGTACGCCGTAGATCAAGCCATACAACACGTGTGCGGCATCCAACTCGCCATTCACAGTCTTGTCACGAATCGCCGCCCAAGAGGCCTCTTTGCTAGGCGTAATCTTGATGCCGTATTTCTTGTCGAAACCCATCTGCGAGGCCACGATAATCGGCGCACAGTCTGTCAACGGAATAAAACCAATTTTGACTTCAGTCTTTTCCGGCGCATCCGAACCTGCCGCCCAAGCAGAAGACTGTATGCCGCTAGGAATCAAGCCCATCATGGCCGAAGCGCCCAATGCGCCCACGCCCAATTTGAAAAAATTTCTACGTTCAAGATTCGCTGCTTCAGTTTTTTCATCTTTGTTGCTCATGACATTCACTCCTGATGTTTAACAAACAAAAAAGGCGTCCAACTCCCGCTGTCACCAGCCAGAATTGGACGCCTTTGTCCGGGTGAGGCAGTCATTGCCTCGGTACTTTGTTGACCCCGTCATTGGAGCCAACTTTCAAAACTTTCCTTACAGCAGCAAAGCCGCTGCGTCTACCACTTGCTGTGCCAACTCGGCCAGCTTGATATGCTTATCCATCGCCATTTTGCGCATCAGCGCATAAGCCTCTTGCTCGCTCAACTGCTTTTGCTGCATCAAAATACCTTTGGCGCGCTCTACATTCTTGCGTTCGCTCAATTTCAGCGTCACGCTTTGTAGCTCTTGCTTCATCACGCTAAATTCTTCAAACCGCGCCATTGCGGCATCAATAATCGGGCGGATTCTGGCACTTTCTAAACCACCGACCACATAAGCGCTCACCCCTACCCGCGTTGCCGAACGAATCTGCTCGGGTTCGCCATCGTGAGCAAACATCACTATCGGGCGCGGCGTATCAGCACCAGAAACCACGATATGCTCCAAGGTGTCACGACTAGGTGAATCCACATCTATCACGATGACATCCGGTTGCAGCTTATTCACCGCCTGATTCAAGTCGGCACTATCCGAAATGCGCCCCACCACCGCGTAGCCCACATCAAGCAAAGTCTGCTTGAGCGGCATTGAGCGCTTTACGCTTTGGTCAACCAACAGCACTTTCAGCATGACTATCCTAAAGTTTTTTGCTCAATGACACATAAGCAAGGCCTATGCCAGAGTTAAATAAACTCCGTTAAACATTATTAAATCATTAGCTTATGGATTTAAGCGCCAAGACACTCAACGCGCTCAAGAAAACACTACGCACTAGGAAAGTGCTTAGAAAGATACGGCTCCGCATCAAAGCAGTGCCATCTTCAGCCCCGCGATCAACAACACCAAGGCCAGAATGCCTTCCAGCGCAGGCAGTTTTAAGCGCTTACGCCCCAGCTCAGTGCCTATCAATGCGCCCAGCAGCACCGCGCCCAGCCATAGATAGGTATGCGCTGGCAGTTGTGCGATTTTAGACACGTAGCCCGCCAAGCCAGCGATAGAGTTCAACAGCACGAACGCCGCAATCACGCCTGTGGCTTGGCGCACTGTTGCCCAGCACGCCAGCACCATCAGTGGGCTTAAAAACACGCCGCCGCCCGTACCAACCAGCCCAGACACTAGGCCGATAATAGCGCCCGACAGCAGCGCCCAAGGAATAGGCATATGCGGAAACAGCGTAGGTTTTTCGATGCGTAATTTTTGCGAAGCAAGAATCATCACTGCGGAGGCCACCAATATGAGGCCCACCACCAACTTATAGGTCGCACCCGGCAGTTGATGTGCGCCACCCAAAAAGGCCATGGGGATGGAAGTCACTACAAACGGCCACAGTGCACGCCAAGAAAAGAAACCAGAGCGCGCAAACTGTATCGTGGCAACCGTGGCAACCAAGATATTCAGCGTGAGCGCGGTGGGTTTCATCACCGCAGGCGCCATGCCCATCAAGGCCATCACCGCCAGATAGCCGGATGCGCCCGCGTGGCCGATGGCGGAGAAGATGATGGCCACGAGGAAAAATAGGCCGGCAACTAGTGTGATATCCATAACGTTCATGATCAAATTGGGAAAGCCTTTTTATTCAGAAGAGATCAGTTTACTAGTAATGCAAGCCATTCTGACCGTCTTTATGGAACATATACTTCGCAGCAACTACATTATTGACCTGTGCCAAAATAAAACTTACACTGAGTGAATGGTCAAGAAGCGCTCAAAAATTAACTCTTACACAAAACACAGCCTGCTTAGCAAGTTCTACCTTATTTGCTTGTTGATTTTGCTACCGTTACAGTTTTCTCAAGCGGCGATGGTTGCTTACGGCGAACACGATGTAGATGTAGTGCTACATCCTAGTGTGGCAAATAGTGGCGCTGATGCCGACACGCATAGCCACGAACGACATGGCAAACATCCAGTCAGTGATGTGCATAGCGCTTGCGGCTTGTGCCACCTGTATTGCGTGACCGAACAATCCTTATTCATCACGCCATTACCCTTGTCTAAGTCCTTCCCGCCCAAATCTTTCCGTCCGGACTACTCAACCATCAGCGATAATATCGAACGTCCCAAATGGCCTCTCGCCATTTAGTCCAGCGAGACGGTTAACGCAGCCTGTTCAAGGCTTCTGCAAGCAATAATCCGCGTATTTCCATCCGCTGGATTCCTCAATTTTTGGGAGAATTCGATGCGATTATTTACTGTTTTTACCTGTTTGATGTTGGCATTCAACATAGCGACTGTTCCCGCTTACGGCGCTGATCTTGAATCAACCACTGATAGCCTCACACTGCAAGATGCCTTGACTCTGGCCTTAAACGCTAATCCTGAGTTGGCTGTACTTACCCGCGAACGCGAGGCGATTGAAGGCGCTCAGCTGCAAGCTGCGGCGCGGCCTAACCCTTCGATTTCAGCGTTGGTTGAAGACACACGCAATGCAACGCGCCAAACCACGATACAAATCGAGCAAACCATCGAGCTTGGGTCTAAACGCGAGGCGCGAATGAGCGCTGCAGATATTCGCCTGGAAGCCGCCACCATAGACCTCGCCATCAAAAAAGCCGAAATTCTTGGTGCCGTCAAAAGCGCATTCTATGAGGCGCTTGCCGCTCAAGAGCGCGTGCGATTGAGCGAGTCTTCGCTACTGCTCGCCCAACAAACCAGAGAGACAGCAGCCAAGCGCGTAAAAGCAGGGAAAATATCACCCATTGAAGAGACTAAATCCAGAGTCACAGAGTCAGGAGCAAGAATAGAGTCAAAACAGGCTGCCAGCACTTTAGTGGCAGCAAAAAAACATCTTGCCGCATTATGGGGCAATGCAAACCCTAGGTTTTTAAGCGTCATTGGCCAGTTGGACGTATTACCACCTATCCCCTCTCTGGCTCAATTGTCGGAACATTTGGAAGAGGCTCCTATTATCAGGCGAGCCAAGCTTGAAATCACTCACCGCGAGGCTTTATCTCAGATCGAGGAATCGCGTCGTACACCCGATGTGACCGTCAGCTTGGGTGCCAGACGCAATGAGGAACTCGGGCTTAATCAGGCCATATTCGGAATATCTGTTCCCATCCCCCTGTTTGACCGCAATCAAGGTAACCTGCAAGAAGCTATCAGCCGCGCCTACAAAGCCGGTGATGAATTGGTAGCGGTCAGAATTAGCAACGCTACAGACCTGTCCGCTGCACATGAGAATCTGGTGAACGCGAGCCAGGAGGCAAATTCCCTACAAGTAGAAATCCTGCCTGATGCCCAGAATGCCTATGAAGCCACTATCAAAGGCTTTGAATTCGGCAAATTCGACTTTATCAATGTACTCGATGCCCAGCGTGTCTTGTCCCAAGCCAAATCGCAGCGCTTGAATGCCTTGTTAAGCGCACATCAAGCCTTGGCAGACATAGAACGCATTCTCGGCATTGATGCCACACACCTCGCGTCAGGAGCGATGAAATGAAACTTTTTTCTAGGCAGTTTTACGCAGTAATCGTAGTGATAGCCGTCGGTGTCGTACTGGCCATGCTGGTGCTAAACACCAACAAACCAGAAACAGATAAGCATGATGAGCATGCTGGGCATGACGATCATCAAGCCAGTAAAACCACTGAGAACAATACCACCCACCCACACGAGGAAATGCCGGCTGAGATTGTCAAGGGTCCACACGGCGGCAAACTGTTCAAACAAGATGCCTTTGCTATTGAGGTGACGATTTTTGAGCAAAACGTGCCTCCGCAATTCCGTCTCTACGCTTACTTTGATGGCAAGCCACTTAAACCCGGGCAATCCAATGCCAGCATCACACTGGAAAGGCTAGGCCGTCCAGCACAAACCATCAGCTTTGCCGCAGAAGCCGATTATCTGAAAGGCGATGCCGTGATTGTGGAGCCGCACTCTTTCAAGGCCACCATTGACGTTCAATCTCAGGGCAAGCCCTACCGTTTTGCCTATGAACAGACAGAAGCCCGCGTACAGATGAGCGACAGTCAGCTCAGCCACAACGCGATTGAGGTATTGACCGCCGCCCCGGCACGCATCAAAAGTACGCTTCAACTCACGGGTGAAATCAAGATGAATGCCGATAAAACGGTGTATGTCGTGCCACGGCTAGGCGGTATCGTTGAATCGGTTATGGTGAATGCGGGCGATTCGGTGCGTAAGGGGCAAGTGCTGGCTGTGGTATCCAGCCAAAGTCTAGCTGACCAGCGTAGTGATTATCTTGCGGCACAAAAACGGTTAGCACTGTCTCGCGTCACGTTCGAGCGAGAAAAATCATTATGGGAGCAAAGAATCACTGCCGAACAGGACTATCTGCAAGCCCAACAAGCCATGTTCGAGGCTGAGATTGAACTGGATCGAGCCAAACAAAAGCTCAACGCTTTGGGTGCAGCTACGACCGGCAGTCTCACGCGCTATGAAATCCGTTCGCCGATCAATGGCATGGTGACAGAGAAACAGATTGCACCCGGGCAAGTAGTGAGAGAAGACTCCCCTATTTTTATGGTGGCTGACCTAAGCTCAGTATGGGCTGAAATAACGGTGTACGCCAAAGATCTGAAAATCGTCAGACTTGGTCAGCAGGCTAAGGTTAAATCCGGCGTTGTTGATACAGAGGCGGTTGGCACCGTGAGTTATGTTGGCGCTGTTGTCGGTGAGCAATCGCGCACTGCAACTGCACGGGTGGTGCTGGCCAACCCCAAAGCGCTATGGCAGCCTGGCGTGCCTGTCAGTATTGAACTGGTGGCGGAAGAAGTCGAAGTTCCTTTGGCTGTTGCTGTTGAAGCCTTGCAAAGTGTGCGTGACTGGACGGTGGTATTTGGTCGTTATGGTGAGCAGTTTGAAGCAAGGCCAATTGAGCTTGGGCGCGGCGATGAGCACCATGTAGAGGTGCTGGAGGGATTGTTACCAGGTGAAAAATATGCCGCAAAAAACAGCTTCTTAATCAAAGCAGAACTGGGTAAAGCTGGGGCAAGCCATGACCACTAACTCTCCGCTCTCAGGAATCCATCATGTTTGAAAAACTTATACGCTTTTCTATAGAACAGGCTTGGCTTGTGTTGATGGCGGTATTTGGCATGGCACTGCTGGGCGTCTACAGCTATCAGAAACTACCGATAGACGCGGTGCCGGACATCACTAATATACAAGTACAAATCAACACCGAAGCCCTCGGGTATTCACCGCTGGAATCTGAGCAGCGCATCACCTACCCCATCGAAACCGCCATGGCGGGTTTGCCTCGGCTGGAACAAACGCGTTCACTTTCAAAATACGGTCTTTCCCAGGTTACGGTGGTGTTCAAGGAAGGCACCGATATTTATTTTGCCCGCCAGCTGGTCAATGAGCGCGTAGCGCAAGCCAAGGAAAAGTTGCCCACTGGCATTACTCCTCTGCTGGGACCGACATCTACAGGCTTGGGCGAGATTTTCATGTGGACTGTGGAATCCACAACTGGCGCACTCAAAGCCGATGGCACCCCTTATACGCCTATGGATCTGCGTGAGATTCAGGACTGGATCATAAAACCTCAATTGAGAACGGTACCTGGTGTTAACGAAATAAATACCATTGGCGGATTCAGTAAGGAGTATCAAGTCGCCCCTTCCCCTGAAAAACTGGTGGCACACAACCTGGCGTTAAGCGATTTAGTAGAAGCATTAGAACGCAATAATGCCAATATCGGTGCAGGTTACATAGAGAAATCCGGCGAACAGTATTTGATCCGCATCCCCGGACAACTCAAGGAATTGGCCGACATTGGCAACGTTGTCGTGGATACCAAACAAGGTGTACCGGTGAGAGTGCGCGACGTGGCAGAGGTGTTGGTAGGTAAAAGCCCACGCAACGGTGCCGCCACGGAAAACGGCAATGAAGTCGTATTAGGCACGGTGTTTATGCTGATTGGAGAAAATAGTCGAACTGTTTCGCAGGCGGTTGAACAACGCCTAGCAGAAATCAACCGTACCTTACCACCGGGCATCACCGCCAAAACGGTTTATGACCGCACCATTCTGATTGACAAAGCTATCAACACCGTCAAAAAGAATCTGCTAGAAGGTGCGCTGCTGGTGATCGCCATATTGTTTCTGTTTCTAGGCAACATCCGTGCCTCTATCATCACCATGCTAGTGATCCCGCTCTCCATGTTATGGACGTTCACCGGCATGTTCGGGAACAAGGTCAGCGCTAATTTAATGAGCTTGGGGGCGCTGGATTTCGGCATCATCATAGATGGTGCGGTGGTCATCGTAGAAAACTGCATACGCCGATTGGCGCACCGGCAAACAAGTTTGGGACGTGTGTTAAACCGTGAAGAACGTATCACAGAAGTGTTTGATGCCGCGCGTGAGGCGAGAAAGCCACTATTATTCGGCCAGCTCATCATCATGGTGGTCTATTTGCCCATCTTTGCCTTGAGCGGCATTGAGGGCAAAATGTTCCATCCTATGGCGTTCACTGTAGTGATTGCACTGATTGGCGCGATGCTGCTTTCTCTGACTTTTATTCCAGCCGCAGTGGCCTTGTTCGTCTCCAACAAAGTCAATGAAAAAGAAGGCTGGATGATGGCGAAAGCCAAACGCGCCTATCTACCAGTGTTGGGATGGGCAATGCGGAGTAAAGCGCTGGTCATCACCATTGCATTGGTCTCGGTGGCATTAAGCGGCTTACTGGCAACGCGCATGGGCAGCGAGTTTATTCCCAGTCTGGATGAAGGTGATATTGCCTTGCATGCCCTGAGAATACCCGGCACCAGCCTGACGCAGGCAGTAGAAATGCAACGAGAACTGGAACAAACAATCATTGAGTTCCCACAAGTAGACAAAATTTTCTCCAAGATTGGCACTGCCGAAATAGCGTCTGACCCCATGCCACCTAGCGTTGCTGATAACTATGTGATGCTCAAACCAAAATCGGAATGGCCAGACCCGAATTTAACTAAAACCGAACTGGTGGCACAAATGCAACGCGCCTTAAGCGTTGTGCCAGGGAATAACTACGAATACACCCAGCCTATCCAGATGCGATTCAACGAGCTGATTTCCGGGGTGCGCAGCGATGTTGCAGTGAAAGTGTTTGGTGATGACATGGCGGTGATGGAACAAACCGGAGAAGACATCGCCAAGATACTTTCCACGATTGATGGCGGTGAAGATGTCAAAGTGGAGCAAACCACCGGCTTGCCCATCCTTACCATTCAGATTGATCGCGAAAAGATCGCCCGTCTGGGGGTCAACATCAGCGATGTGCAAGATGCTATTGCCATCGCGCTGAATGGACGTACCGCAGGAAAATTGTTTCAAGGCGACAAACAATTCGATGTGGTAGTCCGTTTACCAGAAAACTTAAGGTCTGATCTGGCAGCGATACAGCAGATACCCATTCGCCTTTCTACTACCGACATTGCAAAACCGGCTTATCTATTGTTAGGCGAGGTTGCCACATTAAACTTAACCCCCGGCCCCAATCAATTCAGCAGAGAAAACGGCAAACGCCGCGTGGTCGTCACTGCCAACGTGCGTGATCGTGATATTGGCTCTTACGTCGCGGAGGCACAGCAACGGATACAACAAGAAATCAAGATACCATCAGGCTATTGGCTTGTTTGGGGTGGGATATTCGAGCAGCTTGAATCAGCCAGCAAACGTCTTGAGCTAGTCGTACCTGTTGCACTGCTGCTGGTGCTAGTGCTGCTTTACGCCATGTTCGGCAATCTGCGTGATGGCTTGATAGTATTTACCGGCGTGCCTTTTGCTATGACGGGTGGCTTGTTGGCACTGTGGTTACGCGATATTCCGCTATCTATTTCGGCAGGGGTGGGCTTTATTGCCTTGTCTGGAGTAGCCGTATTGAACGGTTTGGTGATGATCTCGTTTATCCGCACTTTGCGCGAACAAGGATTATCTCTGAACCAAGCCATTGAACAAGGCGCATTGACACGATTAAGACCAGTGCTGATGACCGCATTAGTAGCTTCATTGGGTTTTATCCCGATGGCGATAGCCACCGCAACTGGCGCCGAGGTTCAACGACCACTGGCAACCGCAGTGATTGGCGGCATATGGTCTTCCACCCTGCTCACTCTACTGGTGTTGCCGGTGCTGTATCAGATTTTTCATGGCAACAAAACGCTAAAATCCTAACGTGATGACTGCAAGCCCCACCTCTATGGATACTACAGCGCCAGCTCCCGTTAGTTTTTATCAAGCCTTCCGCTATTGGCTCAAGCTAGGCTTCATCAGCTTCGGCGGCCCCGCTGGGCAAATCGCCATCATGCACCACGACTTAGTCGAGCAAAAACGCTGGATTTCCGATCAGCGCTTTTTACACGCGCTCAACTACTGCATGTTGTTGCCAGGTCCTGAGGCGCAGCAGTTGGCCATCTACATAGGCTGGCTGATGCACAAAACTTGGGGCGGAATCATGGCGGGCGTGCTGTTCGTGCTGCCTAGTTTCTTTATCTTGGTGGCGCTGTCGTGGGCTTATATGGCGCATGGCGATTTGCCTGCCGTGGCGGGCATCCTTTACGGGATCAAGCCCGCCGTGGTGGCTATCGTGCTGTTCGCCGCTTACCGCATCGGTTCGCGCACGTTGAAAAACCGCGTGCTATGGGCTATCGCCATTGCTGCGTTTGTGGCGATAGCCGCGCTCAAGCTGCCCTTTCCTTTGATTATTCTCAGCGCGGCGCTATTAGGCATGGCTGGCGGCAAATGGATGCCCGCCTATTTCACTGCTGGCGGACATGGCGGCAAACCCAAACATTACGGTGCGGCCTTGATCGACGACCACACGCCCACCCCACCTCACGCTATATTTTCCAAACCACGCATGTGGCGGATATTGGCTGTAGGTTTAGGTCTATGGGCAGCGGCAATGGGTTTGTTATTGGCAACTCAAGGCTGGCAAAACATACTCACGCAAATGGGCTGGTTTTTCACCAAAGCCGCCCTGCTCACCTTTGGTGGCGCTTATGCGGTGCTGCCTTATGTGTATCAAGGCGCGGTGGAGCATTTTCACTGGCTGACCGCCACGCAAATGATAGATGGCCTAGCCTTGGGTGAAACCACGCCGGGACCCTTGATTATGGTGGTGACCTTCGTCGGTTTTGTTGGCGGCTGGATGCAGGCATCGTCATTGACCACGGCCTTGCTAGCCGCCAGCGTGGTGACTTTTTTCACTTTTCTGCCCTCCTTTATTTTCATTTTTTTAGGTGCACCGTTTATCGAATCCACGCACCAAAATCTCAAACTCACCGCCCCGCTTACCGCCATTACGGCGGCGGTGGTGGGCATCATCTTCAGCTTGGCGCTGTTCTTTGCCTATCACAGCTTCTGGCCGCGCGGTTTTGATGCATTTGCCGCTGCGCTGAGCGCTTTGGCACTATTTGCGCTGATACGTTTGAAAACCAGTGTCATTACCGTGATTTTGGCATGTGCAGTTGTCGGCTTTTTTTACCATGTCTTCTGGTAAAAAAAACTGCTTTAGGCTATATTGAGATGAAGTTAAAAAATAACGCATCACAAATTTTTATCTTAGGGGGAATACGGTATGGGGATGGTCATGAAAAATAAGATTTATTGGGCAATGGCGATGCTTTTTAGCCTGCCGTGCCATAGTTGGGCGGAAGATGAGCCAAAGAAGATAGCGGACAATTCCTTCCTGCTGGAGGAAGCCTACAATCAGGAAAGGGGTGTTGTTCAGCACATTCAGAGCTTCATGTATATGCACAAGACACATGATTGGGCTTATACATTCACTCAAGAATGGCCGTTCTTTGATGAAACACATCAACTCTCTTATACGATACCCGTTAATCGCGTTTCCGACCCCGCAAGGTCCACAGGTCTCGGCGACATCTTGCTCAACTATCGTTACCAGGCGATTCTGAAGGATAAGGTGGCCTTCTCCCCTAGATTGTCTCTGATCCTGCCCACGGGTGATTACAAAAAGGGACTGGGAACCGATGCGGTTGGCATTCAGGCCAATCTACCCCTCAGTCTGGAGATTGGGGAAAATGTCGTGACGCACTGGAATCTTGGCACCACTTACACTCCCAATAGCAAGGAGCTAGGTGGGGCGGAAGCCAATACTCTTGGGTGGAATTATGGAGCGAGTGCGATTTACCTAGTCTCTGAAAACTTCAATTTGATGCTTGAGATGGCTGGGACTTCCAATGAAACTGTTAATCCTGACGGAAGCAAAGGTCGGGATCATACGTTCTTCATCAACCCAGGTGCCCGTTTCGCCATCAACTACCCCTCAGGGCTTCAGATCGTCCCAGGGTTCTCGTTCCCGATAGGCGTAGGTCCGTCATCGGGTGAGTATGGCGTACTGGTATATTTGTCCTTTGAGCATCCATTCAAATAATGGTATAAAAACATGCCCAATCGATTTGCAATTGGGCATGTTTTAGCCATTGCCCCCGTGGTTCAGACTCAATCATTCTGAAGGTTGTCCACACATTTCATGTTGATGCTGCATCATATGGTTCATCATCATCTGCAAATCATGCCTTGGCTAGCGTTGCAACCCAATTTACAATACATCATCAACCCCAATATGGATCCCACCATCAAAAATGCTTGGGTATTGGGTTTACGCACTGAAATTGAGTTTTAATTCGTTCAATTGACACTGTTCACGAGGTAAGCAACATGTTTAAGAACATGACTTTCAAAAACACCACCATGATGGGCTTTGGCGTGATTATTGCGCTATTTGTCAGCGTTCTGATTTTTCTGGTGTATCAAATCCATAACATCCAAAGTGACGTGGCCGAGATAGACGAGAATCTGTTGCCCTACGAGCTTCTGGCAGACCAAATGACTTTGGATGCGGTGCAAGTGCAGCAATATCTCACCGATGCTTCCGCGACCCACGACCGCGACCCATTCGGCGACGCTGAAAAACACGCCAAAAGCTTCAAAAAAGGCATACAAAACTTCAAAGGACATTACGCTAGCAGCCCCGATAAGCTCAAGGAGCTGGAGGCGATTGATCAGTCATTCGATGCCTACTACAGCACGGGCAAACACATGGCTGAAACCTATATCGCTCAAGGCATGGAAGCTGGCAATTTGGTCATGGAAGGTTTTGACCAGCAATCACTGGATATTCAGACGAAAATGGGCAAGTTTCGTGATGTAGAAGTCATCACCACCACTAATAAAGTGCGTGAGATTAACGACACGGGGAAACTCATAATCAAAAGCAGCTTAATTGGTGGTTTAGTTTGTATTTTAGTCGCGGTGCTTTTCGCTTGGAAAATGTCCGGCAATCTGCTCATGCAACTGGGTATCGAGCCTATGTATGCACGGGGCATTGCGCGTGAAATCGCCAAAGGCAACCTGACCCGCGACATCATGCTGGAACCGGGTGACAAAACCAGTTTGCTTTATGCGATTGGCAGCATGCAGATACAGCTGCGCGGCATGATTAAAGGCATGACCGAGAACGCACAATCCATTGTGCAAGCCGCGCACCAACTTGGTATGGCGGCTGACAATGTGTTGCATAGCTCTATCCGCCAAAATGATGCTGCCAGCAGCGTGGCCTCTGCCGTAGAAGAAATGAGCGCCAGCATTGATAACATCTCCAGCAATGCCGAGCATTCTGAATCTATGGCTAAGAATGCAGGAACGCTGTCAGATCAAGGCGGCCAAGTAGTGGCAGACGCGGTCAATGAAATGAATAAGATTGCGGATTCTGTCACCGAGTCCTCCAACATCATCCGTGAGTTAGGCGCTAGCTCACAAAAGATTTCAGACGTGGTCAAAGTGATTAAAGACATCGCCGACCAAACCAACCTGCTGGCCTTGAACGCGGCTATTGAAGCCGCCCGCGCTGGCGAACAAGGGCGTGGATTCGCCGTGGTGGCCGATGAAGTGCGCAAGCTGGCCGAACGCACTTCCAAATCCACTCAAGAAATCTCCGGCATCATTGCTGAGATTCAACAAGGCGCAAATAACGCTGTTGCCAGCATGGAACAAGGCACGGTGATGGCGAATATAGGCGTGCAAAAAGCTGAACGCGCGGGGAATTCCATGGTTGAAATCAAGCAAGGTACGGTGCAAGTGGTGACCACCGCAGGAGAGATTACTCACGCCTTGAAAGAACAGCGCTCTGCGGTGAACTCTGTGGTGGGCGAGGTAGATACCATCTCCAAAATGGCACAAGAAAATGGAGAGTTTGTGGGTCAACTGACGTTGACCTCAGCCAAGCTCAATGAGCTGGCTGATTCGCTGAATAATGCGATTAGTTACTTCAAGACTTAATTCACGTTGTCATTCTGGCAAAGGGTGTAGCAGGGATTTCGCACAGCATGCTGTGCTCCTGCGTAACAGTAGGCTTATGCAGAAGCCTACGCGCCCTGCAAGGGAGAACCAGACAAATAAGTTAAAACGGTGAAGGTGGCATTGTCTTCATTGCAGCTTGACTGGATTCCCGCCTCCGCGGGAATGACGTGGAAGTTAAGCAGCCAACATCGCCGCACCAATAATCCCCGCTTGATCCCCTGCGCTACTGATGCTGACTTGCACTTTACCGCGTAGCGCAGGAATAAGATCCGTTTCCAGTCTGGCTTCAAAGGCCGGTTGCAGCAACGCCCAGCTTTGACTTAAACCACCGCCAATCACCACTTGCGTCACATCCACCACTTTCAAAATATGCGCTAAACCTTGCGCTAGTGCAGTTCCCGCTTGGGCATAAGCCTGCAAGGCTGATTTATCGCCCTGATTAGCTAAAGCCGCGATAGCCACCGTATCCAGCACTTTGCCGCTAATTTCTTGATAATTCAACACCACGCCGCTGGCCGAGGCGTATTGCTCCATACAGCCACAGTTACCGCAGCCGCAGGGTCTGCCACTAGGCATCACTGTTAAATGCCCTACTTCCATCGCTACGCCATTGCTGCCGCCATAAGGCTTGCCATTCAGCACTAAGCCACCGCCTACACCCGTGCCCAGCCCTAAGTAAATCAAGCTACTGTTAGGCTTATTTGCTAACACGTATTCACCATAAGCCGCGGCCAGCGCATCGTTCTCCAGAAGCACGGGCAGTTTAAGCAATTGGGATATAGGTGCGGTAATGTCGGCATTGAGCAAGCCGGGTAAATTGGGCGATTGCGCGACTTGTTGTGTGGCGGGGTTGATGAAGCCGGGAAAGCCTATGCCTATAGCACTGACCTTGGGATATAAAGTGATGGCTTCGCTCAGGGACTGTGCAAGACTGGCATGAATGGCTTTGAGTGCCTCAGCAGGTTGCAATTGTTGGCACAAGCCGGAGAAGTCGGCGTGGTAGCGTTGCTCCCAAATAACCTGATAGTTTTCAACCACGCCTACGCGTAAATTGGTGCCGCCTACGTCTACGCCGATCAGCACTTAGCTCACCTCTAACGTCACCGCAATCACGCCCTTCACCTTACGCAAATCCCACGACAGTATCATGGTCACCGCCTGCATAATCTTCTCAAAACCGGCTTCTGACTGCGATACGCTAAAGTGCGGCGCGGCATCAAACTTGCCTTCTTGGTCACTGCTCAGTTTGACGATGCCGCCCAACACCTCGTCTTCCAACAAAATCTCGTTGAATTTCTCTACATGCAATGGCTGACCAAAGCCACCGGGGACATGTCCTCCCACTCTAAAGCGCCCAGCAGGCCCGTCGCAGCTGGGCATAGCGAGGTTGATTTCCACGCTGAAGATGCCCGTCGTCGCCGGGTCGAAATGATATTCCACGTTGAGCGCGTTGCCTTCCAAGGCGATTTTCTTGATGACGGTGTAGCCGTCAAACACCCCAGCAAACGCCATGGTGGGCGATTTGCCCTTGCCTTCTGCCGCTTGGTAGCTGACGACGTGGATGTTTTCCCCCATATTCGGCTGCCATCCGTCGTGAAACAAGGTTTTGGCGTGCACGTCGGTAGCCAGATCCTCTGCGGAAATTTCGTGCTTGGACACCATGCGTTCATGTGGATTGGCAATGCCTTCTCCGCTGTGGCCGTGTTCCTGCGAGGCATGCACCTTACGATGATAATGCTCGGTCTGACGCGTTAAAGTGTCGCCGAAATTATGACGCAACTTGTAGCTATCAAACTCGGCGATGGAGGCCGTGCCGTCCAAGCGCACCACGACTTGCAGCTCGCCATTTTGCAAAAACACTTCTTGATAACCATCCAAATCCAAATCAACCGCAGCTCTGGCAGGACGCGCATCCACCTTGTCCAGCAAGGCTTCCAGCTCGACCATCGCGTTATAAATGGCGCGTCGTAAGTGCGGTAAATACAGTCCACCAAACAAACCATGCCAATAGGCATCGTTAGCCTGAGCTTCATACAGCAAGCGCAACATGTCTGGCGTTTGTTTGGCGTGGGGCAAAGCATGGTAGCGCTGCGACAAAGACAACATGCGCTTGTGCGCCCAGTTGGATTCAGGAAAACGCATGAAAAAATTACGCCAAATACCGCCGCGCACGAAAGGTTTGGTCTGCTCCCAGCGTCCTTCGCGTTTTTCGCGCTCGACCATGTCAGCGTAGTAATGCGCCGCTGGCACGGGCATCGCCCATTCGTTCATCTCGCTGTAAGACGCGGTCGGCAAATACACCACACCGCGTGTCGCGGCTTGGGCGTGATAGTCGCTGTAGCGCATGGTTTTGACGATTTTTGAAGCCAGCACACCTTCGATAAAAGCCTTAAGCCAGCCCTTTTCGTACACCCAGGCGTAGGTTTCCGGCCAAATGCCAAATTTTTCGATGTCGTCAAAATAGATGGCAGCGGCTTGCCCAGTGTCGTCCGCGAGGCTTTCCATATAAGCCACCACCTCTTCTGCCGGAGAGAATGGAAGACGATAGCGCAGCGGCTCAGAAATAGGAAATAAATCCAGCGTACGCCCGTCTTCCTCGGTGGTGTAATAGCCATTGAGGGTTTCGGCCTGTTTGCCGGTACACAGGAAATGGTAGTCATCTACGGTGACATATTCTATGCCCGCATCAGCCAGCCCCGGCACCACGGTGGCCTCCCACACACGCTCGGTGAGCCAAGCCCCTTGCGGAGTTTGACCGAGTTTCTTTTTCAGATATTCCGACAGCATGGTGACTTGACCGATTCTGTCTTGCGATGGAATCGCTGCCAATACTGGCTCGGTATAACCTGCGCCGAATAACTCAGCCTGACCGCGCTTGACCATCTCTTTGAGCAGTCGCAAATCCTGCGGATAATGCTCCAGTAGGTAATCCAGCAACCAACCGCTGCAATGAATGGCAAATTTGAAATCGGGATATTCATGCAGCACGCGCAAAAACGGGCCGTAGCAGCGCACATGCGCATCGTCTAACACGTGGGTAAAGTTACCCACCGGCTGGTGGGCGTGAACGCCTAAAAGCAGTGCAACGGTTTTGGCCATCATGATTTCCTTTTTAATTCTCACCCAACTAGCGTTAAACCACCCCCGCCGCAAGCGGCGACCCCTCCTTGAAAAGGAGGGGAGAAGTTCATTCCCCTCCTCGCCGAGGAGGGGTGGCGCGTAGCGCCGGGGTGGTTAACGAGTATTACTCTTGACCACGGCGCATTGCCCCTGCCGCTTCTGCCCCATCGCCACTGGCGGTATTGCCACGGCTAATCACGTGCGCCAAATCGGTTGGCGCAGGCAGCTTAAGCAAACGATACAAATTGCTTAGATTGCGACGGAACAACAAATCAAAGCTCTGCACGCTGTCCGACGGGTTGTAGTCGCCAAACCACCAGAACCAGTCCGAACCCTCGCAATCGCCCAATTGGCGCTCGGCGGCTTCTACTTCAGCTTTGCTCAAGCGCCCGCTAGCGACGACCAAGTCATAATTCTGCTTGGCTTCGCACAGCAAATCCCAAGCGCGATTTTTAGCACCATCGCCCATCCAAGTGCTGAACGTGCCGTACACCCAACTACCAGCGACCATGCTAGGCAAGCTGCCGGGCTTGATTTTGGCCGCTTCTGGCTGTTTGCACAGCGCTTGCACCTCGCTAAAGGTGCTCATTTCTATGCAGGGATGTTCGGCCAGCGCCTGATATAAATCGGTGAGGAAATAATAGCCGTTGTAGGGGTAATATTCCCACGCGTTTTCGCCGTCCAGAATGATACTGACTACTGGTGTTTCACCTTCTGGGAAGCGGTGCATAATGCCTTCCAGCTCGCCCACCAAGTCGTTCACCGCGTCGCGTCCGTGCCATTTGGCGTACTCAAAACCTATCTTGTCTGACAGCCTGTCGTCGCGGAAAAAGCACAGGATTTCGTCGTGATTGTCGCTTACGCGATAAGGCCGGTACAGATGACGCTTATCTTCAAACAGACCCGCATCACCATGCAATTTACGCAAGCTGTTACTCAATACACCCTCGCCCGTGGCCGCCCAGCCAAAACCTTGCTTGGCCAGTAACATCAGCGCTGCGTGGGATACTCCGCCCTCGGCTGGCCACACACCATTCGGCTTTTGTCCAAAACGTTTTTCGTGCGACTGAATGGCGGATTCGGCGTGCCTATGCGCTCTAGTCATGCCGCCGGGATAGCGCCGATTGTCGGGCAAAGGCATATCAGGTGCGGCTTCGCGGGCGCTATTGAAATCCAACAATAAAGGCAAAATGGGATGGTAGTGCGGTGTAGTGGAAATTTCTATCCGGCCAGCCTTAGCCAAAGCGCGATGGCGGGGAATCAGCTCGATGATAATGTCGCCTATCAAGTCGAACAACGCTTTACGGTCTTTAGCGCTAAACCCGCCGCCCTGCGCCATCAACTTCACTACCAGTTCTGAGCTACGACGTATGCTCTCGCCCATCCACGACAGGTGATACCAAGCCATCAAGTCGGCCAGATACTGGCCAGACAGATAAGCTTCGTCGTCCTGATCATCCTTAAATAGCGTGTAGATGTTGAGCAAGCGCTGGTAATGCGGAAACGGCGCGATCATCTTTTCGTGGTTGCCGCGGAAACAGCTTTCCAGAATAAGTTGGCGCTGCTGCATGGTGATTTTGTTCAGGTCTTTTTCGGTCAACAAGCTCAATAACGGGTCGCTCACTTCCCCAGTTTTTAGCTGCTTGGCATATGCTTCTAGCTGATCCAACAACACTGGGACGTAGTTAAAGGTCACCTTGGCCTGCGGATTTTGCTCTAGGTGATACGCCATGTCGGTGTAGTCTTTGATGGCGTGTAAATAAGTCCAAGGCAGGATGAATTCGCCGCTGAGGTAATCGCGGTAATCCGGCTGGTGCATATGCCAATACAGGCAGAGTCGTAATTTTCGAGGCATTTTTAGTGTTCTTAATTTATCTTGAGTAGTGTGTTCTTTGGCCTAGCATTTCTGGTGTCACCAAGGTCACGCCTTTTTCTGACACATAAAAACGCTTGCGGTCTTCTTCCAAATCAACCCCTATCTTCATGCCGTCGGGGATGATGCAGCCTTTGTCCACCACCACTTTATTCAGCACCACAAAACGTCCAATTTCGCACTTAGGCAAAATGACGCTGTCTTGTATAGTGCTATAGCTGTGTACGCGCACATCAGAGAACAGCAAAGATTGCCGCACGCGGGAACCACTGAGGATGCAGCCGCCCGACACCAGAGAATCTACGGCATAGCCACGTCGCTCGTCTTCGTCAAACACAAACTTGGCGGGAGGGAGTTGTTCCTGATACGTCCAAATTGGCCATTCTTTGTCATACATATTCAGGTCTGGCACCACCTTGGTCAACTCCATATTGGCTTCCCAATAAGCATCCACCGTCCCCACGTCACGCCAATAGTTATGGCTGCCCACGCAACTATCAGAGAACCTGTGGGCATACACGCGATAACGGCTAATCAAGTAAGGAATAATGTTTTGGCCAAAATCGTGATTAGAGTTAGGGTCGTCCGCATCGCGCATCAACTGCTCGTAAAGAAATTTGGCGTTAAACACGTAAATTCCCATGCTGGCAAACGCCTGCGTAGGGTCATCTGGGATAGGGTCTGGGTCAGCAGGTTTTTCACGGAACTGGATGATGCGGTCTTTATCGTCCACGCCCACCACGCCAAACTCCTTGGCATCGTTGATAGGCACATTGATACACGCTACCGTCATGTCAGCCTTGTTGCGCACGTGCGCCGCCAACATTTGACCGTAGTCCATTTTGTAAATATGGTCGCCCGCCAGTATCAACACATATTCAGGGTTCATGGTGTGCAGAATATCCAGGTTCTGAAACACCGCATCAGCAGTACCGGAATACCACTTTTCTTCAATGCGTTGTTGCGCCGGTAACAATTCGACAAACTCGTTGAATTCGCCGCTCAAAAAACTCCAACCACGTTGAATGTGCCGAATCAGGCTATGCGATTTGTACTGCGTGACCACGCCTATCCTGCGTATGCCAGAGTTCATACAGTTAGACAGGGGAAAGTCTATAATGCGGAACTTGCCGCCAAAAGGGACGGCTGGCTTGGTACGCCAATCGGTGAGGGCTTTGAGCCTTGAACCTCGGCCACCAGCTAGAATCAGCGCAATAGTATTCTTAGTTAGCGCACTAATAAAACGAGATGAGGTAACGTCCTGCTTGTGGTCATTGTTGGATTCGTGCTGCATTTTTGCCTCTCCTGATTTATAGTTGGGACTATATCCTCTACTGGCGATGCGCCTGCAGAGCCATTATAGACAGGTTAACCGTATAAACAACACTTCCTTAAAACTCTTTACATCAGAGCGCTAAAAGCAATATGAACCTTAAACAAGACCGACAACTAGAACTGATACTGCAAGCACGCCACCACAATCCCTTTGGCTGGCTGGGGCTGCATAAAGACCACGCGACGCATGTACTGCGCTGCTTTCTGCCCTACGCGGGAAAAGTGTGGCTGCAAGTAGGAAAGGCTTGGGAAGAGCTTCCACGCGCCCATGCCGATGGTTTATATCTGTGGCAAGGCCAAGAAAAACCAGCGACCCCATGCAATCTGCGCTGGGAAGAAGATGGCAAAGTCATAGAACGCCACGACCCCTACTCCTTCTCTTCTACCCTGTCTGGTCACGATTTGCACCTATTTGGCGAAGGCCGTCTGCGCATGGCCTACAAAATGCTGGGTGCGCACCCCATGCGTCACCACGGCGTTGATGGTACGCGCTTTGCGGTGTGGGCTCCCAATGCCGAGCGCGTCAGTGTCATCGGTGATTTCAACCGCTGGGATGGCCGCACCCACCCTATGCGTGTGCATGGCTCCAGCGGCGTTTGGGATATTTTTATCCCCGATATTGGCGCGGATAGTTTGTACAAATTTGAGATACGCAATCGCAACACCGGCAACATTTTGGTCAAGACTGATCCCTACGGCAATGCCTTCGAGCTGCGCCCCAGCACCGCGGCACGTGTGGTGGCAAGCACCCATCATTGGGACGATGGCGCATGGATGAAGCAGCGCAAAGAAGCCGACTGGCTGCACCAGCCGATGAATGTGTATGAAATCCACGCGGGTTCTTGGCAGCGCGGCGAAAAAGACAATCTGCAGCACGGCTTTATGAATTTCCGTGATTTAGCAGCGCGGCTCGTGCCTTACGTCAAAGAAATGGGATTTACGCATATCGAGCTGATGCCGGTTTCCGAGCATCCACTGGATGAATCCTGGGGCTATCAAACTACGGGCTATTTTGGCGTGACCAGCCGTTTTGGCTCGCCAGATGACTTCCGCTATTTTGTAGATGCCTGTCACCAAGCCAACATCGGCGTACTGCTAGATTGGGTTCCCGCGCACTTCCCTAAAGACGACTGGGCGCTGGCCAATTTTGACGGCACCAAGCTGTATGAACACGAAGATCCTCGTTTGGGAGAACATCAAGACTGGGGCACGCTGATTTTCAACTATGGACGCAACGAGGTACGCAATTTCCTCATCTGCAACGCGCATTTCTGGCTGAAAGAGTTTCATATTGATGGCTTGCGCGTAGATGCCGTGGCTTCGATGATCTACCTCGATTATTCACGCAAGGGCGACGAGTGGTTGCCCAACAAGTTTGGCGGACGCGAGAATTTAGAGGCGCTTGAGTTCATCAAGGAACTCAACGTCATCATCCATGAAGACTTCCCAGGCGCTTTAACCATTGCCGAAGAATCCACCGCTTGGCCGATGATTTCGCGCCCGGTATATTTGGGTGGCTTGGGCTTCTCGATGAAGTGGAATATGGGCTGGATGAATGACACGCTGGCGTATATCGAGCAAGATCCGGTACACCGGCGTTACCACCACAACCAGCTCACTTTCGGTCAGATATATGCCTACAGCGAAAACTTCGTATTGCCGTTTTCACACGACGAAGTGGTGCATGGCAAGCGCTCTTTATTGGATAAAATGCCGGGCGATGCTTGGCAAAAATTTGCTAATATACGGCTGTTATTGACCTACCAGATGACCTATCCGGGCAAGAAGCTCAACTTCATGGGCAGCGAGTTCGCGCAAGGCAGGGAATGGGCGGTGGGGCAATCGCTGGACTGGAATTTGCTGGATGTAATCTGGCATCAGGGCGTGAAAAACCTGCTACGCGATGTGTCACATTTATATCGCAATATTCCGGCATTGTACGAGCTGGATTTTTCGCCGGAAGGCTTTGCCTGGATTGATTGTCACGATGCCGATCAATCTATCATCAGCTACCAGCGCCGGGCGCGAAATGGCTCATGCGTGGTGGTGGTGCTTAACTTTACACCGGTGCCGCGCGAAGGTTATCGTATTGGCGTGCCAGAAGCGGGAATCTATAAAGAATTGCTGAATAGCGATTCTGAGCTTTACGGCGGCGGCAACGCAGGCAACGGGCTGGGACTGCAAACAGAAAACACACCGTGGATGGGGCTGCCCTATTCACTGGTCATTACCGCGCCACCATTGGCGGGCATTATTATTCAAAAAGGATAAGAGATCATGTCACGTCTGACACAATCTGCCACTTGGCAACAACTCACAGAGCATCAAAAAGTCATCTCCGCACAACACATGCGCGACATGTTCGCCGCCGATCCTGAGCGTTTTGACAAGTTCTCGCTCAAGTTCAAAGACATACTGCTGGATTACTCCAAAAATCGCATCACGCCAGAAACCATGCGCCTGCTCACCCAGCTTGCCCGTGATGCCAATGTAGAACAATGGCGCGACAAAATGTTTGCCGGTGAAAAAATCAACTTCACCGAAGATCGCGCCGTGTTGCACACCGCGCTGCGTAATCGCGGCGACCGCAAAGTGATGGTGGATGGCGTAGACCAAATGCCGGAAGTTAAGCGGGTGTTGGCGCAAATGCGCGACTTCACCGAGCGTGTCAGAGGTGGCAAATGGCTGGGCTACACCGGCAAACCCATCACCGACATCATCAACATCGGCATCGGCGGCTCCGACCTCGGCCCGTTCATGGTATGCGTGGCGCTCAAGCCCTATAGACGTGACAACTTGCATGCCTATTTTGTGTCCAATGTGGATGGCACGCATCTGGGCGAGACGCTGAAACGATGCAACCCTGAAACCACCCTATTCATCGTCGCTTCCAAAACCTTCACCACGCAAGAAACCCTCACCAACGCACGTTCTGCACGCGCTTGGTTCTTGGATAAAGCCAAAGACGAAAAGCAAATCGCCAAGCATTTTGTAGCACTTTCCACCAACGCCGAAGAGGTGTCAAAATTCGGCATTGATACCGCCAATATGTTCGAGTTTTGGGACTGGGTAGGCGGACGATATTCGCTGTGGTCGGCCATAGGCTTGTCTATCGCGCTGTATCTGGGCATGGATCACTTTGAAGACATGTTGCAAGGCGCGTTCGAGATGGACGAACATTTCCGCACCACGCCGCTGGAGAAAAATCTGCCCGTAGTGATGGGCTTGCTGGGCGTGTGGTACATCAACTTTTTTGGCGCACAAACCCACGCCATTCTGCCCTACGACCAATCTCTGTCGCGCTTCTCGGCCTATTTCCAACAAGGTGACATGGAAAGCAACGGCAAATTTGTTGACCGTGACGGCCATAAAGTGGAATGCGACACTGGCCCGATTATTTGGGGCGAACCCGGCACCAACGGTCAGCACGCCTTCTTCCAACTGATACACCAAGGCACGCGCCTGATTCCATCCGACTTTATCATGCCGATGGAAAGCTTCTACCCTATTGGCAACCACCACAAAATACTATTTTCCAACTTCTTAGCGCAAACCCAAGCCTTGATGCAAGGCAAAACCGCAGAAGAAGCACGCGCCGAGTTGGTAAAGGGTGGCATGAAAGGCGAAGCGCTGGAAAAACTCGTCCCGCACAAAGTATTCGAAGGCAACCGCCCCACCAACTCCATCCTGTTCGACAAACTAGACCCGAAAACGCTGGGCTCTTTGATTGCGCTGTATGAACACAAAATCTTCGTGCAAGGCATCATCTGGAACATCAACTCCTTCGACCAATGGGGCGTGGAGCTAGGCAAGCAACTGGCACAAGCGATTCAACCTCAATTGTTGGATGAGAAGCCTGTGAGCGGGCATGACGCTTCGACTCGCGGCCTGATTAACTACTTTAAGCAGCATACTTGCTGATGACGGTGCTTTTCACTGAAGAGTTAGAGGATGCCAAATTATTACTTCCAATTAAAACAATGGATTGTGGAGTTTCGTGCAGGATTCAGCACCTCGAAGGCGATTTTTAGGGTGCCTCTTTTACGTTAGCCATAAAAGAACATTATGAGTAATCAAATTTGTTCAAACTGTGGCACTGTTGGCGAGCCAAAGACAATCACAAAAGGCAGTATCCTAATTGAAGCAGTTCTTTGGGTGTGCATAATAGTGCCTGGCGTTATTTATAGTATTTGGCGGTTAAGCACACGCCACAAGGCATGTAGGGCTTGCGGTTCTAGCAACATGGTTCCGCTCAACTCCCCCATCGGAAAGAAGCTTCAAGGTGAGCTCTCCAACAAGGGCTAACCCATCATTCAAGCAGGACACTGGACTTACCCTAAGAAAGTAGACACATCACTCTAACTTTTGAGGAGATGTGGCATGGCTAGAATCATCAAACGGATGTGCCCCCGCTATTCAGATTCATTCAAGACAGAAGCCGTTCGATTTGCTTCACATCCCGTCTTTACATTTTCACGTCTATGAAATCACGCCACATAGCCCACCTCTTCCTAGTCGGTCTCTTTGCCAGCAAACGTAGCGGGGTTAGGAAAGAGTTCCCGTAATGTGCTTTCGGCTTCTTACCGGCTCCACTTTCCAAGCGCAAACACTAAGTAGCAGCCACATCCAGATACACATCCACCCCAGGCTTAGGCGCAATCGCGGCCACAGGCAACGACACGCCGCTACGCCATTTCTGGACCGCCTTACGCTTATTACTTCCGGTCACGATAATCAATACTTGCCGCGACTGGCTTAGTCTTGAGGCTGAGAGACTGACGCGGTCTGAGGGTGGTTTTGGGGCGTTGCTGACGGCGATGGTTGGGGTGGTGCCTTCCCAAGCGTGGCCAGGGAACAAGCTGGCGGTGTGACCGTCTTCGCCTATGCCCAACAATACTAAATCGAAATCCCCTACCCCTTGCAACGCTTGGTTATAGGCTGCTACTGCGGCTTTAGCGCCCAGTTCTGTGGGCATAGGGTGTATTTGTGCGGCGGGAATGGTGACGTGGCTCAGCCACACATCCTGCGCCATTTTGCTATTGCGTTCGGGATGAACGGCAGGCAGGCAGCGTTCATCGCCGTACCAGATGTGCCAGTGCGCCCAGTCGGATTTTTCGGCACGTAGCGTTTGGTAGATGTCGCGCGGTGTAGTGCCGCCGGCCAGCACAATATCAAAACGTCCACGGCTAGCGATGGCGGCTTGTGCAGCGCTTAACACGAAGCCTATAACCTCGGGGTCAAGTCTTGCAAAACTACATTTCGCACCCATAAAACAGTTTCCAACAGGTGACATTAGGCACACGCAATGCTAGACTATGCCCATGAAACCTTTCCGGTGGAATCACGAGAAAAACGAGGCATTGAAACTTGAGCGTAGCATCTCGTTTGAGGAAATAGTGCTTGCGATTGAAGCGGATGGTTTGCTGGATGAGTTGCGCCACCCTAACGCGGAGAAACATCCCAACCAATCCGCTTTTGTTGTAGTGCTTGATGCTTACGTTTATTTGGTGCCCTACGCTGAAGAGCCGGATTACTTCTTCTTGAAGACGGTGATTCCAAGTAGAAAGGCCACCAGAAACTACTTGCTTAAGGAGCAACCGTGATGAAAAAACTTGATGAATTTGAGAAAGATATTCTGAATGCCTATGAACAAGGCGAGTTCAAGTCCACTTCGCCTTCAAAAGCCGACCTAGCGAAATTCAAGGCTGCGGCTACTGCAACCTTTATCAAAGACCGGCGTATCAATATCCGGCTTTCGTCGCCAGATTTGATGGATATTCAAGCTCGCGCCTTGGAAGAAGGTATTCCGTACCAAACTTTTATCGCCAGCGTTTTACACAAATACGCCTCTGGCCGCCTGTTTGAGAAACCATCCAACCTCACCGCTCGCTCAACAGGGCGTGCAGACAAACGGCGTGCGGGTTAGCTTTAACTAGACAAATGTAGCTTGAATCTTAAGCGTGCACATGGCTATCCGGCTCTACCGATAAGCGCATACCGACAGTTTTCAATACCGCGACCAATGTTTTAAGTGTGGGATTGCCCTTGGGAGAGAGTGAACGATAAAGCGCTTCCCGACTGATTCCGGCTTGTGCAGCCACTGCACCCAGTCCGCCATAGGCTTCAGCCACGTCGCGCAAGGCCAGCAGCCCTGCGGCACGGTTATCTGGGTCGTCCAATTCTTCAAGCGCCGCCTTGAGATATTCAACAGCAAATTGTTTGTCGGCGCGTAGTTCTTTGATGGTTTCTTCCGTATTGGATACGGATGCGTTCAATTTCCCAGTCATGAGTTTTTCCTTTTCCAATCAGCCCAGTATTCTTTTGCGAGCTTGATGTCCGCTTGTTGCGTGGCCTTATTACCACCGCACAACAGCACCACAAGGGTTTTTCCATGCAACCCGTAATAGACGCGGTAGCCAGCACCAACGCTCACCCGAAACTCGGAAACGCCATCGCCTACCGGTTTGTGGTCGCCAAAGTTGCCAGACTCTACCCGTTTGAAGCGAATTTGAATTTGTGCTTTTGCGCGAACATCCAGCAGACCGCTAAGCCTGCGACTAACGGAATATCGCCGTTCTCAAGCTGGTATCGGAACAGCTCTATCATTGGTTTATTGTAGTTTATAAGTCACAAAATGACAAACTTTTCGTTCGCCACTACTTCGGTTTTACTGGAGGCACAGAAACACATCCACCCCAGCTTGAGGCGCAATCGCAGCCACAGGCAATGCAGCCCCACTTCGCCACTGCTGCACTGCTTCGCGCTTGTTGCTCCCCGTCACGATAAACAACACCTGCCGTGCTTGGCTTAGGCGCGATGCGGTCAAGCTGACGCGATCAGAAGGTGGCTTGGGGGCGTTGCTAACGGCGATGGTGGGTGTGTTGCCTTCCCAAGCATGGCCGGGGAACAGGCTGGCGGTGTGGCCGTCTTCGCCTATACCCAGCAGCACCAAGTCGAAGTCGCCTACGCCACTCAAGGCTTGGTTGTAGCTTGCTACTGCGGCCTGTGCGCCGAGTTCTGTGGGCATGGGGTGAATTTGTGCTACGGGAATGGCGACGTGGTTCAGCCACACGTCCTGCGCCATTTTGCTGTTGCGCTCTGAGTCATCGGCTGGCAAGCAGCGCTCATCCCCGTACCAAATGTGCCAGCACGCCCAATCAGTCTGTGCGCTGCGTAGAACGTGATAAATGTCGCGTGGCGTAGTGCCCCCCGCCAGCACCACATCAAAGCGCCCACGCGCCGCAATGGCGATGCTTGCAGCATCAAGCACGGCTTTGATTGCCGCATCGCGTAGCGCTGCAACTGTGGGGAACTCTTTCCAGCGTGTGATTTGCATTAGCGGATGACAGTGACCGTGTCCAGATCAAACTGCTGGCGCACGCGTTCTGCCACCACAGCCGCGTCTTGGTTGGATTTCATACGTGGAATTTGCAACCGCGCTTGCGACTTGCCGCCAATATTGGCTGACACCACTTCTGCGGCGTAGCCTTCTTCGTCCAATTGGTGCATCAGACTGTCGGCTTCCGCACGGTCACGGAAAGTCCCGACACTGACTTTCCAGCGGCCATTTCTGCTAGCGATACCACGACCTGTGGTGAGGTCGGTGGCCGTTTTCCATGCTTGCAAATCTTGCGCGGCAGCTTTAGCTGGCGCATTCAGACTACCAGGATTCAGCGCATCCACATAAGACTTGGCGCGGCTCAAGGTAACGCTAGAGGTGTCATCATGTGAAATCTGCGCCTCACCTTTAAGCAAGCCTATCACATCGCGTTCGCCACTACTTTTGCCCACAATATCCACGGATTGCGTCACGGCGGTCAACGTGCCCAACTTCACATTAAACTCATGTTGGCGCAAGTCAATCTGTGGCTGTTTGGATTTTTTTACCTTCTTTTTGCCGTGTTTTTTCTTGCGTTTTTCTACGGCAACTTTTTGATAAAGCGGCTTGGTAGTCAGGCGAAATGCGCCTTGTGGCACGGAAAGCGCGGCGCGATAAGAGGCTCCTGCTCCCTGCACCATATTATCCAACACCAATTTGGCATTTTCACCCAGCTTGACGCTGGTTTCATCTTCCAGCTTCAGCGCCACACGGCCACCAGAGCCAGTTGTCACAATATCGGCATTCTCCAAGCGCACGCCAGCAGTCAACGCCGTTTTAACACCATCATGCTCGCTCCACGCGGGCATTTTCACCCCTTCCACAATGGCAGAAGCCGCATAGAGTACGGGGGATGTCGCCAAACAAAGCAATAATAGCCAGCGTTTCATGGTGTGTTCGCCTTTTAGTGTAATTTGAATGACGTACGCGCCAATGCCTGAGTGACGCTTGCCCCCAACTGCTTGGCAAAGCGGTCTGCCAAGCCCTCGCGCGACGTGAAATCTACCATATTTTCTTCTTTGACAATGTCCCTAGCCACCATGTCTGCACTGCCTATACCATCCGCCAAGCCTAGCTCTACGCTCTTTTCGCCACTCCAGAACAGGCCAGAGAACATGTCCGGCGTTTCTTTCAAGCGGTCGCCGCGACCTTTACGCACCACGCTAATAAACTGCTGATGTATCTCGTCCAGCATAGCCTGTGCATGCACCTTGTGGGCAGGATTGACTGGCGAAAAAGGATCCATGAACGCTTTGTTTTTGCCCGCCGTCATCACGCGCCGCTCTACGCCAAATTTCTCCATCGTGCCAGTAAAGCCGAAGCCGTCCATCAGCACACCAATTGAACCCACGATGCTCGCCTTGTCCACGTAAATTTTATCAGCCGCCACCGCGATGTAATAGCCGCCAGAGGCGCATATATCTTCAACTACCGCATACAAGGGAATGGTAGGATGCAGCTTGCGTAGACGACCAATTTCATCGTTGATGATGCCCGCTTGCACCGGACTGCCGCCGGGGCTGTTAATACGCAAAATCACGCCTTTGGTATTTTTGTCTTCAAACGCCGATTGCAGGCTGGAAATAGCATCATCCGCATTCACCGCATCGCCATCGCCAATCTCGCCACGAATGTCTATCACCGCCGTATGTGAGCCGCTGGAGCCGTTATGTGGAAACCAGCTCGAGGCCATAAACAACAGCGCAAACAGATAAATAAAAGTGAGAGACTTGAACAGAATCCCCCAGTTGCGCGCACGTTTTTGCTCGTTCAACGCCGCCAAGGCAAGCTTTTCTATGGTGTTGCGTTCCCAGTTTGGGGTATCAGTCATTTTAATTTGATTCCAGTAAATAAATCTTATGGTCGCGTTCAATTACGTTTAGTTTCCTGAGCGATTTTCCCTTGCACGGCCCCAACTCGCAATAGCCCGTTTCTGGATGATACTGCGCACCATGCGTGGCGCAGATAATGGCAGTGCGCGTCAGGTCAAAAAAATCGCCCTCATTCCAGTCTAAAGGTGCTGGCACATGTGCACATTGGTTGATGTAGCCATGTACCGCGCCGCGATAGCGCACCACAAAGCCAGTCTCGCGCTCACCAAGATGTGGCATGGCAAAGCGCACGCCTGTACCCTTTTCCACCACCTCATCACTGCTGCAAATCAAGCGTTCGTGCGTAACCATGCGTGAAGTGTAGCAAAATTGTCAAAACAAGCCAGCGGCTTGTGTGGAATTAAGGCGTGCTCGGCTTGTGCGCCGTAGCTCACGCCAAGACTGGCGACCCCTGCATTTTGCGCCATCTGCAAGTCAAATACGGAGTCTCCTATCATCAAGCTGCGTTGCTGTGGCACACTCAGTTCATGCATAATTTCTTGCAACATTTGCGGGTGAGGTTTGGAAAGACAATTTTCTACGCTACGTACCGCCGCCATCAAGTTTGTAAAATTGGCCTGTTCTATAGATTGTCTTAAGCTATGTTCTCGCTTACCACTGGCTACCGCCAGCTTAAAACCAAGACTAATCAGTTCCTGCAGGCCATGATACACGCCATCAAACAACTGAATGCCATGACTGGCGGCGTTGTAATAGTGGTTATAGCGTTCAGTCAATGCTTGTGCCGTGGCAGCATCAATGTCTCCCAATAACTTGATGAATGCTGCGTGCAGCTCCAAACCTATGGTGTCACGCGCCTCTTGTTCATTAGGTATTGTAAAACCAAGATCGCTACTGGCACAAAGTAATGCATCCACAATAGCCGCGGTAGAGTCGGACAAAGTGCCGTCCCAGTCAAAAATCAGTAAATCAAACTGTTTCGGCATGCTCGGTCCGTAAAGTGTTGAGGAATTTTTCTAGCTCTTTGGGTAACGGGGCGACCAGCTTGAGCGCCTCCCCAATCAAAGGATGGTTGAGCACGGTTTCCGCAGAATGCAAAAACATACGCTTCAAGCCTCGTTTCTGAAGGGTTTTATTCAGTGTGAAGTCGCCATATTTGTCGTCGCCCACGATGGGGAAACCCAAATGCGCCAATTGCACGCGCAATTGATGCGTGCGTCCGGTAATAAGGTCAGCCTCAAGCAAGGTAAACTCGCCCAAAAACTCGCGCAAATGAAAAATAGTTTCTGAAATCTGCCCACCCTCTTCCACCCACACGCGCTTTTCGCCGTTGTCCTGCACAACCTTCTTCAAAGGCAACACCACGCGCTGCTTTTGATTATGCCATGCACCCTTGACCAGCATCACGTAGCGCTTGTGTACTTGATTCTCACGCAGCATTTGGTGCAGCTTCACCAAAGCACTGCGTTTTTTGCCTATGAGCAGCACGCCCGAGGTTTCCCTATCTAGTCTGTGCACCAACTCCAAATACTTGGCCTGCGGGCGCTCCATGCGTAACTGTTCAATCACCCCGCGCGAAATACCGCTACCGCCGTGCACGGCCATTCCAGAAGGCTTGTTAATAGCGACCATAGCTTCGTCTTCGTAGAGAATCGCATCTAAAAACTGGGCATGAACAAATTGATTATGTTCCGCAGCCGCGCTCGGCTTAATTGCTGGCGCTGCGGTGCGTACCGGCGGAATGCGCAACACATCGCCGAGTTGCAGCTTGTATGCCGCCTCCACACGTTTGCTGTTCACGCGCACTTCACCGCTACGCACGATGCGATAAATATGACTCTTCGGCACGCCTTTAAGCTGCTTAGCTAAAAAATTATCCAGCCGTTGCCCAGCACCGCCCTCATCCACAGTGAGCATGGTGACCTTGTCCGGCGCAGAGTTTTTGCCTATTTCGCTCATCTAGCCTATACTCCGAGGCTGCTTACATGTGTAATTCGCATGGCAAAAGAATTTCTGGTTAATTTTGCTCACCATCTCAACTTAAATATTGAGAAAAGTAGCGATTAAAAGCAGGATAGCGCTTGGTTCCCGGCAGACAGAAATAGTCCGCAGCGTGATGAATCTTGAGTGAATCCTAAAACAATTGCGCTTAAAGGCGCAGGTGCGTCGCAGGTAAAAACTAAACTTTAGTTTTTAGTTTAGCGACGGAGAAAACACTGTTTATTGTAAACGATAGTTGCACAGAACTAATGCTGTGCCATAAATTTTTATAATCAGCGTTAATTATAGCTCTTAACGATCTGATTTTTCAGGATTACTGTGAATTAATTTCACATTATTTATGCGTAATTTTTATATCAAAACGCGCTTAAATTCCTGTGCTACTTGTAGCATTAAAGTCGTTTAGCAACATCATTGTATCTCCGTTTTTCTGCTCCTCGCACCCGCCGCTTTCAAGCGCGGGAGAACAATAAATGAAACGCATGTTATTCAATGCGACACAGGCTGAAGAGCTGCGTGTCGCCATCGTCGATGGTCAAAAACTGATTGATTTGGACATCGAACACGCAGGTAAAGAGCAGAAAAAAAGCAACATCTACAAAGCCATCATCACCCGCATAGAACCGAGTCTGGAAGCCGCTTTCGTCAACTACGGCACAGACCGTCACGGGTTTTTACCGCTAAAAGAAGTTGCCCGCAGTAATTTCATCGCTGATGCCGACGGCAAACGCATTCAAGACGTACTGCGCGAAGGCCAGGAAATCATCGTGCAAGTGGAAAAAGACGAGCGCGGCAACAAAGGCGCGGCACTCACCACCTTCATCAGCCTCGCAGGCCGTTATTTGGTGCTGATGCCCAACAACCCCAGAGGCGGTGGCGTGTCGCGCCGTATTGAAGGCGAAGACCGCAACGAGCTGCGCGACATCATGGCGCAGTTGGAG
Organism: Methylophilaceae bacterium; assembly: GCA_046155285.1. GTDB lineage: Bacteria > Pseudomonadota > Gammaproteobacteria > Burkholderiales > Methylophilaceae > CAILHX01. The sequence goes on along the minus strand of JBJXEA010000009.1, from coordinate 76,470 downwards.
GTCCCTAACGGCATGAGCATCATCGCCCGCACTGCCGGTATTGGCCGTACGTTTGAAGAGTTGCAGTGGGATTTAAATTATCTGCTACAACTCTGGACCGCGATTGAAAGCGCTTCCAACCTGCAAAAAGGCGCTTTCCTGATTTACCAAGAGGGCAGCCTGGTAATTCGCGCCATCCGCGATTATTACCAGCCCGACATCGGCGAAATTCTGATTGATACGCCCGATATTTACGAACAAGCCGTGCAGTTTATGAACCACGTCATGCCCGCCACTGTGGCGCGCGTAAAGCTCTATAGCGACGACGTGCCGCTGTTTTCACGCTTCCAAATCGAACACCAAATCGAAACCGCGTTTTCACGCGAAGTGCGCTTGCCCTCCGGCGGCGCGGTGGTGATAGACCACACCGAAGCACTGGTATCAGTAGACGTGAACTCCGGTCGTGCCACCAAAGGCAGCGACATCGAGCAAACAGCCTTCAATACCAACCTGGAAGCCGCTGAAGAAGTAGCGCGTCAGTTGCGTTTGCGCGACTTGGGCGGCTTGGTGGTAATTGACTTTATTGATATGGAAAGCCCGCGCAACCAGCGTGAAGTGGAAAATCGTCTGCGTGACGCGCTGCATTACGACCGCGCCCGCGTACAAACCGGTAAAATTTCGCGCTTTGGCTTGATGGAGCTTTCGCGCCAACGTTTGCGTCCAAGTTTGGGCGAATCCAACCACATCCCCTGCCCGCGTTGCCACGGCACGGGTCACATCCGCGGCATTGAATCCACCGCACTGCACATTTTGCGTATCGTGCAAGAAGAATCCATGAAGGAAAATACGGGCGCGGTGCAAGTGCAGTTGCCGGTGGAGGTGGCGACCTTCTTACTCAACGAGAAGCGCAGCGATATTCACGCCGTAGAGCAACGCATGGACGTGAACGTGATTCTCATCCCCAACATCCACTTGGAAACGCCGAACTACACCATTGTGCGACTGCGCGAAGATGAAACCGGTGAAAAAGAAAGCGCCCGCAGCTATGAGTTGGTAGAAATGCCTACCGAGTCAGAGGAGTCTAGCAGTCAGTCGAAACAACAAGAAGCCAAGCCCATGCGTCAAGAGGCTGCAGTGAAAGGCATCACGCCTGCACAGCCCGCTCCTGTTCGCGCAGAAGCAGAGACACCTTCCATTTTCGGACGCTTCAAATCCTGGCTGGGTAAGATTACCGCTGCCAAAGAAGTCGAGCCCGAAGACAAACCTAAGCATCGCCCAACGTCTAACCCACGTCGTGACCGCAATGATAGAGGTGGTCGCGGAGGCCGTGGTGGTCATAAAGAACGTGACCAAGCGCCACGCACAGCTGCGCCAGAAAATAAGCCGCAACAAGAAGCTCGTCCACCACGTGAGCAGCGCCCACCAAGGCCGGAGCGTGAAAAAACGCCTGTGGCGACAAATGTTACTGCCGAAGCTGGCGTCGAACGCGAGGAGCAACCGCAACGTAGCCGCCGCAGTCGTGGTGGTCGAGGTCGCAATCGTGGCGATCGTCCAGCACGCGAGCCATCAGCAACAGCACCATTGGGTAATGATGTCGTAGCAACGGCAACACCAGAAGTAATCCCCACTCCTGCGCCAGTGGTTGAACATATCGTGATACCAGCAGCTCAAGTGACTGCGGCACCAGTGATGATGGAAACTGCAATTACTCCAGAAATCTCTGCTGAAGCTATTGAGGCGCCTGCAACCAAGAAGCCACGCGCACCTGCCCGTCGCAAAGCCAGCCCCAAAACCATCGTAGCTGATCTCGCCAGCGTCGGCTTGGAAATGGTGGAAACGCATCCAATAAAAGCAGCGGCAGTAGTCGTTGTTAAAGAGGAAGCAGCGCCCCGCAAAGCGCCCAAGAAATCTGCCGCTTGGCAGAAGAAAGCAGCTGAAGATAAAGCGGCTGCAGAACCTTTGGTGATGGTAGAAACACAGAAGTAATTTCAAAAGACTTACCCAACAAAAACCCCGCTTCTGCGGGGTTTTTGTTGGGTGCAACATTCCCACACACTGCAATAAAAAAGATTAGGTTAAAATGCCATCACATTAAGATTAGCCTTGCTAGACCATCATCATGACCTTAGAAAACACCGTCCTAGATCGTCAATCAAGCCTTGAGCAGGCCATCCAGTTTCACATGAATGGAGACTTGGATAAAGCTGAACTACTTTATATGCAGCTTTTGGGTCAGGATGATAACGACGAAGAGGTGCTCTATCTCATAGGCATGCTTGCTTGCGATTTAGGCGTTTTTGATGCCGCGTGCCAGTTTTTGCAAAAAGCAGTTGATCTTAGCCCTTTGTTTGTTGATGCAACGCAACAACTGGCGGTAGCGCTTAATGGCTGCGGAAAGCCACACGAGGCTCTGGTGTATTATCGCCGCGCCCTCAAAGCCGAGCCAGATAACCCTCTAGCACTCAACCAATGTGCATCTATTCTGATTGGTCTTGATCGCCCGGAAGAAGCCGAGGAATATGTCCAGCAAGCGCTGAAGGTGTCGCCAGAAAATGCAGCATCATTGATGCATTTAGGCAGAATCGCTTTGCTGCAAGATAAGCCAGCCGCTGCTGAAGACCTGTTTAACAAATCATTGCAACACAGCGCTGACGATGTTAATTGCTTGAATTGGCTAGGATTAGCACAGTTGCAACAAGACAAATACGCTGATGCTCAACGCGCACTGCAAAAAGCCGTCACATTAGACCCTGATCTAGCGCAGGCGCACAACAATTTAGGATTGGCGCAGCACCGTCAAGGCGAACTGTCTAATGCTGTAGCGTCGTTCAAATCGGCGCTCAGTATAGATGAGTCATATGTCAGCGCGAAAATCAATCTGGCCAACTCCTTACGCATTCTTGGTCAGCATGATGCCGCCTGTGAGACTTTACAATCTGTACTAGCCACGCATCCACAATCAACAGAAGCCCTCAACAATCTGGCCACCGTGTATCAAGACATGGGGCAGACACATCAAGCGTTGTCGTGCCTTGAACAGGCCAGTAGAATCAATCCATCATTGCCCCATGTCAAATGGAATACAGCGCTAGCACAGCTACTTCTGGGTGATTATCTCAATGGTTGGGCTAATTTTGAATCACGCTGGGAGGGCTGCTCTAACCTTAAAAACGCCTATCAAAAACCATTGAATACGGCATGGCGCGGAGAAGATTTAAGTAACAAAACGCTGTTGCTCTGGGCGGAACAAGGCTTCGGAGATACTTTGCAATTTGTGCGTTTCGTTGAGAATTTACTCAAGTTGGGCGCAAAAATCATATTAGAAGTACAAAAAGAACTCGTTGGATTGCTGCAAAACACCTTCAAAACCACCACGGTGATTGCAAGTGGAGAAACCATACCAGCATACGATTATCATTGCCCCATGATGAGCCTGCCATTCCATTTAGGTATCACACTGGAAAACCCAAGCAATAGCACGCCGTACTTGATGGCTGACAAAAAGAAAACCGCTTATTGGAGGAAAAAACTCAACTCCACACAAGGAAAAAAAGTGGGGCTGGTTTGGGCAGGAAGCTCGCGCGGAAGCAATATAGAGCTAGTCGTCATTGATGCCAGAAGAAGCCTTAAGCTAAGCGCATTGGCTGACATTCTTGGCATCCTAGGATATAGCTTTTTCAGTCTGCAAAAAGGGGAACATAGTAAACAAATTAGAGAGCTAGGTCTGAACGACCAACTCATTGATTTTTCTGAAGAGTGGACAGACTTTGAAGATACGGCAGCATTTATTGCCAATCTTGACATGGTCATCAGTGTAGATACCGCCGTTGCCCATCTAGCAGGCGCTTTGGGTAAAGAGACTTGGTTACTAAATCGCCACGACACTTGCTGGCGCTGGCTTGCTGATCGAAACGACTCGCCTTGGTATCCTACGTTGCGTCTGTTTCGCCAGCCTAAACTAGGGGATTGGGATACTGTTATCAGTAACGTGGCAAAGGCGCTTAAAAGCTAGTGAATTGGCGGAAGCGGTGAGATTCGAACTCACGAACGGTTACCCGTTGCCGGTTTTCAAGACCGGTGCAATCGACCACTCTGCCACACTTCCAGCTTATTACCAAAGTCAGCCGCCATTCTAGCACAGCCGCCTAGTCTGGCTCTACGGGCAGATTAGGAAATAACACATCGTTAAACCCAAAGTTGCGCATATCCACAATACGCATCGGATAAAGCACTCCATCCAGATGGTCACATTCATGCTGCACCACTCTGGCGTGGAAGCCTTGAACGGTGCGGTCTATTGCATTTCCCTGCGCATCAAAACCGGTATATCTGAGCCGTGTATAACGTGGCACTAGGCCACGCATTCCAGGAACAGACAAACAACCTTCCCACGCTTCGTCTTGCTCATTATCCAGCGGCGTTAACACGGGGTTGATGAGTACCGTGTCGGGGATGCTGGCGGCATCAGGATAACGTGGGCTATCAAAGCCGCCGAAAATCACCAAGCGCAAACTCACACCGATTTGGGGGGCAGCCAAGCCGGCACCACTCAAGGCCGCCATGGTATCGCGCATGTCCTGTATCAACGCGTTAAGTTCTGGCGTGTTGAATGCGGTGATAGGCGCGGCTTTTTCCAGCAGCAGCGGCTCACCCATTTTTAGAACTGATCTAATGCTCATGGCAAGTCACCTCTCTTCCCTACCCTCTCTCTCCAGCGGGAGAGGAAGTTAAAACTAGCTGCCATGAATCGCCACCAACTGCGCCAACACTTTGCGTACCCGCACCATCGCATCCGCCAGCACTGCGTCTATATCCTGATAGCGAATTCCATGTTGGCTAGAAGCACGTCCGGCGGCGTGGTTGGCGACGACACAAATCGCCGCATAATTAAGGCCAACTTCACGCGCCAAAGCAGCTTCTGGCATGGCGGTCATTCCGACTATCGTTGCGCCATCGCGCTCCAAACGATTGATCTCAGCGGCGGTTTCTAAGCGTGGGCCTTGCGTGGTAGCGTACACGCCACTATTGGTAAACTGTTCGCCAGCTTCGCTCAACGCCTGCATACACAAATCACGTATGCTGCATGTATACGGCTCGGTAAAATCAATGTGGTTGACGGGTTTATCGCTAATTTCATCGGCATAAGTGCTTTTGCGCCCCCAAGTGTAGTCTATGAGCTGGTCTGGTACGACCAAAGCACCGGGGAACAAGCTCTCATGGATACCGCCCACAGTGGCGATAGACACTACATCCTTCACGCCTTGTTCACGTAGCGCCCACAGGTTGGCGCGGTAGTTGACCAAATGCGGCGGAATGGTATGTCCGTGGCCGTGACGTGCGATAAACACCATTTCCTTACCCGCAATATGCCCAAACACCAATGCACCGGATGGCTCGCCATAGGGCGTACGCACCACTTGTTTGTGGGTAATTTCCAAAGTTTCCAACTGCGTTAAACCGCTACCGCCAATCACACCTAACATCGCTTACGTCCCTATAAATTTTGTCGAATTGTAGCGTAAATCGCCCTATACTCCTCACATGGATGCCAACCAATACTGTCAAGATAAAGTCGCCGCCAGTGGCTCCAGCTTCTATTACAGCGTTTTATTCCTACCCACACCCCGCCGTCAGGCCATCACCGCGCTATATGCCTTTTGCCGCGAAGTAGACGACATCGCCGATGAATGCGCCGACCCCAACACCGCTCGCATCAAGCTCACTTGGTGGCGTGCGGAGATAGTAAACCTGTTTGAAGGCCGCCCGCAGCACCCTGTCAGCAGAGCGCTCGCCCCCGCCATCAAAGACTATCAACTAGACGAAGCGCTGTTCAACGAAATCATAGATGGCATGGAAATGGACTTGGATCAAAACCGCTATGCCGATTTCAAAGAATTGCATCTTTACTGCTATCGCGTAGCCAGTGTTGTGGGGCAGCTTGCAGCGGCGATTTTTGGCTACACCGAGCGCCAAACCTTGAAGTATGCACACGATCTAGGGTTGGCTTTTCAGCTTACCAACATCATCCGCGACGTGGGTGAAGACGCACGCCGTGGCCGTATTTACTTGCCGCTGGACGAGCTTGCGAGATTCAACGTCAGCGAAACCGACATCCTGCACGGGCACGAAACCGAAAACGTGCGCAAGTTGTTGGAATTCCAGATAGATCGCGCCAAATTGACCTATCTACGGGCTTTGGGTGAGCTTCCGCATGCTGACCGGCGCAGTCAACGCACTGGCCTGATGATGGCCGCCATCTATCGCACACTACTAGCCGAGATCAGCAACGACGGCTGCGAAAAAGTGCTGAATCAACGTATCAGTCTCACCCCGCTACGCAAGCTGTGGCTGGTGTGGAAGACTTGGGTGTTCGCCTGAACTGCTTTCAAACCACCCCGACGCTTAAGCGCCACCCCTCCTTGAAAAGGAGGGGAAGAAAACCCGACTTCGGTGCCCTATAAAACCGCCTCCCAAGTATCCCCTCCCCTCCTTTCCAAGGAGGGGTCGCCATTTATGGCGGGGGTGGTTACGTGCCTAAGCGACACCTCTTCTGATAAACTTCAACCATGAACCCACAACTACATGATTTTTTCATCCACTGGGGCGTGATGAGCCTGTCGCTGTGGGTCGCCAGCGGCGTGTTCAACGGTTTGGAGTTCGAGAACAAAACCTCACTGCTGATCTCGGCGCTGATGCTGGGCTTCGCCAACGCCCTCCTGCGCCCTATTCTGATCGTGCTGACCTTACCGCTGACTTTCCTGACGCTCGGCTTCTTCCTGCTGGTCATCAACGCGCTGATGATCCTGCTGGTCGCCAAAATCGTCAAAGGATTCAAGGTTTCAAGCTTTTGGACGGCGTTCTTTGCCGCTATTTTTATTGCCGCATTCAGTTTTTTCATCGAACTCATGCTGCCGGGGAGCGGTACGCCCATCCTTATTCCCAGCGGGTCAACTATCAGTACTTAAGCTTTTCAGCGGTGGGATTTATTTTGATTTCGCCTCTATCTTTAGGGATTTCCTTAATTCAGGAGTCATTCCAGTAAAAATACGACTGTAGATCTGTTTTTGATCTTTTGGAGAGAAAATTACTTTCTGGCCCGGATCGTATTTCAAAGAAGCACCTCCAATCACTTTCCCAGATTCAGTAATATCAAACTGGAGTATGTTCGTTACTTTGCTATAGGAAGTAACCACAACCCTGGTACCGGCCAGATTCTTGCCATCGGCTCCTAAGCTCACCCCAACGCCATCAGTATCAATGTAAAGAGCTTGGCCGGTGATCAGTAGCTCTTTACTGAACTTTGAACCTTCCGTTGCCCATACACCCACCAGGTCATCTGGAACTAGGTTGGCCGCATTGGCTTGAGAGAGCATTAATGAACAGAAAATTGTCGCTAAAATTTGTCTCATAAATTATCGCTTTTGGTTAAAGTAGAGTGTTCCATTAAAGCATATACCCCCTATTCAGTCAGTACTCTCAACTATATAACTACACTTGGCAACGCATTCCATCACCGAACAGCTTACCCTTTAACCATTTCTTAACGCCGCCATCGCCTGCTCTACCCGCTCTACGGCTGTCACCTGCATTCCCGGTATCGCCTGCTTGGGCTGATTGGCTTTGGGGATGATGGCATGTGTGAACCCCAATTTGGCGGCTTCTTTCAAGCGCTCCAATCCACGCTGTACCGGACGCACCTCCCCCGCCAAACCAACCTCACCGAATACAATAAGTTTATTGTTTAATGGTTTGTTTTTTAAGCTAGAAACTATCGCCATCAACACCGCCAAATCGGCAGCTGGCTCGGTGATCTTAACCCCGCCCACGGCATTCACGAACACGTCCTGGTCAAAACACGCCACCCCTGCATGACGGTGCAACACCGCCAACAACATGGCTAATCTGTTCTGCTCCAAACCCACTGACAAGCGCTTAGGGTTCGGCGCATGAGCTTCGTCCACCAAGGCCTGAATCTCGACCAGCAGCGGTCTTGTACCCTCTTGGGTCACCATCACGCAAGAACCCGCCACCTGCTCGCTATGGTGAGATAAGAACAAGGCGGAAGGGTTGCTTACCTCGCGCAGCCCCTTCTCCGTCATGGCGAACACGCCCAGCTCGTTCACCGCGCCAAAGCGGTTCTTAAACGCACGTACCAATCGAAAGCTGGAGTTCTGGTCGCCCTCAAAGTACAACACCGTATCCACGATGTGTTCCAGCACGCGTGGCCCTGCCAGCGTGCCTTCTTTGGTGACGTGGCCGACCAAGATGATGGTGATTCCAGTCTGCTTGGCGATGCGCGTCAACTGCGCGGCGCATTCGCGCACCTGCGCCACCGAACCAGGGGCGGATTGCAGTGCTTCAGAGTACAAGGTTTGAATAGAATCAATCACCGCCACGTCTGGCTTGTGGCTACTCAAAGCCGCGCTGATTTTCTCTAGGCTGATCTCCGCCAGTAAATGCACCGAGGTAGCATCCAGGCTCAAACGCTTGGCGCGTAAAGCAATCTGCTGCGCAGATTCCTCTCCGCTCACGTACAGCGTTTTGCACTTGCCGCCGATGTGGCAAAGCGCTTGCAGCAATAGGGTAGATTTACCGATGCCGGGGTCACCGCCTATCAGCACCACCCCGCCACGCACCAAGCCACCGCCTAGCACACGGTCAAACTCTGCGATACCGGTTGGCTGGCGCGGCACATCCACCGCCTCAACTTCAGCCAGACTTTGTATCTCGGCAGTTTGCGCCAACGCCGCGTAGCGATTGACAGAAGGCGCTTCGGCGATGGTTTCCACCAAGGTATTCCAACCCGAACAATGCGGACACTGGCCTTGCCATTTGGGGCTTTGGCCGCCGCATTCGGTGCAGGTGTAGATGCTTTTTTGTTTTGCCATTAACCTTTTTGCAGCACAGCGTTGCGCTAGTACTGATCCTGAATCTGCCCTGAGGCGTGATTCTCAAAACGCGTGTGTGCGCCGATGAAGGTCAAACGGATGGAGCCTATCGGGCCATTACGTTGCTTGCCGATGATGACTTCTGCCGTGCCTTTGAACTGCGTATCCTTGTTGTACACCTCGTCACGGTACAAAAACAAAATCACGTCGGCATCCTGCTCAATCGCGCCGGATTCGCGCAAGTCTGACATCACGGGGCGTTTGTCGGTGCGGTCTTCGATTTTACGATTGACCTGCGACAAAGCAATGACGGGCAAGTTGAGTTCTTTGGCCAAGGCTTTTAAGGAACGAGAAATTTCAGAAACCTCGGTCGCACGGTTCTCGGTCTGGCGTGCTGAAGTCATCAGTTGTAAATAGTCCACGATAATCAAGCCCAGTTTTTTGCCGTCAATCGCCTCGCACTGACGCTTTAAGCGCCGCGCCCGTGCGCGTAGCTCCATGGCGTTGATGCCGCCGGTTTCGTCAATGTGCAAGGGCGCATCGTTGAGCTTGCCCAGTGCATAGGTCAGGCGCGACCATTCGTCGTCGTCCAGTTGTCCTGTACGCATTTTGTGCTGGTCTATACGCCCCACCGAGCCCAACAAGCGCATCGCCAATTGCGTACTAGGCATTTCCAAGCTGAACACCGCCACCGCTTGGTCGGTATTCAGCACCACGTGTTCGGCGATATTCAGCGCGAATGCAGTCTTACCCATAGATGGCCTGCCGGCAATAATGATCAATTCGCCCGGTTGCATGCCGGAAGTCATGCCATCCAAGTCAGTAAAGCCTGTGGCAACGCCGGTAATGCCATTGGGGTCGTCGAGCGTGGAAAGCTTATCCAGCCGGTCTATCACCAAAGGCAACACGGATTTAATATCCACAAAGCCCTGTCCTACCCGCGCACCGCGCTCTTTAATCTCAAATATCTTGGCTTCGGCTTCATCCAGCAGCGTGGTGGCATCGCGCCCTTGCGGGTTGAACGCGCTATCAGAAATGCTCGACCCAACCTCAACCAAACGTCGCATCACCGCACGTTCACGCACAATTTCGGCATAACGGCGAATATTGGCGGCGCTAGGAATGTTTTGCGCCAACGCGCCCAGATAAGCGATGCCGCCGACATTGGCAAGCTCTGCGCTGTTTTCTAAGGATTCTGCAACGGTGACCATATCCGCTGGTTTACTGTGTTCTACCAGACGAGAAATATGCGAGTAAATCAGGCGATGGTCATGACGGTAAAAATCTTCCACCCCTATCATGTCGGCAACGCGATCCCAAGCGTCATTTTCTAGCAGCAAACCGCCCAGAACGGACTGTTCAGCCTCTACGGAATGCGGGGGAAGTTTAAGAAATTCTAGGGAGTCGTCAGCCATGTGGCGATTATACAATGCAGCCGAACTACAAAATAAAAAAGCACCCTCGACTGGGGTGCTTTTTTGGGGTGCTTCTTTAATTGGCGGAGAGAGTGAGATTCGAACTCACGGTAGAGATAACCCTACGCCACCTTTCCAGGGTGGTGACTTAAACCACTCATCCATCTCTCCGCAGGCGCTACATCTTAGCGGGGGCGAATTGTAACCTAAGTGACGGGTTTATGAAACTCAAAAATCAGTGCGCAGCGGCTGATTTTTCTTGTGCCGAAGCAATCATTGCTGCTTTTTTGCCGACCAAGAAATAACTCTGCACCAAGCCTTTTCCCTTGACCTCAATCCGCTCGCGCGTTTCAAAAACGTAGTCATTCTTTAAGATGTAGTAGGTTTTTTCCGAGACATGAATACGGTTGGCAACACCATGATGCTCCATGCGGCTGGCCATGTTGACGGTGTCGCCCCACATGTCATAAGTAAACTTGCTACTGCCGATGACTCCGGCAATCACCGGGCCGCTATTGATGCCGATACGCATCATGAGCTGCACGCCACGCGCGGAGACTTCGGAGATAGTCTGCATCATGTCCAAAGCCAGGTCGGCAACGGCTTCAGCATGGTTTTCTCTAGGCTCCGGTGCGCCACAAACCACCATGTAAGCGTCGCCTATGGTTTTGATTTTCTCCACGCCGTGTTTTTCGGTGAGTTGGTCAAAGCGCGAAAACACTTGGCTGAGCATATCCACCAACTCGTCCGCTGGCATACCGGCGGAGAGCGAGGTGAAACCTACCAAATCAGCAAACATGATGGTGACTGAGTCATGCCGATCGGCAATGCGATCGCCGCTTTGCTTAAGCCTATCGGCGATGCTCTTGGGCAAAATGTTGAGCAACAGCTTATCGGTTTTACCTTGTTCGCCGACCAAAGCAATCATGGCTTGCTCGGTTTGTGATTGAAAATAGCGCATCACGAAGTACAAAATAGAAGCAGCGCCACAGACATTTGCAATAAACGATAGATGCTTGATACTGTTAGGAATTTTTGGCGCATACTTGGCGAAAGTGTCATCCAAACCCCAAGAAACCATAGCTAACACAAAAAACAAAGCAAACCAGTAGGTTGATTGTTTGCGTCCAAGTAATAACAGCGCACCAACCGGAGACAATATGCCCCAGATGGCAATACCACTGGAGGCTTCATAGCCACCAATAATCCATTGCATGAAAAACGGCATCACTAGCAACATGGCAAGTTGAGTAAAGGTGAAGTAGCCAGCACGTTTGAGGCGGTAGAACACCAACATGCTGGTGTAGGAGATGATGATGTAAGCGTAAGGGAACAACACCATAAAGGCATAACCCTCGCCCAGCTTAGTAAAAGCCAGAATCCAGAACACGCTCACCAAGGTTTGTGCGCCCACCATCAAGCCCATGATGACGCGCCCTACTCGATCCTGTGTTGGGTTATAAATCTCGTGTGCAAGCCCAGAAAATGGCTTGAAAAATTGTTTCAGGTGCAGAGTTTCAGCGATGCTCATGGGCTGGACTATACCCGATGCCAAGCTTGAATACTAGCCGCCCCCACGTTGATAAATGCGTTCGAAATGGGCGATAAATGCGCTGGTTTCGGCGCTGGAGTGTTGGTGAAAATCCAAACGTACTTCAAGCTGTGGAAGCTTTAGCGCGGCGAAGAATTTGTCGGATTGCTGGGTGAGTGTGATTTGTATGCGTTGTGTACCTGCCACGATGAGCGCACCCGTTTCGTCACTGGAAACCAGCCCCGCAGGAGCGGCTAAGGGCAAGAGTCGCAAAAACTCAGCCACTGTAATAGACATACAGCGGCTGTAAGTATTATCCACCGCCGATGGGAGGCCAAATCGCCAGCACATCGCCCTCTACTAGCGGTTTGGTGTTGCGCTCTTCTGGATACCAATAATGCCCGTTGACCAGCACCAGATGCACCAGTTTGGGCGGCAGATGAAACCGCTCGGCGAGGTCGGTAGGCGTGGTGCCTTCTGCCACATCCAGCTCCAGAATGTGATTGGTCGTGCCTGCTGGCAGATAATCGCGCAGCGTGGCGAACAGCTTGAACGTCACCTTCATTAGATTGTTGCGGCTTGAGCCTTGGCTAAGTACGCATCCATAATCCGCGTTGGATCTTGGATTAGCTTATCTTTCCACTCGCCTAATGGAGTGCGGGTTTGTATCAAACCGCGCAACACGCCCACATGCTGAGTCAAACCAAGGCTGGTAGCACCTATCAGCACGTCGCCCTTGAATTCCAAGCGCATATAACGGAAGTTTTTATGATCAACCTGTTCCGCGTGTTCGCCACCCTCCTCGCCCCACCATTGGCCGAAAGACGCGGCAATTAAGCCTAGCGTATCCAGCACGTTCATAGCTAGGCTTCCGGGGGAGTTCACCGTCTTACCAGCCATATTCAACGCGGCTACCCGCGCTTGATCGGCAGCATTCGGTTGAATGGCGTTGACTACCATTTTTCCCGTTGAAAAATCACGTGCTTGGGCGACATCACCGGCGGCATAAATTTCTGGAATATTACTTTGCATCTGGTCATTAACTAGCACACCAGCGTCGGTTTGCACGCCGCTATCCTTGAGAAAAGCGGTGTTGGAACGCACGCCGGTAGCGCTAATCACCAAGTCTACTTCAAGCGTCTCACCGTTGCCAAGCTTGGCGAGCAACTTGCCGTTTGCGCCTTGCGCGATGGCCGTCACCTTGGTGTCGGTATAGACGCGCACGCCTTTGCTTTGCACCCAGTCCTTAATCATGCCGCCAGCGACTTCAGTCATCATGCGCGGCACCATGCGGTTGCCCATTTCCACCACGGTCAATTCCACGCCGCGTGAACGAATCGCTTCCATGATGATGCAGCCAATAAACCCCGCGCCCATTTGCAGCACTTTGGCACCGGGTTTGGCCAGCTTGGCGATGTTTCTCGCGTCTTCCAGTGTCCAGCAAGGATGGATGCCGGGCAAATCCATACCGGGAATCGGCGGCGCGACGGGATGCGAGCCAGTCGCAATTAGCAAACGGTCATAAGCCAACATTTCGCCATTCTCAAGCGTGACGCGCTTGGCAGTGCTATCTACCTTAGTCGCGCGGCCAGTTTTCAAAGTGATGCGCTGCTGGTCAAAATAGCCCGCTTCTTTACGTAGATAAGTGCCATTTTCCTGAATGTTGCCCACCAACATATAAGGCAAAGCCATGCGCGAATAAGGCGGTTCAGGCTCATCGCCTATCATCACAATGCTTCCTGTTGGATCAGCCTTACGTATGGTTTCTGCAGCGATGACACCAGAAGGTCCGTTACCAATAATCACATAATTCATGTCTTAACTCCCGTCAAAACAAAGGGCGCTCTCTCAAGCGCCCTTGTTCGTTTCTCTATTTTTAATTAAAGCCCTAAACGCTGCTTGGTTTCTGCGGTAGGTACGCCATTTTTATCCCAGCCACGAATCTCGTAGTATTTAGGCATCATGATGTCCAAGCGCGTCTTCTGGCCGGTCATCGGACCGTTCTTGATGCCTTCTACCAAGAAACGTGGTGGCAAAGTGTCGTCCGCAGCGGTAAAACCGGCGCGCAGATTAAATTCGCGCTCCATATTCCAAATGCGCTCACCTACCAGATTGAGCTTGTCCAGCGACCAGTCGCCCTCACACGCTGCTTGAATCTGCGGCTGAATATCGGGCAAGCCCCAAGCGAAGGTGGTGAACACGCATAAGCCGGAAGAATCCACCACCGCGGTGGCATCTTGGAAGGCCTTGAGCAATTCTGGCTTCTCATTAGTTTCTTTAGGATCGGTCTTGAACGGAATGCCCAGCACTTCGCTAGCCACGGTGTAGCCACGTAGATGGCAGCCGCCACGATTGGAAGTCGCATAAGCCAAGCCCATGCCTTGCAGCGCACGACCATCATAAGCAGGGAACTCTTGGCCTTTGCATGACATGGACAGTTCAGGATGACCATATTTCTCAGTCAAACGCTTGGAACCCAAGCCCACTATCTTGCCAAAACCTTCGCCAGCAATTGTCATTTCGGCCAGCTTAACCATCGCTTTGGTGTCGCCAAACTTGCACTCAAAGCCAATCTCTTCCTTGCTGATGACACCCATCTCATACAACTCCATCACCGCGCCTATGGTCGAACCAAGACTGATAGGGTCTAGACCATCTTCGTTACATATCTGGTTCACATAGGTCAGCGCGTCAATATCGTCCACGCCATTGGCATTGCCCAGCGCCCAAGCGGCTTCGTATTCCAAACCGCCAGAATTGCCCAGATAGCCGCCCTTATCTTTGATGGTAAAGTGCGTTGGGTCTATCGTGGAAATACGTCCGCAAGCGATGGTGCAGCCAAAGCAGGCTTGGTTGGTAGTCAGGTTGGGCTTGCCGTCAGAAGCGCGCGGCTCGTGCATGGCTTCGCCGGAAATTTTGGAAGCGCCCTCAAATACGGAATCCTTGTGGTTACGTGTGGGTGATGCGCCCATTTCGTTGAGGATGTTCATCAGCACTTGCGTGCCGTATTTAGGCAAGCCTTGGCCAGTGACTGCATTTTCCGCCAACACTTTTTTACCTGCATTCACCGCAGTAAAGAACTCCTTAGGATTCACCACGCCGCCTACGCCCTTGGTGCCGCGAATGGCAATGGCTTTCAGATTCTTGGACCCCATCACCGTGCCCACGCCAGATCGCCCAGCGGCCCGATGCAAGTCATTCACCACAGACGCAAACAACACCCCTTTTTCAGCAGGGCGACCAACGGAACACACACGCATTTGCGGGTCTTGGTGCTTGGTTTTGATGAGTTTCTCGGTTTCCCATACGGTCTTGCCCCAGATAAAGTCATCCGCAGGCAACAACTCGGCTTTTTCGTTTTCGATATGCAGATACACAGGTTTGGCGGATTTACCTTCGACGATGACCATATCCCAACCCGCAAAACGCATTTCAGCGCCGATGTAGCCACCGGAGTTAGAACAGGCAATCGCGCCAGTAAGCGGGCCTTTGGTCACTACGGAATAACGACCGCCAGTAGAAGCCATCGTCCCAGTCAACGGGCCGGTGACGAACATGATTTTGTTTTCAGGAGAAAGTGGATCCACTTTTGCATCCACTTCTTCGACAAAGTATTTAGTCGCCAAGCCGCGTTGACCAAGGTACTCATCCGCCCACTTCATATTCATTGCCTCGGCCACGCAAGTGCCCTTGGTCAGATTTACGCGTAAAACTTTACGATGCCATGCCATGATATGTTTCTCCTTTAGGCTCTTGGTTGCGTGTCGGTTTTGGCAGCCCACATACGCATCTTGTCTAGGCCGGTCCAGTCCGCATCCACATAGGTGATAGCGCCGGTTGGGCAGGCGGTGGCACATTCTGGGTCGCCGCCGCACAGGTCGCACTTCATCACCTTGCCGGTATCGTGGTTGTAATTAATGGTGCCGAATGGGCAGGCGATAGTGCAAACCTTGCAGCCCACGCACACGTCATCCAGCACAATTTTGGCACCAGTTTCATGATTGAGCTTAATCGCATCCACCGGACAAGCCTGCAAACACCAAGCCTCAGCACATTGGGTGCAGGTATAAGGAACCTGGCGGCCTTCATGGTGAAATTCGAATACTTTGATGCGAGATTTAGAGGTGTTGAACACCCCTTCGTTTTCGTAAGAACAAGCCATTTCGCACTGCAAACAGCCCGTACATTTTTCGGGATTGATTTGTAACGATTTCAACATGAACAACTCTCCTCGTTAGAAAGCTTTTATTAGATCGCCTTATAGCGCTGCCCTGTAGGGTAGCCAACTATCAGCCCGCATTCTACACTCAGATAGATTATATTTTTCAATAAAACACATTAAAATCAATGTGTTATATATGGCCGTATATATCGGAAAGACTCTTCAGAATAGAGAGATAGCACGACAATGGCGTGCCCACTGGGCATTGCTAAAGATGAGATGTAAAACGAGAGGGGAGACTAAGCGCAGCTTTCGACAGGATGATCTTTTAACTGCTCCCATTCGTCGTCGCTGTAAAGACGAGAACGGATGATGAAACGCAAACCTGTGGGGCGCTCCAGCGAGAATTGCCCGCCGTTGCCGGGGATGGCATCTAGGCTTAAATGCGTGTGTTCCCAGTATGCAAACTGGCTTTTGCTCATGTAAAACGGCACGTTTCCCACTTCGCCCAGCTTGACATCCGCGCCGCCCAGATAAAACTCGCCTGCGGGATAGCACATAGGCGCACTGCCATCGCAGCAGCCGCCAGACTGATGGAACATCAAGTTACCGTGTTTAGCTTGCAGCTCAGTAATGAGTGCAAGCGCGGCATCGGTCACAGAAACGCGGGTAGGTATTGACATAAGGAATAGGCGGGGCATTGTGCCCCGCCTTCAACAGCTTAGAAGAAACCCAATGCGTTAGGGCTATAGCTCACCAACAGGTTCTTGGTTTGTTGATAGTGATCCAGCATCATCTTGTGATTTTCACGGCCGATTCCGGATTGCTTGTAGCCGCCAAACGCAGCGTGGGCTGGGTACAGATGGTAGCAATTCGTCCATACGCGACCCGCTTGAATGCCGCGACCCATGCGATGCGCACGACTACCGTCACGCGTCCACACACCAGCGCCCAAACCGTACAGTGTGTCATTGGCGATTGCCAAGGCTTCGGCTTCGTCCTTGAAGGTGGTCACAGACAACACTGGCCCGAAGATTTCTTCTTGGAAGATGCGCATTTTGTTGTGGCCTTTGAACACGGTAGGCGTGACGTAGTAACCGTCGGCAAACTCGCCGGCGTGCTTAGTTTGTTGGCCACCTGTCAGCAACTGAGCGCCTTCTTCTTGACCCAGTTTGATGTAGGAAAGAATCTTCTCCAATTGCTCCATAGAAGCTTGCGCACCTATCATGGTGGTCATGTCCAGAGGACTGCCTTGCTTGATGGCTTGCACGCGCTTGATGGCGCGTTCGATGAACTTGTCATAGATAGACTCTTGAATCAATGCACGTGATGGGCAGGTGCAGACTTCGCCTTGGTTCAGCGCGAACATGGCAAAGCCTTCCAGACATTTGTCGAAATAGGCATCATCAGCATCCATCACGTCTTCAAAGAAAACATTAGGTGACTTGCCGCCCAGTTCCAGCGTGACTGGAATAATGTTTTGCGAAGCGTATTGCATAATCAAGCGGCCAGTGGTGGTTTCACCGGTGAAGGCGATCTTAGCGATGCGGCTGGAACTGGCCAGTGGCTTGCCTGCTTCCAGACCAAAACCGTTAACGATGTTGAGTACGCCCGCTGGCAGTAGGTGACTAATCAATTCCATCACGATCAGAATCGAAGCGGGTGTTTGTTCGGCCGGTTTGAGTACGACGCAATTGCCAGCAGCCAAGGCTGGAGCCAGTTTCCATACGGCCATCAAAATTGGGAAGTTCCAAGGAATAATTTGACCTACCACGCCTAAAGGCTCATGGAAGTGATAAGCCATGGTGTTGTGGTCAATCTCTGCAATCGAGCCTTCCTGGGCACGGATGCAACCGGCAAAGTAGCGGAAGTGATCAATAGCCAAAGGAATATCTGCAAACGTGGTTTCACGCAGCGGCTTGCCGTTGTCTATGGTCTCGGCGATGGCGATGGTTTCCAGATTGGTTTCCATGACATCGGCGATTTTATTCAGGATAATCGCGCGCTCGGTGTAGGAGGTCTTGCCCCAAGCGTCTTTGGCAGCGTGGGCGGCATCCAGCGCCAGGTTGATGTCTTTTTCGTTAGAGCGCGCTATTTGGCAGAACACCTTGCCGGTAACCGGACTGATGTTATCGAAATACTGACCGTCCACTGGCGCTGTCCACTTGCCGCCGATAAAGTTTTCATACTTAGACTTGTAAGGACTCTTAATGCCCAAACCGCTTAAACTTTCCATCAAACCCATGATGCGCTCCTCAAAAAATTATTTGAATGAATGACTAACGAATTACTTTTACTGGCGCAATATATTGACGCTCAATATACACAAGAGAATATATCCATCGAAATATACAGTCAAACATAAAGAATGGTTTGAGCATTTTTATTTTCAATGCCGCTCATTACTCTGGCAATAATTCAAATGTGACGCACGTCTTTTAGCGAGATAAGTTAAAATGCACTCGGCGGGCCTCCCCGCATTGCAGGGTAGCCAATCTGGTCAGATGCGGAAGCAAGCAGCCACAGTTATCATCTGCAAGTGCCGGGGGTTAGGCTCGCCCCTTTCAATATCAGCGTGTCTCTTATGAGTTATCAAGTTCTTGCGCGTAAATGGCGGCCTAAAACTTTTGCTCAGGTAGTTGGGCAAGAACACGTCGTTCGCGCATTAACCAACGCTTTAGAACAGCAACGTCTGCACCACGCTTATCTCTTCACCGGCACACGCGGCGTAGGTAAAACCACCCTCGCCCGCATCATCGCCAAAGCGCTCAATTGCGAGACCGGCATTACCTCAACGCCCTGCGGTGTATGCGCCGCTTGTACCGAGATAGATAAAGGCCGTTTTGTGGATTTGCTGGAGGTGGACGCGGCATCTAATACTCAGGTTGATGCCATGCGCGACTTGCTGGATAACGCCCAATACGCGCCGACCGCAGGCCGATTTAAGGTGTACATCATAGACGAAGTGCACATGCTGTCGCGCAGCGCCTTCAACGCCATGTTGAAAACGCTGGAAGAGCCACCCGCGCATGTAAAGTTCATCCTCGCCACTACCGATCCGCAAAAAGTGCCAGTCACCGTACTGTCGCGCTGCTTGCAGTTCAACCTCAAGCAGATGGTACCGAGCAACATCGCCATGCATTTGACCGCTGTGTTGCAAGAGGAAAACATCAGCGCCGACAACACCGCGCTCAACCTGATTGCCCGCGCCGCAGAAGGCAGTATGCGCGATGCGCTATCGCTGCTCGACCAAGCCATTGCTTACGGCGCGGGTAGCGTGAACGAGGCGGAAGTGCGCGCCATGCTGGGCGCAATAGATCAGGATTATTTGTTTAATCTGCTGGAAGCGCTGGTTGCCAGCGACGGCGCGGCGTTGCTGAAGCAAGCAGAAATCATGGAAGAGCGCAGCTTATCGTTTGAAGCCGCGCTACAAGACTTGGCTGGCCTACTGCACCAAATCGCCCTCGCCCAAACCATGCCGGAAGTCATCACTAGCGATTTACCGGAACGCGACCGTCTGCTAGGTTTGGCACAAAAAATCAGTGCAGAAGACATACAGCTTTATTACCAAATTGCCACGCTGGGGCGGCGCGACTTGAGCCTAGCACCGGATGAGTTTGCGGGATTTAACATGAGCTTGCTGCGTATGCTGGCGTTTGCGCCGAGTAACACGGCTGCTGTCAGCCACACAGTGCAAAACGTAGCGCCCGTGAGCAAACCAATGATGGCAACACCTGCCGCCGCCAGCAGCGTAGCCATCGCCCCTGTTACCGTCAGCCCATTCAGTGGCGATTGGCGCAGCTTTTCTGATAGCCTCAAACCCGGATTCTGCAAAAATCTGGCGCAAAACTGCGCTTTGATTACGCACGATGAGAACAGTATTTCTTTACAGGTTCCGCAAATCCACAAACATTTGCTGCAATATCAAGACGTCCTCAAAACCGCGCTAAAAGAGCGCTTTGGCGCATCGCTCAAAGTAAATCTGGAAGCCGCCGCGGATGACGCAATCGCCACGCCTGCCGCGCAAATATCCGAGGAAAAAGCCACACGACAAGCCAGCGCCGAGGAATCTTTGCAGGGAGACAAGTTTGTACAAGACATGAAAGAAATCTTCAAGGCAACGGTTATCCCATCCAGCATCAAACCCATCCAATAGGAGCAAAGCAAAATGATGAAAGGCGGCCTAGGCAACCTGATGAAGCAGGCGCAAACCATGCAAGACAACATGAAAAAAGCGCAAGAAGAACTCGCGCAAATGGAGGTAGAAGGCACAGCCAGCAACGGTTTGGTGACAGTGCTGATGAGCGGCAAACACGAAGTCAAGCGCGTCAATCTGGATGCCAGCCTGATGTCTGACGACAAAGAAATGCTGGAAGACCTTATCACGCTCGCCATCAATGACGCGGTGCGCAAGGTGGAAGCCGCCTCACAAGAAAAAATGGGCAAAGCCACAGCGGGGATGCAACTACCACCGGGCATGAAAATGCCCTTCTAGTTTTGATGCAAAACCCAACAGCATTAGAGCGCCTCATCGAAGCGCTGCGCTGCCTACCCAGCGTTGGCCCTAAGTCCGCGCAGCGCATGGCCTATCACCTGCTGCAACGTGACCGTGCTGGCGCTCAAAGCTTGGCGCAGAGCTTGAATAACGCGCTGGAGGTCATCCACCATTGCCACAAATGCAACAATTTTAGCGAGACTGAAACTTGCGATTTATGCGCCTCCGGCAAACGTGACGCGCAACTGCTGTGCGTGGTAGAAATGCCCACCGACTTGCTGATGATGGAGCAAACCCAAAGCTACTCCGGCATGTATTTTGTGCTGATGGGACGCTTGTCACCGCTGGACGGCGTAGGTCCTAAGGAGATTCATCTGGATCGCCTGCTGAAACGCGCCCAAGACGGGGAAGTGACTGAAGTCATTTTAGCGACCAACTACACCGTAGAAGGCGAAGCTACAGCGCATTATGTGGGTGAGCTGCTGAAAGCGCGAAGCTTGAAAGTGAGCCGCATCGCCCGTGGATTGCCGATGGGCGGCGAGATTGAGCATGTAGATGTGGGGACGCTGGCGCAAGCGATGCTGGAGAGACGGTCAATTAAGTAGGCTGCAGCTACAACAGTGCGTAGGGTGGCTTTATGCTTTGGTTGCTCACCTTTAGACAAGACAAAGAAAGAGCTTACTTAGAGGCACCCCCTCGGTTTTGGGGTTTGCCAAAGTGAAAAAGCCGTGACATTGAACGCTTGACTAGATTCCCGTCTAGGCGAGAATGACGAACCTAGCTTTCTCCTAGAAGAGGCTATGGAATATATGGCTGGCATACGAGATATGCCAGCGCCACAAAGAAAAAAGCCGCTTTCGCGGCCTTTTTCTTTTCTTGTTGTTCTACGTAAAACTATACCTGCATATTCATTACGTCCTGATATGCAGCGGTAAGCTTGTTACGCACTTGCACCATGGTTTGGAAGGATAGGCTGGCTTTTTGCAGCGAGACCATGACTTCTTGCACGTTGGCACCGGGTTTACCCAACTGAAAATCTTCGGATTTTGCACCAGCACTGTTTTGCACGGTACGCACATGCTCTACTGCGTCCTTAAGCACTCCGGCAAAATCTGCCGCTCCGGTAACCGGTTGCGGCTGACTTTTGCCAGCGGCAGCTGCCGCGGTGGCGGTAAGTTGACTGAGTAACTGGTCTATTCCTGTTGTATTCATTACATTTCTCGCTAATTACATGATTAGCCACATGGCTTAATCAAATACTTCTCGGGTATACATAAGCAATTCCCGTTCCAACTTTTATGACACTTCTAAAAGCCTTAAGTCTCGTTGCCATACGGCGTTGCGCGGTGCTCGGAATCCTCATGTTATACAACATACATTCCGGTTCCTGCGCTCCGTGCGCCTTGCCTGCCTTAGAGGCTTAAATTTTTAGAAGCACCCTAGAAATCATTACTACGTGCCTTCGCGGTAGTGCTGCAACTTATGCCGCAACGTCCGCTCACTCATTCCCAGCTTCTGCGCGGCCAGTTTACGCGAGCCGTTAACCGATGCCAAGGTGTTCATTATATGCGCTTTTTCCAATGACTTTAAGCCGTTAGCGGGATTATCTGGCGCTGGCGCGTCATCCGCCGTGGTGGCCGTGGAGGTGACGTTAGGTAGATGCAGGTGTTCTGGTGCGACCAAGTCATTGCTCGCTAAAATAACCGCGCGTTGCACCACGTTTTCCATCTCGCGTGCGTTGCCTGGCCAAGAATAACCCAACAGAGCCTGTTCAGCTCCGGCGGAGAACTGCATATTGCTGCGTCCCATGCTGCTGGCCATTTCAGCCAGAAAATGGCGCGCCAGCGGCAGGATGTCTTGCAAGCGCTCTCTTAGCGGTGCGATATGCAGCGGGAACACATTCAAACGGTAATAAAGGTCTTCGCGGAAGGCATGTTT
Organism: Methylophilaceae bacterium; assembly: GCA_046155285.1. GTDB lineage: Bacteria > Pseudomonadota > Gammaproteobacteria > Burkholderiales > Methylophilaceae > CAILHX01. The sequence continues at coordinate 54,062 of JBJXEA010000009.1, read as the reverse complement.
AGCCACTTCGGATTTCATGTCGCGGTTAGAGGTGGCAAGGATACGCACGTCCAAAGAGATGGGCTTGTTGCCGCCGACACGCTCCACTTCGCGCTCTTGCAACACGCGCAGCAACTTGGCTTGCAGCGCTAGCGGCATTTCCGAGATTTCGTCCAGCAGCAACGTGCCGCCTTGTGCCTGCTCAAATTTACCGGCTTGCGCCTGTGTAGCGCCAGTGAATGCGCCTTTTTCATAGCCAAACATGGTGGCTTCCAGCAAATTGTCCGGGATTGCCGCGCAGTTCACCGCGATAAATGGTTTGTCAGCGCGAGGGGAATGTTCGTGGATGAACCTTGCCAGCACTTCTTTGCCGGTACCGGATTCGCCAGTAATCATCACTGTGGCAGGGGTGTCGGCCACTTTTAGTGCCATGCCGTAGAGCGCACTGGTGGCGGGGTCGTCTATCACTGCAGAAGAGCGATGGGTTTCTACGGTGGTGGCGGGCAGCATCCACTGCGCCACACGTGCCAGCAAATCTTCCACTTCGAAAGGTTTGGCCAGATAGTCGCAAGCACCTTCGCGCATGGCTTCGACAGCTTGGGCGATGACACCATAGGCGGTCATCAGCAATACCGGCAATTCAGGCCATTGCGACTTGATTTCGTGCAGCAACACCAAACCGCCCATATTGGGCATTTGCACGTCAGTAATCACCAAACCTACTGCCTCTTTTTTTAATACCTCCAGCGCCTGTACACCGTCATGCGCGGTCAGCACGGTGTAGCGCGACAATTTGAGTGTGTCGGTGAGCGCCTCGCGCAAGCTGGCGTCGTCTTCAACAATGAGTATGGGTAAGGGTTTCATAGTATGAGTTTGCTTGGGAGGCGTAGGCTAAACGTGCTGCCCGTGCCAAGTTTGGATTGTACCGTAACATCGCCACCATGAATTTGCGCCACTTCGCGCACGATGGCTAAACCCAACCCGGTGCCTTCGGTGCGCGTGGTGAAAAATGGCTCAAACAAGCGCTCGAGTATATCCGGCCCAATGCCGCGGCCATTATCGGCCACCTTGAATAACATCTGATTAAGCGCTTCCGGCGCCACCGTCAGCACCACTTTACTGCCAGACTCGGATGCCTGCATGGCATTGGCCAGCAAGTTTGTCAGTGCGCCAGCCAGCGCCTCGCGGCTGCCCAACAGACTCAAACCCACGCTTTTGTCATGCACTACAAATTTAACTTCGCGCTCCGCCATCTGCGGCTCCATCACCTGCTGCACTTCAGCCACCAAATTACTGACCAGAATGTTTTCTTGTGCATTCCTGCCGCCCTTCACGAACACCAGCATGTCTTTGATCAGCGCCTCCAAATGCCGCAAACGCCCCAATGCTTTATCTGTAAAACGCACGCGCTCTTCTTCTGCCAAATTGGTATCGCGTAAATTAGAGGTATACAGCAATGCTGTAGCCAGAGGCGTGCGTAACTGATGCGCCAACGCCGCAGCCATCTCGCCCATCGCTGACAGCCGCTTGTGGCGCTGCAATTGCGCTTCCATGGCATGCGCCTCGGTAATATCCTGTAACAATAAAATCACACCGCCAGTGCCTTCGCGCGAACTCCTAGAAATACTCACGCGACGCTCATCGCCCGCCAACTCCCACTCACCCAAATTCAACGTAGGTTTTAATGCACGATTTTGCACGCCCAACCAAGTCTGCCCGACCAGAGGCAAACCCAGCAAGCGCGTGGCCACTGGGTTAACTTCCTCCACCAAGCCTTCCGCATCCAGCACCACCACGCCGCCCGGCAAAGCTTCCAGCAACTGGCTCAAACGCTGGGATAAAGCCTCTTTTTCCTCGAACTGGCGACGTAGCTCACCATTAGCGACCGCCAATTCTTGCGTCAGACTTTCAGCTTTAACTTGCAAATCAGCGTAAGCGTTGGTTAACTGCTCGGAAACCTCGTTGAACAGGGCAAATGCCTGTTGTAGCTCTTGCGGTGTGGAGGGGGTGGATTGGGGATTTTGCATCGTGAATTAAGTATTGGCTCTACAAATTTGCGCTAGTCTCAAGTATAGTTGCAAGCAGCAATTTGTTTCCATTCATTTTTCAAGGATACCGAACCGTGCTTGGATTTGGTCGTGCAAAACGAGAATTAGAAGAAATACGTGCGCAGATCGCTATTCTGGAGAAGAATAACGCACAGCTTCAGACAGAAAATACTGCCTTAAGCGCTGAGCGTGATGCTAACCGTCAACAATCTGCTAGCTTGCAATCCCAGCTAAGCATGCATCAACGCCTCGTGCAGAGCGCACTTTCCACAAACACGTCTCTGTCTGAATTCCAGAAATCCTTGTTCAGCCTCGCAGTGCGCATGAAAGATGATGAAACTACCGCCATCAAAGCCGCAGAAACATCTGAAGCCAGCAGAAAATCTCTTGCACAAATCTCTCAGAATCTGCACGACATGTCCTTGAGTACCCAAGAGACCGCCGTCAACGCCGCCAGCCTGAAGCAACACGCGGAACAAATCGGTAGCATCGTCAAAACCATCAAAGAAATCGCCGACCAAACCAATCTGCTCTCACTCAACGCCTCCATCGAAGCCGCACGCGCAGGCGAACAAGGGCGCGGTTTCGCGGTGGTGGCCGATGAAGTACGCAAATTGGCAGATCGCACCGGCAAAGCTTCCATCGAAATTGCTAGCCTAGTTAGCAGCATTCAGCATGAAACCTCACTGGCGGAATCGCAGATGACTATCCACTCAACTGATGCCGACCGTTTCAGTCAAGACGGAATGGTGGCTACCGACTCGATGGAATCTTTACGCGAGATTGCGCGTGGCCTTGAAAAATCCATCGCAGCCAGCTCATTGCGCGGCATCATCGAAGTATTCAAAATGGAACACCCTGCCCTCAAATACGACGTATACCGCGTGATTACGGGGGTTACCAACCAGTCGGACTACGAAATGCCTTCACACACCGAGAGCCGCTTTGGCAGGTGGTACTTTGCGGGTCGTGGTCGTGCATGTTTTGCCCATCTGGATGGCTTCAAAGCGGCCGAAGCGCCACACGTGAGCGTCTATCAGCATGGGAAAGCGGCGCTTGAGCATTTCCATGAAGGGAAATTGGAACTGGCGCTCACTGAACTAAAACAAATGGAAACCGCCAGCCTGCAAGTGCTGGCATGCTTAGAGAGAATTGCTGTGAGTGGCGAAAATGACCATTCACAGTTGGGTAAAGACAGTGCATAATGGGGCTTGTGTCCTTTGCCAAACAACTATTCAAGGCCTAAAATAAAGCGCGACGGAGTACCAGATGTCAGAACTACTAAAACGCATTGATGCTCGTACCAAACTCGCCGGTTCTAACAAGCTGGAGATGTTGCTATTCTCGCTGGGCAAAGACGAGCGCACTGGACGTGAAGAAACCTTCGGTATCAATGTATTCAAAGTGCGCGAAGTGATGCGCATCCCTGAAATCACCCACGCCCCCGATATGCCACCCTCCGTAGAAGGCATGGTGAGCTTGCGCGGCGCTTTGGTGCCAGTGGTAGACCTCATTAAATACGTAGGTCTACAAAACCCTAAACCACCTGAAATCATGGTGGTGACAGAATACAATGGTCGTACCCAAGGCTTTTTGGTAGAAAGCGTGGATACCATACTACGCATAGACTGGTCGGCCATGAAAGTGCCGCCTGATATGCTCACCATGCAGATGGGCGGCCTGATTACCGCCGTGACTGAACTCAAAGACGGCCGCATCGTGATGATGATGGACGTGGAGAAAATTCTAGCTGAGACCTCAGGATACGCGGATGAATCAGCGCTCGCCTCGCTTAAACCTTTATCCGTAGAAAACCGCACCATTTTCTTTGCTGACGATTCCATGGTGGCACGCAAACAAATTCAAAAAACGCTGGATGCCTTGGGCGTGAAATATGTATTTTCAACCAATGGCAAAGAAGCTTGGGAAGAGTTACAGAAAATCGCCAGTCGTGCCGATGTCTTAAACCAGAGAGTTTATGATTTTATCCAGCTGGTGCTGACCGACGTAGAAATGCCGGAAATGGACGGTTATGTACTGACCCGCAATATCAAAGGCGACCCGCGCTTTGCAGGCATCCCGGTCATCATGCACTCTTCGCTCTCCAGTGATGCCAATGCCCAACTGGGGAAATCGGTGGGTGTGGACGACTATGTACCTAAGTTTGAACCGCACAAACTGGCTGGCGTGTTGAGCCGTTTGTTGGTGGCTGAGCCGCAATAGCAGCATGATGAGGATGACTGACCATGTCTGAAAACGAAGTAAGCCTGATGGAAACCATAGAAGGAACCACCAAACTTGCGGGTTCCAACAAGATGGAAGTGCTGCTTTTCTCATTGGGCGGCCATGAAATCTTTGGCATCAACGTGTTCAAAGTGCGCGAAGTCACCCGTACCCCTAATATCACCAAAACCCCAAATGTCCCAGCTGGCGTTGAAGGCTTTATTTCATTGCGTGGCAACATCATTCCGGTGATTACGCTCTCCAGCTTTATAGGCCTCAACAGCGGCCGCAACAATTGCAGTAACGAAACGCTCATCGTCACCGAGTTCAGTAAGCACACTCAAGGATTTCTGGTGGACAGTGTAGACCGCATTATCCGCGTGGACTGGGAAAGAATTAAGCCGCCGCAAAATATGCTGGGAGGCGAACAAGGCATGGTGACAGCTATCACCGAGCTACCGGATGGTCGCTTGGTGTCCATCCTAGATGTAGAACAGCTATTGGCACTCACCATAGGTGAGGATAAAATCCCTGAACTGGCTGCGATCGAGCCTACAGGCTCCAATCAAGATAGTTTTGTATTTTTTGCGGATGACTCCGCAGTGGCCAGAAAGTCCATTATCAGTGTATTAGACAAAATGGCTGTCAAGCACCAACAGGCACACAATGGTGCGGATGCTTGGGAAAAACTCAAGGCAATGGCGGCGCGTGCACAACAGGAAAATCGCCCGTTGCACCAATCCTTACGCCTGATTTTAACGGATGCGGAGATGCCGGAAATGGATGGCTATGTATTAGCCAAAAACATCAAGGCGGATAGACGTTTTGATGGCATTCCCGTGGTCATGCATTCCTCATTATCTTCGCAAGCCAATCGCAATATGGGGTTACAATCTGGCGTGGACACCTACGTTCCGAAATTTGACCCTAATGCCTTGGCAGAAACTTTACGCCCGTTGTTGGCATAACTAAAATTCAAGAATCAGCAAGAATCGGATGGAGCAACTAAATGCCTGACAAAAATTTGAAATTGTTAGTAGTGGATGACTTTTCCACTATGCGCAGAATCATACGCAATCTGCTCAAGGAGCTTGGCTTCACGAATGTGGAAGAAGCAGAAGACGGCGTTTCCGCTTTGAACAAGCTACAAAGCGGTCGTTTTGAGTTCGTAGTCACTGATTGGAACATGCCAAACATGTCCGGCATTGAACTACTCAAAAATATACGCAAAGACCCCAACCTCAAGGACTTACCAGTGCTGATGGTGACGGCAGAAGCCAAGCGCGAAAACATCGTGGAAGCCGCGCAATCTGGCGCTAACGGCTATATCGTGAAGCCATTTACCGCCACCACGCTAGAAGAAAAACTCAATCGCATTTTTGAAAAGCTAGGCATCTAAGGAGACCGCAGTGAGTACCGAAGACGACGATCTCGAAGCGCTATTTGACAGCATCGCCGCCACTAGTCCGGCGGCTCCTGTACCAGCCGCCGCAGCGGTTTCAGCAGCGCCAAGTCCCAGCATGGGCGGTGACTTGTACGCTCAGGTTGGTCAAGCCACACGCAAATTACATGACACACTACGTGATGTTGGTCATGATCGTATTTCTGCTATGGCAGACAAACTCAAAAGCGCAGCAGATGGCGCGAATGCTCTGGGAATTAGCGCCACGCAGCTCTCCAGTAAATGGGCGCAATTGATGGACGGAAAGCTCAGCGTAGACGAATTCAAAGGACTCGCCGCCGATAGCAAAGCCTACCTGCAAGATGTTCCTGCTAAGACCAAATCCAGCACAGAACTAGATGCATCTTCTGTCAAAAAACTGACCGACGCAGTGCAACAACTCGAAGGACAACTAGCACAACTGCTCATTGCCAATGCGCCCAGTGACAAAAAACAAGGGCTGGACAGCAACGCCTCCACCCCTGACCAAATTAAAGCGCTTCTTGGTAACCTGGGTTTTTAATAGGAATCTATCATGAGTGATTTCGCCGGCATGGAGGACATGCTTCAGGACTTCCTCACGGAAGGCTCTGATTTACTGTCCAATGTAGACAACAAATTGGTTGATTTGGAAAAGACTCCAGACGACAAGGGACTGCTCAACGAAATCTTCCGTGGTTTCCACACTATCAAGGGTGGCGCAGGTTTTCTGAATGCCACCGAGATGGTCAAGCTGTGCCATCGCACCGAAAATCTGTTCGACAAGCTGCGTAACGACCAACTCACCCTCAATCCCATGATTATGGACGTAATTATGGCGGCAACGGGTATAGTGCGTGAGATGTTTGCCGAGTTGTCGCAAGCGCGTCAACCTTCCGCTGCTGACCCTGCCATATTGGCCTCTATTGAAGGCTTGCTGACCGGCGATGTTCCATCTGCTGCCCCCGCAGCCCCAGCTCCGGTGGCCTCTGGTGCACAAACCATGATGAGCGCGTCACCAGTTGCTAATGGCCCAGATTGGAATGTTTTATACCAAGGCCTGCTCGGCAAAGCCACGCCTGTCGTGGAGGCTGCTCCAGAACCCGTCGCCGCGACTCCAGCGCCACCTCAAATTGTAACTCCAGCCGCCGCCGCATTGGCTCCTAAAGCCGCAGCACCAAGAACTGCAACACCGGTTGCCGCAGCACCAGCCGCAAAAGACACGACCATTCGCGTAGATACCGCACGTTTGGATCAAGTGTTAAATCTGTCCGGCGAAATAGGCTTGGCCAAGAACCGTCTTACCTCGATTCGCGCCTCCATGCTGCAAGGCAAACTGGATCACGAGACCATCAAACAACTCGACGAAACCGTCAGCCAACTAGACTTGTTAGTGGGCGACTTACAAAGCGCGGCCATGAAAACGCGTATGCAGCCGATTGGCCGCTTGTTCCAAAAGTATCCGCGCTTAGCGCGTGACTTGGCACGACAACTTGGTAAAGACGTAGAATTGGTGCTGATAGGCGAAGAAACTGAAATTGACAAAACAATGATCGAAGATTTGAACGATCCGCTTGTGCACTTGATTCGTAACGCGGTTGACCACGGCGTAGATAGCCCAGATGAACGAAAAGCTGCGGGCAAACCTCTGAAAAGCTTGATTAATCTATCCGCCGAGCAAATTGGCGACAGCATCGTCATCGAAATCGTGGACGACGGACGCGGCATTCGCCCCGATGTCATCCGCAACAAAGCCGTAGAAAAAGGTTTGATAGACGCGGAAACCGCGAATACGCTTGATGACAAGCAAAGCTGGGGCTTGATATTCCTGCCCGGCTTTTCCACCAAAGACCAGATTTCCGACGTATCTGGCCGTGGTGTGGGCATGGACGTGGTGAAGACCAACATCCAAAAACTTAACGGCAAAATTGACATCACTTCGATAGTAGGAAAAGGTTCGGTTTTCCGCATTACACTACCACTCACCCTCGCCATCCTACCAGTGCTGATGGTGCGTTTGGGAGATCAACCCTTCGCCGTACCGCTGTCTATGGTGCGCGAAATTATTCCTATCTACCCCGGCGACGTGCAACAAGTTTCTGGCAAAGCCACCATGGTGGTACGCGAAGAAGTGCTACCTATCCGTACTTTAGCTAGCCTGATCGGCTGGCAAGACCGTTCCGTACCCGCTTTCGGCATCTTGATACAATCAGGCGACAGCGTATTCATCATGGCGGTTGATAGCTTCATCGGCCAGTCTGACGTGGTCATCAAATCACTGCAAGACATCAAACCGCAAGGCATTGCCGGTGCCACCCTCACTGGCGACGGTTCTATTGTTCTGGTGCTGGATATGGAAGCCCTGCTGGACATGCAAACACAGGAAACCAAAGCCGCGCTGTTTGCTTAAAGCTTGTCTTTTTTCAACATCCCCATAGAAATCATCCTGCTAGCCGCCATTATTCTTGGCGGCTGGTTCTGGCTGGATGGCCTCAGCGTACACGAAGTCGCCATCAACGCAGGTCGCCAAGCCGCCGCTAGCAATGGCCTGCAATTATTAGACGAAACCGTAGCGGTGAGTCGCCTGTGGGTGGCGCGCGATGCTTATGGCCGCTTGCGCTTTCAACGCACCTACACCTTTGAGGTCAGCGACACAGGGGCAGACCGTTTGTCATGCACACTCATTTTGCTAGGCCGAAAACTAGAACAAATAGACATTCCGCCACATCGTGACCGCGATAACGTCTACACGCTGCACTAAGAACTATGGTTAAGGGTCGCTTCGCTCCCTCCCCCACTGGGCCATTACATTTCGGCTCACTCATCGCCGCGACCGCCAGTTATCTTCAAGCAAGAACCCAGCAAGGCCAATGGCTGGTGCGTATAGAAGACTTAGATCCGCCGCGCGAACAACCAGGCGCCACTGACCATATTTTGCGAACTCTTGAAGCTTTTGGCTTTGAATGGGATGGTGAAGTGATGCTGCAAAGCTCGCGCCATACAGCCTACGAAGCCGCACTGAGCGTACTCAAGCATCAAGACCAGGTCTATCTCTGCACTTGTACCCGCAAAGAAATCGCCGATTCCGCCATACAAGGCATAGATGGCGCAATATACCCCGGCACTTGCCGCCACGCCCAACACACAAAAGGTGCTTGGCGCGTAATCACCTATGCTGACGCCATCAGCTTTGAAGATGCCATTCAAGGCAAACAAAGCCAAAACTTGCTGCACGATCTTGGCGACTTTGTACTGAAACGCGCTGATGGTTTTTACACCTATCAACTCGCAGTAGTAGTGGACGATGCAGCGCAAGGCATTACGCAGGTCGTACGTGGCACAGACTTGCTCAGCTCTACCCCACGCCAAATCTACTTGCAGCGCTTGCTCCAGCTGCCCATGCCACAGTACGCGCACTTACCCATTGCAACCAACGCGCAAGGCGAGAAACTCAGTAAACAAAGGCTCGCTAAACCGCTAGATACGAGCAAACCAACGCCCGAGCTTTGGCAAGCCTTACAATTCCTCGGCCAATCGCCGCCACAGGCACTGCAATCTGAGCTGCAAGCGCTGTGGCACTGGGCATTGACGCATTGGCAACTTACATCCGTGCCGCATCTGGTATTATCCCGCCCATATGACTGAAGCCGACACCCTCTCCCGTTTCATGTTTGAAAACACCCCCATACGCGGCGAAGTTGTGCGTTTGGAAAGCACTTGGCTGGCTGTGTTGGAGCGTCACGACTACCCCATCGCCCTGCGTAATATTCTGGGTGAACTGATGGCCGCTGCCGCGCTGCTCACGGCCACTCTCAAGCTAGACGGCGCGTTGGTGTTGCAGATACAAGGCGATGGTCTGGTTTCGCTGCTGGTGGTGGAATGCAATAGTGATATGACCATGCGTGCTACCGCCAAATGGAGCGACGAACTTCCCGCTAAAGCAAGCCTAGGAGCACTCGTTGGCAATGGCAAATGCGTGATTACCCTGCTACCCAGCGAAGGACAGAGCTATCAAGGCGTAGTACCGCTGGAAGGCGACAACATCGCCGACATCATCGCGGGCTATATGGCACGTTCTGAGCAATTGGATACAGTGCTGTGGCTGGCGTGTAACGCGACCAATGCCGCGGGCATCTTGCTGCAAAAGCTGCCGGATCAGCCGCTACAAGATGACGATGACTGGAACAGAATCACGCATCTGGCTAGCACGGTAAAACCTAAAGAGCTGCTGGAGTTACCCGTCCAAACCTTATTGCACAGACTGTTTTTTGAAGAAGATGTACGACTGTTTGAGCCACAAATCGTAGCCTTTAGTTGCCCGTGTTCACGCACCGGAGTGGCTAATGTGCTGCGTATGCTAGGTAAGGAAGAAATCGCCAGCTTGGTAGACGAACGCAAGCAAATAGAGGTGCATTGCGAGTTTTGTAATCAACGCTACGAGTTTGACAAGATAGATGCCGAGCAACTATTTGTAACTGAGATTGCCGCCCCGGGAGGGGAGACTAGGCACTAAGCTGGCGCACCCGCTCAAACAAACAAATCGCCGTAGCAGCCGCCACATTGAGCGAATCTGTACTGCCCAACATGGGGATACGCACCTGTTCACTGGCGGCTAACAGCAGCGCCGCAGATAAGCCCGCACCCTCGTTACCCACCAATATCGCCACACGCCCTGTCAAATTTAGCTGGTAGAACAATTTAGTCCCGCTCAAGCTGGTCGCCACTGAAACGCCTTCAAAGCCCTTTACAATGTGCAACAAATCCGCTTTTTCTACTATCGCCAGCGCAAAGTGTGCCCCCATGCCGCCACGCAACACCTTGGGCGACCAAACATCGGCGCAACTTTCAGACAAATAAGCCACCGCAACTCCAGCCGCCGCCGCGGAACGCAATATAGAACCCAAATTCCCCGGATCTTGTACGCCTTCCACCAACAAACAAAAATCGGGCTGCAAAGGCGGCATGAGTGGCTCAATCACTATCAAGGCCAAAATTCCGCTAGGTGTTTCAACCGGCGATAATTCAGCGAACATCGCATCTGGCAGGCTGACCACTGCGCCTTCATCAACACCGGCCAGCAGCGCAAGTATTTCAGCATTTTGCCTAGCCCGCTCCGCCACGATGAGCAGCTCCGGCACAGCGCCCATCGTCCTATAACTTTGCAGCAAATGTGCGCCATCCAGCAAGGTTTTCCCCATTTTACGCCGCTCACGGGACGACGTGACCAGCTTCTTCAACTGCTTGAATAATGGGTTATCGCGCGAGGTAATCTGTTTCATGAATGAGGTCGGCTCGAAAACAAGTTGCTATCTTATTGGAAATAAGATAAATTTTCGCTAATTTTAATGATTTCAAAAAGGAAGTTCGTATGAATCGCACCGCAGTCGCCATTTCCGCCCTATTACTCTCGCTATGCGCCATGCCCGCCTCTGCGGCTGATTTAGGCATAGACAGCATTTCCATCGAAGGTGGGTATTCCCCGAACGATAACGGTGACGTGAGCATGGGGCGTGTCGGTGTGCAGTGGGATTGGGGCGTGAAGTGGCTAGAAATGGGCAATTGGTACTTAGGCGGCTACTGGGATTTATCCGCAGGCTACTGGAATTCCAACCAGTCCGACATCGGCGATTTCGGCATCACCCCCGTGTTCAGATTCCAATCCGCCACCACTTCCGGCTTTTCACCTTATATTGAAATCGGCGTCGGCGCACACGTGCTGACCGAGACCTCTATCACCACCAATCGTCAATTCAGCACCAACTTCCAGTTTGGCGACCACGTGGGTGCGGGCTTCCGCTTTGGCGACAAGGGCGAATACGATTTGGCATATCACCTGCAACACTTGTCCAACGCCAGCATAGATACCCCCAACCCTGGTATCAACTTCCATCAAATTCGCTTTCAGTACCATTTCTAAAAAATGATGTAAAAAAGGCCGCTGAAGCGGCCTTTTTTATTAGGAGTTTTGGATTACGATATTCGGGAATTTCGCGCTGTGATCCTGCCCCATCGCCGCCAACTTGATGGCCGTCTTGCGTGCAATTGCACGATAGTTTGCAGCCAAAGCGCCGTCTGGATCGGCCACCACCGTGGGTTTCCCGCTATCGGTTTGTTCACGGATGCGAATGTCCAGAGGTAAGCTTCCCAACAATTCCACTTCGTAGTCCGCACACATCTTATCGCCGCCACCTGAGCCGAAAATGTGCTCTTCGTGACCACATTTGCTGCAAATATGCGTACTCATGTTTTCCACGATACCGATGATGGAAACGCCAACCTTTTCAAACATTTTCAATCCCTTGCGCGCATCCAGCAAGGCGATGTCTTGCGGCGTGGTGACGATAATCGCGCCCGTCACCGGCACTTTTTGCGAAAGCGTCAACTGAATATCTCCTGTCCCAGGTGGCATATCCACAATCAAATAGTCCAAGTCACGCCATTTGGTTTCGCGCAGCAATTGCTCCAGCGCACCCGTCACCATTGGGCCGCGCCAAACCATAGGCGTGTCTTTATCAATCAAAAAGCCGATGGACATGGCTTGTATGCCGTGCGCTTCCATAGGCTCCATGCTTTTGCCGTCGGTGGTTTCCGGCTTGCCGTCTATGCCCAGCATCATGGGCTGCGAGGGGCCATAGATGTCGGCGTCGAGGATTCCAACAGTCGCGCCCTCCGCAGCCAACGCCAGCGCCAAATTGACGGCAGTAGTAGATTTGCCCACGCCGCCCTTACCCGAAGCCACGGCGATGATGTTTTTCACGCCGGGGATAGTCTGCACGCCACGCTGCACTGAGTGCGAAACGATTTTGCTGCTGACATTGACGAACACGCTGCCAACTTCGGGCAGGGTTTTGAGCTTGGCCTGCACCAAGCCTTGAATCTCGGCCATCACGCTGTTGGCAGGATAGCCCAGCACGATGTCCAGCGCGATGTTGTTGCCGTCTATGCGGATATTTTTGGCGGCCTTGGCGGCGATGAAGTCTTTGCCGGTGTTGGGGTCGGTGATTTCTTTCAGCGCGATTTGGATTTGCAGTTCGGAGAGCGACATAAGCACAACATTTCTAGTAATTAAAGTGCGCCAATTTTAACTCATGTGCAACCCACCGTCATTTGTTAAAATGCCGCATCCTATAAGCCTTTTAAGCCTCTCATGTCCAAGCGCAAAATCCTCGTCACCTCCGCCCTGCCCTACGCCAACGGGAGTATCCACCTCGGCCATCTCGTCGAATACATCCAGACCGACATCTGGGTGCGCTTCCAGAAGATGCAAGGGCACACAGTGCACTACGTTTGCGCCGACGACACCCATGGCACGCCGATTATGTTGCGTGCAGAAAAAGAAGGCATCACGCCGGAAGCCTTGATTGCCAAGGTACACACGGAACATAAGCAGGATTTTGATGAGTTTTTGGTGGAGTTCGACAACTACCACTCTACCCATTCTGACGAGAACCGCGAGCTGGCAAGCAGTATCTATAAGGCGCTCAAGGCCAACGGCAAAATCACCAGCAAGACGATTGAACAGTATTTTGACCCTGTCAAAAACATGTTCCTGCCGGATCGCTTCATCAAAGGCGAATGCCCCAAATGCCACGCCAAAGACCAATACGGCGATTCCTGCGAAGTGTGCGGCGCGACCTATAACCCCACCGAACTGATCAATCCCTATTCTGCCGTCTCTGGTGCCGCTCCGGTGCGCAAAGAGACTGAGCACTATTTCTTCAAACTCTCTGAATGCGAGGATTTTCTAAAAGAATGGACACGTTCCGGCACCTTACAGAATGAAGCTGCCAACAAGATGGGAGAATGGTTTGAGAACGGCCTAAACGACTGGGACATTTCGCGCGACGCGCCCTACTTCGGCTTTGAAATCCCCGATGCGCCGGGCAAGTATTTTTATGTATGGCTAGACGCGCCCATAGGCTACATGGCTAGTTTCAAAAACCTATGCGCCAAACCCCCTCTCCCCGCGGGAGAGGGTCGGGGTGAGGGCGACGCTCTTGACTTTGATGAATACTGGAAAAAAGATTCCACCACCGAACTCTACCACTTCATCGGCAAAGACATCCTCTACTTTCACGCCCTATTCTGGCCTGCGACCCTTGAATATGCTGGTTACCGCAAACCCACGCAAATCTTCGCACACGGCTTTTTGACAGTGAATGGCGAGAAAATGTCCAAATCGCGCGGCACGTTTATCACAGCGCGGAGCTACTTGGAACACGTCAAAAACCCTGAGTATTTGCGTTATTACTACGCAGCCAAGCTTAACGGCACCATGGAAGACATTGACCTCAATCTAGAAGATTTTGTGGCACGCGTGAACAGCGACTTGGTGGGGAAGTACGTCAATATTGCGAGTCGTTGTGCGGGATTTATAACTAATAAATTTAATGGGTTGCTGAGCGCAATGCCAATGCATTGGGACATTTCTCTAAAAACAGAGTTTATGTCGCCAGAATCTTGGAAAAAAATTGGCATGTGTTATGCCGATAGAGATTATGGGCGAGCCTTGCGTGAAGTAATGCGCTTAGCCGACCTTGCTAATCAATATATTGCTGAAAAGAAACCTTGGGAGCTAGCCAAACTGACTGGCTCTGAAGAAGAATTACAGCATGTTTGTTCACTAGCCCTGAATATGTTTTGGCTTTTGACGATTTACCTTAAACCTGTATTACCTGAGTTAGCCAAAAATGCTCAAGTATTTTTGAATCTTGATGATTCCCAAATGCACTGGGATCAATATTTCGTGCTACCTGCTGGGCATCTTATATCAAAGTATGAACCGCTTATTACCCGCCTCGACCCCAAACACATCGAAGCCATGACCGAAGCCAACAAAGAAAACCTGCAAGCCACTGCACCCACTTCAGCCATCGCGCCGTTGGGCGAGGCGGAATATATAACCATTGATGACTTTACCAAGGTGGATTTACGCATCGCCAAGATTGTCAATGCAGAACATGTAGAAGGTGCAGAAAAACTGCTAAAACTCAGTTTGGACATCGGCGAAGTACAACCACGCCAAGTGTTCGCCGGCATCAAGTCGGCCTACGACCCCGCCACGCTGGTAGGGCGTTTGACATTGATGGTCGCCAATCTTGCACCACGCAAGATGAAGTTCGGCATGTCTGAAGGCATGGTACTAGCCGCTTCAGATGAGCGCGGCGGACCATTCATCCTCTCACCTGATTCCGGTGCACAACCAGGAATGCGGGTGAAATAGCTTTTTGGGTAATATTCACATTTCAATCCCTCAGCTTCACCATAGTCACATAACCCCCTTGAATGCTGGGTTTGTGTAGTTTAAGTCACTATGATTACTCCTTAATAGTCCGAAAGAACTATTGTTCGACAATTTAGCCCCGCTTACTATGCGCGCCTAGATGTTAATCAAAAGGAAAATCATGAAACTTCAGACCAGAATTCTAACTGCTGGTTTAGCGCTGGTCGCCGCCAGTGTATTTTCAAATCAAGCCTCGGCTGCAGAGCCAACGCTGCCAAGCATTTTGAATGCGATTGATAACAGCGGTTGGAGTCTAACTAGCTTCAGCGCACTTTCAAGTGCCGACTGGAATAAAAAAGGTAGCAATCTCCTGTTCCAACTCGCCTCTGAAAATACTTCTTGGGCAAAGTGGCAAACCTTTGCAATCGCCGATGGCAAAAGTAATAAACTTGTATTTACTGGCAGCGATACAAATAATGATGCCATCGTCTACAAGCTTAAAACAGCTTTAACCAGCTATAGATTTGACGAATTAAATCCATTTGCAAATTTCGCGAATGATCAATCCAAGATATTTGTGAGTAGCAGCGGGAAATACGCCTTCGCCCATGAAGACTGGACAGACAATGACTACAATGACATGGTCATATCCCTGTCTGTTTTACCTGTGATCTCTCCGATACCAGAACCCAGCGTATTTATGCTCATGCTTGTAGGTTTTGCCGGAATTGGTTTTGCGGTACGTAGAAAAAACACAGCTTAATTACTAACAGCCAAATAAAAAGCCTCTCGCGGGGCTTTTTATTTGCTTAAAACCAACTATTACTTCTTCGCTTTATCCTTAGCATCAGCAGGTTTAGCGTCTTTCATAGGCTTATCTGCCTTTTTTTCTGCCTTGACTGGAGCCGGAGCAGCTGCCGCAGCGCCGCCAACACTTAGGTCGGCTTTGACTTTATCTACAGTTTTTTTGCCGAAACCTTTGACGTTATCCAAGTCATCCACGGATTTGAAAGCGCCATTCTTGGTGCGATAGTCAATGATCGCTTTAGCCTTGGCTGGGCCAATGCCTTTTACGCCTTCTAGCTCAGCTTGGGTAGCCTTGTTGAGGTCAACCGCAGCCATGACTGGGGCGGACAGAGAAAAAGCAATTACACTCATCAATACCAACAAAAATTTCTTCATCACAATCTCCTATAGGGGTTTTATTTGTCTGACACGCTTCATCAGGTAGCTACATCATGCAGGCAGTAGCTTACATGAATCTTACTGAATTTACCTCCTGCCTATAGCGTAATACTCCAAGCCATGCGCCTTAACTGTGGCTGGCGTGTACATATTACGTCCATCAAAAACAACAGGGGTTTTAAGCGCAATTTTAATCGCATCAAAATCGGGAGCGCGAAATTCTTTCCATTCGGTCACAATCGCCAGCGCATCAGCATCTTTGAGCGCGGACATCGGCGAATCGGCATATTGCAAACGCGCGTCATCGCCAAAAATTCGCCTGGATTCGGTCATAGCTACAGGGTCGTAGGCCGTCACACTAGCACCTAAGTCCCACAAGCCTTGAATCAACACACGGCTGGAGGCCTCTCGCATATCGTCGGTGTTAGGCTTGAATGCCAAACCCCATAATGCGATTTTTTTGCCGTTTAGATTGCTACCAAACTTGACTTTTATTTTCTCCAGCAACACACGTTTCTGCACGTCGTTAGCCGCTTCCACCGCATTCAACACTTGCAACGGCTGATCTATGCTATCCGCCGTGCGAATGAGTGCTTGCACGTCTTTAGGGAAACACGAACCGCCGTAGCCACAGCCTGGATATAGGAAATCGTAGCCTATGCGTGGATCAGAACCGATTCCCAGCCGTACCTGTTCAATATCCGCACCCAGCTTATCTGCCAAATTGGCCAGTTCATTCATGAACGAAATGCGCGTCGCCAACATGCAGTTAGCGGCATATTTGGTAAGCTCGGCGGAGCGGATGTCCATCACCACCAAGCGGTCGTGATTGCGGTTAAATGGTGCATAAATTTCGCGCATTAAAGTCACGGCACGCTCATCATCAGCACCCAGCACGATACGATCCGGGCGCATAAAGTCCTCCACCGCCGCGCCCTCTTTCAAGAATTCTGGATTGGAAGCCACGGCGAAAGGAATTGCAGCACCGCGTTTACCCAACTCTTCATTGATGGCGGCTTTGACCTTATCTGCCGTGCCTACCGGCACGGTGCTTTTGTCCACCACCACTTTGAATTCGGTCATGTGGCGGGCGATGTTGCGAGCCGCTGCCGTCACATATTGTAAATCCGCCGAGCCGTCTTCATCCGGTGGCGTGCCCACGGCGATAAACTGTACTTGCCCAAACGCCACGCTGTCCTCCACGCTGGTAGTAAAATGCAAGCGCCCTGCCGCCACGTTACGCTGCACCATCTCCAACAAACCAGGCTCGTGAATGGGAATGCCACCTTCATGCAGAATTTTTATTTTGTTGGCGTCTAAGTCTAGGCAAAGCACGTCGTTACCGACCTCGGCCAAACATGCGCCTGTCACTAATCCTACGTAACCTGTTCCGACTACACTAATTTTCATAATGTTTAATTTCCTGATGAATGTCTTGCAAAGTTGCCAAAGGATCAGCCGCTTGAGTGATAGGGCGGCCTATCACCAGATAACTTGCCCCATTTTTCATCGCGGCAGCAGGACTAAGTACACGCGATTGGTCGTCCAAGCTGGCATCCGCTGGACGTATACCTGGCGTGACCAGTTTGAAATCCTCCCCTAACTCTCGCCGCAACAAAGGTGCTTCTTGTGCCGAGCACACCACGCCGGCAAGTCCGCTACGCTTGGCTAGATAAGCCAAGCGCATCACCGTGGCTTGCACTCCGCCGCTCATGCCGATTTCAACCATGGCAGGCTCATCCATACTGGTCAACACTGTCACCGCTATCAATAGCGGCGGCTGTGCCGCTTTACTCACCGCCTCCTGCGCCGCCATCATCATGGCGCTGCCACCACTGGCATGAACGTTCAACATCCACACGCCAAGCTTGCTAGCGGCCTCGCAGGCTTTAGCCACGGTGTTGGGGATGTCGTGGAATTTAAGATCTAAGAATACCCCAAAACCCTTATCAATCAGATGCGAAACCAGATCCGCGCCGGCAACGGTGAAAAGCTCTTTACCAACTTTTAGACGACATAATTGCGGGTCTAGCTTTGCTACCAAGGCCAATGCAGATGGGGCTTCTGGGTAATCTAAGGCAACTATTATTTTAGGGTCACTCATTTACTCTCACGTTCATATTTAGGCGGCAAGGTCTCCCACTCGCCACAGCTTGGACAATGCCAGTGAAACTGCCGCGCGGTGTAGCCACAAGTGGTGCAGCGATAAAACGCGGTGCGTTCCAAATGTTGTTTAATGGCATCCATCACCAAACGCAAATCGCCATCCGGCATTCCGCTAACTTTGGCTTGCAACAAGCGATCCAGCGCTGCCAAGGTGGGCGATAAATCCGCTTCTTCGTGCGCCATGCGGTAGGCGGATTCTGGTCCTTTCAGATCTAGCGTCGCATCAAACAACACTTGCGCGGCTTCTTCCAGCGGGTATTTACGCACCGCGTCATGTAGCCATTGCAGGCCTTCATCGCTGAGCTTTAAGGCACGCCAGCTTTGCATCATGCGTTCTGCTACCAATTCAATGTATGCGGGCGCTTGCAGCTCGATTTCACGCCAGTATTGCAGGGCTGCTGCATGATTTTTATTGCTCGCCGCCATATCGCCCAACATGATGTTGGCGCGTATGCTGTTGCGATTTTCGTCCAGCGCGGTTTGTAGACTGCCCGCAGCGTCAACGCTTTCGCCCAACAACATTTTTTGGTGCGCCAACTCGCAATGAAATTGGGCGATTTCTTTACCGAGCGGTTGTCCAGTCAAAATTTCCAAGCGTTTTGCCACCGCCACCGCTTGCATCCATTCTTTTTCGTGGACGTAAATTTCCAGCAAAGCACCCAATGCAGATTGTGCGTAGCGCGTCTCGGTGAGTTTGGCGAATAACTCCTCAGCACGATCCAGCAAGCCCGCTTTGAGGTAATCCTGCGCTAATTCAGCCAATGCCATCAGGCGCTGGGTTTCGTCCAAGCTCTCACGCTCGAGCAATCCCTGATGCAAGCGTATCGCTCTATCCATCTCGCCAGTACGGCGAAACAAGCTACCCAGCGCATAGTGCAATTCTAGGGTGTTATTATCAACTTTGAGCGCTTCGCTAAAGGCTTCGATGGCTTTATCAGGTTGTTCGCTGATGAGGAAATTCAAGCCACGGAAATATGAGGCGGGGAGCGTGCTGGTCTCAGATAGCAAGCGTCCCAAATCAACCCGCGCGGCTATCCAACCCAACACAAAGAAAAGTGGCAAGACGAGCAACCACCAGTATTCAAAATCCATGTAAGTTTTGCCTAGTGAAACAGAGTAAGAATTTTACCAGTAAAAAAGCGGCGCAATCTTGCGATTACGCCGCTTATCATTTTCAAACAAAACAGCTATTTATTCAAAATCCACACGCTCACGCAGTTCTTTACCGGCTTTGAAGTGAGGCACGTATTTTTCTGGCACTTGCACCTTATCGCCAGTTTTAGGATTACGCCCCAGACGCGGCGGACGGTAGTTCAAACTGAAACTCCCAAATCCACGAATCTCGATACGTTTTCCGCTCGCTAATTTCTCGGTCATGGCATCAAGGACGGCCTTTACTGAGAGTTCGGCATCCTTTAACACCAGTTGGGGAAAACGCGCAGCCAGCTTGGTAATCAATTCAGATTTTGTCATGGCAACATCGCTCTATTCGTTGTTTTTTCCATCCATCTTGGCTTTTAACAACGCGCCAAGGCTGGTGGTGCCGGCATTAGCACTATCGTTACTATACTTACTAACAGCATCGGCTTCGTCCGCCATATCTTTAGCTTTGATAGACAAGCCTACCACGCGGGTTTTACGATCCGTTCCGGTAACTTTAGCTTCGATTTCGTCGCCCTCTTTCAGCACACTACGAATATCTTCCACTTTGTCACGCGCAGCATCAGCAGCACGCACATAGCCTTCTGTGCCGTTACCGAGGTCAATCACAGCGCCCTTGGCATCCATACTCTTCACTGTCCCCTTGACCAAAGCGCCCTTGTCAAAGCTGGCGGAAGTGGCGCCTGCCATTGGATCACTTTCCAACTGCTTAACACCCAGGGAGATACGTTCTTTTTCTACGTCAATAGCAAGAATGGTAGCGGTAACTTCGTCACCCTTCTTGAAATTGCGGATAGCTTCTTCGCCCGCTTGGCTCCAAGAGAGGTCAGACAAATGTACCAATCCGTCGATGCCGCCTGCCAAGCCAATAAAGATGCCGAAGTCGGTGATAGATTTGATCTGGCCGCTGACTTTATCGCCCTTCTTCATGGTGGCAGCAAAGTCATCCCATGGATTGGTTTGGCATTGCTTCATGCCCAGTGACAAGCGGCGACGCTCTTCGTCTATTTCCAGAATCATCACTTCTACTTCGTCACCCAACTGCACCACCTTGGCTGGATGTACGTTCTTGTTGGTCCAGTCCATTTCGGACACGTGTACCAACCCTTCAATACCCGGCTCGATTTCCACAAACGCGCCGTAGTCGGTCAAGTTGGTCACTTTGCCGAACAGGCGGGTGCTGGCCGGATAACGGCGGGACAATGCAACCCAAGGGTCGTCGCCCATTTGTTTGATACCAAGTGAAACACGGTTCTTTTCAGCGTCATATTTAAGAATCTTGGCTTCAATTTCGTCGCCCACGGTCAACACTTCAGACGGATGCTTGACGCGACGCCAAGCCAAATCGGTGATATGCAACAGGCCGTCAATACCGCCCAAGTCCACGAACGCGCCGTAGTCGGTGATATTTTTAACGATACCCTTAACTACAGTACCCTCGGTCAACGTGGTCATCAATGCTTCACGGTCAGCGCCTACGCTGGATTCCATCACCGCACGGCGGGACATCACCACGTTGTTACGCTTGCGATCCAACTTGATCACCTTGAAATCCCATTCTTTGTTTTCAAACGGGGTGGTGTCTTTCACCGGGCGCACATCTACCAATGAACCTGGCAGGAAAGCGCGAATGCCGTTGATCATGACGGTCAAGCCGCCTTTGACGCGGCCATTGATAAAGCCCTTCACAATGCGGCCTTCGTTCATGGCTTCTTCTAAATCCAGCCATGCGGCGAGGCGTTTGGCCTTTTCGCGCGACAGCTTGGTAGAACCATAGCCGTCTTCAAGCGATTCGATAGCGACTTTTACGAAGTCGCCAACTTTGACTTCGATCACGCCGCTGTCATCGCGGAACTCTTCGGTGGGGATAACGCTTTCGGACTTAAGTCCGGCGTTCACCACGACAAAATCATCGTCAACGGCAATCACTTCAGCGGTGATCACTTCACCGGAGCGCATTTCCTGACGCGATAAACTTTCTTCAAATAAATCTGCAAAACTTTCCATAGAGGCGGTAGAGGTGGACATTAAAAAACCTTAAGTAAAAACCCGTCTGGCAACGGGGTAAAATTAAAAAACCGCAAGCTTTGAACCTGCGGGGCATATATAAAACATTGATTGTACTACTATTTAGATATTGTGACGATAGTGTTGCAGCACTTTCTCCACCGCTTCATCTATCGTCAACTGGCTGGTATCCAGAAACATCGCATCAACGCACTGCACCAAAGGTGCCGATGTTCTTGACTTATCTCGCGCATCTCGCGCTTCAATATCAGCAAAAACGTGCGGCAGAATAGCATGGTTTCCTTTTTCTATCAACTGCTTATAGCGACGTTCCGCCCGCACCTGACTGCTGGCGGTTAAAAACACTTTGGTCTCAGCGTCGGCAAACACCACCGAACCCATATCGCGCCCATCGGCCACCAGTCCCGGCTCACGGCGAAATCCATGCTGCAAACTCAGCAACTGAGAACGCAACGCCTGATGTACCGCCACCTCCGACGCGCCCTTGCCCATCGCCTCAGAACGCACCGCCGCCGCCACATTCTCACCATTCAGCAGGATTTCATCGCCATCAAAAACAATCTCTAAACCCGCCGCCAAATGCGCCAAAGAATCGCCATCATTCCACTCAACACCAGCACGCTCCGCCGCCAAAGCCACAATGCGATACAGCGCACCGGAATCAAGATAATGGAAGCCGAGCTGCTGTGCCACGCGCTGGGCTACTGTGCCTTTACCAGAAGCGGATGGGCCGTCAATGGCTATAACAGGGGCTAGAGTCTGGGGGCTAGGGGCTAGGGGCATATTAAGCTTGGACGATAGTAGCGAACTGATCAAAATAGTCAGGAAAAGTCTTGGCAACACACTTGGGGTCGTTGATGGTGATGGGCACGCCACCCAAGCTCACCAAGGAGAAGCACATCGCCATGCGGTGGTCGTCGTAAGTATCAATCACTGCATTGGGGTTGAGCTTGGCGGGTGGCGTTATTTTTAGGTAATCCGCGCCTTCCTCCACAATCGCGCCGACTTTCCGTAACTCGGTCGCCATAGCGCTGATGCGGTCGGTTTCTTTAACCCGCCAACTGGCGATGTTGCTTAAAGTCGTGGTGCCATCTGCAAATAAAGCCATCACAGCAAGCGTCATCGCAGCATCGGGGATGTGGTTGCAATCAAGATCAATGGCTTTTAGTTTACTGCCGCTTGGCGCACTGGACTCCATCCAGTTATCACCCCAACTAATATTCGCCCCCATATAACTTAAGGGCTTAGTTGTGTACAGGGGTTCAGTTTCATCTCTACCCAAGGCATCAGTAAACTTTACATCGCCTTGAATACTATCTTTGCTTACTCCTATAACGCGCACTGGCCCTCCACCAATCGCACCCGCAGCTAGGAAATAAGAGGCTGATGAAGCATCACCTTCAACAAAAAACCGGCCAGGACTTCGGTATTGGTTAGTGGTAGGAATTGCGAAGCGATGCCCTCCTTCAGGTTCTACGTGGACACCGAATTTCGCCATGAGGTTTAACGTGATTTCAATATACGGTTTAGAAATAAGCTCGCCAACGACCTCGATGGTGGCCTCTTTGCCTGTAAGTGGCAAAGCCATTAAAAGCGCTGTCAAAAACTGGCTGGAAACATCGCCGCGAATTTCAATGGGTTTGCTTACATCAATGCTGGCGGGCGAGATTTTGAGTGGCGGAAAACCCTCATTACCCATGTATTCGATATTCGCACCAATCTGTCGAAGTGCATCCACCAAGTCTTTAATCGGACGCTCGTGCATGCGCGACACGCCAGAAAGCGTGTAATGACCGCCAGACAAGGCAAGCGCTGCCGTCAGTGGCCTAAAAGCCGTGCCTGCATTACCCAAAAACAACTCGGCATTTTTGTTGGGAAAGTTGCCACCGCAACCGGTCACTTTCCAGTCGGTCTCGCTCAGTTTTTCTAATTGAACACCAAGTTTATCCAGCGCTTCCAACATGCGCGCGGTATCGTCCGAAACCAATAAATCACGAATTTCTGTTGTGCCTTCTGCCAGCGCCGCCAACAACAAAGTACGGTTGGAAATACTTTTGGAACCGGGGAGTTTGACAGTGCCGGAGGCAGCGCTCACGGCTTGTAATTGCAACGTTTCCATTACTGACTTTTACTTTGTTCCCAATTATTACGCGCGGTACGCGCCGTTTCAAACAAGGCTTGCAAGCCAGCGCCATCGTGGCCGCGCAACAATGCGCCTATGCTGGCGAGCTGCTCTTGGTACATTTCCAATTCTTTCAACAAGGCATCGCGGTTGGCCAAACTCACGTCGCGCCACATCTCCGGCGAACTACCGGCGATGCGGGTGAAATCTCTAAATCCGCTAGCGGCGAAGGCGAATAAACTTTCTGCGTTCTCGCGCTGCGCCAGCTCCGCCACCAACCCAAACGCCAGCAGATGCGGCAGATGGCTCACTGCGGCAAACACTTCGTCGTGTCCGCGTGGCGTCATCTGGCTAACCTTGGCACCGCAGGCTTGCCAAAAGGCTTGCGCGGTTTCGATGGCATCGTTGGCGGTTTCGGTGACGGGCGCGAGGATGACGTTACGCCCTTGAAATAAATCGTCACGCGCCGCCGTCACGCCACTTTTTTCTGCTCCTGCAATAGGATGCGCCGGTACAAAACGCCTTAATTTGTCGCCCATATGCGCTCTGGCAGCCACCACCACATCCTGCTTGGTGCTGCCCGCGTCGGTGACCACCGTATTGGTATCAAGATGCGGCGCGATGCTTTGCATGATGCTGGCAAACTGCCCGACTGGTGTCGCCAGCAACACCACATCCGCGCCCTGCACCGCCTCTGCGGCTGAAACTGCGCTATCTATCACGCCCAAATCCACAGCTTGTTGCAGCGCATTTTGATTGCGCCCCACGCCCACCACCTCCGCCACCAATCCAGCCTTTTTAAGCGCGAGCGCCACCGAGCCGCCGATAAGGCCGACACCGAAAATAGCGAGTTTTTTGAATGGAAAAGGGGCTGACATGGCCGAATTATAACAGGTGCTTACCATGCTCCAAGCTGTCCTAAGCAGAA
The DNA here is from genome assembly GCA_046155285.1 of Methylophilaceae bacterium. Classification (GTDB taxonomy): domain Bacteria; phylum Pseudomonadota; class Gammaproteobacteria; order Burkholderiales; family Methylophilaceae; genus CAILHX01. The sequence goes on along the minus strand of JBJXEA010000009.1, from coordinate 29,579 downwards.
GCCGGTGTCGTTGCAAGCGGCGGCTTGCGTCAAAGCGGAATGTTGTTCTAGCATTGGCTCATGGGACAAGCGCTTAAATTTAGCAATTCCACAACACTTGAGGAACATTGGAGCTTGGCTCCATTGCTCCTCAAATGTTGCTTTGCAAGACCTGCCCGCGGAGTTTATCTCATTGGCACCGATGGCAACGACATCTTTGATGCCAACTATTACAGCGCCTACAACAACAACCCGTTCAACCTCTCGCTACTCACCAATTTTTTAGCAGGCGGTGGGGATGACCAAATGGGCGGCAGCAGCCGTGCAGACAGCCTGTGGGGCGGAACGGGGAACGACATCCTCTGGGGCTATACCGGAGACGACAACCTGTATGGTGAAGAAGGCAATGACCAACTGCAAGACGGAGATGGCAATGACACGCTGGCAGGCGGCATCGGCATCGGCAATGATGCCCTGTTGGGTAGTACCCAGTCACTCCGCCCTGCGTTGCGCCTCCCAACCTTTGCAAGCCAGCAGTACCGTTTTGGGGATAGGACGCATTCCACTGAAATAGGCACTTACCGTGCGGCGGGTTACTCCCAAAGCATGAGCAGCGGTGGTCAGCGACAACTGATTACGCACCTTCCACGCATCAAACTCCGCCACCGGATCGGGTGCTGGATTTTGCCGCATGGCCTCCGCCCACAACCCATCCGCTCCCATATCAATCTCATCGCTCCACACAACTGCGTGTCCCCAGCGCTCTATCTTTGCTTGGGCAAACGAAGCAGCGTCCTGCAACGGCGCATAACTGGAAATGCGGGCAATGGTCTTGGCCAAATTGATAGGCGTGACATCGCCACTGCTCCACACCAGCACAAGGCTGGCGGGCAGCTTGACTTCAAGCGACTCTATTCTGGGCAATATGGTTTTTTTCATGGGTGCAACTCCTTCCATAAACACAACAATTCATCACGATGTGCCGCTATCCACACTCGCGCTTGGCGGACAAACCCCACCGGCACATCGCCCACCAGCAGGCTACCGTCTGCAATCGCAATCGAAGCCCGTCCAACGGCGGATTCAATATGTACATGGGCAACCCCGTGGTCGTTGGCATACAGGTACAAGGCAAACTTGGCAAAAGTGGCAACGCGCGGCATGGATAGAAGTATAGAGAAAATATTACACCAGTCAATAGCAATGAATGATGGGGTGTGGGAGATCGCTGCGTGAAATCAGAAGAACAAAATGTTGTTTTGCAAGACCCGACCCCAAGGTTCGCAAGGTTCGCAAGACCCGACCCCAAGGTTCGCGGAGTTTTGACCCCGGAGTTTTATTTACGGCGCACCGCAAGCGAGTGCGGCCTACGCGGGCTGATTTATGATTGATAATTTTCTAAGGCTGCGACAGGGAGATTATATTTACGCCCAGCATCAATTAGGGCAATTAAAGTTGCTTTGGTAAATATATGTTTCATCTGTTCTTTACTAGCCCCAATCAGCTCGTGTGTGTCTATCTCAATTGCTAATGGTAAATCACCGTGTTTTGAATTTATTTTTTCGTACACTGGGCTAGCATCATTTTTTAAACCATAGCGCAATATCATTCCAACCCATTTAAATGGAGCCCCATCAAGATAATTACTTTGAATTAAAAGCTGCTCAAGTTCATCTCTAACCTCACTTAATATCGGTATATCGCCTCTGATTTTAGCGATTGTGAGAGAAACGACGCCTATTACTAATTTTCTATTGTGCGCCATAAATTCCCTATCTATTTGTTTAAAACGAACCTCGTTTAAAACGAACCTCGGGGTCAGGTCTTGCAAAACAACACAACACCTTTTTCAATCATATCAATGGTGTCAGACTCAACTTATTATTAACTAATTGAAAATAATAGACAATTAAATTAATTTCTAAACCATCCTCAATGCTACCCCTGCGCCGCACGACGTAATTTATCTAAAATCGCCAACCATGTCGGCGTATTCGGCGGCAGTTCAACCAGCAGTTGCTTGCAATTGAGCGCATCCAACTGATGCAAGGCGCTATAGAGCGCATGCGCGGCTTGGTTGGCCTCATCGGCTAAAACAATGTTTTGACACAGCGGTAACTCGCCCGCACCAAACAATAGCGCGGCATGCGGGCTGTTTTGCGCGGCAAGCCGTTGCGATTCGGCCAGTAGCGCTAAGCGCGTGGCATACAAATGCAGCGGCGTTTGGGGCGAATAATGCACATGGTGCTGGCCTGGCGCTTTTACGGCTTGCAGTGTGGTCAATGCGGGCTTTGCCGCAATTGCCGCAATTGCCGCAATTTCCGCAATCGCCGCTTCGCTAATCATGCCTTGGCGTAAAACACGCCAATTATCGCCAGCCACCTGCACTATGGTGGATTCAATGCCGATGGCACACGCACCGCCATCTAATACCGCAAGCTCATCGCCCAGCCCAGCCCGCACGTGCGCGGCGGTAGTGGGGCTTAATTGGGTGAATTGATTGGCCGACGGTGCGGCCAATGCCAAGCCGCTCAGCTTGAGTATCTGCAAAGCTAAGGGATGACTGGGAACGCGCAAGGCAACCGTTGATTGACCGCCGCGCACGATGCTCGAAACCTGAGGTTGCGCCGGCAACACCAAGGTTAAAGCGCCCGGCCAAAATGCGCGGGCTAATGTTTCGGCTAATGGCGGAAATTCTGCCGCCCAATGCTGCACTTGGCTGATATCGGCAATATGCACAATCAGCGGATTATCGAGCGGGCGTTGTTTCAGCGCGTAAATCTTCCGCAAAGCGGCTTCGTTGGTCGCATCGCCCGCTAAGCCATAGACTGTCTCAGTGGGAATCGCCACCAGCTCACCCGCTTGTAGCTTGTGAACGGCTTCGGTTAGTGTGATGAGCATTTAGCTATCTTAAAGAAAATAAGTGCAAAACGGCAAATTAACAAGCAAGGCACGCACTAAAGCTCCACGGCTTTTAAGATAGAACATGAGAGTTCCCTGTGCTAAAGTCGCCTAAACAAGTACACGCACCCTGCCCCTAAACCAACTTTAAGAAGCTCTGAAATGAACAAACTTCCTGAAATCACTTTATTTTTCTGGATCATGAAAATCTGCGCCACCACGCTGGGCGAAACCGCCGGCGATTTGCTCTCGATGACACTTAACGTAGGCTACGCCGTGAGTTCGCTGATACTGGTGGGCATGCTGTTATGTGCGCTGGTCTCACAGCTCGCCGCCAAAGCCTATCACCCGCCGCTGTATTGGCTGGTCATCTTGCTCACTAGCACCGCGGGGACGACCATGTCAGACTACATGGATCGCACGCTAGGCTTAGGCTACGCCAACGGCTCGCTGATACTCAGCGGCATTTTGCTGGTAATTTTTGCATTGTGGCGCTTGAGCGGCGAGTCGTTTTCTGTGAGCGACATCAGAACGCGCAAGGTGGAGCTGCTGTACTGGACGGCGATACTGTTTTCCAACACGCTAGGCACCGCGCTGGGTGACTTTCTAGCAGATGATTCTGGCTTAGGCTTTGGCGGCGGCGCTTTGCTGATAGGCGCACTGCTGGTGCTGGTGGTCATCGCCACGTTTTACACAAAAATTTCCAAAGTGCTGCTATTTTGGGTGGCCTTCGTGCTGACGCGCCCTTTCGGCGCGACTTTCGGCGACTTGCTCACCAAAACGCACGAGAAAGGCGGACTAGGGTTTGGCACGATAGGTTCATCGGCCATACTCGCCGCCATATTGCTGTTACTTATCGCGCACACCATGCGCAGCAAAAAAACTTTATCCAGTGCATGATGCCGTTGCTTACCCCGTAAGCCATCAGTAAAATCTCTAAGGAAAAAATACCATGGGTACCGTCACTGTTTCAGAAAAAGGCCAAGTCGTCATCCCCGCCGATTTACGTCGGCTACTGGGCATTACCGCTGGCACACGGCTTGAGTTTCATGCCGATGGTGCGGGCTTTCGCGCTGATGTGAACCCTGCGGGAAAAAGCTTGGATATTGACGATGTCATAGGCTGTACTGGCTATAAGGGGGTCAGTATCAATGTAAACGAAATGCGAGTTAGCGATTACCCGAAACCATGATCGCACTTGATACCAACGTCCTCGCGCGTATCGTCACTCAGGATGAACCAGAGCAACTACAAGCCGCACGCATTCTAGTGAAAGAAAATGCCTGTTTTGTGCCGTTAACAGTCACGCTAGAGTTGGAATGGGTACTGAGAAGCCCCTACAAACTCGACATGATTATCGTGGCGGATGCTTTCAACAAGCTGCTGCAAGTCCGCAATCTACACTTTGAGCGCGAGCCCTCCATACGACGCGCAGTGACGCTTTACCGCAATGGGTTCGATTTTTCCGATGCCATGCACCACGCCGTATCTGAAGGCTGCGATGAACTCGCCACTTTTGATAACCAGTTCATTTGCAAAGCCGCCCATGCCGGCATGTCCCACATTGTGCGCCGTCCATAAAGTGGCTCAAACCTTCCGTCTATTGGGTGTGTACACCCTCAAACTATGCGAATTTTATTAGTCGAAGATGACCAAGTGCTAGGCGATGCCACGCTGCGCTCCTTAGAGCACGCAGGTTACGCAGTGGATTGGGCGCGTAACGGCAAGACGGCGGACATGGCGCTAGGCGACCAGATTTACGACCTGGCCTTGCTAGATTTAGGCTTGCCCAAGATGGATGGCTTTGAGGTGCTGCGGCGTTTGCGGGCGCGACGCTCCAAACTGCCGGTGCTAATCGTCACCGCCCGTGATGGCTTGGAAGACCGCATCAAGGGGCTGGATTTGGGCGCGGACGACTACGTCCTCAAACCGTTTGATATGCCGGAGCTGTTGGCGCGGATTCGCGCTCACATTCGCCGCATCCAGCAAGAATCAGATACGGAAATCAACTACGGGGCGCTCAGTTACGACACCGCCACCCGCTTGGTGCGGATCAACGGCCTGCCCGCCAATTTTTCTGCGCGTGAATTAGGTATTTTGGAAACGCTGCTGATGAAGCTGGGCAAGGTTGTCACCAAAGAGTTACTGGTAGAAAAGCTCACCAACTGGGATGAGGAATTGGGCAGCAACGCCATTGAAGTCTACGTGCATCGTTTACGTAAAAAACTAGAGCCGCACGGTATCATCGTCAGCACCGTGCGCGGCTTGGGTTATATGTTAGAAAAAGAAGATGTCTAAGCCAGTCAAACCACTCCGCTCACTCCGCCGCACGCTGCTGCTGTGGCTGCTGTTACCACTACTCACGCTGTTCAGCATAGGCACGGCGGTGGTGTACCACATCGCACTAGGTTATTCTGAAGATGCCTACGATCGCGGCCTGTTGGAATCAGCCAACGACGTAGTGCAACTCTCAAAAGAATCTCTCAGAATCACCGGTCAGGTCGCCACACAAAGCGAAGCGCGTGACATGATTTTGGCCGATCAATTTGACACCACATTCTTAAGTATATTGGACGAGCAAGACCGGCTACTGGTAGGTGACGGCAAGCTAAAAAAGCCCCCTCATAGCAACAAAAACATTTTGTTCTACGACACCACAATAGATAATAAACCAATCCGCGCGGTGACAATCCTGCTAACGATGAGCGTCAATGGTAAAGCGCATCGCTGGCAGATTATCGTCGGCGAAACCCGCCACAAGCGCGACCAGCTCGCCGACGACATCATCTTCATTTTCGTCCTGCCGCAAGCACTCATCATCTTGTTTGCGACGGTGCTGGTGATGCTCGGCGTACGGCGCGGTCTGGCTCCGCTGGAAATACTGCGTGCCGCACTCGCCAAGCGCTCGCACAACGACATGCAAGCGCTAGAAGTCCCCGACCTACCCATTGAAGTGCAACCATTGACGCGCGAAATCAATCATCTATTATCACGTTTGGCGACGGTATTTGAAGGGCAAAAACACTTCACCGCCGATGCCGCGCACCAGCTACGCACGCCATTGGCGGGGCTAGCCGCGCAAACCGACTTTGCCCGCGAGCAAGACAATCCTGAGCCAACGCAACACGCGCTTGAGCAAATCAAACTAGTATCTACGCGCCTTAATCACGCCGTGAATCAACTCCTCTCGGTCGCCCGCAATGAACCGGGAGCGGATAAATCAGTCCAGTTAGCGCCCATGGATCTTAACGAATTCAGCCGCGATGCCACGCTGGAGTGGGTAGAAGTCGCCGTGCAGTATGGCATAGACCTAGGCTTTGAAGGCTTTGCCGAACCAGTATTGATTGCCGGAGATGACGTTCGCCTGAAAGAAATGCTAGATAACCTGATAGACAATGCCTTGCGCTACTGCCCCAAAGGTAGCCGCGTCACAGTGCGGGTGGATGAAAACCAGACGCTGAGCGTAGAAGACAATGGCAACGGCATCCCGCCAGAAGAGCGCGAGCGCATCTTCAAACGCTTCCACCGCCTGCTCGGCAACGAAGCGCACGGCAACGGCTTAGGTTTGGCTATTGTCAAAGAAATTGCCGAAATTCACGGCGCAGAAGTCAGCGTCAGCCAAGGCGCTGGCGGACAAGGAGCTTTGTTTAAGGTGAGCTTCCCCACCCTTCCCCACGCATAAAAAAGCCCGCTATCAAAGCGGGCTTTTTGTTACACCGAAAAATGCAGCTTAGAACGGCAACTTAAACTTCACCGAAGCGGTTTGATTCAAGAAGTCGCGCTTCACTTCAAAATCGTAACGCGCTGTGACTTCCATCGTGCCGCCGGTATTCATGGTCAAGCCTGCACCACCGCGCACCAGCCATGCGGAAGGGTCTATACCTTGCGTGGTAAATGCCGCGCCACCGCCAACGAAGCTGGAGGTGATGGAAGAGCGCTCGGAAAGTGCGTCATAACCCGCACCCAGATTAGCACTCAAGAAAGCACCATCACGAATCGAATGATTGACCTTGCCCTCGGCCAGCAATATCAGCTCGTCGGTATTGTCACTAGCGACGCTCAAATTCAGCCCACCCGCGCCGGTTTCGGTATAGCCTTGGGTGTGTACGTGGGTGTAGTCAATCCGCACAGAAGGCAACAAAGTCGTCTTGTCATCAAACTGGTAGCTGTGTGACGCACCTACGCCCACATGGCCTATCGTACTGTTGTAACCAGAGCTGGCAGTGAGCAAGCCAATGGTGCGTGCACCATCGTTCTGGCTCAAGCCCGCATCGGCTTGAAAAGAGAGTTCAGTGGCATCATCCAAGCTATGGCTGCCATAGACGATGGCCTGATAGGTGTTGATGGAAGTGTTTTGCGGTGCGGCGATAGATTTGCTATCCACCCTGCTGTGCGCAAGGCTCAAGGCCACGCCCAAGCGAGTGGTGTCGCTCAACTCGGCATCAGCACCAAACACACTGCCAAAGCTGCGGGAATCATAGCCTGATACCCCGCCATGGTTATCTTGGTCACCCCAAGAGCCGAAAGGCTTGAACCAGAAATAGCGGTTGGTCAGGGTATCATCACCCGCAGAGAGGCCACGCTCACTTTCCAAGTGCGCCAGTATCACCTTGCTACTGTTGTGTATGCTGTCAATGACAGCACCAACGGTGGCACCCGGGGTCAGCGGCAATGCTTGCGCAATTGCGTCGGAGACTTCTTGCGCAGTGCCTAAGCTGGCCAGCTTATTGATGAAGTCTTGAATATCGGCGTCGGTAGTAGAGCCCCCATTCAGACCATCCAGAATAGCGGCTACGCCACCAGCCGCACCGTTACCCGCACCTGCCACGATGGCGGAAACCGAAGAGCCAGTACCGGCACTCGCGGTCAAATCTACATTGTTACCGTTTATCGCGGCAGCAAAATTCAAAGCAAAGCTGTTGTCGGTTATAGCAAAAGTGCTGGCTGTCAGTCCCGTGCTTGTCACCACACCGCTCAATACATTACCCGCCACCAAGACACTGCTCGGATGGACTTTTACGAAGATGCCAGCGCTAGCAGGCAAGCTAACCGCACCGGTGACTTGAAGCGCACCGTAGCCGTTACCGGGGGCAGTGGTCGCACCCGCTTCGATACTCAATTTACCGGTAGAGGTCTGGGTATAGCTGCCGGTATAGGCGCTAATCTGATTGGAGGCGATATAAACAGTACCCGCGTTGCTGACATTCAGAGAACCGCTAGGGGTGGTGAATGTGCCGTTAATCACCCCGCCAGCCAAGTTACTCAGGCTGTTTGCCATGACGTTGTTGATGTACACCGCGTTGCCAATAGCGCTGGCGTTAATAGTGCCACTATTGGTGATGCCGCCAGTGACAGTGGCGGCAGTAGCAAGGTAAACACCGTATTTGGCAGTAATGGTGCCGCTGTTGGTAATGCCGCCAGTGACAGTGCCTGCGCCAACATAGATTGCAGTTTGAGTCGTAGCAATCGTGCCGCTGTTGGTGATGTTGCGGACGGAAGAAGTACTACCGTACACGCCAATTCCGTAAACGGCGGTAATCGTGCCGCTGTTGACGATGTCGCCTTGAACCGTGGAGCTGCCAACTTGGATGCCGCTACCGGAAAGACCAGTGATTTTGCCACTGTTGGTGATGCTGCCGGTGAGGGTTACACCGCCGAGAACTATCCCATTGCCGCCAGAAATCGTATTACTGTTGGTGATGCTGCCAGTGATGCTGGTGCCAGCACCACCATTAATTGCAATGCCAGCGTTGCTACTGCCTGCATTAATGGTGCCGCTATTAACGATGTTTCCATTCACCGCAGTGAGAAATAACAGATTGATGCCGTCGCCTGTGGCAGAGATAAGGCCGCTGTTGGTGATGCCGCCAATCGTGCTCGTGCCCATGCTTAGATTTCTTGCATATATCCCAGTTGGAGCGCTGATAGTGCCGCTATTGGTGATGGTGCCTACATGTGCCCCATTGGTAATGCCAATACCGTGACTACCACCAGTGCCGTTGGTAATCGAACCGCTATTGGTGATACCGCCGGTCACGGTGGAATTATCAACATATATGCCAGTGCTCCGACTGTTGATAGCGCCGTTGTTGATGATGCTACCAGTCACGGTGCTGCCGGGTCTGAGGTATATACCTCTGCCATCATTGACATTGATGACGCCAGTTTTGGTATTGATGATGTCGCCACCTACGTGGCCGTTTCTTATCTGTATGCCTGCATCTCCAGTGGTAATGGTACCGCTGTTGGTGATGCTGCCGGTCACGGTGCTGCCGATGTTAGAGACATCTATGCCTACTCCGCTAGAACCGGTGTTGCTGATGCTGCCGGTGTTGGTGATACTGCCCACGGTAGAACTGGAGATAGAGATACCCCTGGCGGAAGTACCAAAATTGATAGTGCCATTGTTGGTGATAGTACCTACGGTGCTGCCGCCACCGATAACAATACCCGTGCTGTTGCCGCCAGAAATCGTGCCACCTAGCTTATTGGTGATGCTGCTTACGGTGCTGGTGTTATAGACACCAATACCCCTGGAGTTGCCGGAAACCGTACCGCTGTTGGTGATGCTGCCTGCGATTACGTTCGAGGACACCGCTATCCCAGTACTTACTCCACTGAAAGGAGTGACACCGGCGTTGACAGTGACGCTCTCACCATTGCCTAACACGCAGTTGCTGCCCCCCGCAACGGCTGAAATGGTGGTGTTGGCCGTGGTACAAATATCCATTGGCCCCATCGCAAACGCAGGCACTGCCAAAGCACTGAGACTAAGTGCGACGGCTTGGGCGATGATGGTTTTGTTGAAACGGGTGGATTTGGCTGTAACTGAAGACTTGCGGACGGATGACGGCATTTTTGCTCCCTTATTATTACGTTTAGGTCGTTGCCAATGGCTTGGCTTGGTATTGTTTGAATTCTACCGTGACGATACCATATCTTTACAAAGGGGGGGGTTATCTGAGCGTTACCCGTGGTTTAGCGGATAAATGTCATCCGGTGTGTCATTTCTGCAACAATCCCTTTTCGAAGGAGGGACACCCTCGCCCCCATTTACAAACTGGTGCTACAATTTCACAACCTTTTAAGAGGATACTTCCATGCCTGACACCTCAGTTCTGACCGTGCGCTTGAACCGCGAAACCAAAAATGCGCTTGAGAAGATTGCTGGCAATACCCACCGCTCACAATCCTCTATAGCCGCGCTGGCACTTGAATCCTACGTTAAACGACAAATTTGGTGGCGCGAAAAAATTGATGCGGCACGCCAATCGGAATTAGTACCAGAAGAAGAGATGGAAGCTTTTTTTGCTGCGCGTAGTGAAGTTGCCGCGTGAAGGTAATCTGGCGTAGAAATGCGCTGCTCGATTTAGCTGAAATTGATACCTACATCCGGCAAAAAAACCCGCAAGCCGCGAACCGTGTAGTTTCCAACATTCGCCGTGAAACGAGCGTACTCACCAAATTACCGTTGATTGGCCGTGAAGGGCGTATCGAAAACTCCCGCGAATTGGTCATCGGCCAATTTCCTTACATTGTCGCCTATCAAATCACACCTTCTGCCGTTGAGATTCTTGCCGTGATTCATAGCGCCCAGCTATGGCCTGAAAATTTTTAATTCTCCTGCTAAGCAATGCTGACCTCCGAACCCGCCGCGCTCTCCCCCATCGAAGCCCACATCCTCGCCGAAAGCCATAAATTCGCCGGACGTTTGCCGGAGGCGGAAAACCTGTTGCGGCAGATTTTGGCGAGCGCGCCGCAGTTTCATCCGGCCTATCACACGCTGGGTTTGATTGCGTATGAGGTGGGCAAGCTGCCGCTGGCGGTGGAGCTGATTTCCAAAGCCATCACGCTCAATCCCAACGTTGGGTTTTACCAGCGCAATGCTGGCGAGATGTGCCGCCGTTTGGAGCGATTGGATGAAGCGGTGCAGTTTGGCCAACGCGCCACAGAACTCAGTCCTGATGATTTGGATGCGCACTACAACCTTGGCCTAGCGCTCACCGACCAATGCGCTTGGCAGGCTTCTATTACGGCCTACAGACGTGCATTAGCGCTGAATCCCAAACACGGGTTATCTTGGAACAATCTGGGTGCGGCGCTGGAAAAACAAGGCGATTTAGATGCCGCTGAAGCCGCATATTCAAAAGCCATCGCGCTCAATCCCAAGCATTCCGAAGCGCAAACCAACCTAGGTGCGATGTACAGCGAACAAGGGCGGCTGGAGGAGGCTTGCCGCTGCTTTGAGGCGGCGATTAAAGCCGCGCCGGATTTCATCGAGCCGCACTACAATTTATCCTCGCTCAAAACCTATACAGAAACCGACCCGCACTTGTTGATGCTGGAGCGTAACCTTGGCCAAGCACAAGCCTTGCCACTGAAGGCACGGATTCGTTATTGGTTTGCCTTGGGCAAAGCACGTGAAGATGTTGGGCGTTTTGATGAGGCGTTTGCCGCATATGAACAGGGCAATCGGATGCAGCACGAGATTTTGCCTTGCGATGAAGAGCGGGCGGATGAAGTTTTGCGGGAAGTAATAAAAGTGTTTAGTAAGGAGTTTTTTGCCGAGCGCAAGAATGTAAAAGGCAGTACCGCCGCCCCCATTTTCATCGTCGGCATGCCGCGCTCTGGCACCACTTTATTAGAGCAAATTTTATCTAGCCACCCCGCTGTTCATGGCGCTGGCGAGTTGATGGATTTGCACGAAGTTGTATTGAGCGCGGGCAATAATAATCAGCGTTTCCCCAACTTCGTCACCAACATCAAGCCAGAAGATTTCGCCAAGCTGGGCGAACAATATGCCAAACGCGTGTGGAAGCTGGCTCCCGACGCCGAGCGCATCACCGACAAAATGCCCGCCAACTTCTTTTACCTCGGCATGATTCACCTGATGCTTCCCAACGCCAAAATCATTCACGCCATGCGCGACCCCATGGATTCGTGCTTCTCGTGCTATTCACGGCTGTTCAACGACACCATGGAATTCGCCTACAATTTAGGCACTTTGGGTCGCTACTACGCGCGTTATATGCAGCTCATGCGGCATTGGCACGAGGTCTTGCCAGCAGGCAAAATTTTGGATTTGCGCTACGAAGAAATGGTGGCGGACACCGCAGGCCAGGCGCGGCGCATTCTGGATTTTCTGGAGCTGCCTTGGGATGACAATTGCCTAGCGTTTCACGAGAACAAACGCCACGTCAAAACCGCCAGTGTGGCGCAAGTACGCAAGCCCATATACAAAACTTCGGTAGAAAAATGGCGGCGCTTTGAAGCGCATTTGCAGCCGCTGTTGCGGATTGTGAATGAGTATCGGGATAAGCCAGCCGAATTGCCTTCTGTCGAAAAAGAATCCTGCTCATCCCTAGAGCAAGCCCTAGAACTCGCCTCGCAACACCAATCCCAAGGCCGTTTGCAGGAAGCCGAGCAGTTGTTGCAGCAGATTCTACAAGCGCAACCCAACAACGCTTTTGCGCTGCATTTGTTGGGAGTGATTGCTCATCAAGTAGGCAAGCCAGAATTAGCCATAGACCTAATTGGTAAGGCGATTAACAGCAACCCTAATGTCGGACTATTCCACGCCAATCTGGGCGAGATGTTGCGCCAGCAAGGCAAGCTGGATGCGGCTATCCAGCATGGCGAACAGGCGGTGGCGCTGGACGCTAATATGGCTTCGGCACATAGCAATTTGGGTGTGGCTTATTTTGACCGCGAGGACTACGACTTGGCTGAAGCCTGCCATGAAAAAGCATTAGCAATCGCGCCGCAATTTTCGCCATCACTGAATAATCTGGGCAGCATTTTCCGAGCGCGCAAAGATGTGGAAACAGCGCTGGACTGGTATCGCAAAGCCATCGCTGCTAATCCACAATACTTGGAGCCGTTGAATAATATGGGCGCGGTGCTGATGGAGGAGGAACGCCATCTGGAGGCGCAAGAACCGCTGCTACGCGCCCTGCAAATCAACCCCAATTACGCCGAGGCGGTGTGCAATTTGGGGCTGGTGAAGAAGGAATTGGAACAGCCCGATGCGGCGTTGCAATTGTTGCAAAAAGCCCTGCAACTCAAGCCGGATTATCCTGAAGCCTACCTCGGTTTGGCGCGGGTGGCGCAGGATGCTGAAGACTTGCCGCAAGCGGAAAAATATGCGCTACGTGCGATTGAATTAGCACCGGAAAAACCGGATGGTTTGAGCCTGCTCGGCACGCTGTACACCGAGATGGGGCGCGGTGTGGAGGCGATTGCAAGCTATGAAAACGCATTAAAACTAGACCCAGAACACGCCGAAGCACTGTTGGGTTTGGGCAATTTGAATATGGAAAATGGCGACATGGCGCAGGCAGAAAGCCTGTTCAATCAAGCCTTGGTGTTGGAGCCGGACAATATAGGCGCACGCTTTCACTTGAGCCAAGTGAAAAAGGTGAAGGCCGAGGATGCCAACTTCGCGGCCTTACTGGAAGCCGCCAAAGACGCAGATTCGCTGCCCAGCAAAAAAGCCATGTCGCTGCATTTTGCGCTGGGCAAATGCTTTGAAGACAGCGGCCAGCCGGTGCAGGCTTTCCCGCATTTTCTCGAAGGCTGTCGCTTGAAACGCGCCACGTTTGAATACAGCGCAGAATTCGACCGCAACCAGTTTACGGAACTGACGCGACTGATGGACAAGCCTGCCATAGAGCGTTTGCGCGGCGCTGGCAATCCGTCTAAAACGCCAATTTTCGTGCTGGGAATGCCGCGCTCCGGCACCACATTGACCGAGCAGATTATCGCCAGCCACCCGCAAGTTTACGGCGCTGGCGAATTGCCAGATTTGATGGAGATTTTGCAGCGCGATTTTGAGGGCAACGGCGCGGGATTCCCGCAAAACTTGGCGACCTTGACCGCCGATAAACTCAGCATTCCAGCCACCGAATACGTCAGCCGATTGCAACAACGCGCCCCCGATGCCAAGCACATCACTGACAAGATGCCCGCCAATTTCTACGCCGTGGGACTGATACATCTGATGCTGCCCAACGCCAAGATCATCCACGTCAAGCGCAATCCGATTGACACCTGCGTTTCCTGCTTCACGCGGCTATTCAACCGCAAGCAGCACCAGACCTATGACTTGGCCGAATTGGGGCAGCATTATGTGAGCTACGCCAAGTTGATGGAGCACTGGCGCCAAGTGCTGCCAACGGGCGCTTTTCTTGAGGTGAATTACGAAGACATCGTAGCCGATAAAGAAGCCGCAGCGCGGCGCTTGATAGCCTATTGCGGACTGGAATGGGATGACGCTTGTTTAGATTTTCACAACACCAAACGCGCCATCCGCACCGCCAGCGTGACCCAAGTGCGCCAGCCGATTTACACCTCGTCAGTGGAACGCTGGCGGGCTTACGAGCAATTCTTGACGCCCTTGCTGGATGCGCTGGGGAAATGATGAAACTGCGTTCTTTTTTTGTTTTCTTTGCCCTCTCCCCAACCCTCTCCCGCCAGCGGGAGAGGGGGCTGAATGACTCCCCTCGCCCGCTGGCGGGAGAGGGGCTGGGGGAGAGGGTATTATTCAGGGGCTGCACATTTCTCATATTTTTACTGCTCGCCTCCTGCGCCAACGTCGCACCTGAGCAACGCCAAGCTACGGCCACCGCCTTAACCGCCGCCCAAGGCTGGCAAAAGTTGCGCTTACCCACGGACAATTTCATTCTCACGGCCTATGTGCCGAACTCGATCCCCACTAGCGACACCCTCACCATCTACATCGAGGGCGACGGCCTCGCTTGGCTCACTAGCAGCATCGCCTCCGACGACCCTAGCCCACGCAAACCTGTTGGTTTGGAACTAGCGTTGCGCCATCCCAACCAATCAGTGGCATATCTGGCGCGGCCTTGTCAATACACCGGTGTCAACGACTGGCGCAACTGCCAGCAAAGCTACTGGACAGGAAAACGCTTTGCGCCAGAAGTGATCGCCTCCAGCAACCAAGCAATAGAAGTGCTGAAGCAACGTTTTGAGGCAAAAAAATTGGTGTTGATAGGCTATTCCGGCGGTGGCGCGGTAGCCGCTCTGGTGGCGGCACGGCGGCATGACGTGGTGCGCTTGGTAACGGTGGCAGGCAACCTCGACCATCGCGCTTGGACCGCGAAACATCGCATTTTGCCCTTGTCCGGCTCGCTCAACGCAGCGGACGAATGGGAAAGTTTGCAAAATATCCCGCAACTGCATCTGGTGGGTGCTAATGATAAAAATATCAGCGCAGAATTTGCTGAAAGCTATGCCGAGCGCTTTCCACCCTCACGTCGCCCTGTCATCCGCGTTGTGCCTGATGCTGACCATGGTTGTTGCTGGGTGAGAAATTGGCCAGAGTTATTGCAGTAATTGCCCAACTAATCGTCATTCCCGCGTAGGCGGGAATCCAGACTAGTTAAGTGCTGTGATGTAGCTTCAAATTACTCCGTGGATATTTGACTGGATTCCCGCCTGCGCGGGAATGACGAGGTTGTGATTTTTTTGCAACACGACGCTGTGTTAATCAGGGTGAGGGCGCCCCTCCTACGCGGGAGGCGATTCCAACTTCGCCACAAACTTGCACCCCAGTTCCATCAGCAGCGTATCCACCCGTTCGATTTTCAACGTCACGCGCGCACCCACTGGCATCTCCGGCAAGCTCGGCACTTTGGTGATGTAAAACATGCCATCCAGCCGCACTAGGTTTTCGCGCCACACCGTCGCACCAATTTCCTGCACGTCTTCCTGAATCAACCATTGCAAGCACCAATAGCGCTCCATGCGTTGCTGGAATTCGCTGTAGGCGTTATAGGTGAGGTCAAAATCGCGCATGATGGTGGTGAGTTGATCACTGTTCTGCGGATATACCGGTTCAGCACCATTCAGCAGCGCGATTACTTGGCGCTGATTGACCAAATCCACCGCGCGTCTTAGCGGCGAGGTACTCCAAGCATATTGCGCCACACCCAAGCCCTGATGCGACTCGGCCTTGGTGGTCATGTACACTTTGCCGCCCATTTGTGCGCGGTAAATGCCGGGGATGTTGGCGTCTTTCAGCAGCCCGCCCCAATGCGCGTTGGCGTAGATCATCAGTTCGGCGACCAGTTTATCCATAGGTGAGCCGCGTTTGCGCTCGGTGATGGTGACTTTGCCGTCGGTGACGTAAAAGTTGTAATCCATCTGCGGCGCACGGTTGGGGTCGTACTTGCCGCGCGCTTTTTCCAGCGATTCGGCGAGATTGAACAGCAGCAGCAAACGCTCCCAATAAGGAGTAGGAGGGGCGCCCTCGCCCCGATTAGAGGCAGCAATCGTCTCCTCATTAAAAATCGGCTCCAGCTCGTCATGGCGTAAATTGTCGACGATTTTCACCAATTCCACGCGACTCTCATGCGCCACAATGCTGAAATCCGGCGCAATTTCCAAATACAAAGATAGCGCAGGCCGAGACGAACCAGCCGTCAAGCTATAAGGCGCAACCGCGGCCTCCGGCAACATGGTGATTTTGTTACCCGGCATATATACCGTAGACAAACGCTTGAGGGCAATCGCATCCAGTTCACCATTCGGCAACACGCCCAAAGTCGGCGCGGCGATGTGGATGCCAACACGGGTGTTGCCGTTGGGCAAGGCTTGCACTGAAAACGCATCGTCAATCTCGGTGGTGGTGGCATCGTCTATGCTGAATGCTTCGACATCGGCCTGCGGCAAGGCTGGCACGGTTACGGCGGCAATGGCAGGAAAGTCCGTGCCACCGGAGAAATACTCACGCAGAAATGCGCCGAGGTGATAGTCATGAATCGAAGGAATCGCGCCGCAAGCCTCTAGCAGCTTGAGCTGCGACAGATGCGTGGCGGCAGAAGCCTCCTCCAGCGCCTTCCACTCCAACACGTTTTTGTCCGGCGCATAAAGCAGCATGTCGAGGTACGGCTTGAACTCCGGCGGAAATTGATTAGCTGTGAGCAGCGCGACATATTCGGCAACCTTCTCGGCCTGCAAACGCTTCTTTTCCTGCGAAGCCAGCGCGGCCTTTAAGCTCTCTTCCGGCGCAGCTTTATAGCGCCCTTTGCCCTTGCGGTAAAAATACATGGGCGCAGAATGCAAGCTGATGGCCGTAGCCGCCGCTTGAATTTGGCTGGGTTTAGCGCCGTAATACTCAGCCGCCAATTCCTCAAACCCAAACTCCGGCTCGCCACAGCATTCCCACAAAAAATCCGCTTGCAGCGTTGCCGCTTCGGCTTGCGCTGCTTCCATAAAACTCGCCAACGCGCCCTCAAACTTGAGCAATACGTTATTAGACTTAATCTTGGAGCGCTTACCAGAGACGGATTCCACCTGCATGGAACCCGGATTTTCGGTCATCACCGAGGCCACCTTAAAACTGCCTTCTTCTTCAAAAAATACGTTCAAAACTTGCCTTTGCTTGATAAATGATTGAGTAGGTTGGTGCTGAGCAAAACGAAGCCCAACGATTGTGTTGAACCATAATTACGGTTCTCGAACGATGCCCTTCATGCTTCAGCACATCCTACATACTATCGGCTAAGCAGCTTAGCGCCTGGTAGCACGCTGGCTTTAGTGTCAAAGGTCATAAGACTGCTACAGCCCAGCCTGCGACTTTTGGCGACAATGAGGCAATCCGCGAAGTCTGCACCACCGTCTTTCCATGTATGCAACGCTTCTTCCAGCGACTCTTCGTCCTCAAACACGGTTTCTCTAGTTTCTAAGAGCTTGATGAGTACCGCGACAATCTCGGATTTCGCTATACGGTAGCGGCTACGCAACACCCACTCCACCTCAAGCACCACCAGCAAGCTCATCAACACTGGCTGCCCGGCAGCAATGCAATCTTTAATCAGAGTATCGGCAAGCTGGAATTGAGCCTCATCGTCACGCACCAAATAGCGCACCAACACATTGGTATCAATCCCTATCATTGCCAGGGAGTCATGCCCTCGACAGGCACGGCGGCCATGCCTTCTTGATGTAAAACGCCAGCCAAATCCGCCATATTCTTGGTTTTCGCCCGCATAATCACCGTGCCGTCCGGCAACAAGGTGAAGGTCATTCTATCGCCAGACTTAATCCCCAAGCCATCCCGTATGTCCTTAGGGATAGTGGTTTGGCCTTTGCTGGTCATGGTGGTTTCTAGCATGATTTTATCTCCTTACTATTTTGTATATTGTGAGGATTTATGGGTTAATGTCAATGCATCTTCGGGATGTTGGGCTAAATGAGGTACTACCAATATAACGGATAAAACGTTATTCGCAGCCATGATTTAGACTCTTTCTTTATCGTTTAGGTATGCGCCGTAAGCACAAATCCAGAGAATTAAATTCGCGCCAAAAGCAAAAATCCATTCTGTTTTTCTGTGATACCTGAAGTAGTACTTGGTGGTTGCAAAATCAATCCGAATGTTTTTTGATGGGCAATCCAACTCCCATACCCTGAAATGATTCAAAAATGTCCAATGCAGATAGACTCCGGTAATTTCCACGCGGCACCCTCGCAAATGTATGCGCTCTTCATCCGTCCAGCCGGAAAACCTAGCCCCATAGAACCCCATGCCACTTAAGGATTTCTCAACAGGGAATTCCATTTTTTCCTGCGAACCATCTTCAAATTCCACTAGCAAATGCGGATTCTCGCGGTGAGTTTCCAGTACTGTTGCGTGGAAAGTTTCCAAATCAGTACCTCTAGGAAAACCATTGACGAAAGAAACAATGCTCGGAATGATGCCTAAGAATAACGCTAACAATGTTGCAATTATCGTAGGTCCGTACTGTTGATACCAAGGTTCTGGTAGTTTGATAGTAGTAACAGCAGAGGACAGGCTACGCTTGCCCTCATTCCCATGTCCCATCATCCATTTCCACAAGCCTTTCACGCTGCAACCTCCCACACCTCATCATTCACCATACAACCATTCAGAACGTCATTACCCCGCCCACCAATAGCGACTTTAAGTTCGACTTGACTAGCCAAATTAGATTGCACCTTATCCTTGACAGAATAGCTTTTTGTAACTACATTAAGCTCATGATCACTTGGGACAAAAGCAAGCGCCAAATCAATCTTGCCAAGCATAGTATTGATCTTGCTGATTGTGGCGTGGTGTTCGATAGCCCAATGCTGACACAGGAAGATACGCGCTTGGCTTATGGCGAAAAACGCTTGCAAAGTCTGGGCTTGTTTTATGGCGTTGTGGTATTTTTTCTGTGGGTGGATAAGCCCTCTGCCCCGCACTTTATTTCTTGTCGAAAGGCGACTACTCATGAAGAACGAATCTATTGGAAAACACTTGGGCACTGACCTTAAAAAGCTCCGTGCATTACCGAATGCAGGCATCGTCATTGACGAAAACTCACCATACGACCCTAATGACGAAGCGTCTGTAGAGGCTTTTTGGCAAAACGCTACCGTGCGCCGTCCCGGCCAACGCGGTAAACAGAAGGATCCGGTTAAAGTGCCCGCCACCATACGCTTTGATGCCGATGTGCTGGCATACTTTAAGTCACAAGGACAGGGCTGGCAGACGCGCATCAATGACGTGCTAAAAGCCGCGATTTCACAGAACCATAAGTAGAGTTGTGCAGTTTGCATCGAGGTTTCGCTCAATGCTCCACCGAGTAAGTCACTCTTAGCGTATGCGATTCGCCGGGGGTCAAAGTCAGCGCATTCTCCGCCGCGTTGGCGCTTTCCACGCACACAAAGCCTCGATAGCCTTCGTTGCCCAAGTCGCCCATTTGCACGGTTTTTTCTGCCCACGGGTTCCACACTACGGTGGTTTGGCTGCCGCTTTTGCTGATGCGGATGCGGCGGTTGAGCTTGCTGTCTTCTATCACGCAATCCGCTGCGGTATTGAGATAGACGCGATCCACTTCTGAGCGAATTTTGATGTCGCCGCTTTGGGTTTTGCGTTTGAAGCCGTCCACTTTGTCCAAGTATTCCGTGTCCGCCAAGCCCGTAACTGCTGTTTTTTCAATGTCCCCGATGACCAAATAGGTATGCAGCGCTTCGCTAATCACAAACGGGCTACTGCCTATGTTTTTGGTGATGAGTTCGACTGACAAGGTTGCGCCAACGGTCACGACATAGCGCAAATGGTATTCAAACGGCCATTGCATTTTGGCCGTGTCGTTGGATTGCAGCTCGAACACCAGCCGCGTCGAGCCGTCTTCCAGCGCATCGCTGCCGAGTACGTTCCACGCCAAGTTGCGCGCAAAACCATGTGCAGGGTAGCTGGTTTCAGTCTCATGATTACCGAACCACGGCCAGCATACCGGTACGCCACCACGTATAGCTTTGCCGGCAATGAATTTGGCATGCGGGCTGAGCCAGATTACTGGCGCATCATTTTCCGGCTCGTAGGTCAATATCTGTGCGCCTTGGATGGCAATGTCGGCACTGGCATGGACGTTTTGGATACGTGCGATTGCCAAGCTGTTGCCCAGATAATCGGTGGCTTCGATGAAGCTCAAATTACCCGCAAGAGCGAAGCGTTCGTTCAGTGATACGAGGTCAGACATGGAACTCCTCCTTCGTTAATCAAAATAGACGTTTCTCAAAACGACCTTTGTTCAAATTTACCAAAGTGCAACATGATGGTGGGCAATATCAGCAAATTCAGTATGGTAGAAGTAATCAAGCCACCGACAATTATCGTCGCCATCGGACCTTCTATTTCGCGTCCAGGCTGGCCGCTGCCCAGTGCTAATGGTAACAAACCCAACGCGGTTACGAGTGCTGTCATCAAAATTGAGGGTAGGCGCTCTTGTGCACCGCGAATCGCAGTTTCCAGCCCCCATTGCAAGCCATCTTGGTCTATCAAATGCTGATAGTGCGACACCAGCATAATCGAGTTGCGTAGCGTGATGCCAAACAGCGTCACGAAACCCACCAACGAGCCTAGCGAAATCCAACCGCCGGTGAACATCGCCGCCAGAACGCCGCCGATTAAGGCAAACGGCAGATTGGCGAAGGTCAGCAGCAGGTTTCTAAGTCGGCCAAAAGCGATGTACAGCATCAAGAACACGCCCACGCCCGCCAACATTGAATGCACGATGAGGTCTTCGCGCGATTTGGCGTTAGCCTCGGCTGCGCCAGTGTAGACCGCGTAGTTGCCGGGGGCGAATTTCACCTGTTTGGCGATGCGTGTTTTCAGCTCGGCGGCAAAGGTTTCGATGTCGCGGTTGACCACATTGCAGGTGACGGTTTGAATACGCCGCGCCCCTTCGTGCAGTATTTTAGACCGTCCGCTGGCTTGTTCAATGTCGGCAATCTCACCCAGCCGCACCACGCGCCCATCGGGGTTTTTCAGCGGCAAACTGGCCACTTGGCTGATACTGGCGCGGGCGGATTGTTCCAAAATCACCGCCAGCTCAGTGACACGGTTGCCTTCGTAAATCTGCCCCGCTGTCGTGCCCTGATACGCTGCCTGCACCGTTTCCAGGACGTCCACTGGCTGCAAACCCCACTGCGTGAGCTTGTCACCACGCAGGCGGATGTTGAGCTGCGGCGTTCCGGGCGGCGATTGCACCTGCACGTCCGTCGCACCCTTCACCCGCGCCATCACTGCCGCCACGGCTTGTGCGTCACGGTCTAGGGTGTCCAAATTGTCGCCATACAAATTCACCACGGTGGAAGCGGTGTAGCCGGAGATGGTTTCCTCGATGCGCTCGGTGAGGAAGGTGTTCACAGCGAAATTCACACCCGGATAGCTGTCAACGGCGAAACTCACCCCAGGATAACCCGCCAAAGTGGCGCGTATCTGCTTCAAAATTCGCGCTTGTTGCTCACCCGACAGTGTGCCAATTTCCACCTCGAATTCGCTGTAATGTGTGCCAAAAGTATCCGCGCCGTTTTGCGCACGCCCCACCCACTGCGCCACCGATTGCACGCCTTGGATGCTGCCTATGGCTTTGGAAACCTTTTCACCGATACGCAGCGATTCGCGCTCGGAAGTCCCCGGCACCGCCGTCATGTGCAGGATGTAATGCCCTTCTTTCAGGTCGGGGATGAACTGCCCGCGGAACAACGGCAGTAAGCCCAGCCCCAGCGCAATCAGCACCGCCGTCACGCCTATCACCGTGTGGTAATGGCGCTCTATGCTGCGTAAAATTTTGTCGTAGGCACGCTTCAATATGCGAATCGGCGGCGGATCGGCGGCATCCAGTTTGGCGCGAGACAGCAGCACATAACTCAAGGCCGGAGTAAGCGTCAGCGCCACCACCAGCGAAGCCAGAATCGCAAAAATGTAGGACAAGCCCAAAGGCGCGAACAGCTTGCCCGCCACGCCAGACAAAGTGAGTAGAGGAATGAACACCATCGCCACAATAAACGTGGCGTACACCACCGAGCTACGGACTTCCATAGAAGCGTTGAACACTACCTCGTGTGCGGGCAGCGGATTGGCTAATTGGCGGTTCTCGCGCAGTCGCCGGAAGATGTTTTCAGTGTCAATAATGGCATCGTCCACCACCTCGCCCAGCGCAATGGCCAAGCCACCCAACACCATGATATTGAGGCTGATATTGAAGTAGCTCAACACCAGGATAGCGGTGAGCAGAGATAATGGAATCGCGGTAGCCGAGATAAATGCGGTGCGTACGTTAAACAGAAACAAGAACAGCACCGTCACTACCAGTGTCGAACCAATCAGAATGTCGGTCTTCACGCCGGAAACCGCAGTTTCAATGAAGTTGGCGGGGCGGAATAATTTAGGGTACAGCTTCACCTGCTCGGCTTTTATCCCCGGTGCCAGTTCTTGCACAGCTTTTTCCAGCGCCTCGGTTACCGCCTTGGTATTGGCTCCCAGCTGACCTTGCACGGAAAGATAAACGCCCGGCACGCCGTTGATTGCCGCCGCGCTGATAGACGGCGCGACACCATCCACCACTTTGGCCACGTCGCTGATTCTCACGGTTTGGCCTTCTTTATGCAGCACCGTAACTTGCCCCAACGCCACCACAGTCAAGGCTTGCGCCTCGGTATTGAGCACGATACGCTGGTTTTGATTTTCGATATAGCCCGTGCCTAAAACTCCACTCGCACGCTTGGCCGCTTCCAGCACTTGCTGCAAACTCAAACCGTAACGAATCAGCTTGTCCGGCGACACCTGAATCTGCATCTGGCGTACCTCGCCACCAAACACATTGACATCCGCCACCCCGGTCACCGCTAATAAATGTGTACGTATTTTCCAGTCCACCAGACTACGCAACTCGGTCAACGTTCTCGTTTCAGAAGTCAGTCCAATTCCCAACACCGTGCTAGCGCTGGAAGCCAGCGGCGTGATATTAGCGGTGATGCCCTGCGGCAGACTGAGCGTGGTTAAGCGCTCCGCCACCATCTGCCGATCACGGTAGATGTCGCTACCTTCATCAAAAATCAGATGCACCACCGACAAGCCGCCGATGGACTGCGAGCGCAACGACTCCACGCCGACCACGCCCGCCACGCTTGTTTCTATGGGCTGAGTAACCAGTTGCTCTACTAAATCCGCAGACAATCCAGCGGCTTCGGTCTGGATGACGACTTGGGTGGGAGAGAATTCGGGGAAAACGTCGAGATTGGCGCGAGTCAGGCTGTATAACCCGTAGAACACGATAAGCAGCGCGAGACCAATGATGACGCCATTAAAGCGAATAGCGAAGCGGACAAGCGCAGACATCATAGACGTCCCGCCTTTCTTTGCGCCTTTGCGCCTTGGCGCGAGATAAATGAAGTATTTGGAAAGACGACCTCGCGCCAAGGCGCAAAGGCGCGAAGAAAGGCAAAAGCACTGGGTTTTGAGGCTGGCTTTGCCACGCTAGTCTTCGTTCTCGTTTTTAATCTGATACTTCAACTCTTCCGACAACAGCAACTGCGCACCATTAGTGACGATTAAATCACCTACGGCAAAACCCATCCCATTAAACCAGCCGTCATTCATGCTTTGCGTGACGCTCACCGGCAAGCGCGTGAATTTTTCGCCATCTTGCTTATAAACCCAGGCTTTGCCGGCGTACCACACCACGGCGGTGTTCGGCACGATGATGCCGGCGTTGGCTTTTCCGGCTAGTTGCAGATGCGCCTCAACGCGCATTCCGGCACGCAGCTCTTTGGCTGGAGCAAAAAAGTAATAGGTGCGACCCTGGATGGTACTGTCGGTCTGTGGTGAAGGCGACACATAGCTGGCGACAACCGGTTTCCCCTGCCCACCCGCCGCAGTGACGGTGATGTGCGCGATTTTCTCCGGCTGCATGTCGTCTGCTGGCAATGCGATTTGCAGCAGAACTTGTTCGTGAGCCAATAAGCGTGATAATCCGCCACCTGTAACCCAGCGCGCGATAACGTCACCCCACTGCTGGCGGATGCTGTCGCGGATGCCAGAAGCCGTCGTCTCAGCAGCCACCAGGCGTGCCTGATCCGCCTTCCATGCAGCTTCGGCGGACTGCACCGCGCGATCTGAAACATTACGATTATCCTTATTCAAGGCCAACATGCGCTGATAATCGTGTTCAGAATTGGCAATCGCCGCCCGTACCACGTTGGCATCCGCCAATGCCGCCAGATAACGCGCCCGCAAATCCGCCAGCGCCTCGACCCCCACCACGCTGCCATAACTCAACTGCTCGGTCTGAAAATTAGCCGATTTAAGTGGTTCTGCCACCAAGCCGCTAGCCTTTTGCGAAGCTGCGGACAGGCTCACCACGGTGGCACCGTTTGCTTGACTCACTCTGGAGGGTGCGCTGATTTCTTCGTCACCCTTGCGCTGCGCCGTCTCGAATTCATCTTTGCCGTAGAACACCAGCACCCAAGCCAGCGCCACGATAATCAGGGCTTGCACGACGATGACCACCATCACTTTTTTGCTCATTTCTCCTCCAACTCAGGTAACGCCACAGAGCCGTCTAATGGTTGCTGCACTGCGTCCTCCACTTGGCCTAAAGCCTGCTGCACCTTACTCTGTGCGACGCTGACATTGGCATTGGCGGCGAGCAACTCCAGTTTGGTCAAATTCAACTCCAACCTATCCACTTGCCCCACATCAAACTGGCTTTGCGTTTGCGCCAACCGTGCTTGCTGTGCCGTCGCCAGCTTTTGCAATTGAGCCACTTCATTCAATGCCGCATTCCAACGCGCCAAGGCTTGTTCCTGCTCGCCGATGACCGTCGCTTGTAAGGCCTCAAACTGGCGCACCGCCAATTCTCGCTCAGCCTTGGCTTCGGCGATAGAACCTTGATTCTTGTCTTGCAGAAACGCCAACAACAGCGACAAGCCCAAACCCCAGCGATTAGCGCCCTGATCCCAAGCATATCCAGGGGCGAGATTGATGTCGGGATACTGCTTGGCGACTTCCAGTTTGAGCTTGGCCTCAAGCGCAGCGTAGCGCGCAAGCGCTTGGCGTATTTCCAGCCGATTCAACAAGGCCGCACGCTGCACGTCTTGCGATGGCAAAGCTAAATCTGCGCGTTCAAAACTGGTATATGAAAGCCGCGACTCGTCCATTGCGGCTTCCGGCAGCCCTATGGCGGCGGCCAGCGCAGCGCGGCTCTCAGCCAAATGGCCGGCTTCTGCGGCCAGCGCATTCTCGATACGACGCAGCTGCAAACGCGCATCGGCCATTTCTATGCTACTCGCCAAGCCCACCGCTAAGCGTTTCTCCAGCAAGGCTACGATGTCGGCGCGGATGAGTTTTTCTTGTTGCAATTGCTGGATTTTCTGGCGCGTGATGTAGCCGTCCAACAACTTAGCACGCAGACGGCTACGCACCGCCCAAGCAGTTTTGCCTATCTCCAGCCGCGCCGCTTCTGACAGCGCCAACGCTTGTTCTATGCGCGCTTCACGTTTGCCGTGCGTTTCAATCGGGATGTCGAACACCAGAGAAAAAATCCACGGCGAACTGCCGTCTATGCGGCCAAGATGCTCGATATTGGTAGAAACAGAAGGCGCGGGCTTGTATCCGGCAGTGATCTCACTGGCTTGCGCGGCACGCCAAGCGGCACGCGCGGTTTGCATGTCAGGATGCAACTTGATGGCGGCTTGCGTGAGCAGAGATAAATCCCAAGCGAGGGCTTCGCCCAAACCCGCATCCGCCGCCGTACGCTCGACAAAGGCCTGCGTCGTCATGACGGACTCCAAAGGCTCGGCCTTATAGACTTCCTTGACGCAACCAGCCAACAACGCAATAAGCAGTAAGAATGCGGCTTTCAAGTGATATGAGTTTTATTGTGTCAAAGAAAGCGATGGTACATGCTTGCAGCTGAACCGTGAAGCCATTGATAATGGCGTCATGTCTCAAATCAATATCAAGCGTACTCACTCCCTAGATCACGCCACTGCCAAACAACGTGCTGAACTCATCGCCGACAAGCTTAAGTCTGAGCTAAACGCACACTACACTTGGGAGGGAAACCACCTTAAACTGCACCACGCAGGCGCAGAGGGAAGCATTCATGTGGGGGAATCAGAGCTGCATATTCAGGTGAAACTACCGTTTCTACTACGTCCGCTTCGTGCCAGCATAGAAAAGGCTATACACGAACAGTTAGAAAAACACCTTTAGGCGATAATCTTAGCTTCCACCGCAGCAAGCGCATCCTGCAAAGTCTCTTCCGACAACGCATTGACGCCCTCAGCCAGCAACTCCGCCGCTTCCATCGCCGCTTGTGGTACGTCCACGCTACTGATTTCAGCAATAAACCCAGCCGCAGCACCGGCAATCTGCAACAAAGCCTGACGTTCTTTCATGAGCATTTCCATCTCAGAGCGCAGCATGGCGACTTCTTGTTCGTGTAAATTCGTTGACATCGTTGTCCTAAGTTTTGGTGAAGTAAAAAAGCTGATTGATGATGCGACGCAGCACACTGTTTGTCAATCGCGTATTCCTGCAAGCGCCGCTCTCGGTTAGAATAGCACCCATAGCGTGGGGGTGTGGCGAAATTGGTAGACGCGCGAGATTTAGGTTCTCGTATCGCAAGGTGTGTAGGTTCGAGTCCTATCACCCCCACCACAGTTTTTTCAGTGCTTAGGCAATCTAATGAAAATCATTAGGCGCCATCCATGAATGCTTGTAGTGCTTAGGCAAAACCATGAGCGCACAATGCAGTCATACAAGCACAGCACATTCGCTGTTTTGTTTGAACCCAACATAAAGGAAAATCATCATGTGGACCAAGCCAGCTGCTACTGAAATGCGTTTCGGTTTTGAAGTTACCATGTACGTATGTAATCGTTAAGATTACATAATTCAAAATCGCAATCGCTAAGATTCAGCGACAAGAATAAGAAAACGGGAGCCTAGGCTCCCGTTTTTATTTGTATCAATCTTACTTAGACTTCCAAGTGGCTGTACAACGCCGTAGAGAGATACCGTTCACCAAACGACGGAATAATCACGACCACCAGCTTGCCTTTGTTTTCCGGACGTTTCGCCACCTCCATTGCCGCCCACACTGCGGCACCCGATGAAATCCCCACCAGCAAACCATCCTCTACCGCCATGCGCCGGGCGATGCTCATCGCGTCGTCATTCTTTACCCGCACCACTTCGTCGTAGATTTTGGTATTGAGGATAGACGGCACAAAGCCAGCGCCTATGCCTTGTAGCTGATGTGGGCCGCGCTGACCACCAGAGAGTATTGGGCTAGCATCAGGCTCCACCGCGATGATTTGAATGTTAGGGTTACGCTCTTTCAGCACTTCACCTACGCCGGTAATCGTGCCACCAGTACCGACGCCGGAAACAAAAATATCAACTTTGCCTTCGGTATCGCGCCAGATTTCCTGCGCCGTGGTTTTGCGGTGTATCTCCGGGTTGGCGGGGTTGTCGAACTGCTGGGCGATGACATAACGCGCATCTGCCGCCGCCATTTCTTCAGCTTTTTTGATCGCTCCCGGCATGCCTTCTGGGCCAGGCGTCAACACCAGCTCTGCGCCATAGGCTTTCAGTAAAAGTCGCCGCTCGCGGCTCATGGTCTCCGGCATCACAAACGCACACTTGATGCCGCGCGCCGCGCACACCATCGCCAGACCGATACCGGTATTGCCGCTGGTCGCTTCCAGAATGATGGTGTCCGATTTGATGCGCCCCGCCGCTTGCAGCGCGTCTATAATCGAAACCGCGATGCGGTCTTTCACGCTATGCGCCGGATTGAAATATTCCAGCTTGCAAGCGATGGTCGCGTCTATACCCGCTGCGACGCGATTGAGTCTAACCAGTGGTGTGTTGCCGATCAGTTCGGTGGTGTTGTTAGCAATGTTCATGATTTATCTCCTTCAAGAAAACAGCTCTTCAAACCCATTCACAACCGTGACTTGCCTCTCTGCACAGAACGCTTGCCAGCCTTGCATATCCGTCCATTGCGTCAAGAATACGCTATCTAGCCCTGCACGTTGAGAGGCCTCTACGTCATACCGACTATCACCAAAGAATACACCAGGCCGCTTGCAATTCCCGCTGGCAAGCTCACGTTCTAGAATTTGATCTTTGTTGAGCGGGCTACCAAAGATGCCGCCATCGAACCATTTCG
This sequence comes from Methylophilaceae bacterium, assembly GCA_046155285.1. GTDB lineage: Bacteria > Pseudomonadota > Gammaproteobacteria > Burkholderiales > Methylophilaceae > CAILHX01. The sequence goes on along the minus strand of JBJXEA010000009.1, from coordinate 1,200 downwards.
CGAGTCCGCGCTGGGCAAACACATCGCGCAACTCCCGCTCATCAGCCCCAGAAGCCAATATCCAGTTGGCGTGCGGAGTTGCCTCACGCAACGCTTTCAATCCGGGTGCGATGTCGCACTTCAGCAGGCCCTGGGTAGCCTCGGTGGTGAATTGCAGCAGCAAGGCATCCATCGCCTCTTGCGTCACTGGCAAGCCCAGCATGTCACGTAACAACACCTCAAACTTCACATAGCGCGACACCCCACCGTGCAGGACGTGATAAGCCGCCAGCGCCTCGGCATACTCTACCCCGTAAGGCAAAGCACAGTTGTAGAAAGCATCTACCCGCACCTTGTTGGAATCCAGCACCACGCCGTCGCAGTCAAAAACTAGAGATTTGTATTTTTTGAGGTTGATCATAAAAATTAACGCCGACTCAGCCACTGCCTGCGCCAGAATAGCAGCCCCATAAACACAAATATCCCCGCCATCATGCCAATCGCGAACCAGAACCCGTCAGGATTATCCAGCAACGGCATCACCTTGAAATTCATACCGAAAATCCCCGCAATCAAGGTCGCCGGCATAAACAGCATGGCCACCACGGTCAGTGCACGCACCTCCATGTTGACGCGATTACTAATGCTGGAAAGATAAATATCCAGCATTCCCGCCAGCAAATCGCGCAGCGATTCCAGCGATTCAATAAAGTGCACGGTGTGGTCGTACACGTCGCGCAGGTAAAGGATGGTTTCGTGGTCAAAATACCCGGATTCATTGCGTAGCAGGCTGTTGATCACCTCACGTAGCGGCCATACGGCGCGGCGCAACTCCATGCATTCGCGCTTCAGCTTGTGGATGTCCTGCATCACCGAATCCCTGGGCTTACGCAGCAGGGTCTCTTCCAATACCTCACAGTCCTCGTCAATCTGTTCCAGCACCACAAAATATCGATCTACGATCGCATCCAGCAAGGAATACACCAGGTGTCCTGCCCCAGCGGCGCGTAAGTGGCCGCGATTGACCCTTAACCTTTCCCGCACCGACTCGAAAGAACCGCTCTTGCGCTCCTGAAACGTCAGCACGAACCCCTGACCCAATACGATACTCACCTGCTCCGAACCAATCAGCATCTCCTCCGGGTCGTAGTTGAAAAAACGCGTGACGATAAACAGGCTGTTCTCGTAACTATCCAGCTTGGGGTGCTGGTCGCTGTGCAG
>JBJXEA010000008.1:0-49871 GCA_046155285.1 Methylophilaceae bacterium | reverse complement strand
AAGCCGCCGCCCGCAAATTAAAATCCGCATGAATATCCGCGAACGGTACATGCAACTTATCTGCCGCATCCCGCTCGACAAAGCCCCATTCCAGCAACACCGCAACATCTTCATGCACTCGTTTCACATCACGCCCCAGCTCCCGCGCCAACCCCCGCAGGCTAATCGCTCCCAGTGCTTGCAAGCGCTCTATCATTTCCCAGCGTTTGGGCGTAATCACGCTGAACAAGGCTTTTGGAGACTCAAACTCAAAGGTTTCACCAGTATATTGCCCAGTTTTCCATGTGCTAGAAAAACGCTTGCCCATTTCATCAAGAGCAGTCGTAGAATCTTTTCGAATCAATATGGTGGCGGTTCTCATGAGGCTCTCCTTTGTTGCACATCACTTAAAAAATCGGCGATGAGCTGTTCTGGGGTACTAAATTTATAAGCTTGCTCTTGGTCATCATAGTGGCGATGGTTACCCTTAGGTCGTTCGTTATCGTAGCCGACGATGCGCTTACCTTGCGTGCCATAAAATAGGCGATATTTGTATGGGTGCTGAGAGCCTTTTACTGGCTCTGGTACTCGCCACAGCACGACTTCGACAAACATGCCGTCATCAAAAACGTAGCGATAACGCTCTAGCAATTCGGCTTTCATGTTGGCGATAATGCCAACACTTGATCGCGCTGTCAACCTAATAGCCGCCACCCTTGCTTTCCGCTATAATCCGCAACCTTCTGCGCGGCGTATGCCGTGCAGCCCGGTCGGGGCGTAGCGCAGCCTGGTAGCGTACTTGCATGGGGTGCAAGGGGTCGCAAGTTCGAATCTTGCCGTCCCGACCAATATCTATGCGGGTTTCTGCAATTTCACTTATTCAAAAAATCAAGCTGTATTAGAGGGCGCTCTAATACAAGTCACTTTTCTAGTTCAAGGTTAATAAGGTGTTGGTGCGCTGTTTTGCACAATCACGAACGGGCAGGTCTCTCTGAAATGCTGCTATCGCCTGCGGCAATCCATACTTCACCACGTTGCATCAATCACCACATGCCTGTTGGCTCATCCAATAGTCGTCTTCTGCTTTATCATCGGCGGCATTAGCAATTTTGCACGGCCTTGCTAGTTCCACCAGATATTCTGGCGTGCACTCTCTCACCGGCACCAGCTTAACGACGGGTTTGCGATACTCTATCTAACACATAAATTCTAGTTAACCAGAATTTATAGTTTACTCCCATCCCTATCCCTAAAAATTCGTGTTGCCACCCAAAACTATACAGGTTAGTATAGTTGCAGACTTTCGCTGCAAACTGTCGTTATAATCGAGCCTCAAAAATCTTCGCACCGCCTTTATAAAGGGAGAATCATGTCGGACAAGCAACTTGGCGATTGGCGCAATCAGGCGCTGGAACTGGAAACTGAAATCAATCGTGTGGTGGTCGGCCAACAAAGGCCGGTGCGTTTGATTACTACGGCGATTTTCTCGCGCGGACACGTGCTGTTGGAGGGCGATGTGGGGGTGGGCAAAACCACCTTGCTGCGCGCCTTTACCCGCGGCATTGGCGGCGGTTATGAGCGGATTGAAGGCACGATTGATTTGATGCCTAACGACTTGGTGTACCACACCTATCTGGGCGAAGATGGCCGCCCTCATGTGGATGCTGGTCCTTTGCTGCGCTGCGGCGAAAATCTGGCGGTGTTCTTTTTTAACGAAATCAACCGTGCGCGACCACAGGTTCACTCGCTGCTGTTGCGGGTGATGGCGGAGCGCACGTTGTCGGCGTTTAATACCGAGCATCATTTCCCGCACATGATGGTGTTTGCCGACCGCAATCAGGTGGAAAAAGAAGAAACTTTTGAGATTCCCTCGGCCGCACGTGACCGTTTCATGATGGAAATCCCCATCGTAGTGCCTAGCGATGCGGCGATGATGGAATCGCTGATGTTCGACACGCGCTATCACAATGCCGACAAGCTAGTGGAGGAGGTCAAGCCCGATATTCTGCATTTCGACAAGCTCAATCACATCGCCACCGTGCTGCAAGACAGCGTGCAAGCCAGCCCTAAATTGCGTCAATATGCGCTGGATTTGTGGCGTGCCACGCGCACACCGCAGCAATTCGGCATCAAAGTGGAAGGCATAGACGTATCGCGCATGATTCTGGCCGGAGCCAGCCCACGTGGCATGAGTATGATGCTGCGTGCGGCACGGGTGAACGCTTGGCTGAATAATCGCGAGGCGATTTTGCCGGAGGATATACACGCGGTGTACCACGAGACTGTGGCGCATAGATTGGTATTCAGTCCAGTGTACGAACTGCGCCGTACTGAACTGGCGCGTGAGCTGTTGAATAACACGATTAACACCATCGCAGCCCCTTAAATGATGCAGCAGGCCAAAGAATTCACCTACCAAATCGCCTGGCGTGCGCGTGGTCGCCATCCTGGCCGCCACGCCAGCGCACAGCAGGGTTTGGGCATGGATTTCAATGGCACAGCGCCGCTGATTTCCCACCCCGACCCGCGCCGTATTGATCTGCGCCAGACGTTGCGCGACCCGTTTGAGCAAGTTTATGTGCGGATTTTCAACCAAAAAAGCGCGGTGCCAGTGTATGCGGTGTGTGACCTTTCCGGCTCTATGGGTTTTGCCGGACACGCCCGCAAACTGGCGTTGGCGGCGGAGATTACTGCGTCCATCGCCTATTCCGCGCATCGCATCAACGACCCTTTCGGCTTTATCGGCTTTGACGACCAAGTACGCGAAGAATGGAGTCTACGCACCAGCAATCGCATGTATGCTGCACTCGACATGGCGGAACGCTTGGCGGATTACCGTCCAGAACACGTGGGGGCGAATGGCTTATTGGAGATAGGAAATTATCTGAAGCGCGAGCGTTCATTGATTTTTCTAATTTCCGACTTTCACATGCCGCTGGAGTTGCTGGAACAAGCGCTGATCCCCTTGGTGCGCCACCATGTGGTACCGGTAGTGCTGTGGGATGCGGCTGAATACAGCAGCCTGCCGGAATTTGGCATCACCAGCGTGGCCGATTGCGAGACTGGCGAACGACGCACTTTATTTTTACGCAAAGGCTACCGCGAGCGCATCGCAGCGGCTTTTGAAGCACGCCGCGAAGCCTTGAAACACCTGTTCATGCGCAACAATATGCCGCCGTTTTATGTAGAAAACAGTTTCAATGCCGACGATTTGTCTGAATACTTTTACCAGTACATCACCTCATGAAAAAATTCCTATTTTTGCTATTGCTGCTCATCAGTCCGCATTTGCTGGCTGCGGCTATTGAAGACCCAGAACCAGAACAAGACGCGCGGGTAAAAATGACCACAGTCGAGCCTGAGCGCGACGTGGGTTACACCATGGGCGATCTGATTACGCGCAGCATCATCCTCAAGGTCAAAAAACCGTATGTGTTACAAGAAACCTCGCTGCCGATTGTGGGCTATGAGAAACGCCGCAAAGGCCAAGTGAGCGGCATCGAGCTGGCTAAAATAACTACCGAACAAGCCGCCGACGCGGACACCACGACTTACACCCTGCACCTGACCTATCAAGTGTTCACCTCCAATGTGGTCGCCAAACCGGCGGCATTGCCACCTGAATTCATCAAGTTCACTGACAACAAAACACTGTTTGAGTACCGCATTCCTTCTTGGAGTTTCCGCATTTCGCCGCTCGCAGTGTTTGGCTCGGTAATAGTGGAAAAAGACATGAGCGGCTTCCGCGGCCCGCTGTTGCTGGATGCCGCGCCTGAAAAGCAACGCCTCAAATGGTTTGGTATAGGTTTAGCGCTATCATTGCTCGGCCTGCTCTACATATTGGCCGCCAACGACTGGCTGCCGGGCATGGGTGGCGCATTCGCCAAGGCTTACCGCGACATCCGCAAACTGCCCAACAACGCCGAAGGATTGCAACAAAGTGTGGAGCGCGTGCATCAAGCGCTGAATGCTTGCGCCGGAGCCAGTGTATTCAGTGCCGATGGTCTCATCGCCCGCCATTCCGCGTTTGCTGGGCTTAAGGCAGAAATCGAGCAATTCTTTTTGCTATCGCGCACCGTGTTTTTTGAACCTACCGCCTCCAATGGCCTGAAAAACCCTGAAGCTTGGCTGCGTCAGTTCTGCCTCAACTGCCGTCACATCGAACGTGGGCTAGGTAAAGCATGAGTTTCTATTCGCCCTTGATGCTGCTATTGCTGCCACTGGCGTTCCTGCCTTTACTGCTGGAGCGGCATCATAATCGCGCTTATTCTTGGCTGGAAATCTTGCCGCAAGACCGGCTCTCAGACCTGATTGGTCTGATGTTGAAAATCACCGCCACCCTCGCGCTCATCTTCATTGTGCTGGGCGTAGCCAGCCCACACACCGCGCGACAATACATCCCCAAGGTGGGCGAAGGCGCACAACTGGCGTTGGTGATGGACAGAAGCGCCAGTATGGACGATCCATTTTCTGGTAGCAGCACTGGCACAGCAGGGGAAACCAAGTCGCAAGCCGCCAGCCGCCTGATGACGCAGTTCGTCAATCAGCGTCAAAATGATATGTTCGGCATGATCACATTCAGCAACTCCGCCACCTATGTGTTGCCATTGACGCAAAACCGAGAAGCGGTGCTGGCAGCCATCAAAGCTGCTGGTGGAGCCGCTTTATTTCAGACCAATATCGGCGGCGGCCTGTCTTCTGGCACTTCCTTGTTTGAAAAAATTCCAGATTCAGGCTCACGCGCCATCATTTTGCTTTCCGACGGCGCAGGCCACATCGGTGCGGACGCACAGCAACGCATCCGCGACTGGATGGACAAGTTTCATATCACCTTGTACTGGATTGTGCTGCGTCAACCCGGCGGCATCAGTATTTTTGATGAGAAAGTAAGAGAAGCCTACAAAGACCGTGCGCTGCCGGTAGAGCTTGAGTTGTTTGATTACTTTAAGACTTTCCGCTCACCGTTTCACGCTTACGAGGCGGAAGACCGGAAATCGCTGGCGTTAGCGATAGAAGACATCAACCAAAAAGAAAAGAAGCCGATTCGCTATTTTGAAGAAATTCCGGGCAAGGACTACGCACGACATTGCTACTTCTTGGCGGCGCTGTTGATTGCCCTGTTGTTGGGTGTTAAATATTTGGAGGTGAGAACGTGGCATTAGTCATCAATTTCCCGCGCATCAGCGCCAAAAAACTGGTGTGGGCTTTCACTGCCACTGCGATAGCCTGCGCTATAGGTATAATTTTTGCGTTGACGCGAATCGCGCAGATTGATGCGTTCAATCTTGCTGTTGGCAGCTCCAAACCACCCGCCACCGACAAGCAAACCGATGAAGCACGCTTTGCCACCGCCTACTGGTTGGCCAAAACCGAGCGCTACAAAGACGCAACGCTCATTTTCATGCAAATCGCCGAACACGGTGATGCCAACCAGCGCTCGGCGGTGCAATACAACATCGGCAACATCTTTTTCTTACGCGGCTTAGCCATCAACGGCACTAATCTTACGGTTAAAAGCGAAGCAGAATATTTGCTGCGCCAAGCCAAAACTGCTTACGTCAATTCCATCAAGCTGGACAACAGTCACTGGGACGCACGCCATAACCTAGACCGCGTAATGGGCATGCTACCCGCCACACCCACGCCTGGCGTGACCGATTCGGAATCGCCGGGGCTGATTATGGGTAATATACCGGTAGGATTGCCTTAATGAAGAAAGTCAAAGATTACCTGCTAAACCGCCGCGATAGTCTATCGCTGACGATAGCCTTGGTTCTACTTATCATGGCGCTGCTGCCACTATCATTGCCGCTCAAGCACAACATCTATAGCTATATGCTGGTTCTCGACATCAGCCAAAGCATGAACACGCAAGACATGCGGCTAGACGGAAAACCAGTGAGTCGCATCGTCTATTCACAGAAACTATTAAGCGATTTGGTCACCTCCATGCCGTGTGGCACCAAAGTCAGCATCGCACCCTTTGCCGGCGTGAGCATCTCGCCGCTATATACGCCGATTGAGGTGTGCGCCAATTATGCCGCGATTCAGGACACCATTAAGCATCTCGAATGGCGCATGGCGTGGTCTGGCAACAGCCGCATCCGCGAATCCATGTTCTCTGTGGCACGGGCGGTGCGTGCCTTGCCGGAACCGGTGCAAGTGGTATTTTTAACCGATGGCGAAGAAGCTCCCAAGCTGCACGTTTTCAACACCAAAAAGCTGGAAGGTTTTCAAGGCGGCAATGACTGGTTGCTGGTCGGCATTGGCGACATCAAAGGTGCTGCCATTCCGAAATATGACGAAAAAAACCAGTTGACTGGCTATTGGGCGAACGAGAGTTTTGCCTTGCAGCCGGGCATTGCACAAATTTCAGAACAAAACATCGGCACACGTAATGAAAACGTGGCTGGTGGCGTGGCGGATCGTTTTATTTCCAAGCTGGCCGAGGATTATTTGCAGTCTTTGGCCAAAGATATCAGCGCTATTTATGTACGTGGCGACAGCCTGCGAGCGATACAAACAGCAATGCGCGACCAAAAACCAGCGCGGCGCGACATCGCACCATTTCAGCTACATTGGATACTGGCTTTGCTAGCAGGGTTGGTGTTACTGGGAGCTTATGTGCCTAAGCATCCGTTGGCTGCGCTCAAAAAATCACGCATCGCGGCAAGATTGAGATTCCGTTAAGCAGCGAGGTCATTAGCCGCAGTGAATAAACCCGTCAGACTGGCATCACCACTACGCCTAGTGGTTGAATGGAAAATCGCTACGTTGCCGCCTAACTTCTTGGCTTGATACATCGCGGCATCAGCTAATGTGACAAGCTGATCTGCATTTAGCTCGTCTTCAGGATACAAGCTAATACCGATACTCACACCCAAACTATATTCAGCGCCCTCTATCACGATAGGCTTAGAGAGTAAGCTAATGATTTTGTTGGCCACCAGCGCAGGAGATTGCGCATCATTCACATCGGTAATCAGCACGGTAAACTCGTCACCACCCATACGCGCGGCGGTATCCACATCACGCACACACTGGCGCAGTCGCTTGGCGACTTCTTGTAACACCAAATCGCCAACGGCATGACCCTGCTCGTCGTTGATGGCCTTGAACTTGTCCAAATCCATAAACAGCAAAGCAAATTTCTTCTTATCCCGTTTGGCACGCGCCAGAGTGTGCTGCAATCTATCGTTGAACAAAGTACGATTAGGTAAACTAGTCAAGCCGTCGTAATGCGCCAGATGGTGCAACTTCTCTTCATTACGCTTACGTTCCAACACCACTCCCACCAAATACGCCGCCGATGACAAGCACGCGTCTTCATCCGCGGTCATGAGGTGTGGCTGACCGTGATATAAGGCAAAAGTCCCCACCGGATTACCTGCCACGTCGCGGATAGGTATAGAAGTACACGCTTGCAAACCATGCGCCAAGGCAATGTCTTTGTAATTTGCCCACAAAGGGTCAGTCAGAATATTCTCCACCGACACGCGCTGATTGGTACTCACCGCCGTACCGCAAGAACCCACACCCTTGCCCACCATAATGCCATCTATAGCCTGACTATAAGTGTGCGGCAAACTTGGCGCAGAAGCCATGTGCAGACGTTTACCCGCTCCATCCAGCGTCATAATCGAACTCTTGCATCCGGAAATATGCTTTTCCAGCATTAGGTTGATGGCTTTGAGTATGCTTTCGTAAGGATGTTGTTGCGCCAGCTTGGATAAGATTTTGTTATAGTCGGTCAAGCGCACTTCTGAAATTTCACGCGTTTTTACTTCTGCGCCAAGCTCTTCCACCAAGCCCTGGTTCTCAAAACCCAAGCGGAAACTATCGCGCAACGAATTATTTAACACCCGCGCCATGGCGTACAACGCCGCAGTGAAAAACAACATGAGCAAAGCTAGAACTTGGTAAGTAGTAGAGGTTTGCGACAGCAGCCAAGCTGATGCAGGCAGTAACATGCCCAATGAAAACAGGCCATAACTTCTGAGAGAAGCCCCCAAGGACTGGGAAGAACCTGCCATCAGGCCACCCAAGGCGAATAACATCATAATGTTTTGCGCCACATGCTGAAGCGACATGACCATGACACTCGCCACACCCCACACTAGGCCAGACAGCGCAGCACCCGCTGCAAACCAGTAGCCCCAACCCTTAACTTCTTTGGGTGACAGACTTTTTTCACGCCGCCTAAAAGCCCACAACATCGCCAAGCGAAACAACATAACAATGCTGTAAGCCCCCACCCAAAACAAAATAAACGGCATGGAAAGAAATTCCTGGAAAGCTAACACCAAAGCAATCAGCACACCGGCGCTAGCCAGCTGGCTGACCATCAGCTGATTAAACAGATGCCGAATAAGCTGGGCGTTAATACGTTGTTGTAGTGCAGTGTCCATAGTTTCCAAAACCGCATGCAAAGTCTGATTGTAAAATCTAGTGTTTATTATACTACCGCTATCGGAATTTCGACTCGCGCCTCCAACCCACCTTCAGGTCGATTTTGCAGCTTGAGTTCTCCTCCATGCAAGCGTGCCACTCGTGCCGCAATCGCCAACCCCAGCCCAGCACCACCGCGATTGCCACGCGCAATATCCAAGCGCTCAAAAGGCCGCAGCAAACGCTCCGTCTCCGCTTGCGGCAAACCAGGGCCACGGTCAATCACACTAATTTGTATGCGTCCGTCTCGCTGGCAAGCACGAATTTTGACCTTGTCTCCCGCATAATGAAAAGCGTTATCAATCAAATTGGCGAGTAGCCGCCTAATGGCGAGTGGCCTAAGTTTGATGCTCGGCATCTCATCTAGCTCCAAAGGCAGCAGCCGGCCTTGACGGGCATAGCGACTCGCAATATCACGTAGCATTTCATGGATGTCAGTCTCGACCTCCCCCTCGCCTTCAGCGCCGCGCACAAAATCCAGAAACTGACCGATGATGGCATCCATGTCGCTGATGTCTTGCACCATGCCCGCTTGCAAGCCCTCCTGCTCTGGCAGCATCTCAACGGCCAGCCGCAACCGTGCCAATGGTGTGCGCAAATCATGGGAAACCCCGCCCAGCAACAAATGGCGGTCAGACTCGGCTCGCTTCAAAGCGTCCATCATTTCGTTGAAGGCGTGAATCACGCGAGTGAACTCTTCAGCACCCACTTCAGGTAAGCTCTGGCTTAACTGACCGCGCCCTATGGCATCGGCCGCTTGCGCCAGCACATTGAGCGGGCGGTTAATCCTAAGCATGATGAACCACGCGCCAAACAAAGATAGCATGATGACCAAAGCACCCCAACCCAGCCATTCCCACGGGATAAAATGCCGCGTTTGCACATTGGGAATCACCGCCCAATACTCGTCGCCAAAAAGCGCAAAGCTCACCCACACGCCATTCAAACCTAGGTGATTCACAGTCATCACGGTGTTGACACCCAATTCTGCACGCACCTTAACTGCGATGCGCTGAATCAATGGCTCATTGGGCAGCGGCTCGATTTCTTCAAAAAAATCTATGGGGTAAACGCGTATGCCCTCGCTCTGATTCATCTCTTGCAGCAACAGCAAACGCCTGTCGGCACGCGCTGCCAACAAAGCGGCACGGGTCAATTTGACGGTGCTGACAATTTGCAATGTCCCTGCGCTAGCGCGTTGCTCCAGCTCAAACTGCTCAAATAACCGCAACGCCGCGTATTGCCCACCCACCAGCAATACCAACATCAGCAACACGATGCGGACTTGCAGGGTGCGCGGAGTGATGAGTGAAATCAACCTCATGCGACACCTCCATCCGGCATAAACACGTAGCCAAACCCCCATACAGTTTGAATGTGCTGCGGCGTAGCGGGATCGGTTTCTATCAGCTTGCGCAGCCGCGAAATCTGCACGTCTATGCTGCGGTCGTAGACTTCCAACTCCCGCCCACGCGCCAGCTCCATTAACTTGTCGCGCGATAAAGGCTGGCGAGGATTGCGAGCCAGCACGTGCAGCAGAGAAAACTCACCACTGGTAAGCGTAATCGGCACCTCATTTTTGCTCAGGCGACGCATGCCTACATCAAACTTGAATTGCCCAAACTCTATCACCCCCTCATCGCGCCCACCTATGCTGGGGGTGACTTCAGGATTGCGCCGACGCAGCACGGCGTTGATGCGTGCCAACAACTCGCGCGGATTAAACGGCTTGGCTAAGTAGTCATCTGCTCCCATTTCCAGCCCGACGATTCTATCCACCTCGTCGCCCTTGGCGGTGAGCATGATAATAGGCAGATTTTCCCCAGTGCCGCGCAAGCGCCGACAAATAGCTAAGCCATCCTCATTGGGCAACATCAAATCCAGCACCATCAGGTCAAAATGCTCACGCGCCAGCAATTTATCCATCGCCACGCTATCAGCCGCAGCCTGCACCGTGTATCCTTGCTCGCCGAGATAGCGCACCAGCAAGTCGCGCAAGCGTGCATCGTCATCTACCACCAATATGCGTTTATTTACCATATAGCTATTATGACGCGGCTCAGCGCCCTATTCCCGCACTTAAAGCACGTTTGTTACAAATTCTTACAATTTAACCGGCGCCAGACACATCTTGTTTACATAGCAGCCTTAATCTACGCTCACCTTGACTCCACAAGGAACCTCTCCTTAAGAGGCAGTTGTAATCTCCAAAGTAATAGGCTACGGCGCTGCAAAACACAGTTTGGGTGTGTTTTGCAGCGTTTCTCCTTTCCAAAACATACTATTTTGAACGCAGGAGTTTCACAACCGTGACTTTCGTCTTAATATAAGCGCATGAGACTCAACCACTTTTCTACTGCAATTGGCGTTTTACTCACGCTCTCCGCGCCAGTATTCGCTGGTGGCTCGGCACCTCCGCCGGGGCTGGAGGAAAGTATAGGCTCGGACGAACGCGAACGCATGCACCGCGAGCTGGACGACTACTCCAACAAAGCCTACCCCGACCGCGAGCGCGTAGAGGAACGGCGCCAAAAGATGCGCGGCAATATGAAGCAGTTAGACCAAAATGGCGACGGCCTCATTTCCCGCGAAGAAGCCGAGCAACGTATGCCTGGGCTGGCTAGGCATTTTGATGACGTAGATACTGATAACGACGGCACGCTCAGCCGTGAAGAAATAGAAATAGCGCAAACAAAAATGCGTGAAATGCGCGATCAATACGCCAAACGCGCGGCCGAACTAGAAGCCGTCGTCCCGCCGCCGAAAAAAACCTCAAAACGCAAAAAACCACCGCCTCCACCTGTTGAAGTCGAACAGGAAAATGCCGAAACGCTCTAATTTCCCATCCATTTCAGCCACACCCGCAAACGCCGGAAACTCTCGGCATCCACACTATCCCGTAACAGCACCACATTGAGCGGCCAACGACCGTTCGGCAACTTCAAATTCAATACTGTCAAATAAGGCAACACCAAGCTACTACCCAACACCTTGGCTTCTAGCCAATCACCATCTTGCTGCACAGATAACGCACCCTTCACATTGATTTGCAACGCAACCGCCCACCTACGCCGCCAAAACCACATGAAACTCAGCAAAATCAGCACCGTCAAACTCGCCGCCACAAGCCACGGCAACACCCAAACCGATGCCGCCGCCAGAAAATGTATAGCCCCCAGCGCCACCATCAACGTGGGCGAAGGCTGTACGTTTATTTCGATAGGCTTCACGTTATAATTGGCTCATGAATAATTGGCATGAATTTCTCGCCCAACAGGGCGCTGTACTGGATGATACTCGTGTAGCGTATTTTGGCGACGCACAGGCGGAACTGCAAGCCACCGCAAGCGGCAACATCATCACCGATTTATTGCATCTAGGCTTGCTGGAAGTGGGCGGTGAAGACGCGGCAACCTTCCTGCAAGGCCAAGTCACCAGCGACATTAAAGCGCTCAACAACTCCAGCCAATACGCCGGATACTGCACGCCCAAAGGCCGCCTGCTGGCGATATTCCTAGCCTTTGCCCATTACGACCACATCCATCTGCAAATCAACGGCGCACTCAAAGATGCCATCATGAAGCGCCTCAAGATGTACGTCATGCGCTCCAAAGTAACTATCACCGATGTCTCCGACAGCATCATTCGTATGGCCGTGGCTGGCGTTGACACCTCCGCCGCTTTGACCGAAGTTTTTGGTGAAATCCCTGAAACGCCTCACCAAATGGTCAGTCTGGACAATGGCGCAATACTGCGCCTGCCCGGCAACACCCCGCGCTACCAAGTATTCAGCACCCCAGAACAAGCGCCTGCAATCTGGAAAGCCTTAAGCCAAACCTGCAAACCCGTCGGCAGCGAATGCTGGGAATGGCTAGAAATCCAAGCCGGCATCCCCGACATCACGCCCGCGACGCAGGAACAGTTCGTACCGCAAATGGTAAACCTAGATTTAATCGGCGGCATCAGCTTCAAAAAAGGCTGCTACACCGGACAGGAAATCGTCGCACGCACGCACTATCTAGGCAAAGTGAAACGCCGTACTCACTTGGCGCATGTGGATACGACAACTGCGCCGCAAGCGGGAGATTTGCTTTACGGCGATGGCGAAGAAGCAGTGGGCATAGTGGTACGCGCTGCGGCTGCGGCTGAGGGTGGGTTTGATGTACTGGCTGAGGTGCGGTTGGAGAGTGCGGAGGCCGGAACAATTAAATTGATCAACCATGTGGCACTACAACTCAAACCCTTACCCTACGCATTTCATCAATAATTTACTTGAATAAAAATGGCAAAATACGCATGGAAATGTCCAGTTTGCGACACGCTAGTTGCTGAAAATGTTGATAAGTGCGCCAATTGTGGATGCCCAGAGAACGTATCTGGTAACGAAATTGTCATGAGAAAAATGAATATGCCGACTTCTGAAACTGACATAATTCCTTACCAAAATGTCGTCACTTCTCAAGATATTGCGGGTTACAAAATCATCAAATCTCTTGGCATGGTGCGAGGGATTACGGTACGTTCAAGATCAGTTATTGGAAACTTTGTTGGTGGTTTAGAAACAATTTTTGGCGGTAGAAATGTGACTTACACCGAGCTTTCAGAAGCCTCCAGAAAAGAAGCTTTTCAAGACATGTGTACCCATGCATTCAATCTGGGGGCGAACGGTATTATTGCGGTACGCTATGATGCAACCGAAGTAATGCCAAGCATTACCGAAGTGCTATGTTATGGGACTGCGGTAGTTATAGAACCTTTGAATCAATAGTGATACCGCAACTGAGCAATAACTAGCTCGCCCTCCTCCACCTTGTACACCATACGATGTACGTCATCTATGCGGCGTGACCAATAACCGCTCCACTCGTATTTCAACGGTTCTGGCTTGCCTGTTCCGGTGAAGGGATTGCGCTGGGCTTCTTGAATAAGCGCGTTGATGCGCTTGAGGATTTTCTTATCCGTGGTTTGCCAATATAGATAATCTTCCCAAGCGTGTTGGTGGAAAGTAATCAAGATTCCATCAACTCGCGTTTCATGAGGTTTTTCTTGGCTTCAATATCGCTAATTGCTAGGCTCAAGCGCTCTGCATTGCGCGGGCTACGCAGCAAATAAACCGTCTCTTCCCACGCGCTAAAATCTTCCAGCGACATCAGCACCGCAGGTGTACCATTTTGGCGGGTGATCAATAGAGGCGCGTGATTTGCGTTGACCTTATCCAGGGTTTTTGCCAGATTATTGCGTGCATCGGTGTAGGTAATTGCTTCCATAATATCTCCATGACGGGGGTATCCGTACTTATTTCTGTACAGAATGATACAGGTTTTGGATGAGCCTAAGCAAGCTTCTTAGACACTCGTCATTCTGACAGAGAGTTTGGCAGGGGTTTTGCACAGCACGCTGTGCGCCTGCACAACGGTAGGCTTATGCAGAAGCCTACGCGCCCTGCAAGGGAGGATCCAGCCGAGCCTGATGAGTGCTACATCTAATTGCATTACTCCGCTGAGATTTGACTGGATTCCCGCCTGCGCGGGAATGACGGGAAGTTGATTACGGTTTTTTGGCTGCTGGTGGTGGAGGTTTTGCCGCTACGGTTGGTGCAGACGGTGTTGGCATAGCAGGAGCTGCGCCACCCTCCATCACCTGATAAAACACTTCATCCTGCTTAATCATTCCCAGCTCCGACCGCGCACGTTCTTCAATCGCGGCGTAGCCTTGTTTGAGGTCGCGCACTTCGGCGTCCATGCCGTCGTTACGCGCCTTGAGGGCGGTGTTGACATCTTTTTGTGTGTCAATTTGCCGACTAACATCCCACACGCGGAGCCAGCTGCCCTTGCCCAGCCACAGCGGATATTGCAGCGAGGCGATGAGTACAACCAGCGCTAAAGTGAGCCAGCGCATTTTAACAACACCTTAGCGTGAGCGAGCGGGATGAAGTGCAAGGCGCACGGAACGCAGGAACCGGAATGTATGGGTTACTACATGAAGATTCCGAGTACCGCGCAACGCCGCAATTCGCCCGCGCAGCCACGCTAATCACCCATCAACTGATAAAACGCGCCACGGCCGGGATAGCTGGTAGCATCGCCCAACTCTTCTTCAATGCGCAGCAGTTGGTTATATTTGGCAATACGCTCGGAGCGTGACAGCGAGCCGGTCTTGATTTGCAGCGCGTTGGTGGCGACGGCGAGGTCGGCGATAAAGGTGTCTTCGGTTTCACCGGAGCGGTGCGAAATCACTGAAGTATAGCCTGCGCGTTTTGCGGTTTCTATGGTCTCGAAGGTCTCGGTCAAGGTGCCAATTTGGTTAACTTTAATCAGCACGGAATTAGCCACGCCGCGCTTGATGCCTTCACGCAGAATTTTGGCGTTGGTCACAAATAAATCGTCACCCACCAATTGCACGTTGTCGCCTAGGCGGTCAGTCAATGTCGCCCAGCCGTCCCAGTCGAATTCGCTCATGCCGTCTTCGATGCTGATGATGGGGTATTTATCCACCCAAGTCGCCAAGTAGTCGGTGAATTGCGCGGAGGTCAGCACCAAACCTTCGGATTCCAGATGATATTTGCCGTCCTTAAAGAACTCGGAACTGGCGCAGTCTAGCCCCAGCAACACGTCACGGCCTGGCTCGTAACCCGCGTCGGAAATGGCTTCCATGATGTATTGAATGGCGGATTCGTTGGATGGCAGATTGGGCGCAAAACCGCCTTCGTCGCCCACAGTCGTTGCCAAGCCTTTTTTGTGCAGCGTTTTTTTCAGCGCGTGAAACACCTCTGCGCCGCAGCGTATGGCTTCACGGAAGTTGGCAACGCCAGCAGGGATAATCATGAACTCCTGCATGTCCACGCTGTTGTCGGCGTGCGCGCCACCGTTGATGATGTTCATCATCGGCACCGGCAATTGCATCTGCCCCGCGCCGCCTAAATAACGATAGAGCGGCAAACCACATTCGTCCGCCGCCGCTTTGGCGCAGGCCATAGACACCGCCAGAATAGCGTTAGCGCCGAGACGAGATTTGTTTTCAGTGCCGTCAATCTCAATCAGCGTGCGGTCTATGAAAGCTTGGTCTTCCACATCCAAACCCGCAATCGCGTCGGCGATTTCGGTATTCACGCTTTCCACCGCGTTCAACACGCCCTTGCCTAAATAACGCTTAGCGTCGCCATCGCGCAGCTCTGCCGCCTCTTTGCTGCCGGTCGAGGCGCCCGAAGGCACCGCAGCGCGGCCTATGATGCCGGATTCCAGCAACACGTCAGCTTCAACAGTAGGATTGCCGCGAGAATCCAGAATTTCGCGGGCGATGACTTCAACGATGGCGCTCATATTTTTTCCTTTTTCAAAAACATTTGGCAGAAAAACCTACCACCCCGGCGCTTTGCGCCACCCCTCCTCGGTGAGGAGGGGATACAAAACTCCCCTCCTTTTTAAGGAGGGGTCGCCGCACGGCGGCGGGGGTGGTTACAACGTTTGTTCAATAAAACCGTGTTTCTTAGTCACTTTATCCAGCTCAATCAGCGTTTCCAGCAAGGCCTGCATTTTATCCAGCGGCCAAGCGTTTGGCCCGTCAGACAGCGCTTTGGCCGGGTCAGGATGCGTTTCCATAAAAATCCCAGCAATGCCACTCGCCACCGCAGCCCTCGCCAACACTGGCACATGCTCACGCTGCCCGCCGCTTTTGTCGCCTTGGCCACCGGGTTGCTGTACTGAGTGCGTGGCGTCGAATACTACCGGACAACCCGTAGCCCGCATAATCGCCAAGCCGCGCATGTCCGACACCAAAGTATTGTAGCCAAACGAAACGCCGCGCTCACACACCATGATGGTCTCTGCGCCGCCATTGGCAGATTTAGCTTTATCCACCA
Organism: Methylophilaceae bacterium; assembly: GCA_046155285.1. Lineage (GTDB taxonomy): Bacteria > Pseudomonadota > Gammaproteobacteria > Burkholderiales > Methylophilaceae > CAILHX01. Next base: position 33,586 of record JBJXEA010000008.1, on the reverse strand, counting down.
CGTTTTGCATGTCGCCCGGCGCCATGAACTGGCCTTTTTTGATATTCACCGGCTTGCCGGAAGCGGCGCAAGCCACGATAAAATCAGTCTGGCGGCACAGAAAAGCCGGTGTTTGCAGCACATCCACCACCGCCGCTACTTCCGGCACTTGTTCCTCGGTATGCACGTCGGTCAACAGCGGTACGCCGATTTGGGCGCGTACTTCGTCCAGAATCTTCAAGCCTTCGGTCACGCCAAAACCGCGAAAAGTCTTGGTGGAGCTGCGATTGGCTTTATCGTAGGACGATTTGTAGATGAAGTTGATGCCCAACTTGGCACACATTTCCTTCAATTGCCCAGCGGTATCCAGCGCCATTTGCTTGGATTCCACCACGCACGGGCCGGCGATTAAAAACAGGGGTTGGTCTAAGCCAACCTCAAAACCGCAGAGTTTCATATCAAAGCCTTTTTGTTATCCACAGATGAACACGGATAAACACAGATAACCTCAAAAGCAATATCGTAAAACCTCACGACAATACCTTCCCCTTTAGTTTTTCTTGTTTTATCTGCGTTCATCTGTGTTCATCTGTGTTCATCTGTGGTTAATGTAAGTTTTCTGGCAATTGCAGCTTCTACATAGGCCTTAAACAGCGGATGTCCGGTGCGTGGATTGGAGGTGAATTCGGGGTGAAACTGGCAGCCGACGAACCACGGATGCACACTGGTCGGCAACTCGACAATTTCGCATAAATTTTCAGTTGGTGTTCTAGCCGAGACCACCAAACCAGCGGCTTCCAGTTGATCCACGTAATGATTGTTGACTTCATAGCGATGGCGGTGACGTTCGTTGACTTCCGCGCCATAAATGCTAGCAGCCTTAGTCCCCGCCACTACTGGGCATTTTTGCGCCCCCAAGCGCATGGTGCCGCCCAAGTCGGAGTTTTCGTCACGCACTTCCACATTGCCAGAAGCATCTTTCCATTCGGTGATTAGACCTACGACAGGGTGCGGTGATTCTGGGTCGAATTCGGTGCTGTTAGCATTGGCTAGATTCGCCTTATTGCGGGCAAACTCAATTACCGCGAGCTGCATTCCCAAACAAATACCTAAGTACGGCACTTTGTTTTCCCGCGCATAACGAATCGCCGCCATTTTGCCTTCCGTGCCGCGCTTGCCGAAACCGCCGGGGACAAGGATGGCGTCCATGCTAGCCAGTGCATCACAACCGTTTTGTTCGATTTCTTCGGAATCCATATAGTGAATTTTCACCTTGGAACGCGTGTGGATACCGGCGTGTATCAGCGCCTCGGTGAGCGATTTATAAGACTCGGTCAAATCCACATATTTGCCGACGAAAGCAATATTCACCTGATGTTGCGGATGCTCCAGCGCATCCACCAGATTTTTCCACACCGTCAAATCTGCCGCACGCGCCAGTATGCCCAGCTTGTGGCAGACGATTTCATCAATCATCTGATCATGCAGCAAACCGGGGATTTTGTAGATGGAATCGGAATCTACTGCTGAAATTACGCCTTCTGGCGACACATTGGTGAACAGCGCGATTTTCTTGCGCTCCTCTTCCGGCAAGCTGCGGTCAGCACGGCACAGCAGAATATCCGGCTGTATCCCGATCTCGCGCAACTCTTTCACCGAGTGCTGCGTGGGCTTGGTTTTTAGCTCGCCCGCTGCGGCAATCCATGGCAACAAAGTGAGGTGGATGTAACAGGCATTGTTCTTGCCTTCTTCAATCCCCATCTGACGAATGGCTTCCAGAAACGGCAGCGACTCGATGTCGCCCACCGTGCCACCCACTTCGACAATCGCCACATCCGCACCTTCCCCACCACGCTTGATGTTGTTTTTAATTTCGTCGGTGATGTGTGGGATGACCTGCACCGTTTTGCCCAAATACTCGCCACGCCGCTCTTTCTTGATGACGCTCTCGTAGACTTGACCGGTAGTAAAGTTGTTGCGCTTGCTCATGCGCGCGCTGATGAAACGCTCGTAATGGCCGAGGTCGAGGTCGGTCTCAGCGCCGTCGTCGGTGACAAACACCTCGCCGTGCTGGAATGGGCTCATGGTGCCAGGGTCAACATTGATGTAAGGGTCAAGCTTCAGCATCGTGACTTTGATGCCACGCGATTCTAGGATTGCACCAAGGCTGGCAGCCGCGATGCCCTTGCCTAAGGAAGAAACCACCCCGCCGGTGACGAACACGTATTTAGTCATAGATTTGTTACTTTTAGAGATTACCGGACGGGAGTGAATTTTACCCGAAAGCGACATCCAAGTGCTAACCTTGGCGTATAGAAAGTTATGATTTAATCATCAAATTTCCGACCCTAAGTGCGACTTCAAACCTCATGGCAAACGATATAGAAACAGCAACGCGTCATGCTCAGCTCCTGGCGCAAGCAACTGCTTTGCATCAAGCAGGCAAGCTGAACGAGGCGCACGCCATCTACCAAAACGTGTTGACAGAAAATCCGCAACATACGCAAGCCATGACCATGCTGGGCGCTATCTACATTCAAGCGGGGCAACATGAACAGGGACTCACTTTTATCCGGCAATCATTAGCAATTAACCCTAAACAAGCCGACGCTTACTATATTGGCGGCATCGCTTTACAAGCGCTCAAAAACTTAGATCATGCCTTGGATTTTTATAATCAAGCCATTTTGCTCAAACCCGATTTTGCTGACGCACATAACAATCATGGCAACACTTTGCGCGATTTAGGGCGCTTAACCGAGGCATTATCAAGCTTTGATTACGCCATTCGCCTTAATCCACAACATTTGGGCGCGGTTTATAACCGCGGCAACACGCTGAGCGACCTTAAGCGCTTTGATGAAGCCGTCGTCAGCTTTGACCAAGCACTGAAAATCAACCCCAATTTTGCGGATATTGTTAATAATCGTGGCAATGCGCTGCAAACACTTAACCGCTTTGAAGAGGCCATTACAGACTACACGCAAGCCATTCAGCTTAATGCGCACAATGCGGATACCTATAAAAATCGCGGTGTGGCTCTGCATATTCAAAGACGTTACGAGGAGGCCCTGCAAGACTTTGATCAGGCGCTTAGCTTAAATCCAGACTACGAATTTCTAAGCGGCTTGCGCCTGATGACTCAGCAAACAATGTGCGACTGGGGCAACTGGCAAGAACAATCACGCCGACTTATCGCTGGTATCCAGCAAGGTAAAAAATGCTCATCTCCGATGCCGGCATTGGCAATCAGCGCGTCAGCCGCGGTGCAAAAACAATGTGCAGAAATTTATGTGGCGGCAAAATATCCCGCAAGCAATATCCTTGTTTTTCCGCAACGCAATCCGGCAAACCCTAAAGTTCGATTAGGTTATTTTTCGCCCGATTTCAAAACGCATCCAGTCGCGTTTTTAACCGCTGGTTTGCTTGAAAGGCACGACCGTAGCCGATTTGAAGTTTATGCCTTCTCATATAGTCATGTGCCTGAAGACCCCATTCAGAAGCGCATCCTAGCGGCTTGCGACCATTTTATTGACGTCAGCAAGCAGTCCACAGATGCGGTGCTGGCCTTGGCAAGAGAGCTACAGATTGACATCGCCATTGATTTAACCGGACACACGCAGCACGCCAGAACCGAACTGTTTGCTGCGCGACTAGCGCCCATCCAAGTCAATTACTTGGGGTTTCCCGCCACTATGGGCGCGTCGTTTATGGACTACATCATTGGCGATGCACTCGTCATCCCTGAACACCAACGGATGCATTATTCTGAAAAAATCGCCTATTTGCCGCATTGTTTTCAAGCCAATGACGATCAGCGCCCGATTGCCTCAGCAACCACCAGAGCCGCACACGGCTTGAAAGATTCGGATTTCGTATTTTGCTGCTTTAACAATGGTTACAAGCTCAACCCAGTTTTTTTTAACCTCTGGTTGAATCTGCTCAAAAGCACCGAAAACACCGTGCTTTGGCTGCTAGGCGAGCATCCGCAACAGATCGAAAACCTCAAGCAATGGGCTGCAAAACAACAAGTGTCGCCGGACAGGCTGATATTCGCCGGACGGCTGCCCTATGCGGAACACCTTGCCCGCTATCAACTGGCGGATTTAGTGCTGGATGTGCTGCCATTCAACGGCGGCACCAACACCAGCGACGCACTGTGGGGAGGCGCACCAGTGCTGACTTGTTCCGGAGATGCTTTTGCTAGCAGAATGGCGGCGAGCCTACTACACGCGGTTGGCCTGCCAGAACTGGTTGCCCCATCGCTGGAAGATTACGCCAACATGGCGCTAGACTTTGCCCGACATCCAGAAAAAACCAGCGCGTTGAAACAAAAACTCAAACAAAACATCAGCACTCACCCGCTGTTCAACACCACCCTATTCACGCGTCACCTGGAAAACGCTTACCAGCAAATGATGCAACGCCAACAGGCCAATCTGCCGCCTGAACATATTTTCGTCCAAGCCTGATTTATACTGTTCTTATGGAAACTTCAACTTCTCTCGAACTCGCCAAACACACGCTGCTGCTCGTCGGCACGGTGCTGGCAGCGGGCACTTTGTCCAGCTTAGCGGCGCGACTGTTGCGTATCCCCGATGTGGTGGTATTGCTGCTGGTGGGCATTCTGCTCGGCTCGCAAGTCACCGGCATCATCAACGTCAGAGCCGACTCCGCCATCAATCAACTGCTGCTGATTTTTGGCTCCAGCTATATTTTGTTCGACGGCGGTGCGGCGGTGCGGTTGAAAGTGCTGAAACAAGTGTGGGTAACCGTGGTGACAATCTCCACGCTAGGTCTGCTCATCACCGCCGCCATTACTGGCTTTGCGGCTTATGTTATTTTTGCCGTGCCGCCTATCGTAGCGCTGTTATTGGGTGCGGTGATTGCCTCCACCGACCCTGCCACGCTGGTGCCTGTATTCAAGCAAATCCACATCAAACCCAAAGTCGCACAAACCGTGATGAGCGAATCCGCATTTAACGACGCGATGGGCGCGATACTCACCTTCACGGTACTTGGCGTAGCAATGGGCGCTGGCGACTTTTCTGTCGGCGACGCGATGTTCGGGCTGGTCAAGCAAACCCTGTTAGGTATCGCCATCGGCGGTGCTTTGGGCTATGCCGCCGCATTTTTCATCGCGCATGAAAAACTCAGTTTTTTGGCAGAATACGCGCCAGTGGTCACGCTGATGGCCGTCATCGGCGCTTACATGGGAGCCGATGGCCTGCACGCCAGCGGCTTCATGGCAGTTTTCGTGTTCGGCATCATACTCGGCAACCAAGATTCGCTCGGCTTCAAAGTCAGCAAGCGCGACCAGACCCAGCTCGAAGATTTCATCCTCACCACCTCGCTCATCATGCGCATGTTCATCTTCATCCTGCTCGGCTCGCAGGTCAGCTTCGCGCTAATGCAGCAATACTGGCTAGGCGGTTTGGGCGTGGTGGCAGTGTTTATGCTGGTCGCGCGCCCCGCGACGGTGTTCCTGTGCGCTTGGCCTGACAGACGCGCCAATTGGAGTTTCAATGAATTATTATTCATGTGCTGGACACGCGAAACCGGTGTGATTCCTGGGGCGCTGGCAGGCATGTTGTTGGGCATGAAAGCGCCGCACGCGGAGATGATCGCCTCGGTTACGTTCATCACCATTTTGATGACGATATTGATACAAGCCACTAGCACCAAATGGCTGGCGCAGAAACTCAATTTACTGGAGTAAATTAGGATGCCTCTAGAAATTTAAGTTTCTAAGCAAGGCAAGGCGCGAGCAAAAAATTGCGGCGCGGCATATGAGTGATATGTAAGAAGTAATTTTTTGTGAGCAACGTGGCATGGCGACGAAAATTGAATTTTTAGAGGTATCCAAAAATGATGCGACGAAAAATAGTGGTAGGAAACTGGAAAATGCACGGCAGCGTGGCCGAAAACAAAGTGTTGCTGCAAGGCTGTATAGATGGGTTGAAATCACTGAATAATACCGACTATGTCATCTGCCCACCGTATCCCTACATCGCCCAAGCGCAGACATTGCTGACCGGCAGCAACATCGCATGGGGCGCACAAAACCTATGCCCCACCAATGACGGCGCGGTAACCGGCGCCGTTGCCCCCACCATGCTGCGCGACTACGGCTGCACCCACGTCATCGTCGGCCACTCCGAACGCCGTACCCAATTCAACGAAACCGACGACACCGCCGCCGCGCGCTTTTTGGCCGCACAAGAAGTCGGCCTGATTCCCATATTTTGCATGGGTGAATCCGCCGAAGAACGCGAATCAGACTGGACGCATTATGTAGTCGGGAGACAACTAGACTCCCTCATCCGCCGCTTCGGCCCCGCCGTTCTTGCCCACGCCGTACTCGCCTACGAACCTCTATGGGCGGTGGGTTCAGACCACCCCGCCACGCCGGAACAAGCGCAAGAAGTTCACGACTTTATTCGTAAAAGGGTCGCCAGATGCGATAAAGACATCGCTAAAAAAGTACGCATACTTTATGGCGGCAGCGTCACGGCAAAAAATGCAAAGGGCTTGTTTGCCATGCCGGATATTGATGGCGGACTGATAGGGCGAGCATCGTTGTCGGCCAAGGAGTTTGTGGCGATTTGCAAGGCGGCGAATTAGCTTGGAATCAATGGAGTCTAATTCAATTGATTATTTTTTTAAGGCCCCGTAGATGAGTACTTTTTTCCTCTATAAGTATCTTTCAATTGCAAATCCAAAGGACTGGAAGCATAGGCGAAAACTTCTTGTTGACCGTGAACTTTACTTTTCAGATCCTCGAAATTTTAACGATCCACTTGACTGCGCTTTGGCAGATGGGAGCCTTGCCAAAAACCTCCTAAATCCATTCAAGGCATTTTGTATGTCTACCAAATCGCGAGACGATGCGCTGATGTTTTCACACTATGGTGACTCGCATCGAGGTTTCCGACTGAAATTCAAAGTCAGAAACGACCAAACGATAGGTGAATCCTCGCCGCTCGAACTTGGACAACCTGTGGAGTATGTGAATGAATTACCCACCTTCGACAGCAAAAACATCCATAGGATGCCATACCTGAAATCAATGTCGTGAGCGTATGAATCTGAATATCGGGTGTTAGAGGTAAAGGGTCAGCCACTGACTTATCCGGCCGATTCCTTGATCGAGGTAGCATTTGGCTACCGGATGAACCCTGACTTCGAGTCAGTCATAACAAACTGGGTCAAATTGGGGCAACATCAAGGAAAAGTGCGATTCGTTCGAGCAAGGCCGTCCACAAGGCTTATTCGTTTCGATTACGTCAAGGCTTGAAGGGTATTATAGACATGCAAACATATAAACATGAATGTCAGTTCTGCGCTGCCGAGATTTCGCTGAGCACTACCAAGTGCGGACACTGTGGTAAATGGGTTGGCTATCCAGATGACCACGGCACGGTGGCATCTGAGTTTGATTTTGCTGAATATCTCGACCAAGACAGTCGAAGGCCACAGCATAAGCATGCTTGGGATGAAGGTGGCATCTGTTGGTGTCCCGTATTGTCTCGTTTTCTCTATCTGTATGGCGTGCATTCCGAGGTGTATTTGGAAAAAGCTAGAAACAGTGCTAATGGCAAATATGAATCTAACTCTCCATTAAACTCCAAACAAATTTCGCACGTCAGACTGAAACATCTGCCAATCTATAGCAGCCCGACAGGGATATCTCGGGATTTTACAAACGGTTTGGTTTTTGCTGATTGGCTATCCAGCGCTAACAAATATGAAATTGAAAAATTGCACAAGCGCCTAGTTGCTAAAGCGCAAACTGCGCTACCTTCAATCGGATCATTAGCTTTGGGGGCTGTCGTTACCGTTGCGACAGTAGGATTAGGTTACAAATGGTTAACGCAGAACAACCGTAAAGAAGATATCCGTGCCACCGCAGATTCACTTGGAGAAGCAATTCGCCTTCGCTTTGGTTAATGAATAATAGGGGACAGCCCACTATTTAGCATCCGCCTTATCCTGAAGCCGCTTTATAGCCGCTCTATAAGCTACCGATTTATCTCGCCTATCAACAGCCAGCACTAGCACCACCATGACATCATCTTCAATCGCGTAAATCAGGCGATAACCTTGTTTGAGCAGCTTGATTTTATAGCAATCGCGCAGCTCGCCTTTGAGCTCCGCACCCAGAACATGTGGGTTATCGAGCCGTTTTTTCAGTAGCTTTCTGAGCGGTTCTTTGAGCGAACCATCCAGAGCATTCCACTCGTCTAGTGCGTCCGGCACAAATTTGAGCCGGTATGGATCCGTTGCCATGTTTTACGCAATCAGCCTAAATAGCGTCAATATCAACTTCAATCGCTTGGTCACGCTGGGCGTACCGCGCTTTGATGAGCGGCATCATTTGCGCATCAGCCAACTCATCAACCAAAGCCTCAAACAAGCTGGGGTCAACCATATAAAACGCAGCTTTATTATGGCTGAGCACGGCCACTGGCTGGGCACCCGCATCGCGCAGCACTTTGGCAGGGTTCTTTTTGAAATCGGACATGCTGACGGTCATATCGGCAAGAAGAGTTTGCATGAGGCCTCCACTAATTAGCTCTAAAATAAGAGCTAATTATAGAGCCAATCGCCGCAATTAAGCAAAATACAAATTCAATTTTTCAGCCGCCAGCTTCAAATCTTTATCTCTCGTCGCCAGCGGCATATTCAACCGTATCGCCAACTCAAGATAAGCAGCATCATAAGCGCTCAAGCCAAACTCGCGGGCTACTGAATACAGGCTCTCAGGGCTTTGCGGTTTGTCCACAATCAGGCCAAAGTCATTCGCCATCGCCAGCACTTCGGGTGCGGTATCCACACCCAATAAACCACGATTAACTAAAGTGAAGGTGGCGTTGGCGAATTCGGCAGGCCAAATAAAAGCGGTATGCAACAGGCCGTGGCTGCCAATATCTAGTAGCCTTTCGGTATATTCAGTGGCTTGTTTGGGATATGCCCATGCTATCGCCACCGAGTTATCCACGACGAAAGCTACCATTTACGCCCCGATGCGGTGATTTCGCGCTCATCAAACACGGGAACATCGGCGAATTTTTTGCGGCGCTCGCGGATTAACGCGGCTCTATCCCACGCATCGTAATCTGCCCCCTTGAAAAATCCGGTGACGGCTTCGTTGATGAGTGCATTTCTGGGTTTTCCGGTTTTGAGTATGGCTTGGGTGAGCCTGCTTTCGGCTTCCTGATTCAATCTAATGCTCATATTGCCCATGATGAACTCCTTGCCGCATGACTTGATGTAATACTGTACTACAAAGCGAGTCTTCTAGGCAATATCTACTGTTTTACAACAGGCGTAATATAGTTTTTTTTGATAGATAACACTACGCTCATCCACCTCACATTAAAGGCTCTAAACCCCATGAGTTTCCACAACCCCAATCCACCTGATTCCAGCATCGCATGGTGCATACAGCTCTATAACAGCCGCCCACAGCGTTGTTTGGAATATCTGCGAGCGAGTTATCCTGATTCGCGCGTGGTGCTGTTAGTGGATGGCGACAGCACGAGCGATTACACGCATCTTGCCCAGCAATACAATGCGGAGCTGGTGCTGGGTAAGCATCTGATGAAGTTCGATACTTGCCACGCCTATGTCGAACGCTTGTTGCAGCAGGCGTTAAAGGGCGATGAGCGCTATTTCTTCCGTATAGATCCCGATGCACGCATCTGGCGGCGCTTTAGCTGGTTGCCAGCCATAGACTGTGAATTCGGTACTTTGGAGACCATCACCGCAGCTTACAGAGACAAAATCCGCCATCCGCCGAATATTCAGGGTGGTTGCCTCGGCCTGACACGCGGGGTGATTAAGGGGATTTTAGAATCAAATGTGCTGAGCTATGAACGCTGCGTGACGCAAGCCCGTAGCGGTTGGGTGCGCAATAAGGACTGTGAGCACAGCATGGAAAATCGCCTGATGCTGGATGACTTTATACTCTCGTGGGCGGTGGATGCGGCGGGGTTTCCGATTGTTCAACACCCTGAAATTGCTTCTTATTGGCGCGAGGTGGCGGAGAATGGGAATTTACAGTTTGCGGTGACGCATCCGAATAAGGAAATGACTGCGTTCTGAACTAGGCTCGGCGGATAACGCTACGCTCATCCCCCCTACAGGGCGTAAACGGTGCGATAAATGCTTACTGCTTTACGCGCCGTATAGTCGCCGACATCGGCCAGCTGCGCGGCGATGCGTTGCAACATGCTGACATCTCTATCGCTTTCTTTGGCGGCGGCAGTTTCAGCAGGGGTTTGAGCGAACTCATCGTTCATTTCGCTGGCGGTTACGATTTGCGGACGGCGATTATCGCTGGGAAGTAGGATTGGCGGCGCTTTGCTCACTTTGTAAGCAAAATCGGTAACTGCGGAAAATGCAGTGACGCTGTCTTCGTTAAAGGCTTTGACGACTTGCTCTTGATTGATAGCAAAGCCGCCATTTTTATTGCGTTCGATGCCCACTTGCCGCAACGCCGTCAAATCGCCCTCACCAACACTTTTATCAATCGCATTCAGAATGCTACCCATCGCCGCGCTATAGCGGCTGCGCGTGGTGGCCGCGGTGGTTAAGGTGTTACGCAAAGCGTTGAGCGAACCCACGACGCCTTGCACCATCACTTGCAGATAGCGCACGGTACGATAACTGCCTGAATTTTTAAAGACTTCCGCGCTTTCTTGAAATTTGTCCAAAGCCAGCATGGCTTGACCCGCCGGACTGATGTTGGAGACAAAACTGGCATCGCTAGTAGCCGCCTGCGTTCCGCGCACGCCCGCACTCGGCGGTACGCTTTTACGCTGTAACGCCGACTGGGCATCAATACTATCTAACGGGGCGCTGGTGATGGCCATAAATTATCGCCATGAATTGGCTTGAATTATCTAAACAACGACATCATAAATTAAAAACCTGCTTTACCGCTATTGTTTGCTAGCCCATGCCAGCAAAGCACATCACTTTGGGGTAAAATGCGCGGGTTAATTTGCTTGGCTTTTTCTTATGATTAAAGGCAGTTTAGTTGCGATAGTAACGCCGATGTTGCCCAATGGCGCACTCGACCTCCCGTCTCTGCGTGCCTTGATTGACTGGCATATCACGGAAGGCACAGACGGCATCGTTATCGTCGGCACGACCGGCGAATCACCCACGGTGAATATAGACGAGCATTGCTTGCTAATTAAAACCGCGGTCGAGCAAGTAGCGGGACGCGTTCCAGTCATCGCCGGAACTGGCGCAAATTCCACCTCCGAGGCGATAGAACTCACCGCACATGCCAAAGCATTAGGCGCTGATGCTTGCCTGCTGGTCACGCCGTATTACAACAAGCCTACGCAAGAAGGGCTATATCAGCACTTCACAGCAGTGGCTGAAACGGTGGCGATTCCGCAAATTCTCTATAACGTGCCGGGGCGCACTGCTTGCGACTTGCACAATGACACCACGCTGCGCTTGGCTCAGATTTCCAACATCGTTGGCATCAAGGATGCCACTGGTGGTATCGAGCGCGGCACAGATTTGCTGCTGCGTGCGCCGGCTGATTTTGCAGTTTATAGCGGCGATGATGCTACTGCTTTAAGTTTGCTCTTGCTCGGCGGTCACGGCGTGATCTCGGTCACCGCCAACGTCACGCCTAAACTCATGCACGACATGTGCGTAACGGCTGCCCGTGGGGAACTATCAGCAGCACGCGCTGCCAACCAAGCCATGTTCCGCTTGCACCAACATTTATTCATTGAGCCTAACCCCATTCCGGTGAAGTGGGTGCTGCGCGAGATGGGCAAGATTCAAGCGGGGATGCGCTTGCCGCTGACCCCGCTCGCCAGCACACACCATTCCACTTTACGTAGCGCCATGCAAACCGCAGGATTATGAGAAACCCTATGTCCAAACTCGCTCTATTGCTCACTTCCGTATTAACCTTGTCGCTAGTAGGCTGCGACTCTATTCCTTTTTTGGACAACACCGACGATTACAAAACCGCCGGACGCGGGCGGCCGCTGGAAGTCCCACCAGATTTAACCACCGCCTCGACGGACGACACCTACAAGCTGCCCAGCGGCACGACCTACTCCAGCTACAGCAAAGACCGTGATGCTCAAGCGCAGCAAGAAGAAAAGCTACTGTCAACACCCGATGGCGTGAAGATGGAACGCGCGGGCTCACAGCGCTGGCTGGTAGTCCCCGCCGCGCCAGAAAAAGTGTGGCCTATCGTGCGTGATTTCTGGACCGATTTAGGCTTTGCGGTACGTGTTGAAAATACTCAAACCGGCGTGATGGAAACCGAGTGGATAGACCCTAGCACACTCAGCAAAGACGACCAAAAAGGCTATCTGGACAAGTTCCAAGGCTGGATGGACAAGCTCTCGGCGCTGAATAATCGCCAAAAATTTCGCACCCGCATAGATCGCGGCAATGACGACGAAACCACTGAGATTTACATGAGCCACCGGTCACTAAGCGATGCTATAGACGACGGCAAGGATATTAAAATCACCCGCTTAGGCAGAATAGATAACGGTTACAAAAGAAAAGATGAAGACGTTCAGATCACCAACGCTGCGGCTGCCGAGGAACTGGACATCGAACTACTACGCCGTCTAATGGTGAAATTGGGCGTAGCCGAGAAACAAGCGCGCACCATCATCGCAAGCCCAGCGCAAGAGTTACGCGCCTCGTTGACTAAAGAAAAAGACGGCGCGGCCATGCTGGTACTGAATGACTCATTCGACCGTGCCTGGCGTCGTGTGGGCTTAGCGCTGGATCGCATCGGCTTCTTGGTAGAAGACCGCGACCGTTCCAAGGGCTTGTTCTTCGTGCGCTATTCCGACATCGAGGCCGACTACGACGAGCCCAAGAAAGAAAAAGGCTTGCTTGATAAGCTGGCATTCTGGAGTGACGATGAGGACGAAAAACCCAAAGCCAAACCTGCACCTAAAAAGAAGAAAGACGATTCTGGCTTGGTAGATAAACTGAAATTCTGGGAGAGTGACAAAGAAAAAGCCGCCGCTGACGCGCAGTACCGCATCCAGATCGCCCGAGGTGGCGACACCAGCGCGGCCACCGTGGTAGATAAAAACGGCAAGCCCGACAACTCCCCCACTGCTAACCGTATTCTGTCTCTGCTCTACGAACAGTTAAGATAAAGATGGCGCTACGATTCGCCTCGCTAGGCAGTGGTAGCGCGGGTAATTGTTTAGCTATTAGCTCCGGCAACACTACGGTGTTGCTGGATTGTGGGTTTAGCGGACGCGAAACCGTTACTCGTCTAGCAAAACTAGGTTTAGAAGCAGGCCAACTATCCGGAATTTTGCTCACCCACGAGCACGACGACCACGTCGGTGGCGCTGTGCGCTTGGCCAGCCGTTTTCAACTCCCAATCTTCCTTACCCACGGCACTTTGCAGGCTTTGGGCGACATTCCTGATAGCGTCACCCTCAACATCATTGATAGCCACAGCGCTTTTGCTATTGGCGATTTGGAAATCCAGCCTTACCCTGTGCCGCACGACGCACGTGAACCTGTGCAATATGTGATTGGCAATGGCGCACAGCGTTTGGGCGTGTTGACCGATGCTGGAGCATCTACTCCGCACATCGAGGTCACACTGTCTTTTTGCGATGCTTTAGTGCTGGAATGCAATCATGACTTGGATTTATTACTCAATAGCAGCTACCCAGCCTCGCTCAAGCAGCGCATCAGCAGCCGCTTAGGCCACTTAGATAACGCCACTTCGGCCACACTGTTGTCACGCACCAACACCAGCAAGCTGCAACACATCATCGCTGCACATTTGAGCGCACAAAACAATCGCCCACAACTAGCGCAAGCGGCGCTTAGCCAAGTGTTAGGCTGTGAGGAGCAATGGATAGGAATTGCGGATCAAGCAGAGGGCTTTGGTTGGCGAGAGATTCAGTAACCAATACAAAAACTAGGCAACAAAAAAGCCGACCTAAGTCGGCTTTTTTGTTTGTCGAAAAGACTAGATTACTTCTTTTCTTCAGCTGGAGCAGCAGCAGCATCAGCTGCTGGAGCAGCTTCAGCAGCAGGAGCAGCAGCTTCAGCAGCAGGAGCAGCTTCAGCAGGAGCAGCAGCAGGAGCCTCAGCAGCAGGCATAGGAGCGGCTTCTTCAGCCTTTTGACCACAAGCGGTTAAAGCAAGAGCCAACAGAGCAGCGAACAGAGCGGAGCGGATCATTTTATTTCCTTAAGAGTAGTTGCAAAAAATTATTATCGGCCCCTTGAAACCACCCAGCATTACAAGCAGATTACAAAGGGGTCTTCCGAAGGCACTGATTTTATACACCATTAAAAAAAAACACCAGCATTTTTTGAGAATCCGCGGCTTTAATGGCGAAATATCACATAACCCGCCTGATACCACTGGTGCAAAAGTGTTTGCAAGGTTCTCGAAGCAGATTTTATCGGTGGTAACTGGCGGTTATTAGCCAGCTGCTGCAAAAGCAGCAATGACTCACCGTCTGCCAATATAGATTCACCATTGAGAAATACACCACCACCGTGAAACAGCATTTGGCTAGTCAGCGCTAGAGCCACTCCCTCTTCTGTCAGTCGCGCACAAAACTTGTCTAGGCTAATACGACGTGGCGTTTCAAATACGATATGTGCCTTAGGTTCGGTAAGATACCCACCCAGAAACTTTGCCACGTCTTGGGTTTGCCATGTAACCGCCTGAAGCAACGCGTCCACCTTGCTCACCATCTGCGCTGAGATTTCCGCAGCATGGGTTTGCGACTCTAAGTCGGGGTCGGTATACATGCCCTTTAAGCTTATATTTTCCTGCAAATAAGCTAAAAACTGCGACGCCAACTCCTGTGCAGAAGGCGCTCTAAAGCCTATGGAATAGGTCATGCACTCGCCCACTGCTACACCCCAATGCGCGTACTGTGGCGGCAAATAGAGCATGTCGCCAGCCTCCAGCAGCCATTCCTGCTGCGTTTCAAAGTTTTGCAAAATTTTCAGCGGCGCATCTTTTACTAAAGTCTTATCAGCTTGATCGCTGATGCGCCACAGACGCCCGCCTCGGCCTTGCAGCAAAAATACGTCATAAGAATCAAAATGCGGTCCCACACCGCCGCCATCCGGCGCGAAGCTCACCATCAAATCATCCAAACGTGCGCTGGGAATGAAGTTGAATTGCTGCAACAAAATCGCCGCTTCTGGCACAAAATGATTCACGCCCTGCACCAACAAAGTCCAATCTTTTTTGGGCAATTTGGCGAAACGCGATTCAGCGAACGGTCCAGTTTCCAGCTTCCATTGCCCGCGCTGCTGCAACACCAGCCGCGATTGTGCATCTTCCTCGCAGGCCAGCCCCGCGAGTTCGTCAGATGTGAGCAAGTCCACAAAACCAGGGAAAGCCTGTCGTATCAGCAAAGGCTTTTTTTGCCAGTATTCGCTTAAAAACTGTTGGGGTGTCATGGTCAATTTCATGCCCGCATCATAGCGCTTGCATGAGCCTGCTGGAAATGGTTTAGAATGAAGTCGGTCAATTTACAAAGGCTTTTATATGCTGCAAACTGGCGTTCACGCGCCCGATTTCACACTCCCAGATGCGGACATGGTGCCGTTAAAACTGTCCAATCTGAAAGGCAAAAATGTCGTACTTTATTTTTATCCTAAAGACGACACGCCGAGCTGTACGCTAGAGTCCATCGAGTTCAGCGACTTAGAAGAAGAGTTTGCCAAGTTTAATACTGTCATTTTGGGCATCTCGCGTGACGACTGCATGAGCCACGCCGATTTTCGTGATAAACACGGCTTGGCGGTACAATTGCTGGCCGACGTGGAAGGCCGTGTGTGCGAAAAGTATGGTGTTTGGCAAGAGAAAGAAAAGGACGGAGTGCGTAAAATGGGCATCGTGCGCTCCACCTTTGTGATTGATAAAACCAGTACCGTGCGGCACGCTTTATATGGCATCACCGCCCACGGACACGCCGCAGAAACATTACAATTAATTAAGGACTTAGCATGAAAATCGCCACCAAAACTGTGGTCACAATTACCTACGAACTACGCAACAGCGACAACAGCATCTTAGAAGTCAGCGAAAAGCCCGTAAGCTATCTGCACGGCGGCTTTGACGGCATTTTCCCCAAAGTGGAAGAGGAATTGCACGGCAAAGAGGTCGGCGATAGTTTGGACATCACGCTGGAGTCAGAAGACGCGTTCGGTGAATACGACGACGAATTGGTACAAATTGAGCCTGCGAGCGCCTTCCCAGCCGACAAACTGGAAGTCGGCATGCAGTTTGAGGGCGAAGATGCCAGCGGTGACGTGGTGCTGTACACCGTGACCGACATCGCCGACGGCAAAGTGGTGGTGGACGGCAACCATCCTTGGGCGGGCGAACGCTTGCACTTTAAATGCACGGTCAAAGGCATACGCCCCGCCACCAAAGAGGAAATCGAACATGGCCACACCCATGGTGAGGGCGGCCATCATCACTAAGCAACAGCTTGATTGGTACGCCATCGAGGCCGCCCCGCGCTTCCAGCGCCTGCACAAAGTCAAAATGCGCTTTCTGTGGTCGCTGCTGGCGCTGGCGGCGGCTTACTACTTTCTGCTACCCATAGGCACAGCCTATTTTCAGGACGTGCTGCGGATTAAGGTGTGGGGAGTGGTTAACATCGGCATTCTGTTTGCCTTGTCGCAATTCGTCGTGGTAGGCATCATCGCCGTGGCCTACGTGAAATTCGCCAATCGCGTGTTCGACCCTATGGCGCAAGAGCTCTGTCGAGAAACCCCCAAACTTTTGCGCCATGAATAGTTTTGTTGGTCTGGCTTTAGCATTGTTCAGCATTCCATCCTTTGCCGCCGACGGCGCAGTCGCCGCGCAGTGGAAATGGCTAACCTTTCTGGTATTCAGCACCATCATCGGCATCACCATGTTCATTACTTGGTGGGCAGCCAAGCGCGTACATTCCACCAGCGAATTCTACGCCGCCGGACGCTCCATCACTGGCTTGCAGAACGGTTGGGCGATAGCCGGAGATTATCTTTCTGCCGCCTCATTCCTCGGTGTCGCCGGCCTGATTTCACTCTACGGCTACGACGGTTTCATGTACTCTGTGGGCTTTCTGGTGGCCTTCGTCACGGTGCTGCTGGTCATCGCCGAACCCTGTCGCAACATAGGAAAATACACGCTGGGCGACATTCTCGCCTTCCGCAACGACCCGAAAAAAGCCCGCATCCTCGCCGCCATTTCCACCGTCACCGTGTCCATCGTCTACCTCACCGCGCAGATGGTGGGTGGTGGCGTCCTGGTCAAAACCCTCATCGGCATAGACTATGAGGTCTCGGTCATCGCTGTCGGCACGCTGATGCTGGCCTACGTGGTATTCGGCGGCATGGTCGCTACCACTTGGGTGCAAATCGTCAAAGCCGTGTTGCTGGTCAGCGCCGCGCTGATATTGGTAGCGCTGGTCTGGTCGCCCTACGGCTTTAGCCTGCCCGCCTTTCTGCAAGCCGCTGTAGACAGCTCAAAAATACAAGCACAAGTTGCCAAATTGCTGGGGGATGCCGCCGCCAATATGTCGCCACAAGAGCTAGGTCAACGCTTTCTAGAACCCGGCCTCTATCTGAAAGACCCGATAGACCAGATCAGCCTAGGCATGGCGTTGGTGTTCGGCACTGCGGGTTTGCCGCACATCCTGATGCGCTTCTTCACCGTGCCGGATGCCGCTGCGGCACGCAAATCCGTGCTGTGGGCGATGAGCATCATCGGCGGCTTTTATGTGCTGACCTTGTTTTTAGGTTTGGGCGCGGCCATGAACGTGGGTTCGGACGTGATTGCCGACATGGACAAAGGCGGCAATATGGCAGCGCCCTTGCTCGCACAATATTTAGGTGGAGGAGCAGATTCGCTATTTGGCAACTTTCTACTCGCCTTCGTGGCGGCGGTCGCATTCGCCACCATCGTCGCCGTAGTAGCAGGCTTGGTGCTGGCCTCGGCCTCCGCCATTGCCCATGATTTGTATGTGGGCGTTATTAGGGGTGACCACGCTAGTCAGAAAGAACAAATTAACGCCGCGCGTGTCGCCTCAGTGGTGGTCGGTGCCGCCGCCATCGCCATCGGCATCCTCGCCAAAGGCCAAAACGTCGCGCACTTGGTGGGCATGGCCTTCGCCGTGGCCGCCGCCAGCAATCTACCCGCGGTGATCCTCACGCTATATTGGAAACGCTGCAACACCACCGGCATCGTCGTCGGCATGCTGGTCGGCGCGTTCTCCACCGTGGCGCTGGTGATGGTCTCGCCCAACATGAGCTACCCGCAAAAAATCATTGCCGATGCCAACGTTGTGCTTCACGGCGCACCCGCAAAACCCGCCACAGAAGTCAAAGCCAGCGCAGGCCTATGGTGCGAAGTGTTCACCAGCTGCCAGAAACGTGAAGCTGCCAAACCCGCCAGCACCGCGCAATTGAGCGCACCAGAAAAGATAGCAGCTCTGCAAGATTTGCTCACCAGAATCCGTTCAGTGGACGCGGTGAAAGGCATCAACCGCGACATCCTACGCCAACAAAAAGCCATCAATAAAGCCGAAGAAGATTTAGTCCGTTACAGCGGCCAAACCACCAGTTTCATCGGCCTAGAACAACCTTGGTTCCGCCTCAAAAACCCCGGCATCGTTTCCATTCCACTGGGATTCTTGATGGTAATTTTGTTCTCACTGCTGACCCAAGACAAACGCGCCATGCGCAAGTGGGAAGAGTTGTATGTGAGGCAGAATACCGGAATGCACGCCGAGGTTTAACTCACGCCCTTATCCCAGCTCCCCGCAAAGAACAAATCGTTCAACTCGCGCCGTTTACGCGGCGCAAGCTCACGCTCTTTAATTTCCTCTTTGAACGTAGCCGGATCTTGTGCCGCGACCCCCACGGTCAGCATCGCCATTGGGTTATATTGCGTTGGCACTTTGGCTAGCGCTCGCACCTTATCCACGTCAAAACCACCCATCTGATGCACCATCAGTCCCATCGCTTGCGCTTGCAAACATAAGTTTTCTGCCGCCGCGCCAGTGTCATACTGCGCCCAGCGGTTGGGCTGGCCGTTGTGGTTGAACAGGCTATCGGCCACCACTAGCATCAGCACTGGCGCATCTACCGCCCAAGTCTGGTTAGAAGGCGCTAGGCAATCAAAAGCCTGCCACCAAGCCGGCGCATCGGCACTTTTATCCCACACCACCATACGCCAAGGCTGATCGCCAAAACAGCTAGGCGCCCAACGCGCGGCTTCCAGCAAAGCGATGATTTGCTGTTGCATGACGGGCTTGCTGGCATCGTAAGCACGGCCACTCCAACGCTCGGCTAACAAAGGGTGAATTGGAGCTTGAGTAATGGCAGGTTTTTGCATGATTTTCCTTTTTCGACAAATTTTCCACGACTTCAACTCCCTCTCCCCTTGTGGGAGAAGGTTGGGGGTAGAGCAGGGGTTTCGATCAGCATACTGATCGCCTGCGGAACGACTGGCTCTTGCAAGAGCCAGTGCGCAATGCAAGTGAGGGGAAACCACCCCGGCGCTTTGCGCCACCCCTCCATAGAAAAGGAGGGGATTCAGAACTTTGAGCTTAGGCTAGTGACGGATAGTCAATATAGCCTTTTTCCGTGCCGCCGTAGAAGCTGCTTTGGTCGGCCTCGTTCAGTGGCGCGTCTTTGGCGTAGCGTGCTACCAAGTCTGGATTAGCGATGAACGGTACGCCAAACGCCACGCAATCGGCGTGACCGCTTGCAATCGCGGCGTTGCCACGCGCTTTGTCGTAGCCACCATTCGCCATATAGTTGCCTTTGAAAGCGCGTCTTAGTGCCGCAAAATCAAAATCCGGCAAAACCTCCGTCGCGCCTATGCCCACTTCTACCACGTGCAAATACGCCAAATTGAACGGACTCAATACGTCAGCAACATGGTTAAACAGGGCTTGCGGATTACTGTCTTGCATATCATTGAATGAATTGATGGGTGAAATCCGCACGCCGACTCTGTCTGATCCCCACACTTTGCACACCGTCGCCATCACTTCCAGCAGCAAGCGCGTGCGATTGGGGATGGAGCCACCGTATTGATCCGTGCGCTTGTTGCTGGCGTCGCGCAGAAATTGATCCAGCAAATAACCATTGGCGCTATGCACTTCAACACCATCGAATCCGGCGGCCAAGGCGTACTCTGCGGCAGTTTTGTATTCCTGCACGATGCCCGCCAACTCGCCGATTTCCAAAGCACGCGGCGTGACGAAATCCTGAAAGCCTTCGTAGGTATAAGCCTGTCCGGCGGGCTTGATGGCAGAAGGCGCGACTGGCAAAGCGTTATCCGGCAGCAAAGAAGGATGCGCGATGCGCCCCACATGCCACAGTTGCAGCACGATGCGCCCGCCCTTGGCATGCACCGCATCCACAATGCACTTCCAGCCTGCCACCTGCTCGGCGTTATAAATCCCCGGCAGCGCGGGATAGCCGTGCGACATGGCGCAAATCGGCGTGGCTTCGGTGATGATGAGTCCCGCCGAGGCACGCTGCGCATAGTAGGTCACGTTCATGTCTTGAATCAAATTGCCCGGCATGGCAGCGCGGTTTCTGGTCAAGGGTGCCATGACGATGCGGTTGGGCAAAGCGATGCGCCCTAAAATTACGGGTGAAAACAGGTTCGTCATAGAAGCTCCTAAAAAAATCCAGAAAAGTTCGTTCGCGCTAAGTATTCCCCGCTCATCCTTCGATACGCCGCGCTATGCGCGGCACTCAGGACGAACGGGGAATGTATCGAAGCGTAGCCCAAATGTTAAAACGGTTTTTGGTCGGGCGAGTTTTTCACGCCTTCGATTAACAGTGTGATTTCAATGTCGTCGCCTACCGGCCCGTTAGGCTTGGCCGCCCAACCAAAGCCATAGTCCGAGGCCTTGATGCTGGTGTGTGCTTCTATGCCCATACGGTAGCCGCCCCAAGGATCGGAGCCGAAGCCCAGCACCTTGAACGGGAATGAAATTTCCTTGGTCACGCCGTGCAACGTAAGATTGCCGGTCAACACGCCAGCATCCTTGGCGGTGGTTTCTACCTTGGTGCTGACAAAGGTCATCTCGGCAAATTTGGCCACATCCAAATACTCTGGCTTGTCGCGGATGTGCTGGTCGCGCTTGGCGTGACTACTGTTCACGCTGAGCATATTGATCTTGGCTTCGACACTGGATTTAGATAAATCGGTGTGGTCTAGCGTGATTTTCCCGGTGACATCGGAGAACGTGCCGGATGTCTTGGAAACCACGTGGCGTATCGTCCAGTTAGCAAAGCTGTGGCTGGAATCAATGCCGTAAATTTCGACATTGGTAGCGGCAGAAGCTAGAAAAGACGAGCCTAACAAGGCAAGCACGCACACGATTTTTTTCATGATTTTCTCCTAATCAACAATAGGCAAATCGAACAATAGCAACTCAGCTTGGCTTGCGTGAGACAGAACAAGCTCCGTTTCATTCACAATCTGCGCCGCATCGCCCGCCCCTAAATCCTGTCCGTTCAGTTCTAATGCGCCTTGCGCCACATGCAGATAGGCACAACGGCCAGCTTTAAGATGCCAAGAAACAGGCGCGTCTTCGTGCAAAATCGCCGCGTACAAACGCATATCCTGATGCAAGCTTACCGAGCCTTCATGACCATTCTGTGAAGCCACCAAGCGCAAGTGGCCGCGCCGCGCATCCTCGGTAAAGAACTTCTGCTCATAGCTGGGTTGAATGCCCGCTTTACTCGGCAATATCCAAATTTGCAGCAGATGTACGGCTTCATCCGCTGATGGATTAAATTCACTGTGACGAATACCAGTGCCAGCACTCATGCGCTGCACATCACCAGGACGAATCACCGAGCCGGTGCCAAGGCTATCCTTATGCTCCAATTCGCCGCGCAAGATATAGGTAATGATTTCCATATCGCTGTGTCCGTGTGTACCAAAACCCTTGCCCGGCGCAATCACATCATCGTTAATCACCCGCAACACCGAAAAACTCATATGAGCTGGATCGTAATACTCGGCGAAGGAAAAACTATGCTTGGATTTCAGCCAGCCGTGGTCAGCATGACCGCGTTCTGCGGAGCGACGAATCTGAATCATGATTTACAAGGCGCTATGGCTTCCGTCGCACATCACGCCGTGCTTGGTGTGCTTGCAACCGCAGAAATACGCCGTGCCGGACTTTTCAGCCTTGTATTCCTTGGGCGAAAATTCAGAACCCTTATGCGAGCCATCGCAAAATGGCTGGGTTATGCTCTTGCCGCACGAACACCACCAATAGCTTTGGCCTGCTTCAACTTCGACGGCGTAGGGGGATTTTTGGGCGATTACGGGGGCGGTCATGGCGATCTCCTTGAGGTTAACTTGCACTTCCTATTCTGGGGGAAGATGCCGAAATTACAAGAGCCGTTTTGCGCTAGACTTACAGAATGATGTCACCGTTATACACCACTGTGCAAATACGTGCTATCGAGCAGCAACACACTGGCTTGATGGAAAAGGCTGGCTTGGCCGCAGCGGAATTGGCACGAGATTTGGCTGGGAATATGCCATTGTTGATACTGGCTGGTCCTGGCAATAACGGCGGTGATGCCCTTGTCGCGGCGGGTTATCTCAAACAATGGGGACTGGCGCTAGATGTAATGTTTACTGGCGATGCCGCCAAACTACCGCTGGATGCTAAGGCCGCTTACGAGGCTTGGAGCGGTGAAGTTCTCACGGAAATCCCTACAAAAAAATACGGCTTGATTGTGGATGGCCTATTCGGCATCGGCCTGACGCGCAATCTGGATGCGACTTACCTTGCCTTAGTAGAAAAAATCAACACGATGAATACGCCGGTGTTGGCGCTGGATGTGCCCAGCGGCTTGTGTGCTGACACCGGGCGGATTTTGGGCGCGGCGATTAAGGCCACGTATACCATCACTTTTATTGGCTTGAAACCAGGGCTGTATACGCTAGATGGCGTGGATGTGGCGGGGAAGGTGCATCTGGCGGATTTGGGAGGTTTCCCCTCACTATCGGCTGGCAGATTGATTGACAGCCTACCCTACTCCTTACCCACCAGAAAAAATAATTCGCACAAAGGCAGCAACGGCAGCGTGGCGGTGATAGGCGGCGCGGCGGGGATGGTGGGCGCGGCATTTTTGGCAGCAAAAGCCGCACTCTTGGCGGGCAGTGGGCGGGTGTATTGTCATTTGCTAGCGGCGGATGCGCCTTTGCTAGACCTTGATATGCCGGAAATTATGTTGCGCCCCGCCTATATGGAAGCCATAGCCAAGGACGTGAATGCGCTGGTAATTGGGATGGGCATGGGGCGTTCGACGCAGGCTATTGAATTGCTAAGAAACTGCTTACAGCACCCTGCACCCTTGGTGCTAGATGCCGACGCGCTGCATTTATTGGATGAAACCATGCTGCAAAAGCACGGTAACGCCATCCTCACCCCGCACCCCGGCGAGGCTGCCGCGCTGTTGCACTGCGACACCGCAGTAATCCAAGCCGACCGCATTCAAGCCGCATTGAAAATCGCCAGCCGCTACAATGCTATAACCGTGCTGAAAGGCGCTGGCAGCGTCATCGCAACGCCAGACGGTCGTTGGTTCATCAATGCCAGCGGCAATCCGGGTTTGGCTGCGGCGGGCATGGGCGATGTGTTGGCGGGGGTTATCGGCGGACTGTTGGCGCAAGGCTTATCAGCAGAACAAGCGGCATTGTCAGGGGTCTATTTGCATGGTTTGGCGGCAGATAAACTAGGCATTAAAGTGGGCTTAACCGCGTCGGAAATAGCATTAGAAGTACGTCAATTACTCAACAGTTAAATTCCCCCTCTCCCTCTGGGAGAGGGTTGGGGTGAGGGAAAAATGCAAACCACCATCAACGACATCATCCGCTTCAGCAATTCTGTCATTCTCGGTAAAGAACCACAAATCAGGCTGGCGCTGGCTTGCATCTTGGCACGCGGTCATCTGCTCATCGAAGACCTGCCGGGCATGGGTAAAACCACCTTGGCGCACACTTTGGCGCAAGTGCTGGGGCTGGAATTCCGTCGCGTGCAGTTCACCAGCGACCTGCTGCCCGCCGACATTCTCGGCGTATCTGTGTATGACCGCAACGCCACCAGCTTCAAATTCCATCCCGGCGCGGTGTTCACCAACGTGTTGCTGGCCGACGAAATCAACCGCGCCACGCCCAAAACCCAAAGCGCTTTATTAGAAGTGATGGAAGAACGGCAGATGACCACGGAAGGCGAAACGCGCAAATTGCCAGAGCCCTTCTGCGTCATTGCCACGCAAAATCCCGCTACCCACATCGGTACTTTTGCGCTGCCGGAATCGCAGATGGATCGATTTTTGATGCGGATAAAACTGGGCTACCCTGATGCACGCTCGGAGCGCACCTTGCTAACGAGCAGCAATGGCCGTGAACATCTGGCGAATATCGCGCCGGTGACCAATGCCGCTGGGTTGATGGCGCTGCAACAGGCCGTGAGCCAAGTCACCGTGGCCGACGCGCTGCTGGATTATCTGCAAGCCCTGCTCGATTTCAGCCGCAGCAGCCCGCAACTTGAGGCCGGACTAAGCCCCCGCGCCGGACTGGCGCTGAAACAATGCGCCCAAGCCTGGGCGCTGATGGAAGGCCGCGACTACGCGATTCCAGAAGATTTACAAGCGATACTACCCAGCGTGGCAGCGCATAGGCTGCGCAGTAGCAGTGTCGGAGAGGTGGATGCGGCGGGGTTGCTGGCGGGGGTGGCGGTGCCTTGAGGCTTGCACTCACCAACTGGAAAAACCTGTTCCGCACCGCTGGCGGACAGCCCGCCACTTTAGACCGCCGCCACGTCTACATCCTGCCCAGCAAAGCGGGATTATTGTTCGCGCTGATGATAGTGGGCATGTTGATTGGCTCTATCAACTACAGCCTGAATATGGGCTATGTGCTCGCATTTTGGCTGATGGGTTTGGGTGTCGTGACCATGCTGCACACTTGGCGCAATCTGGCTTATCTCAATATCGCTGCGGGCAAGGTACCGCCGGTGTTTGCGGGAGAGGAAGCGCGATTTTCGCTGCTCGTTTCTGAATCCAACGGGCGCACGCGCAACGCCATCGGCCTGAAAATCAGCTCACAACAAAGCGAATTTTGCGATGTTGCCGCCTATGACACGGCAGAATTCACGCTGAATATCCCTGCCAAGCATCGCGGCTGGCTCAAGCTGCCCAAGGTCAGCATCTTCACGCGCTTTCCCTTGGGTCTTTTCCACACTTGGGGTTATGCGGATTGCGATGTGCGCTGCCTCGTTTATCCGCGCCCCGCGCCGCACGGCTTGCCGCTGCCAACTGTGGTGCAACAAAGCCATGCGCAAGGTCTGCAAACCACACAGGGCGATGAGGATTTTTCTGGTCTACGCAATTATCGGCTAGGCGATTCTATGCGCCGCGTGGATTGGAAAGCCTCGGCGCGTGAGCAGGGTTTGTATACCAAGGAATTTGAAGGTTTGGGACAATTTGCGCCGCAGTTGGATTGGGAAACCACGCCAGGCGGCAATGCAGAAGCCAAAATCGCACAACTCACGCGCTGGGTGCTGGATGCCCACGCTGCGCGGCTGACGTTTGGTTTGCGCTTGCCCAATGTGACCTTAAAACCTGCCAGCGATGAGGGCCATTTCAGGGAAGCGCTGAAGGCGTTGGCGCTATTATGAGCACCATCACCAGCAACCACCCCCGCCGCAAGCGGCGACCCCTCCTTAGAAAGGAGGGGAGAAAATCATCGCTCCGTAGCACCTCTGAGCACTGCTCATCCCCTCCTTTGCAAGGAGGGGTGGCGCTTAAGCGCCGGGGTGGTTTAGCGCCATGATCAACATCTTCCAACTGCGCTGGGTACTCGGTTCTTTAGCGCTCATCCTCGCCCTGCACGCTCCCTATCAAGCCAACTGGGTGATAGTAGCCAGTACCTTGCTGCTGGCTTGGCGCTATTGGTTAGGAATAAATCATAAAAAACCGCCAAACAGCTTGCTGCTGTTCCCACTGATTTTGCTGTGCGCCATCGGCGTGTTGTTCACCTACGGTGGGCTTTCCGGACGGGATTCCAGCACGGCCTTGTTCACGCTGTTACTGATGTTCAAGGTGATAGAATCCAAATCGCAACGGGATTTTACCGTGGTGACACTTCTGGGCTACTTCCTCACCATCTGCACCTTTTTGTTTTCGCAAACGCTGCTCATTGCCGCGCTCACCATCGCTCCCCTGTTAGCGCTCACTTGCGCTTTAGTCGCACTCAACCATAGCAAATCTGATGAAAAATATGACGCACTGATTTCTTTGGGCGGCAAGCTTATCACGCAAGCTCTGCCGGTGATGTTGCTGCTGTTTGTGCTGTTTCCGCGTGCGCCAGGACCCTTATGGGGCGTGCCTAAAGACGCAACGCGAGGCATGACCGGCCTTTCCGGTGAGATGAAGCCGGGCAGCATCAGCAATCTGTCTTTATCCGACGCGGTGGCGTTTCGCGTCAATTTTCAGGGCAAGCCGCCGCATCCTTCGGAGCTCTATTGGCGCGGGCCGGTGCTGTGGGATTTTAATGGCCAGGTTTGGAGCGCCAACTACACTTATCCGGCTTCGGCTTCAAACCTCATCGCCAACACCGCGCCGATCAAATACACCGTGACCTTGGAACCGCACAACAAGCCGTGGTTGCTAGTACTGGATATGCCCATCAACACCAGCAGCGCAGGTTTCATGACGCAGGATTATCAGTATCAATCGCGCCAACCCATACGTACGCGAATAAGGTACGAAGCCGCTTCAGCCCTGCGTTATCACGAGAGCGCTGCATTGGACGAAGAGTCACGCAATCGCGCCTTGCGCCTGCCAGAATTCGGCAACCAGCAGGCTAGGGAATTGGGTGCGTCATGGGCAAATGAAACTCCAGCAAACATCGTGCAAAAAGGCTTGAGCCTGTTCGCCAAAGACTTCAGCTACACACTCACACCTCCTCCTCTCGGTGCCAGCGCCATAGACGGCTTTTTGTTCAACACCAAAAAAGGTTTTTGCGAACACTACGCCAGCAGCTTTGTGTTTTTGATGCGCGCGGCGGGCGTGCCAGCCCGCGTGGTGACTGGCTATCAGGGCGGCGAGATGAATCCAGTGGCCGACTACATGATCATCCGCCAAGCCGATGCCCACGCTTGGGCTGAGGTGTGGCTAGATGGCCAAGGCTGGGTGCGGGTAGACCCCACCTCCGCCGTTTCCCCAGCTCGCATACAATACGGCATTGCCAGCGCTTTGCCCGCCAGCGAACCACTACCCGCCCTGTCTAGACCCAGTCCGTTCAAAAAGTTAAGGTTAGGATGGGATTCCATCAACAACGGCTGGAATCAATGGGTGCTAGGCTACAACCAGCAACGCCAAACCGCGTTCCTGTCCAAAATCGCCGGCAGCAAGGTCACGCGCGGCGACATGGCTTTGTGGCTAAGTGTTTTGTTGATTGTGATTGTCGGCGTGATTGCGCTGTGGGTGCTACGCCCCAGCCGCAATACCCATGATGCCATTCAAACCGCCTGGCTCAAATTCCAAACCAAGCTGGCACGCAAAGGCCTGCAACGCCAACCCGCAGAAGGCCCGCTGGATTTCGCCGTGCGTGCCGCGCAAACATTCCCCGCCTGCCAAGGGCTGATAGACGAGATTGTTGAACTGTATTTGCCGTTGCGCTATGGTGGCATCAGCAACGCCAGTCAACTCGCCCAACTACAAAGCCATGTACGAGAATTCAAACCATGACCAACGAAGACTACATGAAAATCGCGCTGGAACTAGCGCAACAAGCCGCCAACGTAGGCGAAGTACCGGTGGGTGCGGTTGTGGTGAAAGACAACACAATTGTCGGCCACGGCTTCAACTCCCCCGTCTGCCGCAACGACCCCAGCGCCCACGCTGAAATGCTGGCATTGCGCGATGCCGCGATAAACTTAGGCAATTACCGCTTGGTGGGATGCACACTTTATGTGACCCTTGAACCCTGCGCCATGTGCACCGG
Organism: Methylophilaceae bacterium; assembly: GCA_046155285.1. Lineage (GTDB taxonomy): Bacteria > Pseudomonadota > Gammaproteobacteria > Burkholderiales > Methylophilaceae > CAILHX01. Next base: position 5,548 of record JBJXEA010000008.1, on the reverse strand, counting down.
TGCCATTCAGCACGCACGTATCGGCAAGCTAGTGTACGGCGCGGCCGATGCGAAAACTGGAGCTTGTGGCAGTGTGGTGGATTTGATGAAGGAAGATAAGCTGAACCACCATTGTGTGGTGATGGGCGGAGTAATGGCTGAGGAATGTGGTGCTTTGCTAAGTACATTTTTTGCGGAAAGAAGAAAAAAAATCCATAATGGATAAAGTAACAAAATCTTAATAAGCTCTATTAGTAAAAACAGATAAGATGATTCTTAGTAACAATTCAGTATCAATTAAGATAAGGCAGGTGAAACATGAATGAAAATAATTTTAGTGATAATCTAAATTTAATTGAAGATGTTTCTAGCGACGTTACTCAATCATGGAAGATACTTATTGTTGATGATGATGCGGATGTTCATCTTGCAACAGATAATGCACTTAGTGGCGTAGATCTTCTCGGTCGGATTCCACATTTTCTGCATGCCTATTCAGCGGCTGAATGCATCCAAATCCTAGCAAAAGAACCTAATGTAGCTGTCATTCTGCTGGATGTCGTCATGGAAACTGAGGATGCCGGGCTATTACTGGTATCAAAAATAAGAAAAGATCTCGGCCTCACCCTACCAAGAATTATTTTACGTACTGGGCAACCAGGTTATGCACCTGAACTTGAAGCTATACGAAATTTCGACATCAATGATTATAAAACCAAGAGTGAACTTACCCGTAACAAGCTGTTTATCACAGTATTATCAGCAGTTCGCGCCTACAAACAGTTAAAACAGATAGATGCTCATCGGCAAGGTTTAGAACAAATTGTCAAAGCCAGTGGCGAGTTGCTAAAGCAATCTGGTTTAAATTCGTTTTCGTCGGGAATTGTCCGTCAATTAGCAGCTCTTATCGGGGTAGAAGCAGAGGGCCTGTTATGTGCTCATGGGAAGTTGGACGAAGCAACAGGAGGCAACGATTATCTCGTACTGGCAGCCTCTGGCCGTTACGAAACCTTGATAGGTCGACCATTGGAGGAGATAGACGACCCCAGAATTGTAAAAGGACTAATTGAATGCCTGGAAAATCAGACGCACATTTTTGAAAAAGATTACCTTATTCTCCATTTCCGCATGCAAAGCATCCGGAGTTTTGCTGTATTCGTCGACTCTTCAACCATGCCTGAAGAAGTGGATCGGTCACTCCTCGAAGTATTCTGTGCAAATGTCTCCATCTGCGCAGAAAATATCATTCTTATCAAAAATCTGAACGATTTTGCCTACTTTGATCATCTGGTGGAATTACCTAATCGGACAGCCTTTGTGCAAGCAATTAACGAAATCTACGGGAAAGGCGATATTGAGGACTTCTGCGTAGTATTGGCTGACATAGATCAATTTGCTGAAATTAACAACGCGTTTGGTCACGAGTATGGCGATCAACTTTTATCCAGTATGGCGAGTCGGTTACGTAATCACTTTGCCCAAGACTGTTTCATCGCTAGGCTTGCCGGAGATGCCTTTGGAATTCTCGGTCGTGAGGCAGAAATAAATACTTCTCGGCTCAGAGACATTTTTTCCGAACCCTTTTCCATCAATGGCATGGAACATTCAGTGGGTGCCAGCACTGGCATAGTGCGCCTATCCGACTCTGGCCCTGCAGGACAAATAGTGCTTAAAGATGCCAGCATCGCTCGCAAACTGGCACGAGCAAAAGGCATCAACAACGATGTCCGCTACTCCCCATTTCTTGGAGTTCAAGCAAAGGAACGCACCCATATGCTACAACAGCTGCATGGGGCATTTGACCATAACCGTCTGTTTCCTGTTTACCAACCTCAAATAAATATTGTTGATGGGAGCTTAATGGGCTTTGAAGTTCTTATGCGCTGGCGCAACGAATATGGAACGTTAATTTCACCTGTTAGCTTTATTCCAATTGCAGAGCAATCCGGGCTTATCGTAAGTATGGGAACTTGGATTTTGCGTAGCGCATTATTTACGTTAAGTGAGTTAAAAGCAGAGGGGTGGCGTGATTTGCGGATGGCGGTCAACGTATCTGCTATTCAATTCCAAATGCCAAACTTCATTGAAACTTTAAGAAGAGCCTTAGAAGACACAGGCATTGAACCCCATATGCTAGAGATAGAAATCACTGAATCGGTCGCCATGATGGGGCAGACCATACTTGAACTTAGCCAAATCAAGCAAATGGGAATTGAAGTGGCCATTGATGACTTTGGAACTGGGTTTTCTTCATTATCCTACCTTGAAAGACTGCCACTAAACCGAATTAAGATTGACCGTTCATTTATCCAATCCATGGACAGGGAAGGCAATGGAAAACATATTGCAGAGTTAGTCATACAGTTGGGGAAAAATCTAGGTTTGAAAGTAATCGCTGAAGGCGTTGAACATGCTTTCCAGGCTTACATTCTTAAGGAATTAGGATGCTCCGAGGCGCAAGGTTTTTTCTACGGGATGCCTATGGAAATCAATGAACTTAAGCATTGGCTAAATAGCCGACGAGCCAATCATTAGGAAACTTAATTGACTGCTTCACGCAATCTGACTGCATCCAGCATGGTCAAGGCTTTGACCACCTCATTCTTTTTGCTTTTGATTTTTGGAGCGAATCGCGCCGCAGCTGAGCCCGTTGTGGTTGTGACTCAGGGAAATTTTCCAATAAGCACACTAAGCCGACAGGATATTTCTGATTTATTTCTTGGTAAAAGAAAAATATCGTTTTCCGGAATCAATCTCGTGCCCATCGATATCTCCGATGAAGGTCTTCGGGAAACGTTTTATAAGCAAATTGCCGATATGAGCGCAATCCGCGTGAATGCCTATTGGGCACGTGTGGTTTTTTCTGCGCAAGGTCGTCCTCCTCGCATCCTCACACTGCCTGAAGCGCAAGCCTTAATTACAAACCAACAAGGCATCATCACTTATATGCCTGAGAATAATGCTTCTGGATTCAAGATCATTTTGAGGTTATCACAATGAAACTAATCACCTCGAAACAACTCACCTCACTTTTTACAGGACTTTGTCTGACGCTAATGTTCGTTCCCGCTGCCAGGGCCTTAGACAACGATGGTGAAAGTCGACTGTCATTTCGAGGATTTGGAACATTAGGTATAGCATGCTTCAGTGCCAAGGGTTATGACTATGAACGTGAAGAACGGCCTGACGGGCCAGGAAAATCGAGGACTTGCGATGCAAAACTGGGGTCAACCCTTGGAGTACAAGTGGATGCAACCTTAAGTGAAAACGTGCAAGCCACACTTCAAGCAACCAGTTACCATCGCGCTGATGATAGTTTTACACCTGAAGTGACGCTTGCTAATTTAAGCTGGAATCTTGGAGATGGAGTCGGTATTCGGGCAGGCCGGATGCAATGGCCTATGTTTCTTGCTTCAGAGTACAGAAACGTACTTTTTGCTCAGCCATGGGTAAGACCGCCTGTAGAAATGTATAACCGTGCCTCTGCATATAGTATTGATGGAATAGAACTGAATAAACACACCAATTTTGGTGATTGGGCAGCGGAGTTTTATGGCGGTGTAGCACACTCCGGCTTCGATATAGCGAGAGTGGACGGCACAGACGATACTGACCAACTTAGCACGAACTTCGCTTACCTCAATGCTCGATTCAAGCGCGGCGATTGGCAATTCAACGGCGGCCTGATGGGTGGTAATGTTTCTTATGCCAACCCACAATTAAACGCAGCTTTATCTTTGCTTTCAACCAATCTGGCCAAGGAACTGGAAAATGAGGATAAATCACTCTTTTTTCTTACTCTAGGCACTCGCTATGAGAATGATCTTTGGTTGCTTCAAAGCGAATTTATGTACAGATCAAATGACTCTCTCTACCGAGACCAATATGCTGCATATCTCATGGCAGGTCGCAACTTTGGCAAATGGATGCCCTATACCATTTTATCCAGAGGGTGGAGCGAATCTCAAGGCAAGGAGGATAAAGCCACTACACCATTCGAACATAATCTAGCCAAGACCTTAGTCAATTTTACGAAAAAAGATCGTACAAGTTTTTCTTTAGGGCTTTCTCACACACTGAGCGAAAAGGCCATCCTGAAGTTGCAGGCAGAATGGATAAAACCTGATGGCGGCACAGTAGTCCCCGGTGCGCTAGAACACATGTTAACAATCAATCTGGATTTCATTTTCTAAACAAAAATTGGCAAAGCAACCTATATGAATTTTTTATACATTGTTTTTGCCGGAATGTTTCTACATATATCAACAGCCTGGGCAGACGAAGGCTCATCCGTTTGGCAAGATAAATCCCAATTAAAATTCTCAGGATTTGGCACGCTGGGCATAAGCCATTTAAGCAACAAAAATGTAGACTTCGCAACCAACGTGCAACCTACCGGACCAGGACGCACTCGGGATGTGGATTTTGGGCTAGATTCACGCTTGGGCGTACAACTCGATTACGACTTCGACGAGGACACTACTGCTACGATCCAAGCGGTTAGCGAACGCAATGCCGATAAAACTTTCACCCCTTACATCAGCCTGCTCAACTTGCGACATGAGTTTGACAATGGTCTATTGATACGAGCAGGGCGCATTCAACCTACCACTTACATGGCTACCGAATACCGTCTGGCAAACTTTCCCAATCCGTGGGTACGCCCGCCCGTTACAGTTTATGGACTAATACCTCTGACCGCTCTGGAAGCCGTAGATGTGAGCTATCCCTACGTAACTGATTACGGAGTTTTTACCGGGTGGTTGGGTGTGAATCAATTCGATTTTGATTCGGCACGTAGCAATGCCTCAGGAACCGATAACGTAAAAGGTAAAAATGGACGTAACATCGGCATCAAATGGCAACAAGGTGCATGGTTGGCTAAGATTGGCTGGAGTATTTATGATGTTACCTATGAATCCCCATCCATCAAAGCGGCACTTGCAGGACTCAGCCTGTTCGACCCTGCCGCCGCAAACGCATTAGCACTCAACAACACTCCGCTAGAGATATTCTCCGCAGGGTTAACCTACGAAGGGCAGGACTGGTTGATGATGGCCGAATGGGCTGAGCGAAAATCAGATGCAATCCTCCCCACCGCACGAGGAGCATATGTCACAATTGGTCGTCAATTTGGCAAAACTCTCCCATATGTAACAATAGGACGACGAGAGACCGATAACTTGAGCGTGACCAGCAACAACCCTATTGCTAGCCAGATTATCAATCAAATATTCTCATTCTTAAATTACAGCCAGTGGACAGCTTCCTTGGGTGTGTCTTACCCGATTCTCGAAAAGGCAAACCTTAAATTCCAGATTGACTGGATCAAGCCTGATAAAGGGAGCTTCGGCCCCTATACCAATCATTCCACCAGCTATGATTCGACTCATCCGCCTACTGATGTGCTGATTTCGGTCAACTTGGATTTTGTATTTTGAATACGAATACTGCACTTATGTATAACCTAAGTGGAACTACCGTGTTCAAACCATTCATCACCGCAATCTTTCTGCTCCTTAACCTTGGTGTGCAACAGGTCTTTGCAGACCCCCTGGTGGTAGTGACT
>JBJXEA010000007.1:0-15202 GCA_046155285.1 Methylophilaceae bacterium | reverse complement strand
ATGCGCCAATGATAGTAAGCTCTTCGCTTGCGAAAGTAGGTCACTGCCAGACGCCTTATTAAACAAAAAGCCTCCCCAGATTTGGGGAGGCTTTTTGCTTTTAGTGGGGGCTGTGAGGTGTTTCAGGTATTGTTCACTGTTTTGTATCAATTTCATCCACCAAGAATCCACCGCTCTGGTGCGCCCATAGTTTGGCGTAGAGTCCCCCGTTGTTGAGTAGCGTCTGGTGATTACCTTCTTCGATAATGCGCCCCTCATCCAGCACGACCAACCTGTCCATCGCGGCGATGGTAGAAAGTCTGTGCGCGATGGCGACTACGGTTTTACCTTCCATCAGGCGGTATAGACTGCTTTGGATGGCGGCTTCGACTTCGGAATCTAGGGCGCTGGTAGCCTCATCCAGCAGCAGAATCGGTGCGTCTTTAAGCATGACGCGGGCGATGGCGATGCGTTGGCGTTGGCCGCCGGAGAGTTTTACGCCGCGTTCGCCCACATGCGCCTCATAAGCGCTACGGTTTTTGGGGTCACGCAGATGTTGCACAAACGCGTGCGCTTCGGCGCGGGTGGCGGCGGAAATCATGTCGGCATCGCTGGCATCGGGTCGTCCGTATAAAATGTTCTCGCGTACCGAGCGGTGCAACAGGGAGGTATCCTGTGTCACCATGCCGATATTGGCGCGCAGGCTATTCTGGGTGACTCGTGCGATGTCCTGCCCGTCGATCAGAATATGCCCTGCTTGCACGTCGTAAAAGCGTAGCAGCAGATTGACAATGGTAGACTTCCCAGCGCCGGAGCGCCCCACTAGACCCACCTTTTCGCCGGGGCGAATGTGCAGATTGAAGTCGTGGAGGATGGGTGATTGGCCGGCATAGGCAAAACTGATCTGCGCGAAGCGAATCTCGCCTTGCTGGACTTGAATGTCGGCGGCTTCTGGCGCGTCGTTGACCAGATGCGGGATAGACAGCGTATTGATGCCGTCTTGCACCGTGCCGACTTGTTCAAACAGCGAGGTCATTTCCCACATCACCCAGTGCGACATGCCATGTAGGCGCAATGCCATCGCGGTGACGGCGGCCACCCCGCCCACGCTGACTTGGTGGTGCGACCACAGCCACAAGGAAACGCTCATAATCCCCAACAGCAGAAACATGATGAGTACGTGGTTGAGGACTTCCACACTGGTGACCAAGCGCATTTGCTTGTGCACGGACTGGATGAATTCTTCCATTGCCGACTTGGCGTAGGCGGCTTCGCGTCCGGCGTGAGAGAACAGTTTGACGGTGGCGATGTTGGTATAAGCATCAGTGATGCGGCCGGTCATCATGGAGCGCGCGTCGGCTTGGGCTTGCGACACTTTGCTCAAGCGCGGGATGAAGTAGCTCAGCGCGGCAATGTAGAGCGTCAGCCAGCAGAAAAATGGGACCATCAGCCAAGGGTTGAAGTGGTCGGCTACCGCCAGCAGGGTGACCACGTAGATCACCACGAATACCAAAATATCTGCCAGAATAAACCACATGTCGCGCACTGCCAGCGCGGTTTGCATGACTTTGGCGGCGACTCTTCCGGCAAATTCATCCTGATAGAACGCCATGCTTTGCCCCAGCATCAAGCGGTGAAAATTCCAGCGCATGCGCATGGGAAAGTGCCCCGCCAACACTTGATGTTTGATGATGGATTGCAAGGCAACCAACACAATGCTGCCTAAGAGTATGCTTGCCAATAGCAGTAAATGTTCGCGTTCCTGTGACCAAAGCAGTTCAGGGGAAAGATGACTGAGCCAATCCACCACGCGCCCCATCATGGCAAACAACAAGGCTTCAAACGCGCCTATGGCGGCGGTGAGTAGCGTCATGCCCAGCATAAAGCCGCGCAAACCTTGCGTGCACGACCAGGCGAACGACCAAAACTGGCGCGGGGGTGTGTTGATAGGAGCGTCAGGAAATGGGGTTAGGAGTTTCTCAAACCAAGCGTACATTTAATGGGTACGCTCAACCGCGAATGAAGCCAATTGCAATAATGCGACTTTGTAGTTGGAATCAGAGAAATGCGCGATGGCCGCGCAGGCTGCGTCGGCTTCTTGTCGTGCTAGGTCGCGTACATAATCTAAGGCTGCAGAATTGCGGACAATGGTGATGATGTCTTCTAGGCTATCTAGTCCGCTAAGTTCTATGGCGTTGCGAATTCGTAATGCTTGTGCTTCGCTACCGTGGCGCATGGCGTAAAGCAGCGGTAGCGTGGGCTTACCTTCCGCCAAATCATCGCCTAAGTTTTTACCGATTTCGACAGCATCGCCAGAAAAATCCAGCACGTCGTCTATCAACTGAAAGGCCGCACCTAGATGCGTGCCGTAGATACTCATGGCCTCCTCATCCGCCGCAGAAGAGTTGCACATCAAAGCACCCAGACGTGTGGCGGCTTCAAATAACTTGGCAGTTTTGTAGTGGATAACTTTAAGGTAGGTTTCTTCCGTCACGTCAGCATCGTGGCAGTTGAGCAGTTGCAACACCTCGCCCTCGGCGATGATGTTGGTGGCATCGGCGAGAATTTGCATCACGCGCATATTCTGCACGCCCACCATCATCTGAAACGCGCGGGAGTAGATAAAATCGCCCACCAACACGCTGGCGGCGTTGCCAAATAAGGTATTGGCGGTGGCTTGTCCGCGTCGCATGCCGGATTCGTCCACGACGTCGTCATGCAGCAATGTGGCGGTATGGATAAATTCAATCACGGCGGCTAGAGTATGATGTTGCGGGAAAATATGACCACAAGCACCACCGGAAAGCAGTACCAAAGACGGGCGCAGGCGCTTGCCGCCACTATTAATGATGTATTCGGCAACTTGGTTGACCAGCGCCACCTCGGACTGCAAATGTGCGCGTATTTCTGCATCTACTAAGCGCATGTCTTCGGCGATGCAGGATTGAATAAAGTCAGGTGACACGGCGTGCTTTGTGAAGTGGGATTGGCAATGATTCTAACACAGGCAAAAGCCTCAATTTTGATTGACCTTGGCTAATTGCCACCGTATAATCCGCGATTCTTTTTTCCATATGCCCTTCAGTTTTGGGGCGAGCAGCGGAGCATATTATGTACGCAGTGATTAAAACAGGCGGCAAGCAATACAAAGTCGCCGCAGGTGAAAAACTCAAAGTAGAAAAGCTGGTTGGCGAAGTTGGCAGCGCAGTGACGATAGACCAAGTGTTGATGTTGGCTGATGGTGAAAACATCACTATCGGCGCCCCTTTAGTTAAGGGCGCTTCGGTTAAAGCCACCGTGGTTTCTCATGGTCGTGGCGACAAGGTGATGATTTTCAAATTCCGTCGCCGTAAGCACTATCGCAAGACACAAGGTCATCGCCAAGACTACACCGAAATTCAAATAGACAACATCGCAGCGAAGTAAGGGGTAAAAAATGGCACACAAAAAAGCAGGCGGGAGTTCCCGCAACGGTCGTGATTCACATGCACAGCGTTTGGGTGTGAAAGCATTTGGAGACCAATTGGTCTCCGCAGGCAGCATCATCATTCGTCAGCGCGGCACGCAAATGCACCCTGGCGAAAACGTTGGCATGGGCAAGGATCACACCCTCTTTGCCAAGATTGATGGCAAGGTGGCGTTTCGCGTTAAAGGCCCGTTGCAACAAAAAGTTGTGAGCATCATTCCGGCGTAAAGCTTTGCAGCTTAAGCACTCAAAAGCCTCGCCATTGCAGCGAGGCTTTTTTGTTTGTAGCCAGTGAGAATTTATGAAATTTACAAATGAGACATCATGAAGTTTATTGACGAAGCAAGCATCAAGGTTTATGCCGGAGACGGCGGCAACGGCGCGGCTACTTTTCGACGTGAAAAGTACGAGCCGGACGGCGGCCCCAGCGGCGGCGACGGTGGTCGCGGAGGCTCTATTTTTGTCATGGCGGATCGAAACCTGAACACCTTGGTAGATTATCGCTACACCCGCGTGTTCCGCGCTGAACGTGGCGAGAATGGCCGTGGTGGTGATTGCTACGGCAAAGGTGGTGATGACTTGCTGATGCGTGTGCCGGTGGGGACCGTTATCACCGACAAAGCAACAGGACAAACTATTGCCGATTTGGCCGAGCATGAGCAAAAGGCCTTGCTGGCAAAAGGCGGCAATGGTGGCTTGGGCAATATTCACTTCAAATCTAGCACCAACCGTGCGCCGCGCCAAACCACCAATGGTGAAGAAGGCGAGCAGTTAGAGTTGTATATGGAACTCAAGGTGTTGGCTGATGTGGGGTTGTTAGGCATGCCCAATGCCGGAAAATCCACCTTTATCCGCTCGGTCTCGGCGGCCAAACCCAAGGTGGCGGATTATCCTTTCACCACGCTGCATCCTAATCTGGGCGTGGTGCGCGTGGATACCAACCGCAGTTTCGTCATCGCCGATATTCCGGGGCTTATTGAGGGCGCAGCGGAAGGAGCGGGGCTGGGGCATCAGTTTTTACGCCATTTAGCCAGAACCAGTTTGTTACTGCACATCGTTGACATCGCGCCGTTTGATGAAAGCGTTGACCCAGTGAAAGAAGCACGCGCGATTATCGAAGAATTGAAAAAATACGATGAAGGCTTATACAATAAGCCGCGCTGGCTGATTTTGAACAAGTTTGACGTGGTGCCGGAAGACGAGCGCGACCAACGTCGCGTGGATTTTTTGAAAGCCTTTGGCTGGGATGCGCCTTGCTTCTCCATCTCCGCCATCAGTGGCGAGGGCTGCCAATCTGTCGTTTACGCCATCATGGACTTTTTAGAACAACACAAACATGAGATCCCTATTAGCTAACGCCAAAACCATCATCGTCAAAGTTGGCTCCAGTCTGGTCACTGACGAGGGGCGGGGCCTTGACCGCAAAGCCATCGCGGCTTGGGCTGGGCAAATTGCACGTTTGCACGAGCAAAAAAGAGAAGTTATCTTGGTTTCCAGCGGCGCTGTGGCGGAAGGTATGCAGCGCTTGGGCTGGGCAAAACGCCCTATCACCGTGAATGAGCTGCAAGCTGCTGCTGCCGTAGGGCAAATGGGCTTGGTGCAGATGTATGAATCCTGTTTTGCCGAACATCGACTGCACACTGCACAAGTGCTACTGACGCACGATGATTTAAGTGATCGCAAGCGCTATCTCAATGCCCGCAGCACTTTGCGTACTCTGCTGGATTTAGGCGTAATCCCCATCATCAACGAAAACGACACGGTCGCCACCGACGAGATTCGCTTTGGTGATAATGACACCTTGGCCGCTCTTGTGGCCAATCTGGTGGAAGCTGATGCCTTGGTGATACTTACCGATCAGGCAGGGCTTTATTCCGCTGACCCACGCAAAAATTCCAATGCCAAACTGATACAAAACGCCACGGCGGGCGATGTCACGTTGGAAGCGATGGCCGGCGGTACTGGTAGCGCTATCGGCAGCGGCGGTATGTATACCAAAATCATCGCCGCCAAACGTGCGGCACGCAGCGGCGCACATACCATCATCGCCTCCGGTCTTGAGTCGGATGTGTTGGTGCGCTTGGCCAATGACGAGCTGATAGGCACGCATTTATGCGCTGAGCAGCAAAAACTGGCGGCCAAGAAGCAATGGATGGCGGATCACCTGCAAGTGCGCGGTCGCTTGACTCTTGATGCAGGCGCAGTAAAAGCTTTGCAGGATGATGGCAAAAGTCTGCTACCAGTGGGTGTGGTGGCGGTGGCTGGCGAATTCGAACGCGGCGAAGTGGTGTCTTGTCTCGATGCGCAAGGCAAAGAAGTTGCGCGGGGTTTGGTCAATTATAATGCGACCGAGGCGGCGCTCATTTTGAAGAAATCCAGCGCCGAGATTGAGAAAATTTTGGGCTATGTGGACGAGGCCGAGTTGATACACAGAACCAATCTGGTATTGCTTTAAGGGGAAGAAAGTGACGACAGAAAAACCGTTAATTGCCGTAGTGATGGGCTCTGACAGTGACTGGCCAGTGATGCAGTTCGCCGTGGACGTGCTCAAACAGTTTGGTGTTGCGCACGAAGCGCACGTGGTTTCCGCACATCGCACACCGGATTTGATGTTCAGCTTTGCCGAAGGCGCTGCTACACGCGGCTTACGGGTGATTATCGCTGGCGCGGGCGGTGCGGCGCATCTGCCGGGCATGATTGCCGCCAAGACTATAGTGCCGGTGCTGGGCGTGCCAGTGCCATCCAAGCATCTGCAAGGACAAGATTCACTACTTTCCATCGTGCAAATGCCCAAAGGCATTCCGGTGGCGACCTTCGCCATAGGCGAAGCTGGCGCATTCAATGCCGGATTATTTGCCGTGGCGCTGCTGGCGACTACCGACGCGGCACTTGCTGAAAAACTGGCTGAATTCCGTAAAAACCAAACGGATAAAGTGTTGGCCATGCAACTCAAAGAGACCACATGATTCCAAATTATCCATTAGCTTCAAAATGTCGTCATTCCCGCGAAGGCGGGAATCCAGCCAATGTTCAGCGGAGTCATGTCAATCTAGGATGGCTGTCGTTGGCTAGACTGGATTCCCGCCTTCGCGGGAATGACGTGTCTGATAAATTGCCTGACCTAATGGATAGTCAGGGATGATTCTGCCTCCAGCCACACTAGGAATGCTCGGCGGCGGGCAATTGGCGCGCTTCTTCGTCATTGCCGCACACGAGATGGGCTATCAGGTCGTGGTGCTAGACCCAGATCAGAACAGCCCCGCGGGCAAGATTGCCGACATACACTTGTGCGCCGCTTATGACGACAGTTTCGCGCTAGATGAAATGGCACAGACTTGCGCCGCTGTCACTACCGAGTTTGAAAACGTTCCCGCCAGTACGCTGGAAGCCTTGGCGGAATCTGTACCCGTACATCCTTCGGCTTCGGCGGTAGCGATTTGCCAGCACAGAATCCAAGAGAAGAATTTTCTGCGTGATAACGGCTTCCCCCACGCGCCTTACGTCCAAGTCAAAACCGAAGCTGACATTCCAGCCGCTGACAGCGGCTTATATCCCGGCATCCTTAAAGTGGCGCGGTTTGGCTACGACGGTAAAGGTCAAGCGCGGGTGAGTTCGCCGGAGGAGGCGCTTGCCGCGTTCAACAGTTTTAATCACGAATTGTGTGTTTTAGAAAAACGCGTGACTTTGGATACCGAAGTCTCGGTGGTGTTGGCGCGGGATAGTGCGGGCAATGTGCAGGCTTTCCCCACCGCAGAAAACAGCCATCGCAACGGGATTTTGGACATCAGCATCGTCCCCGCTAGATGCAGCGAGTCGTTGCGCGAAAGCGCACAGCAACTCGCTACTCAAGTGGCTGAAAAGCTAGGCTACATCGGCACTTTGGGCGTAGAGTTTTTTGTCAGCGATAGCAAGTTGCTCATCAATGAAATGGCGCCGCGCCCGCACAATTCCGGCCACTACACCATTGATGCCTGCGTCACCAACCAGTTTGAGCAGCAAGTACGCGCTTTGTGCGGGTTGCCGCTGGGCGATTCAACTCTCCATAGCGCTGCGGTGATGGTGAATCTGTTGGGTGATGTTTGGCCGAATGGCAATGAACCCGCATGGGATGTGCTGTTCGCGCAGACTAATCTTAAGCTACATCTCTACGGCAAGCATCAAGCGCGTGCTGGTCGCAAAATGGGGCATTTCACGGTGATAGGCCAAGACGCGGAACAGGCGCTTAACAGCGCGATGCTGATGCGACAGCAGATAGGTGTGGAGCGAAGTTAAATTTGCATTGCAGCAAACGCATCGTGGTCCTCAACCGCCGTGGCTGCACGGCGTATGAGTTCCAAGTTGCTTTCTAAATCCATCAAACCACCCACCGCCAGCGTCACCACCATCGCCTCAAACGGGTAGACGAGGTGCGCACGGTATCTTTGCCATAGGATGCTGAGGTCGGCATCCACCCCTTCTTTTGCAAGCTGTTGTTGATAGCGTTCAACCAGTGTGCGTTCATGCGCTCGTCTTGTTTCTGGAGCGATTGCGGTCGCTAGGAAATACGCCACATCGCTTATCCCTTCGCCGCTGCGGACGAGTTGCCAGTCGAGAAATCCCGCTTGAGATTGCTGCCAGAACAGGTTGCCTGGATGCAGGTCGTGATGCACGAGGGTGTGAGCGCCGCTCGCCAGAAAGTGCATGGCCTGACGGCGTTGACGCGCATATTGCATGGCTGCTGGAAGCAGCGTTGCAGGCACGGCATCCTCTGCGAGCTTTAATCCACGCCGCATCAGCGGCACTGCCAAGGCGCTGCCTAGCGCGTCTTCCCAATGCTGCTTAGGGCTGGTTTTTTGCCAGAATCGCGCATGAAGCAGCGCTAGTTGATCTATCACCGCACTGGCTTGGATTGCCGTCAAAGCATCCGCCGAGGAGCCAGCTAATGCGCCATGTTCCGCCACATCCGCCATCACCAACGTGGTGCCTTGCCCGCACTGGCGTTGCGCTGCCAAAATAGTGGGGCAAAGTACCGGAACAGAAGCGGCCTGCTCCTGATAAAAGCGTATTTCGGTTTGCAAAAGCTGCGGCAAGGCCGTAATCCACCAAGCACGCCAATTCAGCGAAGGCAGCTTGATAAACCAGCGGCGGGCTAAGGTTGCCGCTCCATCGTGGGCGACAGCGAGGCGCACTCGCGTGGTGGTGCCGATATCTACGGAAAGCGTTTCGATTGCGGAGACGGAGGTGTTAGGATCGTGAAGATTCACGACCCGCTGCGCCCAAGCCACCGTCAAATCATGCGGATGACGAACAAGAATGTTGTGGTGTTTATCCCAACGCATTGGCGCGCATGGGCGGGCGTAGCGCCACCAGCCTGCGCCAAGTGATAGTTCGCTCAATCACATAAGTGGCAAAAACGCCGAATTCCAGTAGTTTCTTTTTAGGCCAGCTCCAGCCGAGCAACTGCGCCATATTGTGCACAAACACTTGGCCGACTTCACGATACACAAGGATTTCCGCCATGGCATATTGCTTTAACATGCGCATGATTTTGTCTTGATGGCCTTGCGCGCACAGTCGCAACAATTCCTCATGGGTGTAGGAAACGTGGTTGATTTCGTCGTCCGCAATCACGCGCAGAGAAGGCGCCAGTGCAGGATCATCCGCAAACACTCTCAACATCATATTGACTTCTTCAGACGCACGCTCCTCAGTCACTTTGCTGTGAACCAGATATTTGAGAAACTCGTCATTTTCCAGCGGTGCATCTTGCTTCAAACGCGCGTGTGGCAAGCCAATCCCGCGCTGTTCCAGCAACATGCAATAGTCGCCTTCCAGCGGCACTTCCATCTTTTCCAAGTTGGCTTTTTGCATGATTTTGTTAAAAATCAGCCCATGCTTGGTCTCATCGGTTCCATGCTTAAGCACCTTTCTGGCCAGCACCGGATCGCGCGTCAACGTGGCAATGCGCTCGTTCTCCCAACCGCCTTGCGTCTCGCCCTTGGCCGCTACGCTGAGCAGCAATCTGAACGCTTCATTATTTTGTCGAATTTCTTGAAAAATACTCTTTGCGGAAAGCATGTGTCACCTCATCTGATTTGTCTTAGTGTTGATTAAAGGGCACCGCTAAAAATCCAACTTTCGTCGCCATGCTACGTTGCTCAAGAAAAACTATTCCTTACATATTAAACATATGCTGCGTCATAATTTTTCGTTCGCGCCTTGCCTAGCTTAGAAATTTGAATTTTTAGAGATGCCCTAAATACGATATTCAGGCAAAATTTTACACAAAAATCGGCATTTTGTAAGGAGGGGAAGAGCACTTTGAAGAAGGGATTAATACCCAGATGTGAGCTTGAGGCCTACCAAGGCTGTCACCAGCAACACCAAGAAAAAAACGCGCCAAGGGGTGATGGGGTCACCTAAAAGCGCCATGCCAATGATGGCCACTCCCGCACCTCCCATGCCCGTCCATACAGCGTATGCAGTGCCGATAGGCAATGATTTTGCGGCCTCTTGCAGAAAGCCAAAACTCAATATCGCGCAAACACAAAACGCAATTACCCAAGGAATGTTTTTGAGGCCGTCCATGAGTTTGAGCGAGCTTGCAAAGCCGATCTCAAACAGACCTGCCAGTAACAGATAAATCCAAGCTAATGTAGTGTTAGTCATAAGTGTGCCTGACGTCTGAGGTAAGGGGCTGGCTTTAGCCAGACCCGCTTGACCGACGGGTTAGGCAGCAATTTCTAGGTATTCAACGATACTCGAGGGAAAGGGAACAACCAAACCATCTTCACGAAGCCCATCAAGGTGAAAACTGATAGCTTCACGAATCTCGTTCTCGGTTTCCTTGAAAGTTTTTCCAGTGGCGACACATCCAGGCAAGTCAGGGACGTAAGCTGAATAATTGTTTTCTGTCTTTTCGACAACGATAGCGTAGCGCATGGGGTTTACTCCTTCATTTGTGCCTGTTTGAGAATGCTATTCAAAGTGCCGGGAGCTAAATCATCGCTTGGCTTTCCAGCGACTGTAACACGCCACTTTTAACCGTGTGCTTGAGCTGGCGATGACTGCCACGTGTGGCAACAAGAAACCAACCATCGGTTTTCAGAAAAGCTAGAATATCACTTACTTTCATAACGCTAGGATAACAAAGTTCTGCTTAACCACCAAAATGCATAACGTTTGACATAAGGGGCGCGCTTTAGCGCGTCCCGCTTGATGGATGGGTTGGGGGCGTACTATTTTGAGCCGCAAGTACTTTTTGTAGTTTTGAACGTATGTCAACTGGCTCTGGTGTTAAAGCTAAACCACTAGATAAGATTAGAAGTCTTAAAAGCTCGTGGCTGTTTACTGCTAGGGATTTTTGTACGTCTGGAGCCGAAGTTTCAATACCAGCATTTGATAGTGTGGTTAAAAAGCTTGCAATGTCTTTAGGTGAAATTTTGAGGGTGTAGTTGTACTGACCTTTCAAAGCGGGTACAGACTGGTTTCTTATTTGAACCACAATGGCTTTGGTTTTAGGGCACCATTCTGTTGAGATGTTTTCAACATCAAGTATGGTTTTTATACCTTCGTTATGGTTTGCTCCCACTCTTTCAAGTTTCATAGTAACCCTAGCCGTTAATCAGTTAGTAACACTTAGTTTCATATTTATCGAAAACTTTTTCAGTGACGCAGTTTTGTTGCCTAGGGCGTGAGTTTTCTATCAGTTCTTGTTGGTTTTCTAGTCCCTGTCTACGTGCATTGATTTGATTCAATGTTCTTTTTCTTGCGGCATCGAATTGTGCAAATGTAATTTCGTTTTTATCAAGTTTTTCAGCTAGGGCAATACAGTAAGCATAGTATTCGTCATCGCCAGAATCGTAGCGCCAAGTATGGCTAGCGCCTGTGGCATCTAGTTTGATTTTTACCTCTTTGTCTAAATCTCTGATTCTTGATTCTGCTTGAACCCATGTTATCTGACCAGCTTGAGCTTTTTGCTCAAGCTGGCTTTTCGTATCTTCAAAGCGATTATTTAACTTTGTCATGCCCTCTCTTGTGACGTGCTTGCCACAGCCCACGAGAGTAATTAAGAGTAAAGCGATAACTAAATTTCTGAACATAAAAGCCCCCAACGTAGAGCTAACCGGCGGCGCTTAAGCGACGTCCAGCGACCGAAGGGAGCGAGGTTGAGCGCCGGGTTAGGTGCGATTAAGACAACGTTTAACATAAACAAATAATCTGTATATGAGTGCGAGTAAGAGCACAAATATTGCAATGGCCAGAAATGACATAGCCGAGGCAGGCATAACCAAATATTTATCATTTACCGCAAGCATATATAGCCACAGCACAATAAATGACGAACTAATTGCAGCAAAAATGAAATGAATGGAACGCGACTCGAGCATGAGTGAGCTTACCCAAAGTAATAACGATGGGGCACAAAACAAGGCATAGGCGGCTAACCACGAAGCATTGATGGCGTCGCCACTCTTAACATGCTGAAAAATCAATATTGCTAATGTGATAAATATTGTGGGAATGATTGGATTCAAGGTGGCACCTAACGCAAAGTAGACCCCAAATAAACACTTAATCTTTTATTTGGGCGTGTTGTTAATTTCATAATAAAAAGTATAATTCCAATATAATCAACATATAGATAAGTTTTATTACGCCTTGAAATTGCTAATCTAACATGGACACTACACTCAATCAGCCTCAAGCTCAGCCACCAAAGTTGCTGGAACAAGTGGTGGCAAAAATGCGGGTTAAGCATTACAGCTTGCGTACTGAGAAGAGCTACGTGGATTGGATTAAACGATATATTTGGCATCATGGCAAGCGTCACCCTAAAGACATGGGCGCGGCTGAGGTGGAGGCTTTTTTAACGCATTTGGCGGTAGAGCGTCATGTTTCTGCCAGTACGCAAAACCAGGCTAAAAGTGCCTTGTTGTATTTGTATAAAGAAGTGTTAGGGATTGAGCTGCCCTGGCTGGATAACGTGACGCAAGCCAAAGCGCCCAAGCGCCTGCCCGTGGTGCTGACTCAGGCCGAGGTGCAAGCGGTGTTGAGCCGCTTGGATGGCACCATGTGGCTGATTGCGAGTTTGCTTTATGGCAGCGGTTTGCGGATTATGGAGGCGTTGCGGCTACGCGTGAAGGATGTTGATTTGGCGCGGCGTGAGATTTTGGTGCGCGAGGGCAAGGGTTTCAAAGACCGCGTGACTATGTTGCCGGCTTCTTTAATTGAGCCGCTCAAAAGTCATTTAATCAAAGTGCAGTCCCTGCATCAAGAGGATTTGGCAGCAGGCCACGGCGAGGTGTTTATGCCCATGGCCTTAGATAGAAAATATCCCAGTGCGGGCAAGGATTGGGCTTGGCAATACATTTTTCCTTCTATCAAATTGTCGGTTGACCCGCGCTCCAAGGTTGTGCGCCGTCATCACGCAGACGAAAAAACGATTCAGCGTGCGGTTAAAAAAACCGTTAAATTGGCGGGTTTAACCAAACTGGCTACCCCGCATACGCTGCGCCATTCTTTCGCCACGCACCTGCTGGAAGGTGGCTATGACATCCGCACCGTGCAAGAGTTGTTGGGGCATTCGGATGTTTCTACCACCATGATTTATACCCATGTGCTAAATAAAGGCGGGCGCGGCGTGACC
This sequence comes from Methylophilaceae bacterium, assembly GCA_046155285.1. Lineage (GTDB taxonomy): Bacteria > Pseudomonadota > Gammaproteobacteria > Burkholderiales > Methylophilaceae > CAILHX01. Next base: position 2,129 of record JBJXEA010000007.1, on the reverse strand, counting down.
AGTCCGTTGGATCATTTGTGAGTTTGATTTTGTGTTCTTATTTGAAATAACCACCCCCGCCGCAAGCGGCGACCCCTCCTTGGAAAGGAGGGGAGTGGATGCTGTGGTTGTTGGTTTTTATCCCCTACTTTTCAAGGAGGGGTGGCGCGTTAGCGCCGGGGTGGTTTGGTTTTTGAGGTTTTATTTTTAGGGACATTCATTTGAGTAATCTCCCCGACATCTTCGGCACAGGCGGCGCGCTTGCCCAAGCCACGCCCGATTTCCGCCAGCGCACGCAACAACTAGAAATGGCGGAAGCCATCAATGCCGCCATCCGTGACAACAGTGTGCTGGTGACCGAGGCCGGCACCGGCACTGGCAAGACTTTTGCCTATCTCGTTCCGGCGCTGCTTTCCGGCGGTAAGGTGATTATTTCTACTGGCACCAAAACCCTGCAAGACCAGCTTTTTAACCGCGATTTGCCTATGGTGCGCGATGCTTTGAGAGCGCCGGTGACCGTGGCCATCCTCAAAGGCCGCGCCAACTATGTGTGCCACTATCACCTGAAACGCGCGGTGAACGAAGGCCGTTTTATGAGTCGCGACGATGCGAAATATGTGCATCTCATCAAACGATTTGCCGAAACTAGCAGCAGTGGCGACAAGAACGAGCTGCCCGACGTGCCGGAGAACGCCAGCGTTTGGCCTAGCGTGACTTCTACCCGCGATAATTGTTTGGGTTCTGAATGCCCGGATTACAAAGAGTGTTTTGTGATGGAGGCGCGTAAAAAGGCGTTGGCAGCCGAGGTGGTGGTGGTGAATCACCATCTGTTTTTTGCTGACGTGATGTTGCGCGATGAGGGCGTGGCCGAGCTGTTGCCCGCCGCCAACACGGTGATCTTCGACGAGGCGCACCAATTGCCGGAGACTGCCGGATTGTTTTTCGGCGAAGATCTCACCACCAGTTTTTTTCTGGATTTGGCGCGTGATGCCCACAACGAATTTTTGACCGATGCCAAGGATTGCGTGGATTTGCCCACGCTGACGGCAGCACTGGAAAAATCAGTGAAAGATTTCCGCCTAGTGTTCGGCCTGGATAGCGCTAGGATGCCGGTGCAGCGGGCGTTGAGCTTCAAAGAATTCACGCCAGCCTTGCAAAATATCGGCGAAAAACTGGCCGATTTAACCACGCTTTTGGAAACCCAAGCCGAGCGCGGCCCAGGGCTGGAAAACTGCTGGCAACGCGCGATGGGCTTGGTGCAGCAACTCAAAAACTGGCAACTGGGCGCGAATGAAAATCTGGTGCGCTGGGTGGAAGTGTTCACGCATTCGGTGGTGCTACACGCCACGCCCTTATCCATCGCCGAGATTTTCAGCAAGCAGATTGAGGCCAAGCCCTGCGCCTGGATATTTACCTCGGCCACGCTGGCGGTGAAGGACGATTTTGGTCACTATCTCGCGCAAATGGGTTTGCTGGAAGCCAAAACCCGCCGCTGGGAAAGCCCGTTCGACTACGATAATCAAGCGCTGCTTTATGCGCCGCAAGGCCTGCCCGACCCCAATAGCCCAGATTACATCATGGCGGTGAGTGAAGCTGTGCTGCCCGTCATCAAAGCCAGCCGAGGCCGCGCTTTTGTGCTGTGCACCAGCCTCAAGGCCATGCGCCAAATCCATGAATGGCTGGTCGCCGCGTTTGACCGCGAGGGCTTACCTTACCCGCTACTGATGCAAGGCGACACCACACGCACCGAACTGCTGGAACGCTTTCGACAATTGGGAAACGCCGTGCTGGTGGGCTCGCAGAGCTTTTGGGAAGGCGTGGACGTGAAAGGTGACGCGTTGTCGGTAGTCATCATAGACAAATTGCCCTTTGCCCCGCCCGACGACCCGGTGCTTTCTGCCCGTATTGATAAATTGAATGCCGAGGGCAAAAACGCGTTTATGGAATATCAATTGCCTTACGCGGCAATCACTTTGAAGCAAGGCGCAGGGCGGCTGATACGCGATGAAACCGACAGAGGTGTGCTGATGATTTGCGACCCGCGCATGTTGAGTAAGCCCTATGGCAGGCGCATCTGGCAGAGCTTGCCGCCGTTTAAGCGGACTAAAGAATTGGCGGAAGTGGAGGCGTTTTTTGCGGAATTGTAGGAG
>JBJXEA010000006.1:0-27536 GCA_046155285.1 Methylophilaceae bacterium | reverse complement strand
CTCAGAAGCGTCGGTGACGAAGTGCAAGCGGGGGATCATGTGGCCGCCATCGGCAACAGCGGCGGCAATCCAGAAGCCGGCTTATATTTTGAGTTGCGCTACAAGAGTAAGCCCTTGGATCCGCTGGTTTGGTGTGCGTTGAAGTAGCTCAGGGGCGGTTAGCTGCCTCGCCATTAGGGAGATTGAGAGCGAGTTTGGAATGAACTTAGTGCGTGAAGTATCATTTTGCAAGACCTGCCCCGAGTATCTAAAAGCCAAGATTTATTTGAGATTATCCAGTGCGGTTTCTATACGCTGGCACAAAGTCTTCAGCACCTTGATGCGCGCAAAAAACTTGTCGTTGGCCTCCACCAGCGTCCACGGTGCTGTTTCGGTGCTGGTACGGTCTACCATGTCGCACACGGCCTGCTCGTAGGCATCCCACTTATCGCGGTTGCGCCAGTCTTCATCGGTGATTTTGAAGCGTTTGAAACCTGTCTTTTGTCTATCCTCAAAACGCTTCAGCTGCTCATCCTTGCTGATAGCCAGCCAGAATTTGACGATGACCGTATTGTTGCGCACCAGCTGTGCTTCAAATTCGTTGATCTCGCCATAAGCCCGCATCCAAGCGTCTTCTTGCACAAAGCCTTCCACCCTTTCTACCAGCACGCGACCATACCAGGTACGGTCGAAGATGGTGACCCGCCCCTTGCGCGGGATATACCGCCAAAATCGCCATAAGTAAGGCTGCGCGCGTTCTTCTTCCGTGGGCGCGGCGATGGGGATGACCTCGTATTGCCGCGCATCAATAGCGCTGGTGATGCGGCGTATGCTGCCACCCTTGCCTGCGGCATCGCTGCCTTCCAGTGCCACGATGACGGTGATTTTCTTGAACTTTGGGTCGCGTGTCAGTTGCGCCAATTTGCCCTGATATTTCGCCAGCTCGTCCACAAACTGATTTTTCTCCAGCTTTTGATCCAGGTCGAGCGCTTTCAACACATGCAGATTATCAATCGAGGGCAGCAATGGCGGGGCGGAGACCGGTGCCTTCTTCTTTTTTCCTTCTTCGGCCAACCGCTTGTTGATGTTCTCCAGAATGACTTTAGCCACCGTCAGGCTGCGGTAGCGGGCGTCGTAGCCCTCGACGATGATCCACGGTGCTTCGGCGGTGCTGGTGTGACGGATCACGCTCTCGTGCACGGTGAGGAATTTATCGTAAAGTTCGTAATGTTCCCAGTCGCGCTTGGTCACGCGCCAGCTGGTTTTCGGTTCTTTTTCCAATGCTTTCAGGCGTTGTTCCTGCTTTTCTTTGGAAAGATGCAGCCAGAATTTGATGATGAGTGCGCCTTCGTCCGTCAGCATCTTTTCCAGCCGTTTGGCACGCTCCAAGCTCTGGTCAAGTTCAGCTAACTTGGTTTTGCCGAAGACGCGGTTGAGGATAGGCCAGGTGTACCAGGAGCCAAGAAAAACGCCAATCTTGCCTTTGGGCGGTAGTGCGCGCCAAAAGCGCCACATCATCGGCCTGTCCAGTTCCTCATCGGAAGGTTCACCCATGCCGTGGGTCTGCACGTTGCGCGGATCCATCCAGGTGTTGAGCAGGTTCACTGTCTCGCCACGCCCGGCGCCATCCACACCAGCGACGATGATAATGACGGGGAAAGTCGGCGCTTCAGCGAGGTTATGCTGCATCTCCAGCAGTGCTTCACGCAGGATGGGGACTTCTGCTTCATACGAGGCTTTGTCGATTTTGTGGCCGAGTTCTGCGGATTCAAACATGATGACCTCCCTCTTAGTTAGTTTAGTTTTACACTTTTATGAAAAATGGGGAATTGATTTGTATCAATTAAGGGAATGGTTCGTCATTACGGGCTTGACCCGGAACCCAGATTCCCTCGCCCCTTGTGGGAGAGGGGTAGGGTGAGGGGTAAATCAAAACCGTCGGGGGTTGCCCGACAGCAAACGTCTTGGAACTGCGTTGTCGGCTGCGGCAGAAGGGGAAAGAGTGATGCGCGACCGCTCTGCTTGCTATGTGGCTAACTGTGCTTTTAGATAGTTAACGAAAGATGTACAAGAAAGTAAGAAGTATCTGGCATCTGCTGAAGTCAGTTCTGGTTCATCAAGCATGGCGTGGCGAATTCCCCCTTCGTCACTTGTGTAACCATAGAGTTTTATAAAACCGTCCTTTAGTGCAGGGTGTAGAGAACCGCGTTTCTCGATAGCTTTAAGTGCGTCACTTAATGTTGCCTTTGGATTCTCGGCAACAATTCTCGCCATGCTCTCAACAGCAGAAATTGATTCCTTAATTGAGTTTCTGTAATCAGGGTTTTCGCGATTAGCGTATAACTCAAGTCCACGCTGGAGGTGTGCCGAAACTCCTGCAAACTGAGAATCTTTGAGTGCTAGCCCAAGCATATCTAACTCCTGAGCATTGGTGATGTCTGAAAAGTGGCCTGACACAAAGCGAAACCCGGAAAGTTCACGTTCAAGTATGGAATTTATGAAGTTTATTAGCTTTGGCCTAGTGTTCATAAAATAGACCAGCAGGAACTCTAGGAAGTCATAAACTTCGAACCATGGACAAGCAAAGAAGTAATTTCTAAGTTCTGCGAGGACTAGTGAATTGCTGTGAGGTAGTAAATCAAGAGGCCTTTTGAAATAATTGAACCAAATACGCTTACTTAGCACTGTCATTTCAGCGGTATTGTAAGGCTTGAAAAGAAACCCTTCGCTTGTCCATAGCTCAATATCAAGAACATTCCAAAGCGAGTTGCGAAGGTCGTCACTCATTGAGTCGGTTTGGATGGTTTCCAAAACAGGCTTTAAGTTTTTTCTTTGGCTAAATGACTTCATTTTTCGGAAGGAATCGAAAACAGATATCGGAAACGTAAAAAATGGCAATCAAAACTCACAACAACACCTTCTCCACCCCACCATTATTCGCCTTAGCCACATAATCCTGCAGCCAATCCTCACCCAGAATGCTCTTGGCTAATTCCACCACGATGTAGTCGGCTTGTATGCCGGTGTCTTCGCCATATCTGGCCAAGCCCTGCATACAGCTTGGGCAGGAGGTCAAAATCTTCACTTCCTGTTCCGGTGCGCCGGGGGTGAGGCCTAGTTTCTTCATGCCTTTTTCCAGTTCTTCCTGTTTGCGCATCTTCACTTGCGTGGCGATGTCGGGGCGGGCGACGGCGAAGGTGCCGGATTCGCCGCAGCAGCGGTCATTGAGGTCTACCTTTTCACCCATCAGCTCGTTCACCACCTTGGTCGGGGCGTAGGTCTTCATCGGGCTGTGGCAAGGGTCGTGGTACATGTATTTGACACCGTTCACGCCTTCCATCTTCAAGCCTTTTTCCATCAGGTATTCGTGGATGTCCAATAGGCGGCAGCCGGGGAATATCTTCTCGAATTGGTACTTTTGTAGCTGATCCATACACGTACCGCAGGACACGATGACGGTCTTGATATCAAGGTAATTCAGCGTGTTGGCGACGCGGTGGAACAGCACGCGGTTCTCGGTGGTGATCTCCTGGCCTTTGTCGTGATTACCGGCGGAGGTTTGCGGGTAGCCGCAGCACAGGTAGCCTGGCGGCAACACGGTAATCGCGCCTGTCTCGTACAGCATGGCTTGCGTGGCGAGGCCGACTTGGCTGAACAAGCGCTCCGAACCGCAACCGGGGAAATAGAACACGGCATCGGCATCCTCACCTGCTTTGCTGGGATTGCGGATGATCGGAATCATGGTGTCGTCTTCAATGCCAAGCAAAGCACGCGAGGTCTTGCTCGGCAGCTTTTTGGGCATGGGGCGGTTCAAAAAGTGGATGATTTGTGCTTTGACTTCCGGTTTGCCTAGCGTGGACGGCGGATGTTTTTTGAACGCGGTGAGCAAGCCCAGCTTTTTGGCTATGGCGTGGGCAAAACGCTGCGCTTTATAGCCCCAGCCCATCATCACCGTGCGTAGCAGCTTGATGGTGGCAGGGTCTTTGGCGTTGAGGAACGCCATGCCAACTGCTGTGCCGGGGTTGAAGTTCTTTTTGCCTTGTTTGCGTAAAAAGTTACGCATGGCGATGGAAACGTCGCCGAAATCAATATCCACTGGACAAGGATTCAAGCACTTGTGGCACACCGTGCAGTGGTCGGCCACGTCGTTGAATTCGTCAAAATGCCGGATGGAAATACCTCTGCGCGTTTGTTCCTCGTACAAAAACGCTTCGATCAGCAACGATGTGCCGAGGATTTTATTGCGCGGGGAATACAACAGGTTTGCGCGTGGCACGTGTGTGGTACACACCGGTTTGCACTTGCCGCAACGTAGGCAATCTTTGATGGAGTCAGCAATTTCGCCGATTTCGGATTGCTCCATAATCAGCGATTCCACCTCCATCAGCGCGAAAGACGGCGTGTAGGCGTTGCGCAGGTCAGAGCCTGCAATCAGCTTGCCCTTGTTAAATCGGCCTTCTGGGTCAACCTTGTTTTTGTATTCGGCGAAATTGCTGATGACTTTCTCGTCCAAAAACTCCATTTTGGTGATGCCGATGCCGTGCTCGCCGGAAATCACGCCGCCTAAGTTGGTAGCCAGTTTCATGATGCGTGCCACGGCCTCGTTGGCCTCGCGCAACATGTCGTAGTCGTCTGAATTGACCGGGATGTTGGTATGTACGTTGCCATCGCCCGCGTGCATGTGTAGCGCCACGAACACGCGGCTTTTCAGAACGGTTTTGTGGATTTCGTCGCAGCGTTCGAGGATTTTCTGGTACTCGCGTCCGGTGAACATCTGGTGCAAGGCATGGCGCACTTCGTTTTTCCATGAGATGCGCAATTGGTGGTCTTGCACGGCGCGGAACACAGTCGCGTAGCCTTCTTCGCCAAGTCGAGCCGCCTCAGATTTTGGCAATGTATCAAGCTTAGGCAGGAACTCGTCAAGCTTGGCGAGCACGCCGCTCCAATGCTCACGCGTCTTCGCCAAATGCGCCAAGGCGAGTTGACGTTTCGCTTCCAGCAATTCAGGGTCGTTCGCTGTTTCTTCGGTGTTGATCAGCGGCAATTCGCCTTGCAAAAACACTTCCAGCGCGTTCAGTAGCTTTAGTTTATTGGTGACGGAAAGCTCGATATTGATACGCTCAATACCATCGGAATAATCACCCAGGCGTGGCAGCGGAATCACCACGTCCTCATTGATCTTGAAAGCATTGGTGTGCGCGGCAATGGCCGCGGTACGGGCGCGATCCAGCCAGAATTTCTTGCGGGTTTCAGCACTCACGGCGATAAAGCCTTCGCCGCCACGCGCATTGGCAAGACGTACGATGTGCGATGCGGCAGCCCCTACGTCGTCTTCAGAATCGCTGGCAATATCAGCAATCAGCACCATTTTTGGCCGTTCCTGCCGGCTGGCTTTGGTGGCGTAGCCGACCGCCTTCAAATAGCGTTCGTCCAGATGCTCCAAGCCTGCCATCAAGGCGGTGGGATGTTGGTCGAGAAAGTCTTTGATTTCCACAATCGCAGGCACGGCCAACGACACCGAGCCGAAAAACTCCAGGGCGATGGTGCGCACGTGCTTGGGCATTTTGTGCAAAATAAAAGTGGCGGATGTAATCAGCCCGTCGCAGCCTTCTTTTTGGATGCCGGGCAAGCCTGCCAAGAACTTGTCGGTCACGTCTTTACCCAAGCCCACTTTACGGAAATGCGGCCCGGGGATGGCGAGCGTTTCCTCGCCCAGCTTGGTTTTGCCGTCGGCCTTAAAGCGCTCGATCAGGAAAGTCGCGGTTTCAGCATCGTGTATCTTGCCCAGATTGTGATCCACGCGCGTGATTTCCATCCATTCAGCATCGGGCGTAACCATGCGCCAAGAGGCGAGGTTGTCCAGCGCCGTACCCCACAGCACGGCTTTTTTGCCACCCGCGTTCATGGCAACATTACCGCCTATGCACGAGGCATCGGCAGAGGTGGGGTCTACTGCAAATTCAAAGCCCGCGTCGGTGGCGGCCTCCATCACGCGGCGCGTCACAACACCTGCGCCGCAGCGGATAGTAGGGATTTTGTTTGCTACATTGGGCAACACGCTCATCTGTACTGCGCCTAGCGTATCCAGTTTTTCCGTGTTGATAATGGCGGATAACGGGGTTAACGGCACAGCGCCGCCGGTATAACCCGTGCCGCCGCCGCGTGGGATGATGGTTAAGCCTAGCTCGATACAAGCGCGTACCAAAGCGGCGGTTTCTTCTTCCGTATCCGGGTTGATGACCACGAACGGATATTCCACACGCCAGTCGGTAGCGTCGGTGACGTGCGAAACACGGGCGAGGCCGTCGAACTGGATGTTGTCCTTACGGGTTAAGCGCGAAAGTTTGGACAGCGTTTTTTTGCGTAAGGCCAGAGTGCTACGGAAATCGGCTTCAAACGTAGCAATGGCTTGTCTTGCAGTGGCGATGAGCTTTTCTACCTGCGGGTTGCTGTGACTACGCTCTTCAATCGCGCCGATACGATGGTAAAGCGCGTCAATCAAGGCTTTGCGTCGCTTGGCGTTATCCAGCAAGTCGTCCTGCAAGTAGGGGTTGCGCGTTACCACCCACAAATCGCCCAGCACCTCGAACAACATCCGCGCCGAACGCCCAGTTTTGCGCTCGTCACGGAGTGTGTTTAAGGTGTCCCATGACTCTGCACCCAGAAACCGCATGACGATTTCACGGTCAGAGAATGAAGTGTAGTTGTAGGGGATTTCGCGCAGACGGGTCATGGGAAGAATGCTGTGGCTAAAACCGCTATTATAAGCCTTTGCGCGACTGGTATAAAACGTAAGTAGAATGGCGACTATGATGAAAAGAATATTATTACCTCTGATTTTGTTTTTGCTGCTTGGTGGTCTGTGGCTCACGCTGAGCAGCCCTGATAAAGCGCCGCAAGCGACTTTTAGCGCCATAGACGGCCAGAAAATCACGCTGGACAGCCTGCAAGGCCGCGTGGTGCTGGTGAATTTTTGGGCGACCAGTTGTCCCGGATGCGTCAAGGAAATGCCGCAGATTGTCCAAGCCTATCAACAGCACAAAGCGCAAGGATTTGAAGTGATTGCCGTGGCTATGCCTTACGATCCGCCAGAAAATGTGATGAATTATGCCAAGAAAAATGGCCTTCCATTTACTGTGGCACTCGACGTGGATAGCGCACTGGTCAAGGCGTTTGGCGATATTCAGGTGACCCCCAGCACGGTGTTGATTGATAAGCATGGCAAAATCGTGTGGCGTGTCATCGGCGAGATTGATTTCAAGGCGCTGCATGAAATATTGCCGCAGTTATTGAAGGCGAGTTGAGCATGTTGTGGATTAAAGCGCTGCACATCATTTTCGTCACCAGCTGGTTCGCTGGGCTGTTCTACCTGCCGCGTCTGTTCGTCAACCATGCCATGGTTGACGACGTTGCCACACTTGAGCGGCTGGAGCTGATGGAGCGCAAGCTGTATCGCTTCATGATGCCGTTGGCTGTGCTGGCGCTGGGTTTTGGTGTGTGGTTATGGTTGGGCTACGGGATTAGCGGCGGCTGGCTGCACGCCAAGCTGCTGCTGGTTGTCGGGCTGGTGGTCTATCATCTGTATTGCGGCAAGCTGATGCGCGATTTTGCCGCAGGACGCAATCGTCGTAGCCATATTTGGTATCGCTGGTTCAACGAGGTGCCGGTGTTGGTGCTGTTTGTGGTGGTAGTGCTGGTGGTGGTCAAGCCGTTTTAGACTAAAATGTGCTTGTAATCTTAAAAAATTAGGGGGATAAAATGGGTTTACTTGATCAAGTGGCGAGTCAGTTAGGTGGAGGGCAGTCAGGCGGGTTGATTGACGGCTTGATGGGGATGATTAACAGCCCGGAAATAGGCGGATTGCAGGGTGTGGTGGTGAAATTCCAACAAGGTGGATTGACCACGGCGGTGGCTTCTTGGATTAGCACCGGCGATAACGTATCAGTGTCGGCAGAACAGATTCAAAGCGTGTTGGGCAATGAACATATTCAGCAAATTGCCGACAAATTGGGTGTAGATACCGCGCAAGCTTCGGCCAGCATCGCCGAAATGTTGCCGCAGTTGGTAGATAAATTGACACCGAATGGCGAGTTGCCTGAAGGCGGCGGCTTGTTGGAGCAAGGCATGTCAATGCTGAAGGGCAAGCTGTTTGGTTAATGAGTGCGTAACAATAACGAAAGGGAAATCATGAATAAATTAGTCATTGCAATTTTTGTAGCCTGTTTGAATTTTGGTTTCATCGCGCCAAGCATGGCCGCAGCCGAAAAACTGGATGTGAACACGGCAAAAGTTGAACAATTAAGTGCCTTGCCGGGCATTGGTGAAGTGCGTGCCAAGGCGATTATCAAAGGCCGTCCATACAAGGGCAAAGATGAATTGGTGGCGAAGAAAATTCTGCCACAAGGTGTGTATGACAAAATCAAAGATGGCATCGTAGCCAAACAAAAATAATCCAGCATAAGTAGCAGGTTTTTACGGAGAAGCGCTAGGCTAGGGTTTCTCCAACTTTACATCAAAACAATATCAAACGTCTCTTGCCCATATTGGGCTTCCACCTGCAATGAAACCGGCTTGCCGATAAAGTCGGTCAGCATGGCCAGCGCTTGTGATTCTTCGTCCAGAAATAAATCAATCACCTTTTGCGAGGCCAGCACGCGGTATTCGCGGGTGTTGAATTGACGCGCCTCGCGCAGCAATTCACGCAGAATTTCATAGCACACGGTTTGCGCGGTTTTCAACTCGCCGCGTCCGGTGCAGCAGGGGCAAGGTTCGCACAGGATGTGCGCTAAACTCTCTCGCGTTCTTTTGCGTGTCATCTCCACTAGCCCTAAGCCAGAAAAGCCGTGGATATTGGTGCGCACGCGGTCGCGTCCCACCGCTTTGTGCAATTCTTCCAGTACCGCAGCTTGGTGCGTTTCATCATCCATATCAATAAAATCTATGATGATGATGCCGCCCAGATTGCGTAAGCGCAGTTGGCGAGCAATGCTGTGAGCCGCTTCCAGATTGGTTTTGAAGATGGTGTCGGCCAAAGTGCGCCCGCCCACAAAGCCGCCGGTGTTGACATCCACGGTGGTCAGCGCTTCGGTTTGGTCGAAGATCAAATAACCGCCGGATTTGAGTTCAACTTTGCGCGACAAAGCTTTTTCGATTTCGCTTTCCACTCCGCGTAAATCAAATAGCGGGCGCTCGCCGGAGTAGTGCTGCAACTTGGCCAGCGTGCCGCTGGCGTAGCGTTCGGCGAAATCTTGCATCTTCAAAAACGTCTCGCGCGAGTCCACCAGAATGCTGGCAATTTCGTCGTTCACGTAGTCGCGTAGCACGCGCATCGGCAGGCTCAAGTCTTGGTGTATCAGCGTTTTAGGCTCCGCAGTTTTGCCGTCTGCCACCACGTTTTGCCAAGCTTTGTTGAGGTAATCCACATCAGCTTTTAATTCCTCGTCAGTGGCGGACTCGGCCAGCGTGCGGATGATAAAGCCGCCGCTAAAGCCTTCCGGCAACAAGCCTGTTAGTCTTGTGCGTAGTGCCTCGCGTTCGGTTTCATCCACAATACGCTGTGACACCCCGATGTGCGTTTGCTCCGGCAAATAAACCAAAAATCGGCCAGCGATGCTGATTTGCGTGGTGAGTCGTGCGCCCTTGCTGCCTATGGGGTCTTTGATGACCTGCACGATGAGCGATTGGCCTTCGCGCAGTAATTCTTGGATGGGTTTTTCCTGCGGTGCGCCGTGTTCCAGAATGTCGGCAATGTGCAGAAACGCTGCGCGATTCAGGCCGATTTCCACAAAAGCCGACTGCATGCCCGGCAACACGCGGCACACCGTGCCTTTGTAAATGTTGGAAACCAAACCCAAATGGCTGGTGCGCTCGATGTGTAATTCCTGCACGGCGGCCTCTTCGACGATGGCGACGCGCGTTTCTTGCGGGGTTACGTTAATTAAAATTTCCTGCGTCATTTCATAATCTCTTCAATAATTCTGCGGTTTCAAACAATGGCAAACCCATCACGCCGGAATAACTGCCCTCGATGCGGCTTATAAACCCACCTGCTAGGCCTTGGATGCCATAAGCTCCGGCCTTGTCTTTATATTCGCCGGAGGTTACATAAACCGCAATTTCGGCCTCGCTTAACGCTGCCATTTGCACTTTGGTCGTGGAGAGTTTAACTGCAATTTCACCATGTGCGGCTAAAGCAATCGCCGTATGCACCTCGTGCCAATTGCCAGACATAGCCTGCAGCATGGCCGCGGCGTCAGTATCGTCCTCGGGTTTGCCAAGGATGTTGCCGTTGACGCACACCGTAGTATCCGCCGCCAGCACCGGCAATGGTGCTAAGCCTTGCGCGGCAATCATCTGCAAACAGGCTTCAGCTTTTTCCTGCGCCAAGCGCTGCACATAAACCTCAGCCGCTTCATTGGGGAGTACACTTTCGTCTATATCCGACGGCAGCACGACAAAACTCACGCCGATTTGTTGCAGCAATTCGCCACGGCGCGGCGAGCGTGAGGCGAGGTAGATTTTTGGCATAATGGGCGCGTGTAAACAATTGAGACGGATTGCATCATGACTGAGTGGGGCTATCTATTCAAGGTGGGCATCGCATTGTTTGCGATTGTGAACCCATTTGGCGGCGTGCCGATCTTCGTCAGCGCCACGCAGCACTGGTCGGCGGCTGACCGCAAACGTGCCATTCGCACCATCGCCCTCACCGTGTTCAGTGTGTTGGTAATCTCCATCTTTATCGGCGACAAAATCCTAGACTTTTTTGGCATCAGCATCCCCTCTTTTCAAGTGGGTGGTGGCATTTTGCTGTTGCTCATGGCTATTTCCATGATGCACGGCAAACAAAGCGGTGCGCGCCAAACCGACGAGGAAGCACAAATTGCCACTGACCGCCACGCTATTGCCATCGTGCCGCTCAGCATCCCCTTGCTGGCTGGCCCCGGCGCTATCAGCAGTATGATCATTGCCGCGCAGCAGAGCAGCAGCTTTATAGGGCATGTGTGGCTGGTGGCGCCAGTCATTGTGGTGGCGCTGTTGGTGTGGGTAGTTTTGATGCTATCTGTCAGAATCGCCCACCGTTTAGGCACCATAGGCATCAATGTCATCACGCGCCTGATGGGCTTGGTTCTGGCAGCCATGGCGGTTGAATTTATGGCGCATGGCTTGGTGAGCCTCTTTCCGGGTTTGCTGGGCTGAATGAAGGCGCAAGCAATGCGTTTTGAACAATTTCATTGGCAGGAGAAATACCATGACGCCACCTAATTCATATTCAATCAATCCTGAGCTGGACTTGGTGCTGGAGCGGATTATTGATGTCCCGCGCGAGTTGGTCTGGACAGCTTGGACGACACCTGAAAAGTTGATGCAGTGGTTTTGTCCGCTGCCGTGGAAAACGGTGGAATGTGAAATTGATTTGCGCGTGGGTGGCAGATTTTACACGGTGATGCAATCGCCAGAAGAACAAAACTTTCCGAACACTGGTTGTTATTTGGAGTTGGTTGAAAATGAAAAGCTCACTTGGACAAACGCGCTAGAACCCGGTTTTCGCCCAGCCAAACAGCCAGAATCCAGCCTAGGTCATGAGTGTACAGAATTCTTGATGACCGCAACGATTATGCTGGAAGCGCACGCCAAAGGCGCAAAATATACTGCGCTGGTGCAGCATGCCAATGCGGAGGCTCGTATAGCACATGAAAAAATGGGCTTCAAAGAAGGTTGGGGAACTTGTCTTGATCAATTGGTTGCTATCATCAAAAAGATGTAAGTTAGTGCGAGATAATATTCTCTATAACCAAGTTATTATGAGACTCACAGGATATTTATAAAGGAGAAATGTCATGTTAAAAATGATTTTTATTGTGCTGATAATGCTTGTGGTGACAGCGTTGATTTTGGCAGCCTTGAAACCTGATAACTTTAGCATTTCTCGCACGGTGAGTATCAAGGCGACGCCCGAAAAAATTGCGCCGCTGATTAGCGATTTTCACAACATGCAAACTTGGTCGGCGTGGGAGAAAGTGGACCCAGCAATGCAGCGCAACTACAGCGGCGCGGATAGGGGCGTGGGGGCGCATTATGCGTGGCAAGGCAACAAGGACATTGGTTCTGGAAGTATGGAAATCACTGAATCATCGCTCACAAAAATCGCTATGAAGCTAGATTTCACTGCACCTTTTGAGGCGCATAACATGGTGGAATTTACGCTAACGCCGAATGGCGATAGCACCACGGTGACGCATGTGATGTCAGGCCCCAGCCCTTATATTTCCAAGGTGATGAGCTTGGTGTTTAGCATGGATAAGATGGTTGGTACCAAGTTTGAAGAAGGTCTAGCAAACTTGAAAGCAAATGCTGAAAAGTAAATATTTTAGGGTACAGACTGTCAATCGACATCAGTTTTGAGTTTTTTATTGGTGGTCTTTCGTTGTTATTCGCATCTTCGGACAAGCTAATGACAGAAATGATTCAATGTGACTAGCGCGGCTTGTATCAGACACCTCGCGTATAGTAAGCAAGTGAACCAATTTCAAATTGAATCGTCGGATTAGTAACGCCAGTTATTTTATGAGAATTGTCATGCAACCACTCTTTCTGATGTTGGCGCTGCTGCCTTTGTCCACGTTAACGCAAGCCCAGCCCAATATAGCCCAACTGTTGGAAATCAATCAATCCATGGTTCAGATCTCAGTTGATCTTGGCAAGGGTGTTATAGGCACTGGCTCAGGAGTGGTCGTTAGCGAGCAGCATGTCATCACTAATTGCCACGTTTTGGCGAACGCTAAAGGGGTCAATGTAGCTAAATATAATGATGGCTATAAGCCGATTGCGATGAAAGCCGACTGGAAGCACGACCTATGCTTACTCATATTCGATAATCTTCCTTTCAAATCCGTTCCTATGCGTGACAGTGCCAGCTTGCAATATGAGGATGAAGTGATTGTTGTGAGCTATCCCAATGACAACAATGTTCCGCAGCCTTCCTACGGCAACATCAAGGCGATTTATCCTTATGATGACAGCGTTATTCTGCGATCGAATGCGCCCTTTTCTTTGGGCTCCAGCGGCGGTGCAATGTTTGACCGCGACTTTCACCTCATCGGCATCACCACTTTTAAGAGTCCTGGAAGAAATGCCTATTTTTACAGCATGCCTGTCGAGTGGATTAGGAAATTATTTGATGCAAAAGACACGTTGTCCCTGGAGACTAATGAAATTCCTTTATGGGCGTTACCTGAAGCGGAACGACCATTTTTCATGCGGGTGGTTATTCCTTATCAGAATGAAGATTGGACAGGCTTGGAGCGCATTGCTAATGAATGGCTGAGTCGTGAGCCGGATAATGCAGACGCTTGCTATTACCTGAGTCTGGCTGAGCGCTCATTAAACAAAGCTGATAGGGCAACTGAGCATTTGGCGAAGGCAATCAAACTTAACCCACGCCATCTGGATGCGCAGGTGATGATGGCGATGCAGGTAATCGAAACGGGTGACCGAGCTGGGGCGGCACGTATTCTTGATGTAGTCAGAACTATAGATGCTGAGGCCGCTGAAAAGTTGAGTGCTCTCATCGAACATCATTGATGTATGAGATGATTTAGGCAACTTTATAAACTGAGGTTATCGCATGAAAAATCAAGAAGTTAAAAACCAACCCCCAGAAATCCCAAGTGCAACCTCGTTGGAGCAGATAGTCGCCAACACTTGCTTCTGTAAATTAAGAAGTTTCTGCTCAGATAAAAATAGCAGCGAGTGTATGAAACACAACAACATCTATCTTGAATTCATGCAAGCTAGGAGCCAGCATGGATAATGAGATCAATGACAAAGCTCTGCTGAGCGGCATTTTAGAGAAGCTTACGGAGATTAATCGGAACATGTTGAAAGTGTTCTGGATAGTGGCCTTTTTCGCGTTTCTTTATTTTGGGTTGATGGTTTATTTGCTTTTTCTCAGATGAATACCTACCCACTACCTTTATTTCCACTGAACCTCGTCGTTTTCCCAGAAGGCATATTGTCGCTCAAGATATTTGAGACACGCTATCTCGACATGGTGCGCGAATGTTTGCGAAACAAGTCGGCATTTGGTGTAGTGATGATGAGTGTGGAAGGCGATGACAACTCAAAAGCCACTTATCCTTTTTCCGTGACGGGTACCTCAGTCACGATATTGGAAGCTGATGTCCCACAAACCGGGTTGATGATGATTCGTTGTTTGGGGCAACAGCGGTTTCGCGTCCAGTCGGCTAAACAACAGGCCAATGGCTTATGGATGGGCGAAGCTGAAGACATAGAAAATGATACTGAGCTGCAGATTCCAGAGGATATGCAGCTTACCAAATTGTATCTGAGGCAGATGATTGATTCCTTTGTAATCCAAGGTGTGTCTGCATCGCAGATGCCCTTTGTCAAGCCCTATAAACTGGATGATTGCGCTTGGGTAGCCAATCGTTGGAGTGAAATTCTGCCGATACCGCTCCCCCAAAAGCAGCGGTTGCTGGAACTTGACAGCCCCTTGGTTAGACTGGAACTGATTCATGATATTTTGAATGCTAATACAACCGAGAATTAGGATTCAGAAGTTTTTTGGGATCATGTCTTCTGTCCTGAGAATTTTTAACTATAGGAATTTTATGAAAAAAATTAGCCTAATATTGACTTGCTTAAGTTTATTTTTGGTAAACAGCGCTGCATTCGCAACAGGAGTTTTTGATAAAAATTTTACTGGCAAACAAATCGAGCATTATGCTGATGGCATCAAAAAATACGAAGTAACGGTAGTGAAAGGTAAAAAGCAGGGGCTGGAAACATTTTGGTACCCTAGTGGTAAGCTTTATATTCAAACTAATTACCTAGATGACAAAGAAGACGGTATCTGGAACCAGTGGTACGAAAGCGGCCAGCTGAAGCTAGAAGCGCATTACAAGGCTGGCCGCGAACATGGATTATTTACGCAATGGTTTGATAACGGCCAAAAGCGCATAGAAAGCAACTTTGTTGAGGGCAAGAAAGAAGGTCTAGAAACCGCATGGAATAAAGATGGTAGCGTTAGATATAAAAGCACCTATAAAGACGGCACAGAAATCAAAGAGTAAGTACCTAAGCTCAAAATGACTTCATGATTTTTTGCTTGAGTGATTCAGGCATGGCGAGGGTTTCTGCATCCCAGCCTTCAATGTTTAATACTTGTTTGAGGCAATCTTCCATGTGTGCAAGTGATTTTTCTGTGGCTTGGGCGATGGCGTTGTGTACAAGTTGGTCGTTTTCGGTATCGTTAATGCAATTCATTTGATAGTCGTACAGCTTCCTCATGTCGATAATGGCGCGACAGACTTGGGCGGGGCAAGCGCACTGATAGGTCAGTGATTGGTCGATAATTTTGTTGATTTGTGACGTGCTGAATTGATGGTTCATTTGAAATTCTCCCGATATTTTAATGGACTGCATTGAAGGCAACGCAATCAACTTCAGTATTGAAGCCCTTGATAGCGACGCTGCCGATAGATTGTGGAGTTGGTGCGTCAAGTCTTGCGTTATGGTTGACTTCTTTTGTAGTGACAACACTGCCTGCGTCTGCCATTGCGCATAAACGGGCAGCCAAATGCACATTTGCACCGATCACGTCATACTGCTGCCGCTGACCGGTGTGTTGAAAATCACCGATGAATCCGGCAAGCACTAAGCCTTCTGCAACACCAATGCCAAAGGGTAGTTTGTGATTATTGCTGGTACTGGCTAATTCAAGTGCACAGCGCAATGACAGATAAGATTTACCCATGCCCCTGAATATGGCCATCATGCCATCCCCCGTATATTTAATGACGCAGCCCTCATACTTCTGAATATGGTCGGCCTGTGCACTCAGTGATTGATTGAGCCAATGAAAATAATCACGCGGCGGAGTTTCTTTAATCAGCTTTGAAGAGCCGCGAATGTCAGTAAACAGAATTGCGGCCTCAAAAATCTCAGCTTCATTTCGCTCAATCGCTGACAACGCACCTTCGGGGACTAAGTTTTCGAGTTTTGATATTTTTACATTGAGTTTTCTTTAGTTTTTAAGATGTTTTCTATTGCCGCGAAAAGATGCTCTAAAGATAGAGGTTTTTCAAGAGATTGATCAATATGAATTTTGTCAGCGCTTTGGTTGGCAAGGTTTGCCAAAGCTTCTGGAGAGGCAATCACAACGATGGAAGATTGTGGAGAGATGAGCTTGATAGTGCTACATATCACCAAGCTTTCAGGTTTGTTGGATTGCAAATTGAAGATAACAATGTCAGGTTTTTGTGATGCTAATAGGGACGGCAGTTCCAGCGCATTTTTAACTGGCTGAACATTCTCAAAACCATGATTCACGAGATTCTTGAGTAGTATTGACGAGGTGTAATCATCACTATCAACAAGCATGAGTTTTGTGTTTTTCATTATGAGTAATATCTTGTTGGAAACTTGTTTTCTTCTGAGTAGAAGAGGCAATTGTTCGGACAGGGTTTTGCTGGTAATGGTTCAGTCAGTACCCAATTGAATGACAGGTCTTGCAAATTTATACAAATCCAAAGCCTGTAAACGCATCACAGTATGGTCAACAATCGGCATCGGGTAATCGTGGCCTATCACTACCTTGAGAGCTTGCTGGCGCGATAGCGGCATATTCCACGGTGCGTGAATTTCTTTAGTGTCGCAGGCTGCCAACTCTGGCACATATTTGCGGATGAATTTGCCTTCCGCGTCGAATTTTTCTGACTGTGTGACCGGGTTAAAAATACGAAACCACGGCTGTGCGTCACATCCAGTGGAGGCCGCCCACTGCCAGCCGCCGTTGTTGGCGCTTAGGTCAAAATCCAGCAGTTTTTGCGCGAAGTAGGCCTCGCCTTTGCGCCAATCTACTAACAAATCTTTCACCAAAAAACTGGCGGCGACCATGCGTAGTCGATTGTGCATATAGCCGGTTTGATTGAGCTGGCGCATGGCAGCATCCACCAGCGGATAACCGGTGCGGCCTTCGCACCATGCAGCAAAGTAATCAGCGTTATTTGGCCACGGGATCGCGTTAAATTCTGGCTTGAAAGATTGGCCTGAAGCCACGCGCGGATGATGATGCAAAATCATGAAATAAAAATCGCGCCAGATAAGCTCTGAAAGCCAAGTCTCAGCCCCCGCATTGTGAAAAGCCCACGCGTGACCGGCCAATGCGCGGATAGAAATCGTGCCGAAACGTAGGTGCGTTGAGAGGTAAGACACGCCTTTCACCGCCGGAAAATTACGCGCGTCGCGGTAATGTTTTATACGATGAGAAAAATCTTCAAACAAAGCACTTGCGCCCGACATGCCGGTGGGGACTTTTAAGTTAACTTCCGCAAAACCCATACTGGATAAGCTTGGCAGCGTTGTGGCAGGTGGCGCAAGGTGATGCGAGTATTTATCTGTCGGATAAGGCTTCAGATAAAACGGTGTAAGGCGCTTTAACCAGGCATTTTTGTAGGGCGTAAATACGGTATAAGGCCGATTTTCTTGGGTCAGCACCTCGTTTTCTTCAAAAATTACTTGGTCTTTGAAGCTGTGAAACTGAATTCCAGAACTGCTCAAACTCGCTGTCACTGCTACATCGCGGGCTATTGCAGAGGGTTCGTAATCGCGGTTGGTGTAAACCGCTGCAACACCCAATTCACGCGCTAGTTGCGGAATCAACTCACGCGCATTGCCATACCGCACCATCAAGCCGCCACCCTTGGACGCTAGGCTCTCGCCCAATTCGCGCACGCTGTGCCAGATGAACGCCACGCGGCGGTCGGCTTTGTCGCTGAGCAAATCGAGTATTTCAGTATCAAATACGAATATGCAGAATACTTGGGTATGGTTTTTCAGCGCGTGGTACAAGGCGGCGTGATCATAGTCGCGTAGGTCGCGGCGAAACCAAACTAGCGCACTCGTCATTTTGCGAATCCTAATTTCAACGCGGTACGCGCCATAAATACCAGGCGGAGATGGTGCGATAAGGACTCCACGCTTGACCTATTATTGCCAGTTGTTTGGGGGTGGGTGCTTTTTCCAGCGACTTCAGCCGCTTGTAGCCGTCTTTCACCGCAAAGTCGTCCACCGGCAATACGTCCATACGCCCAAGCGTAAATATCAGCAGCATTTCCACCGTCCAGCGGCCTATGCCTTTGAGCGTCACCAGCCGTGTGATGAGGTCTTCGTCCGTCATGTTATCGGCCTCAATGCGCGTAGGCACTAAGCCGTCTAATTTGCCTTGCGCGATGCCCTGAATGGTAGCGATTTTGCTGGCAGAGAAACCACAAGCGCGGAGCTGATCGAATTCAGTAGAAATCAGTTGTTCAGGCGCTGGAAACTGGCCTGCATAAAGACTCAACATTCTGCTTAGAATGGCTTCTGCGGCGCGTGCGTGGAGTTGTTGGTAGGCTACTGCCTTCACCAGCGCCTCATAGGGCTCGTGTCCGCGTTCCAGTTCAAAACTACATGGCCCGACAGCCCGCACCAAGCCTGCCCAGTCGGCATCTAAATGGGATAAATACTCGGCTGCTGCTTGTGTGTTCATGCCGTCATTATCTATCGTGGAACTATTCCGCGCGACCCAAAAAACTCTTGCATCAAAAAGTCTTCCAGAAAGGCGTTGTCCTGAGGCCTTGCCGATAAACTAACCACTTGGCCGAGGCGCTGCGAAGTCCAGTTGAAGTCACTGTTATCGCCATAATAGTAGCGTCGGATAATTTCTATCATTTTCCGCACCATGGCATGTTCCACGGTGGTGTTGCGGTCTGCATCCACGGCATAAACCTCGCGTCGCGCGTAACTGAATTCATTTTTCCATCCGCGAAAATCAAACACAATGTTGCGGCTATCCCAGCTGATGATGTTGAAAATGCCGTTGGTGCCGGAAGGTGGCCGCCTGAGGCTGGCCACCCGCGTAGCTTCTTCTGCCGATTCATGTGCGGCGGCGGCTTCATTGATAGCGCTGGGGTCTCCCGCAAGTCGCCGCCGCTCTTTGGCCGCGGCCATATACGAAGCCATGTCAGGATATTTCTCTGTAACTTTCTCTGGAGCGGCTGGGGTGGGTTTAGGTGGGATAGCTTTAGGCGGCGTTGCTTGTGGCGCTGGAGTCGGCGGCACAGGAGATGGCGCTGCCGGAACGATAGGTGTTTCTTTGGTTGGCACAGGCTCAGAAACTGGCGGCGCTTTCGCAATCTTGATGCGCTTAGACTGCGTACGGGGTTTGATAACAGACTCTTTCGGCGCTTCTGTGGGCGGTGGAAGTTCCAGAGTCACATCCAGTGATTGCTCTTGCTCTGCCGTCGGTGGATTGGGCTTCAGCAGGTCGTAATAGCTCAACAAAAACAGAATCAACACATGCACCAGCAACGACACGATGGCCGCAATGCTGACATTGCGGTTGATGCGAATCTGGATATAAGGTTCGGCGCTGCGACTCAAATCTAAGCTCTTAAGCGTAGCGTCAGGCCTTTGAGGAAGTAGCGCAAAATCTGGTCGCCGCACGCGCGGTAGTTGCTGTGGCCAGGTTTTCTGAACAAGGCGCTGAGTTCGGGCTTGGAGATTTGATAGTCGGCTTTGGCGAAGACTTCATGCATGTCCAAGTCTTTCAATTCAAACGCCACGCGCAGTTTTTTCAAAATAATATTGTTGCTGATGTTCTTTTCCGGCTTGAAATTCGGATCGGAAACCTCCTTGTTTTCGCCGCGTTTGAAGGCCACCAAACCATTCAGGAAACCCAGCATGGTCGCATCCATACATGCTTCATAACCTTCATCCTCTTCGCCACGCAAGAAGCTGGCGATGTCGGCGGGCGTGACCTCTTGCGCACCCAATTTGAAAATTTTCACCATCGCCGGCTCACTAATATCCAGCATGTAGCGCAGGCTTCTTAATACGTCGTTGTTGTTCAAGCTAATGCCCTCAAGATTTAGTTGCTTGCGGGCATTATAACTTTGTCGGCTCTGTTACAAGCCCAATTCGCTCAAACTTGGATGATTATCAGGCCGACGACCTTGCGGCCAATGAAACTTGCGTTCGGACTCCTTAATGGGTAGGTCGTTGATGCTGGCAAAACGTCGCGCCATCAGCCCGTATTCGTCAAACTCCCAATTCTCATTGCCATAAGAACGGAACCAGTTGCCGTCGGTATCATGCCACTCATACGCAAAGCGCACCGCGATGTGGTTGCCGTCAAACGCCCATAATTCCTTTATCAGACGGTATTCCAGTTCTCTTTCCCATTTACGAGTGAGAAATTCCACGATCTGTTTGCGTCCGCGCGGAAATTCGGCACGGTTGCGCCAGAAGCTATCTGGGGTATAGGCTAGCGAGACGCGCATTGGGTCGCGACTGTTCCAGCCATCTTCCGCCATGCGAACTTTTTGCATGGCGGTTTCCCTGGTGAAGGGTGGAAGTGGTGGTCGGCCTTCAATGTTTTGGCTCATGGTGATTCTCCTGTCGTTAACTTCAACTTTTCTTTGAGTACATTATTCTCTTCTATCAACGATTCCAGCAAGTGTTCAACTTCTGCCTTGGTGTAGCGTGGGGTGATGTGCTGTGGGCAGTTCCAGTCCAACGCTTGCACGTCTATCACGATGCCACGTTCCACACGAGCGCGGTAGTCAGGCATTTCCAGCCGGGCGACAAGTTCAGGCTCTTCATTTTCATGAACGATGCGCACGGTACCCCATATCTTGAGGCGACGGCGATTGGCGTAATCCATGAGGATGAGCGAGATGCGGTTGTTCGCCGTAAGATTCCCCACACTGACGTACTGCACGTTGCCGCGAAAATCCGCGAAGCCTATCGTCTTTTCATCCAGCACCTTGAGGAACCCGACCGGGCCGCCACGATGCTGCACATAGGGCCAGCCTGATTCGGAAACGGTTGCCTGATAGAAGCTGTCACGCTGGCCGATGAATTCGGCTTCAAGCTCGGAAATCTCGGCGCGTGGATTATCGGCTTGTTCAAAACGTGTATTGATCGAGCGGCTCCCATAGCGCTCTTGCGCGTTTTTGACGCTGGGGGTGAAGGCGATTTCTGCAAAAGCGCGAGGCATGATGTTCTCCTTGAAAAAAATGGGCGGCATAAACTGCCACCCGTCATCCGATTAGGCGGCCAGCTTCAGTTCGACCTTGGGGAAGTCAATCTCGACACGACTTGCCTTGCCTATCATATTGGTCAGGATGTTGAGTGCGGCATGGGTGATGATCTCCACGATATCCGCATCGGTATAGCCCACATTGCGCGCTTCCAGCAGTTCAGCCGTGGTGACTTCACCGGTATGCTCTACCAATGAACGTGCCAGTTTCACAGCTACAGCAGCTTTTGCATCTTGACTGGTTCCGGCACGGTTAGCTTGGATTTCAGCACCGTCAAGTCCAGCCTTACGCCCTATGGCTGTGTGTGCAGAGACACAGTACTCGCACGAGTTTTGCTGTGCGATAGCCAGCGCGATACGTTCACGGGTATGTGGATCAAGACTGCCTTCGTTGGCGATACCGTAAAGTCCGAGAAAGGCGCGCAGTGCTGCCGGAGAATTGGCAAACACCTTTAGAAAGTTAGGCACCATGTCTAGTTGTGATTGAATGGCATCCAGTAGTGCTTTTTGTTCTGGGTTTGCGGTTTCGTTGGTAATCGTAGTAATGCGGCTCATGTTAATTCTCCTGAAAAGTGGTTGGTTAAATTCACCACACGATTCACAATTTATTTGCTGCGGTGTGGATGTGCGCACTTTGCCATGTTCCAAATTAAAGAAGAATAGTCATATAATGCAATTTATAATTTCTAAAAATGGAATAGTAATGGACAGGCTAAGTTTAATGACTGTGTTTGTGGCGGTGGCCGAAGAAGAAAGCTTTGCCGGAGGTGCGCGTCGATTGCGCATGTCGCCACCAGCCGTGACTAGATCAATCGCCGCACTAGAAGAAAGTCTTGGGGTTAAGTTGCTGAATCGGACGACACGCTATGTGCGCACCACCGATGTCGGGCAGCGTTACCTCGATGACGCGCGGCGTATCATCGGTGAAGTGGAGGCCGCCAATGAAGCGGCGGCGGGGGTGAATGCAGAACCACGTGGGCATCTCGCAGTCACTGCACCAGTGCTGTTTGGCA
Organism: Methylophilaceae bacterium; assembly: GCA_046155285.1. Taxonomy (GTDB): domain Bacteria; phylum Pseudomonadota; class Gammaproteobacteria; order Burkholderiales; family Methylophilaceae; genus CAILHX01. The sequence continues at coordinate 5,438 of JBJXEA010000006.1, read as the reverse complement.
AGATGTTTGTATTGCCTGGCATCGTGGAATATCTGCAACGTTATCCGCTCATGGAAGTGTCGGCAGTGTTTCTGGATCGCGTGGTGAATCTGTTGGACGAAGGCTTGGATGTGGGCATCCGCATTGGCAATTTGCCGGATTCCAGCATGAAGGCGATAAGAGTGGGAACTGTGCGTCGTGTGCTGTGCGCCGCGCCCGACTATCTTGAAAAACATGGTGTGCCAAAATCCCCGTCAGAGTTGGCACAGCGAGACATCGTCGCTGCAAGCGGGATTAGCCCTTTCATTGAATGGAAATTCGGGCAAGGCTCCGCAATCACCAGCGTTCGCATCAAACCCAGACTTGAGGTCACCACCAATGATGCAGCGATTGATGCGGTGACCCAAGGGTTTGGTATTTCCAGACTAATGTCTTATCAGGTGGTGCAGCATGTGGCTGCGGGGCAGTTGAACATTATCCTGAGCGAATACGAACCAGCAACCATGTCCATTCATGTGTTGCACCGTGAGGGGCGCTACGCATCGGCAAAAGTCAGGACGTTTGTAGATTTGATAGTGGCGAAACTGAGGGGAAATAAAGCCTTGAATTAGGGCGTTTCCAGCACCACAAACGCCACCGCCAGCGCTTTCTCGTCGCTGATGGAAACGTGTTGTTGGTTGATGTTTTTTTCTGCTACCAAGGTTTGCAGGACTGGCGCGAGAACAAACACAGGTTTGCCCAGTGCGTCATGTGAAATACCAATGTTTTGCATCGTCGCCGGTGCGCGAACACCAGTGCCGAGTGCTTTAGCGAAGGCCTCTTTGGCGGCGAAGCGCTTGGCTAGGAATCGTGCCTGGGTGTGAGATTGTAGAAATTCGGCGAATTCGGTTTCGGTCAGAATGCGCTTGGCGAAGGCCGCACCGTGGCGGCTCAGCGCTTGTTCGATTCTTGAAACTTCTACGATGTCGGTGCCTATGCCGTAAATCATTGGGGCTAGGGGCTAGGGGCTAGAGGATAGGGGTGAGCGGCGATCATCAGCCGTTTCATCTCGCTCACGGCGTTATCCCAGCCTACAAACAATGCATGCGCCACGATGGCGTGACCGATGTTGAGTTCTTCTATGCCTGCAATCGCGGCGATGTGTTGCACGTTGTGATAATGCAAGCCGTGTCCGGCATTCACCGCAAGCCCAAGCTTTACGCCGTGTGCGGTGGCTTGCTGGATGCGTACGAGTTCGGATTGTTGTTCGGCATCACTCGTGGCATCGGCAAACGTGCCGGTGTGTAGCTCAATGACGGGTGCGCCTGCGTTTTTTGCGGCATCCAATTGCGCGTTGTCCGGGGCGATGAAGAGGGATACACGTATGCCAGCATCGCCTAATTTTTTGCAAGCGGCTTGCACTTTATCGAAATAACGAATCACGTCTAAGCCGCCTTCGGTGGTACGTTCTTCGCGGCGCTCCGGCACCAAGCATACGTCTTGCGGCTGGACTTGCAGCGCAATGCCGACCATCTCGTCGGTGACGGCCATTTCCAGATTCATGCGCGTTTGCAGCGTGGCTTTTAGGGCATGTACGTCTACATCCTGAATATGGCGGCGGTCTTCGCGCAGATGCAGGGTGATGGAATCGGCACCAGATTGCTCGGCACGCAAGGCGGCCTGTACCACGCTGGGGTAGCGCGTGCCGCGTGCTTGGCGGATGGTGGCGACGTGGTCTATGTTAACTCCGAGTTTGATCATATTCTCTTAATTTTCCGGTAGGAGCGCCGCCCTCGGCGCGATAGCAGAGTTAATCGGGGCGAAGGCGCCCCTCCTACAACTGCTGTAAATCTATCAAAAGTTGTCGGGTGTGCAGCGGTTTATCGCCCAAATGGTGGCTAATCAGTGCACGCATCAGTTGTTTGCTTTGTTGCTGGGTTTGCGGGTCGGCGTAGTCATCTTGCGCCATGTCCAGCAAAGTTTTGCCTGCCAATTGTACACCGCCTTGGGTTGGCCTCAGCACCGCGCCGCGTTCGGCCAAGAAGGTGTATTGTGCTTGCGACTCAATCTCCGCGCCATTTTCAGCATCGTGAGTGAGCGGCACGGCGTAGCCCAATTCTTGCAGTAAACGCACCTCAAAACGGCGTAAAACGATGGTTTGCGCTTCGTCTTTTGCCAGCGCAGCTAGCGCGTCTTCGTAATACTCAAACAAGGCTTCGTGCGCGTCTTCGCGTGGTAGCAAACGCAGCATGAGTTCATTCAGATAAAAACCGCACATTAATGCTTGACCGTGCAAAATATGCAAGCCACCGTGCCAATCTGCGCCGTGCAAAGTGCGCAATTCGGATTTCCCCGACCAGCTCGCCACCAATGGTTGGAACGACTGCAACATGCCACGCATCAAAGAACGAGGCCGTCGTGCGCCTTTTGCCACGGCAGCCACGCGCCCAAAATTGCGCGTGAATAGCTCCACCACCAAGCTGGTTTCCAGATAGGGGTAGGTGTGCAGCACGTAAACTGGCTGATGGTCTTGGCGGGCAACGGGCGAGGTCATTGAACCAAGATGATACACCGCCAGCCTTGCCGAAAGCGACGATGCACGTTAAAGTAGCGCGAGTTTTTTAACCAATTAAAGTAATCGAGGAACAACATCCCATGTGGAACATTATTCAAGCCGCCGGTTGGCCGATTTGGCCGTTGTTGATAGCTTCTGTCGTGACATTGGCGATTATCGGTGAGCGTTTATTTTCATTACGTGCCAGCATGGTCGCGCCCAAGACGCTATTGCCGGAAGTGCAGGAATGGCTAAAAAAGGGTGGCGTGAGTAAGGATGTTTGCACGCGCTTGGAGCAGCATTCGCCCTTGGGGCAGATTTTCGCCAGCGCTTTGCGTAACGAAAAAGCCTCGCGCGAGGTGATGAAGGAGGCGATTGAGGAGACCGGTCGCGCCGTCACCCATGATTTGGAGCGCTATCTGAATACCTTGGGAACCATTGCTACCATCAGTCCCCTGTTGGGCTTGCTGGGGACGGTGATCGGCATGGTCGAGTTGTTTGGCGCGTTTACCGCGACGGGGCATGACGTGGCACAGTTTGCACGTGGCATTTCAGTGGCGCTGTACAACACCGCGATGGGTATTGTGGTGGCCGTGCCTAGTATGATTTTCTACCGTCATTTCCGTGGTCGCATCAACGGCCTGATTGTGGAGATGGAGCAGGAAGCCATCAAGCTGGTCGAAATCCTTCACGGTGAGCGCAAATAATGGACTTCCGTCGCGGCCGGCAACATGAAGAACTCGAAATCAACTTAGTGCCGTTGATAGACGTGCTGCTGGTCATCATCATCTTTCTGGTGGTGAGCGCAACGTTCTCGCGTTTGAGCGAACTCAAAATCAGCCTGCCCACTGCGGTAGCCAACCCAGAGCAAAATAAGCCGGTGGTAATCAACGTGGCGATAGACGCGGGCGGCCATACCCAAATCAACAAAATTGACGTGCCTAAAACTACAGTAGCTGAGCTGACTTTGGCTCTGCGTAAGGCCGCAACGCAGGGTAAAGACCCCACCATCGTCATTGCGGCGGATGCCAAGACTACGCACCAATCGGTCATTAATGTGATGGAAGCGGCACGTCAAGCGGGCTTGTCGCGCATCACATTTGCCACACAAAATTCTGCTTCATAGCCTCGCTTTTCTTGAGGGCGAACCATAGCCATGCCCACCACTGACACCAAAGTCATCTACGCGAGGTTGCTGCGTCGCGCCTTAAAACACTGGCCAGTATTTTTGCTGTCTGTGGGTGCTCTGGCTATCTATTCCGCTACTAATACTGGTTTCCTCGCGGTCATCAAAATGGTCACCGACCAAGGTTTCGTCAACAAAGATCCTAGCAAATTGTCCTTGCTGCCCTGGATGATGTTCGGCCTGTTGGCGACACGCGCGTTTGCAAATTTCACCGCCAATTTTTCCATGCGCTGGCTGGCAAGGCGCGTGGTAGAAGCCTTGCGGCTGGATGCTTTTCAGCATTTGATGTCCATGCCGGTGAGTTTCTTCGATGCCAACTCAGTGGGTGTGCTTACCGCCAAGCTGACCTACGATACCGAGCAGGTGGCGAACGCTTCTACTCGTGTGTTTGTGACCATTATCCGCGACACGCTGACCATCTTTGGCATGGTGGGCTATATGCTGTTTCTGGATTGGCGCTTGACCTCGGTGTTCCTGTTTATGTTGCCCTTGATAGTCCTTTACATGCGTAACAGAACGCCGCTGGTACGCGCTGCCAGCAAGGAAGTGCAGGTTTCTATGGGTGGTATGACACAAGCCATAGAAGAAGCTGTAAGCGGCCAGCGCGTGGTAAAAATTTTTGGTGGCTCGGCATATGAAAATGAGCGTTTCGCCAAGATAGTCGGCCTCAATCGTCGCATGATGATACGGTTGAGCCGCCTTTCTGGCAGCAACAGCATGGTGGTGGAGTTAATCGCCGCCGTTACGCTTTCTGCCGTGGTGTATTACACCGTAGGCAAGTTCAGCGCGGGTGAATTTGCCGCGTTCATCAGCGCGGTGATGATGCTCATCATGCCCATCAAAAGCATCACTAGTTTGAACGAAGACGTGCAAATGGGCATGGCCGGCGCACGCAGCGTGTTTGAGCTGATAGACCGTGAACTAGAGCCGGACACAGGCAATCGTCCTATCACCCGCAGCCAAGGGCAATTGACGTTTAAGCAAGTCACTTTACGTTATGACAACGCCCAGCGCGATGCGCTGCACAATATCAACATTGACATCCGCGCCGGGGAGAAGGTGGCGCTGGTAGGGAAATCTGGCGGTGGCAAGTCCTCACTGGTGAACCTGTTGCCGCGGTTTTATAGCCTGCAACAGGGCGAAATTTTGCTCGATGGCATCAATGTTCGTGATTTTGCACTGGCTGATTTACGCGCCCAGTTTGCCTTGGTTAGCCAAGAAGTGGTGCTGTTCAACGACAGCATCCGCAACAATATCGCTTACGGCGCGTTGCGCGGGGTGAGCGATGCCGAAGTGATTCAGGCGGCCGAAGCTGCTTACGCTTGGGAATTCATCCAGCAATTACCCAATGGCTTGCAAAGTGAGATTGGTGACCGTGGTGTGCGCCTCTCTGGCGGGCAGCGTCAGCGCTTGGCCATCGCCCGTGCCATCCTCAAAGACGCGCCGATATTGTTGCTGGACGAAGCCACTTCAGCGCTGGATACCGAATCGGAAAAACACGTGCAAGCCGCGCTGGATAGGCTGATGCAGAACCGCACCACGCTCATCATCGCGCATCGGCTTTCCACTGTGGAAAATGCCGATCGGATACTGGTGATGGAGCAGGGCGGTATCGTCGAGCAAGGTTCGCACGCTGAATTGTTGGCGCAAAATGGCATCTACACCGCGCTTTATCGCAGGCAGTTTCAGCAATGACCTGTAGGAGCGCCGCCCTCGGCGCGATAGCTTTCTTGTCAATCG
>JBJXEA010000005.1:0-73425 GCA_046155285.1 Methylophilaceae bacterium | reverse complement strand
ATGGATGCTTTGATGTTTATTTCTGTCATCATTGCCTGATGCGCTTTGACTTGCGAGACCCTAAACCATTGTAGTAGTGTTACCTATGTCCTGGCACACCTGTTACCTATGTACTCGGTCTATACAGGCGAAGCAAGAGAAAGTGACTTGCTGTCGGGCAACCCCCGACGGTTTTAATCTCTAAAATCCCAAAAATGGATTCCGGGTCAAGCCCGGAATGACGGCGGAGAATGGGCGAATCCGGCGATATTGGATACTCGACTGGATTCCCGTCTGCACGGGAATGACGAACCACCGCCTAATGCGCCCCCTCCCAATTATTCCCCACGCCCACCTCTGCCAGCAAAGGCACATCCAGCTTAGCGACTCCCTGCATCAATTCTGGCAAAGTCTTTTTCACCAGTTCCAATTCCCCATCCGGCACCTCCAAAACCAGTTCGTCATGCACTTGCATAATGAGCTTAGTTTGTAGTTTTTCAGCCAGCAGCCAGCCTTGCACGGCAATCATCGCCAGTTTTATCAAGTCAGCCGCTGTGCCTTGCATAGGGGCATTGATGGCGGCGCGTTCGGCGCCTTGGCGGCGCTGTCCGTTGGGGCTATTGATTTCTGGCACCCATAATCGGCGGCCAAAATAGGTTTCTACATAACCCTTTTGTTTAGCGGCTTCGCGCGTGTCTTGCATGTACTGGCGCACGCCGGGGTAGCGGGCGAAATAGCGTTCGATATAGCTTTGCGCGGCGCTACGTTCTATGTTCAAATTTTGCGCCAAACCAAACGCGCTCATGCCGTAAATCAGGCCGAAGTTGATGACTTTGGCGTAGCGGCGCTGTTCGTTATCCACCTGCTCACGTTCCACACCAAAAATTTCGGCGGCGGTATGGCGGTGAATATCCTCGTTATTGGCAAAGGCTTGCAACATGCCTGCGTCTTGCGATAGGTGCGCCATGATGCGCAGTTCGATTTGCGAGTAGTCGGCGGAGACAATGTGGCTGCCTTTCGGCGCAATAAAGGCTTCGCGGATGCGGCGGCCTTCTGGCGTTCTGACGGGGATATTTTGCAAATTCGGGTCTGAGCTTGCTAATCTGCCCGTAATCGCCACAGCTTGGTTGTAGCTGGTATGCACGCGGCCTGTGGCGGGGTTAATCATGCGTGGCAGCTTGTCGGTGTAGGTGGATTTGAGCTTGGCGAGGCCGCGATATTCCAGCAACACTTTAGGCAATGGGTAGTCAAGCGCCAATTCTTGCAGCACGTCCTCATCGGTACTGGGTGCGCCACCTGGGGTTTTTTTGGTGGATTTGATGCCGAGCTTGCCGAACAGAATCTCTTGCAATTGCTTGGGTGAGCCTAAATTAAACGGCTGTCCGGCGAGTTCATAGGCTTGGTTTTCAAGCGCGACCAACTTCATGCCGATTTCATTGCTTTGCGCGTTCAGCATCGCGGCGTCAATCAACACGCCAGTGCGTTCGATGGTGAACAGAATCTCCATCGAGGGCATTTCGATCTGGCGGTAGATGAAGTCCAGCTTGTCATCTTTTTTGACTTGCGGATAGAGCGCTTGATGTAGTTGCAGCGTGATATCGGCATCTTCCGCCGCGTATTCGGCGGCGATTTCCACCGTCACTTGGTTGAACCCGACTTGCTTGGCACCTTTGCCCGCGACTTCTTCAAAGCTGATAGCTTTTAAGCCTAAGTGCCGCATCGCCAAATCATCCATGCCGTGGCTGCGGTGGCTTTCCAGCACGTAGGATTGCAGCAGGGTGTCGTGGGCAATGCCGTTCAATGCAATACCGTGATTAGCGAGTACGTGTTTATCGTACTTCAGGTTTTGCCCGACTTTTTTCAGTGCTGGGTTTTCAAGTAAAGGCTTGATGCGGGCTAGAGTGGCTGCAAATGGCAGTTGTGTCGGCGCATCAAAGTAGTCGTGTGTCAGTGGCAGATAGGCCGCTTCGCCAGATTCAACCGAGAAGGACATGCCCACCAGCTTGGCGGTGAGCGGGTCTAGGCTGGTAGTTTCGGTGTCAAAGCAGATGAGTTCGGCCTGGCTTAGCTTTTCTAGCCACAGGCTGAGGGTTTCTTCAGTCAAAATGGTGGTGTAGTTGCGTGTGGTGTTGGCGGCGGCGAATAAATCTGTAGGAGCGCCGCCCTCGGCGCGATATTCTGGCAATCGCGCCGAGGTGTTTTCCCTCTCCCCCTGCCCCTCTCCCGCCAGCGGGAGAGGGGAGTTAGGCATATTCTCAAGCTCGCGCTTCCAACTTTTGAACCCGAAATGGTCGAACAATTCCGCCAGCTTTTCTTTATCTGCTGGCTGCGGCGCTAAATCACTTAAACGCTCTTGTATGCCCACGTCGCAACGAATCGTAATCAGCTCCCGCGCGGTCGGCAGCCAAGGCAGCGCTTTGCGCAGATTTTCGCCTACCACGCCTGTGATTTCGTCAGCATGAGCGACAATATTCTCTAGCGAGCCATATTGGGTGAGCCACTTTACCGCCGTTTTAGGGCCGACTTTCTCTACCCCCGGCACGTTGTCCGAGGTGTCGCCGATCAATACCAGATAGTCGATCATTCGTTTAGGTGGGACGCCAAATTTGTTCTGCACACCTGCAATATCCAACACATCGTCGGCTTTACGGAAGGCATCGCGCATCGTATTCACCACAGTAATGTGCTCATTGACCAGTTGTGAGATGTCTTTATCGCCAGTGGAGATTACCGTGCTGATGCCCTCACGCTCAGCTTGTTTGGCCAGTGCGCCGATGACATCATCGGCTTCTACGCCGTCTTCAATAATCAATGGCCAACCCATGGCGCGTATGGTTTCAAATAGCGGTTCAATCTGTACACGCAAATCATCCGGCATGCTGGCGCGGTTGGCTTTGTATTGCGGGTAAATGTCGTCGCGGAAGGTTTTGCCTTTGGCATCAAACACGCAAGCGCTATAATCCGAAGGGTAATCTTTGTGCAGGCGGCGCAGCATGTTGAGCACGCCTTGAATCGCGCCCGTGGGTTCGTTAGCGTTATTACGCAAATCGGGCATGGCGTGAAAAGCGCGGTAGAGATAGGATGAACCGTCAACCAGCAGTAATTTTTTCATTTGAGAACGTCAAAAAATGGCAAGTGCGAACAAACTACCCGAAATCAAGGATGCCGAATTGCTGGCACGCGAAACCTCTGCCCGAGAGTCCTGGCGAGTGTTTGAGATTATGGCAGAGTTTGTCGAATCTACGGAACGCTTGAAAAGCATACGCCCTGCAGTGTCTATTTTTGGCAGTGCGCGGACACAGCCAGACCATCCTTACTACCAGCTCACCGAGGACATTGCCCGCAAGCTCTCTGATGCCGGGTTTAGCGTGATGACAGGCGGCGGACCGGGGTTGATGGAGGCGGGCAATAAAGGCGCTTATGCCGGAAAATCACCCAGCGTGGGTTTGAACATCCAATTGCCGCAAGAGCAAAACGACAATCCGTATCAAGACATCAGCCAGACTTTTCGCCACTTTTTTACGCGCAAAGTGATGTTCGTCAAATACGCCTCGGCTTATGTGGTGATGCCCGGCGGCTTTGGTACACTAGATGAGCTGTCAGAGGCTTTAACACTCATTCAAACCAGAAAAACGCGCAAGATTCCTATCATTTTGGTGGGATCACAATTTTGGGCGGGATTGCTGGAATGGTTCAGCAAGGTGCTGGTGACAGAGGGCATGATAGGTGCGGATGACATGGGCTTGATACAGGTAATAGACGAACCGAGTGAAGTGGTTGCGGCGATATTCAAACACTATGAAACCAGCCGTTTTGAGCCTACATTGGAAGAGCGTGAAATACAGTTGAATTTGTAGAAATTTTCCACCTCGTCATTCCCGCGTAGGCGGAAATCCAGTCAAGAGTCAACGGAGTGAATGAGCCTATGTCACTACCAACTGGCTAGTCTGGATTCCCGCCTGCGCGGGAATGACGGAGCGTTTAAGAGACAGATTTTTAAGGTAATAATGAAACCACAAAGACCACCCAGCGCAACCGAAATCCAACATTTCAATCAGGGTATCGCCTTTGCCAACGCCAATCGGCTTAAGGAGGCCATCACCTGCTATCAAAAAGCCATCGCACTCAACCCCACTTTTACCGTGGCTTTATATAACTTTGGCACCTCCTTGCAAGCTTTGATGCGCTTGGACGAGGCGGCGGATGCGTATCGCCAAGTTTTGGCGCTAGACCCTAGTTTTTTTGAAGCGCACGGCAATTTGGGTATGGTGTTGCAACTACAAGGTAAGCTGGACGAGGCCATCGCCAGCTATCGTAAAACGCTGGCAATCAATCCCAATGACGCGCTGGGACATTACAACTTGGCTACCGCTTTGCGCAATCACGGCAAGTTGGATGAGGCAATTGCCAGCTACGCCAAAGCTATTGCGCTATTCCCCAACTATGTAGATGCCTACGCCAATATGGGCGAAGCGCTGTTTGATTTTGGCAAGCCGGATGAAGCTGTGGCGAGCTACAGACAAGCACTTGCAATCGCGCCGGACAACGCCGCTGCCAACTACAAAATGGGTATATTTTTGTATGACGCGGGCGAATTGAGCGCAGCGATTCCGTACTTCCAGCGCTCGCAAATGGCCGATTGGCGGGAGCGTACTTTGTATTGTCTGTACAAAACCGAGCAATACGATGCCTTCAAACAGGGTTTGCAGGTGTTGATGGGCGAGAAAAACATCTCACCTTTTTTGGCGACATTATCCAGCCACTACGCGACTAATTTTGGCGAAGTTGACCAGTACAGTTTCTGCAAAAATCCCTTGGATTTTGTCTATCACAACAACATCGTGCCTTTGTCGCAAGCGGGTAGCAGCCTGCTCGCCGACTTGCTTCGCGACATCAATTTCGCCGAAATCGCCAAGCGCAAACAGGGACGGCTGCACTACGGTGTGCAGTCCTCCGGCAACTTGTTCATGCGCACGGAAATCTCGTTCAAAACCTTAGCGAGTTTGATTACACTAGAAGTAGAAAAATACCGCGCTAAATTTTCAGGAGAAAATTGCGAATTGATGCAGTCATTCCCGATCAATATCGAATTCAGCAGCTCTTGGTACGTCAAAATGAGCAGCGGCGGACACCTGACCTCGCACATCCACGAAGAAGGCTGGCTCAGCGGCTCGGTGTATTTGTCTATTCCGCAACAAAAAACCGGTACACATGACGGCAGCATAGAATTCAGCACCCACGGCGACAATTACCCGCAAAAACACCAAAATTTCCCTGTACAAGCCGTAGCACCCATAGTGGGCGACATCGTGTTGTTCCCTTCCTCGCTATTTCACCGCACCATCCCGTTCAGTTCGGACGAGGAGCGTATTTGTGTGGCGTTTGACGTTAAGCCGGCGTGAGACTATGAATCAATGGTGTCCGACCCCATTTATTCCTAAATTAAGAATATCATCAGATGAAATAGACTTGTCTTGTGAAATAATCTTTGCGGCGGTTAAGGACATACTAGCAAGATTAGCTCTAACTACATCATCGGGATTGCGAGCCAGCATCGACCCAATAGTGACGGCCATCTGGGCACCACGATCAACCTTGTCAAGAAAGTCGTCTGAATCAACATAGTGAACAAAAGCTTGCGCTAAGTCGATAGCCTCTAAAGCTAAATCAGAACGGCTCATTTTATGACCTCACAAATAAATTAAAAATATAGAAAAGCAATGTGATGACAAGTGTCCTCAGTCCAGAAGTCCTGAGTTTATTTATAAAACGATAGAAGTTGATTTGACTGTGAGTTAGTCTTTTAAGTGAATGACGTTCTGAATATTCACCATAACGCATTAATCTCAAATCTACAAACCACAGAATCCAAACTAAATTTTTATCTTTTGTTGTTCTATAAACCCAAAAACTAAAAATAATTTGCGAAATTACTGCAAGACTTAAAAATCCTAGAGTAAGAATGGCTAGAAAATATTGTAAAAACATAAAAATCTTCATATTCAACTCAAAAATTTTATTTTATTAGCCAACGCACTGTGCAGTAAATTCATCACTTTAGAATACTGCGCTAGCTCTTTATAGGATTCGTAGTTTTGTGTTACCGTTTCTCGCGCTGAAGTTCTGCATAACTTGAACTTTTCTGCTGTGCCTAATGCGTTATTCATAGTTTTGGACAGTACTTCAATATCAAAAAAATCTACCAGCAGCCCATTACTACCATGCTGAATCACTTCTCTAACCGGCGTTGTCACATGTGCGCGTGCACGAGGCTTGTTTTTGTGGAGAATGGGTGTGGTTGAGAGTATCAGTTGAGCGTGTTGATGCCTATCGCAAAGAAGCGAAGCTTTAAATAACCACAACCAATCAGAACAGGAAAGTTTTTTACTACGCCACACAGAGAAGTTAGCGCACAGCTCAACGACGGGGAAACTGAAAATAACGAGCAACGTACTCGCTACCAGTAAGTGAGTTTCTATCGAAAATAAGCTTACCTTAGGCATCATGGCCACCCTGAACGACATTCCAGAAAGACCAACAGGTATTTACCAAGTCAGCCTCTCAATGCACCCCTTCTTATTATTTTTTTATAATTTTTTATGAATAGCGCCGTAGTATGACCGGTCGAGAAACTAGGTAATTTTTCACAACTTTGATGTGAATTTGCCACACTTTCTGGGGCGTTGCAACCCCCTAAATTTTGCGCGGATTTGAGGGGTGAGTGATGATAATCTGCATTGAAATTTGCAAAAAAAAACCAATATCAGCAGATGGAAGAAAACGAAGTTGCTTCAGGACTTTCCATCACCGGCGAGCCTAAACGCAGAAGACATGGATTCTTGTTCCTGTCTCGAAATTTTTAGCCCTTCGGCGATTGACCGCCATTGCGCGGTGATCGTTCGCACTTCAAAAATAATGTCTTCCGCTTGCTTCGCGTTTAATCTAAAGAATGGCGCTACCTCTCTGGCTAAATCCAGATCAATCGCATTATCCGCCTCACTCACATTAAGTTTCAGTCCAGATGAGTGTGGTACTGGATTCATGTCATAGGCTTCTGATAAACGCCACCCTTGATTTGGCATCAGGATGAACCCGTGATTTCGCAGATGATCGTCGGTATTGGATACGTGCATGTTGAACACGATGCGCGTCCATAGCTCTTGCAAATCTGCATTGGTTTGTGCGCCGTGATCAATCAACACTTGGGCGAGTTCGAGATAACTCGCGCCGGTAGAGGCATCATCTCCATCTTTCCTACCGGTCATTGTCATGGCCGAGGCAAAATGCCTGCGCTGGCCTTGCGGGGTTCGATCAAACCTCTCGATCAGAAAAGTATGTGCAGAGGACGCAAACCGTTTAGCCTGGGCATTAGCCACGCGCAACCCACAGCCTTTTGCCAGCGTGTATACCAGCAACTCCCAAGCACCCACATCAATCTCATCACGGATGCTCGGAAATTTGGCGATCCATAGCCTGCCATCAGGACTCATCACACTGGCCTTTGGTCGCGCACCTCCTAATGAGCCACCCGGCGCTATCAATAGCTTTAGCCATTCATCGAGTTGCTTAGCCTCATCTGCGTCATCGCGCTCTAAGGCCTGGCTGGCTTCTTCAAGCTCGCGCAGTCGAACAAATGGAGGAGCAGCAGTTTCTGCATCATCGTCAAGAAATGCGCCCGCATCATCTAGACGAAACCTTAGCGCGCCAACCCGGTACAAATCATGTACCCCCAGCAGGTAATCAGATTCGACCAATCTATGACTGTTTGGTACCAAACCTTTACGTTTATCCCTTTCCAGCCTGCGCCGCATCAACAGACGACCCCATCGGTCCGGACAGGAATCCAGAAACATGCCGAAATTCGCGTGTTCTCCATCAGGGAATTGGCGACCAGCAAAGCTTCCCAATTTCGGGTCCAACCGAATATCTATCAGTTGCGGATGATTCAGGGCATCCTGCGCCCACTCAAACTCAAACACTTCGTGACCCGCTTGCACATGTGCCTGCAGGATTCCCAGTTTGAGCGCGCCTCCCAATCCTTCCCAGTCTGCATAGACTGCAATGTTTTTTGTTCCCCCAGCCATCTGGTTATCCTGTTTTCAGCGACACGTTATTGAGTAACAGCAGCAGATGATCGGGAGTTAATTCTCCCGATGCATTAGGCATAGACTCAGTGAGTGACAAGATTTCTGGCGCTGGCTTACTTGTGATTTTTTGGGGTGGGCGACGTGGCTTTAATACGGGACTCAATGTGGCATCCTGCAACCGATGTCCTAATGTATCAGTTGCTGCAAGCAATGCTATATCCTTGTCTAACTGAAGCACCTGCAATACTGCGGCATAGGCACCAATTGTGACCCCCGCACTACCATGCTCGACGGCACGGAGAGTCATCACAGACATGCCTGCACGTTCGGCCACTTGTTTGGCCTGTAGCCGACGACGCAACCTGGCCAAACGTAAACGCCCCCCCAACTCTTCAAGAAGACGGGTTGTCGCAGGAAGTAAAGGTGAAGTGGTTTTAGCCATAATGCTATTATTGTATTATTTATGCGGCATAAAAAGCAATAATAATAGCATTACATGATTGCATATCGGCTTGCATTATGATGCAAGCCTAGAGTTTCTGGGCAGTTATGTAGCACTGAAATAGCGCAGAAACAATTGATTCAGGCGACGATACACCTGCTTGGCGACAGGTTCGCTGCCGTGGTCAAAGCGTACATTGGCACGCACGCCAGCGCGTTCCAACATGGCACTGGGGAGCTTCAGGTCTAGCAGCACCACAGCTTCGGTGGCAGTCAGGCCGTCTTTGTCTGCGGGGTCGGTGGCATAACTGCCGCCATTACCATAGCCCAAGGCGGCGCTAGGCAAGGTGTGGGTCACGGTGTTGGTGTCCGACTCCACTTGGGCAACAATAATCTCGTCAGGATGGTCGGCGGTGCGCACCTGAATGCGCTCCAAACGCTCGCGCAACAGCGCCGCATCCGGCTCTGGCACGGCAACTCTGACTTTAATCATGCCTTGCGCCAACACGTAGCCCAACTGCTCGCCTTTTTTTACAAACACGTTAGGCATATCCTGTTGATGCGGCAACACCAGCACGCCTTTGGTCTTGCTACGCACCATCAGCCCTACCATTTGCTCTTCTACTCGCTTCAATTCTGCTTCGACCTTCACAATCTTCTGAGCAATATCCACGGCGCGGCTGGGGTCGCTGAACACCACGTTGAACTGGTCAGACTGCAGTCCTGTGATTTGAGTTTTCAACTGCTCGTATTTGGCCTGCAAGCTAGGGTCTTCCAATACAAACAACAGTTGGTCTATCTCCACCGGATCACCGTGATTGACCCGAATTTGCCGAATAAATCCTTCAGTTTCTGGGCGAATGCGGGCTTCATCGGGAATCCAAATTACGCCCTGCGCACTGGAACTAAACGGCACTGGAACCAACACCAGCGCAGCTATGACAGACCCCAAACTGAGCGCAATCAGCACTCTCACCCGAAACCGTGTTGCACCCAAAGCAGCGGAGGCGACTATCTCTCGGATCAAACCATAGAGCGGCATCAACACCAGCGAAACCAGCACGAACAGCGCACCAATCACGCCTATTACCAAGGACTGCGAACCCAGCCACAGCACCGCGTAACTCATCAATATCAGCGACAACAGAAAAGATAAAGGCGCATAGAAAAACAGCCACTTGCCCTCGCCTTCAGCCTTATCCATCGCCACTACGCTGCGAGCGCCCAACATCAACTTTTTGAGCAGATTGACCCAGTACATTCTGCTGCGCGTGGCGAGATTGGGCAAATCAAATAAATCGCACAAAATGTAATAGGCATCGAAGCGCATCAGCGGATTGCCGTTGAACACCAAGGTGGAAACGCCGCAGATGAACATGGTGACGAAGGCAATATCATGGATGATGCCCTCTTGGCTGCTGAACCACACCAGCATGGCAATGGAGGCCAGCAACAACTCCACCATGATGCCTATCGCCCCCACAATCGCACGTTGGAAAGTGCCACGGAAAGCACTGGCAGCGGAGGCATCCACGTAGGGGGCTGGGGTCATCAAAAATAAAGTGATGCCGGTTTCGTGTACCTGTCCGCCCCAGTTGCGTACCGCCAATGCGTGGCCTAGCTCGTGCAGCGCCTTGATGAAGGGAAAGCTAACCCATGCCAGCAGCAAATATCTGGGCGTGGCCATGTGGCTGGTGAAATGCGTGGTCAGCTCGCCCCAATTGGCCGAGGCTGACATCAGCGCAAAACCCACCGCAGCCAACCAAAGAATAAAGGTCAGCGGATTGAAAATCAGTGCCGGCAACCAGTACAGTTTGTCCAAAAAGGCGCTGGGATCCCACAAGGAAAGCTTCATGGCGAAGGGGTTAATCGTGGCGCGGCGCTGCTTTTTGACCTTTTCCTTCTTACGCCGGAACATTCCTTTAATGTTAGGCAGCGCCTCATAGCGCAGCAAATCGCGCTGATTCAGCTCGGTCAACAAACGGATAATTTCGTCCTGCGTCGGCGCATCATCCTGCAAGCTCTCCAACACGCTATCCCACACCACCTGCACCGTGTGCTGCCCGTCGCAACGCCCCACAAACTGATACGCCACATGGTTGATGCGATAGTGGTTGCCATTGGTATTGTTGATCAGCAGATACCACATTTTTTTGCGGTATTCCTGCTGCTGCACGGTAACGTGCGAACGCAACTGTGGGCGTTGCTGGGAGTAGCGATGCCAGAGTGGGCTGAACAGGGATTCACGCATGATGCAGCCCTACAACAAACCCCAATTCCACAGCGCCATGCGCACCGCATCCCAGCCACGATGCGTCCAAATCCAGATAAATGGCCGGTTGCCAGCGTTGATCTTGGCGACACCTTCCAGCCCAGGGCGCAAGAAGGTTTGCGCTGGATTGGTCAACGCAGCTTCCACGTCAAAGAAATTGCGGCCTTCTTTGGTAGTGGCGACAGGCGTGATGCGCAGCACATGGAAAGACAGGGTTTTATCAGGCAAGGACACCAGCGCCACACGGCCGCCTTGTTGAGCCTGCACATAAGACACGTCGCGCTCGTCCACTTCTATCATTAGGCGATAAGCATCCACCGGCGCGATGGTCAGCAGCACGTCGCCGCGCTGCACTGGGGTTCCCAGCAATTGCCGCAAGTCGCCCTTGATGATGATGCCGTCGAACGGCGCCACCATTCTTGAACGTGCCAATTTCTGTTCGGTCAGCTCCAATTGCGAGCGTGCTTCGTCGGCTTTGGACTGGTTGATGACCAACTGCACGCGGTCAGACTGCGCTAACGCTGCGCCGTAGGCATTTTCATGTTGCGCCAGCTCGCTTGCCCACTTGCGTTTTTCCAGTTGCAACTCTTGATCAGAAAGCTCGGCCAATACTTGCCCAGCTTTGACCCGGTCGCCCGGACGCGCGTAGGATTTTTCTAAAAACCCAGATTCAGGGGCTACCAATGCGCGTTGGATTAAGCCTTCCAGCTTGGCTGGCGCGCTGATGTTGTAAGGCACGGGGAAAAACAGCAGCACGGCAAGCGCCACCACGGCTGCATACAAAAGCGTTTTGAACAGGAATCTACGCAGCATATAACCGCGCTTCATACTGCCCAAGCCCAGCTTCGTCATGCGTTTATACCACGGACGATCTTCGCTCCATCTGAGCAACAGCACCGGCCCCAGCAGGCTGACGATGGTTTCGCAAGCCTCAATGTCTTCTTGCACCAATGCTGTACCAGCGCCGCGCTCCAAGGTGATAGCGCCGTAGATTTCGTGATTATTGGCGAGCGGGATGGTACATATCTGATTGCCAGTGGCTCTGGCGAGCGCTTTGTGCGCCAATAAAATCCTTGGCGTTTTTCCGCCAATTTCGGTGGAAATCAACACCGCGGCTTGTTCGATAGCTTCATCCATGGCATTGGCGATGGCACGATGCGCCTCGTATTTGGCCAGCACGTCCGCGCTATGTGAAATGGCCTTGACCGCAACCTGCCCGCGCTCAACCAAGCCTATGGCGACGCGATCGAAACCCAGCCTAAGTGCCAGCTCGGTGGCAAAGGCTGTCGCAGCCTCGTCAAAATGCGGATGCGAGAGCAAGGTGGCTTGGAATTCGAGGATGAGTTCTGCTTCAGCTTTCAATTGTCATCTCATTTATTATCTTGTCTTAAATCTTTGTCTAAACTATGCAAAGCTATGCTATTTGGTAATGCAGTTTGAAGCAACTGCAAGTATTATGGAAGCTATGCGTTCTGATTCTACACAATTTGGCTTCACCCAAAGAAGAATCCCCTTAGTGCTGGCACTTTTGGTGACCTGCATCGCCTTCATTTTTTTCTCCCGCGGCGATGCTGGCTCTCAAGGCACACGTCAAACCACATTACTACAAGAAGCCACCAGCTTCAAACAAACCCTGCAAGACCGGCTGCGCAACGCGGATCACGCTTTAGAACGTGCCGCACGTGACCCTAATGCGTCTTCCTTATTACAGATTTCCACGCCCTACTTCAAGGCCGTCAATTATATTGATGAATCCGGTCAGATTACCCCATTGCTGGGCGCACAGCTTAATCTGGCCGACCAGACCGAAGCCACCAAGATACATCTAGCGCATGGTGATTCTGCACTCCTCGCGCTGCCAAGCCCAACCGGTAACGCCAGAATCATTTTGCTACGCAGCGTGGTACAAGATCAAAATGAAGGCAATGAAAGCAATACCTTTGATTTGCTCACCGCTGAATTATCGCCCGCCTATTTGTGGAAAAACGAATCACCAAGCAAACATCAATTAGTCATCCTGAGCCAGCGCGACCAGCAGGTGTTGTTCGCCTCCAGTACGCCTGACCTTGCGATGATGCAAACCCTGCGCCAGCCACTGCGCTTGCAATCCGGCGAATTGCAATGGAACGACGGCAACAACAGCGGAAAAGCGAGCTATACCGCACTGCCATTACGCGAGCAGTTCGCCAGTGACGACTGGAACGTCATCGCCGCCAGCCCACAAGCCTCAATGCTCGTGAGCAAAGCCTCCGACGGAGTCATGACCGCCAGCATCGTGCTGGCGCTATTTTTAGCGTGGCTGACAACCCTGCGCCCACGCCGTGCCAGAGCCGGTCCACATAGTGTCGGTGGGCAACTGATGATTTCTCATCCTTTGGATATTGTGCGGGCAATGGACGAATTTGACCGCGCTATTCTGTCCAACGCCAGCTTTAACAACATCATCGAACTGGTGTTCACCAACGTACCTAAGGTCATCCCCTGCGTGCTGGTAGCAGTGACGCATCTCGACGATACGACACCAGAACAGCAAAGCACTTGGGTCAACGCCTTAGACGAAACACAAGCCGTCACCCTGCCGCCCTTGGACAGCAAGTTCAAAGAGAGCTTGAGCAGTGACCCCAACGGCTTACTCATTGAGCATCCCGATAAACAAGAGTTTCTCAAACCGCTGGCCGAGTTTGGCGCGGCTAGGCTGCATTTATTTCCGGTGTATCGTGAAGGCGAGCTTTCTGCGATTCTGCATTTTGGCCTATCCAAAGATAAAACGCTGACCGAGGGTGAGCATCATTTTGCACGCTCCTTTGCTGACAGGCTAGGCGTGGCGCTGACCTCGGTGATGCGCGGCAAAGAGCTGTATATGCAGGAACACTTTGACCCGGTCACCGGCCTGCCCAACCGCGCTTTCTGCCGCGACCGCCTGTCGCAAGAAATCTCACGTGCGCGACGCAAAAAGTTGCTGGTGGCGATTATCTACATCAATCTGGCCGGGTTCAAAAAGGTCAACGATAGCCTAGGCTACGCCGGTGGTGACCATGTTCTGAATGAGGTCGCGCAACGGCTGCTGAGTAAATTGCGTGAATCCGACGTGGTGTCGCGCTTTGGCAATGACGAGTTTGTGGTGCTGCTGCCTGACCTCAACAACTCTAACGAAATTGGGTTTGTAGCAGAAAAACTGGTCAGTGTGTTTGGCAGCAATTTTGCCTATGAAGGCCAAACCATGCACCTGGGCGCGGTGATGGGTATCAGCATCTACCCCACCGATGGCGAGAGCATAGACAACCTGTTTCACTACGCCGAAATGGCCATGACGCGGGTCAAAGCGTCCGGCCAGACGCAATATGTGTACTACGAGGAACACATGAACTCCAAGGCGGTAGAGCGCCTGAAACTGGAACACGACCTGCGCCAAGCGGTGAATACTGATGGCGAGATATTTTTGGTGTATCAACCGCAAATTGACTTACGTAGTGGCGCGATTGCTGGGGTTGAAGCATTGGTGCGCTGGCAGCACCCCACGCGCGGTTTGGTGAATCCGGGCGAATTCATCAACATCGCCGAAGAAACCGGCATCATCATCAAAATGAGCGACACTATTCGCCATATTGCTTGCAAGCAGTTCGTGGATTGGGTCGCCAAGGGCATTGCCCCGCCGCGCATAGCAGTCAACATTTCCAGCCAAGATTTACGCCGCGCCACCTTCACCGAAGAAGTGCTGGCCACGCTCAAACACTATGGCGTTTCCACCGCCAACATCGAACTGGAAATCACCGAAAGCATGTTCGTAGACGCCACTGGCGGCGTGGTAGATGTGCTGCGCAACCTGCAAAAGGAAGGCTTCCTCATCGCCATTGACGACTTTGGCACGGGTTATTCCAGCTTGAGTTATCTCGGCCTGCTGCCGTTCGACATCCTTAAAGTAGACCGTTCCTTCGTGCTGGGCATAGGCAAGCCCTCAGAAAAGATCGTGGCAGTGATTGTGGACGTGGCACACACCTTTGAAAAATCGGTGATAGCCGAAGGCGTGGACGCTGAACATCAGCACGTCTATCTAAAAGATTTGGGCTGCGAAATTATTCAGGGATTTTTGTTCAGCAAGCCATTAGTGGCGGACGATTTTGAAAAGTATGCGACCAAGATGGCGGCTGAGTTTGGGCGGATTACTACGCACTGACAAACCACCCCCGCCGCAAGCGGCGACCCCTCCTTAGAAAGGAGGGGAGATACCCCCCCAGAAACTACCACCACTTTTTGATTCTGAGCTAAAAGATGCTCTCTTCCCCTCCTTTCCAAGGAGGGGTGGCGCACAGCGCCGGGGTGGTTCAACTCTTAATGCAAATCCCTAGGCTCTTCCGGCGGGGCGTTTGCTTCTATCGGTTCACCATAAAACTTCACCCGATTTCTGCCGCTCTTCTTGGCTACATAAAGCCCTTGGTCGGCGCGGTCTATGAGCATGGTCAGATCAACCACGTCGTCCTCCAACAGCGCCACGCCGAAGCTGGACGTGATGTTGAGCGGCACAGTATGGCGTATGGAAGGGCCGGAACGCTGCTCCACTTCTTGACGTAAGCGCTCGGCGATACCCATTGCCACCTTACGATCAGCACCCGGCAATAGCACCACAAACTCCTCCCCACCATAGCGACACAACATGTCTGAAGTGCGCAATGGAACGCCTAATGACTTAGCAAAAGCGACAATCACCTTGTCGCCTATGGCGTGGCCATGCACGTCGTTAAATTTCTTGAAGTGATCTATGTCCGACATAATCGCGCACAGCGGCTGTTTGCTGACACGATAGTCTTCCAGAATTTTCTCAGCTTCAGCAAAAAATGCACGGCGGTTAAATGCTCCCGTCATTGGGTCGCGCGTCGCTAGACGGAAAAGTTCTTCGTTTTTCTCTTCCAGTTCTCCTTGGGTTTTTTTCAGCTTGCCCATGGCGGAATTAAGGTTTTGATTCACCTTATCCAACTCAGTCACGTCGGCAAAGGTCACCATGCAGCCGCGCACCGCGTTCGCCGCATCCTGAATCACCGAGCAGTTGACAATGACTTTAATGCTCTCTTTTGAAGGCAGTGTAATCTTGAGCGGCCAGCCATTCACCGACTGCAAAGCTTCCATAGACTTAGTCCACGGATACGCTTTAGGGTCTTCACCCATCGTACTTTTGATCACCGACAACTCTTTGGCGTGCTTGCCAAACAAATCGCCCGCCAGATCTTCGCCCCAAGTGCGGAACATCTTATTGGCAATCATCACCTTGCCCGCGTTATCTACCATCAACACACCTTCACTAAATGCATCAAAAGCTGAGCTGACGCGGCTGGGAACCACCGTAGAAGGATTGAGATAAGAAAACACCCCACGCAGATAAAATAAGAACATGACGAAGCCGCCCAATATCAGCAGCAAGAATGAAACGACGGCCTGTTTCTTCAACCAATCCAGCGGCGTTTGCGGCACAGAGGGAGTATAAGCAATTTCAATTTCACCCCAAGGTTCGTTGCCTGAGCGGATGCCTAACCGCGCAAAATCTTGTGTGGATACAGTAGTTTTTGGCTTCCAATAGAGCGCATGGTCACCCACTTGCAGCACGATTTTGCCGCTCTTATGGCGCACCGCGATTGAGCGTATCTGGGCTTGCTCGCTTGCACCGTCTTCTAAGGTTTTCTTGAGTCCGTCGAAGTCTCTGGCTTGAATGTATTGTGCGGACTGCATCGCAAGAATTTCGCTGGTTTTGGCGCGTAACTCGGTGGTGACTTTGCCGGTATCCGGCCAGAAACCCACCATCATGTCCAGCAGCAGAATCCAACCCATGATGAGCGAGATCAAGCCAAAGCTAATGCGCACCGCGGGGCTGATTTTGAGTTTGGGCAGCTTGATACCCAGCTTTGCAAGGCTGGGTAAGCGCAGGAACGGAATGCGAAGACCGAGTAGTTTCATAGTGTCGGGTTGCGAGCGGTTTTATTTTACAAGCTTATACTAATCGCACCGCCCTGCGTAATGCAAATATAAACCCATGCAAAACACCCAAAGTGAAGCATTTTGCACACCTTAGGTGTAAGAATCACGATCTGGTTTTAGTGATTTCCCTGCATAGGATATAGTCAGACCCTACATCTCTGCGCCATTTGCAGGTTCAAAATCCCAAGATATTTTTTTGTAATGAATGCTGATTTTCCCATGCGTGATGGTGACTGTTTTAATGCAAGGAGCTAGAGTGTTTTTCTTAAATTGTAGCTTGTGGTTACGTGGGTAATATCAGTAAGAAATTGATGGGTAGTGTCAGGTGTTCAAGCATAATCTGCAACTACGGTTAGTGAGTAAAACAGCAACGCCACATGAATTACTCTTTGCAAAGTTTTTAGCTCAATCATTGTTAATCTACCAATTCCCCACTCAAATTATGTGGCCGCGCCTCAGTAATCCGCAGATTCACAAACTGATTCACCAAGCTCACATCGGCGTTAAAAAACACGATGCGATTGCTATCGGTACGCGCCGCGAGTTGGCCTTCGTATTTGCGGGATGGATTTTCCACCAATACTTTTTGCACCGTACCCACCATGTTTTGGCTATGCGCCAAGCCCTGTTTTTCAATCAAAGCCTGGATGCGTTCCAGCCGCGCCTGCTTGACTTCGTGCGGGGTGTCGTCAGGTAGATAAGCGGCGCTGGTGCCGGGGCGCTGGCTGTAGATGAAGCTGAAGCTGTAGTCAAAATTAACCTCTTCTACTAAGCGCATGGTGGCCTCGAAGTCGGCCTCGGTCTCGCCGGGGAAGCCGATAATAAAGTCGGACGAAAACAGTAAATCAGGCCGTGCGGCACGAAGTTTACGCAAGGTGGATTTGTATTGCAGCGCAGTGTAGTTGCGCTTCATGGCGGATAAAACTCTGTCGGAACCAGCCTGCACCGGCAAATGCAGATGCGACACCAGTTTGGGAATCCGTGCGAAAGCATCAATCAAACTGGGAGACATCTCGTTGGGGTGCGAGGTGGTGTAGCGCAGACGCTCGATACCGGGGATTTCGGCGATGTAGTCGAGCAGCAGCGCCAAGTCAGCGCTCTCGCCATTTTTCATCACGCCTTGATAGCTGTTCACATTTTGGCCAAGCAAGGTGATTTCCTTCACGCCCTGTTCAGCTAACTGCGCGGCTTCCAGCAACACACCGTCAAACGGCCTAGAGACTTCCTCGCCACGGGTATAAGGCACCACGCAAAACGTGCAGTATTTGCTGCAACCTTCCATGATGGAAAGCAAGGCCGTCGCGCCGCTTACGCGCGGAGTTGGCAGTTTGTCGAATTTCTCGATTTCGGGGAAGCTGATGTCCACTTGCGCCCGCCCAGTACGGCGTTTTTCCGCGATGAGCTCAGGTAAGCGATGCAGGGTTTGCGGGCCAAAAACAATATCCACCAAGGGTTCGCGGCTGACGATGGCCTTGCCTTCTTGACTCGCCACACAGCCACCCACGCCGATCACCAGCTTAGGATTGGCAATCTTCAAATCGCGCAAACGCCCCAATTGGTGAAACACTTTTTCTTGTGGTTTGGCGCGGACGGAACAGGTGTTGATGAGAATGACATCGGCTTCGTCAGGATTGTCAGTCTGCGACATACCGTCTGCCGCCTGCATCATATCCGCCATGCGCGACGAGTCATATTCGTTCATGGCGCAGCCAAAGGTCTTGATGTAAAGCTTGGTGGGAGTGTTCATGCCGCGATTATACAATAGCCCGACACCAGTCACGGCGCGGTATAATTCGCGCCACGCGCCCGTAGCTCAGCTGGATAGAGTACCGCCCTCCGAAGGCGGTGGTCGGACGTTCGAATCGTCTCGGGCGCGCCATTAACAATAGAGGTGAGATTTAACGATTTTCTGTGATTTGCTTAACAATGCAGCCTGACTTCTAGGAGCAATAAATAAATGGCAACAGAAGACCAGTTTGAAAAGGCATGGCTTTTAGCACAAGCCCTTGCTAAAAAATTCTTACAGAACTCATCGCACTATCTATCAAGTGAATATCAAGAGGCAGAAGTCCGCCAAGACTTTATTGACAAGTTGTTTAAGGCTCTTGGTTGGGATGTCGGCCACGACGTTCAGCATGACCCCTATCGCCGAGAAGTCAGAATCGAAAAACCGGAAAAGAAGTCCAAAGGTCGTGCTGATTACGCATTCTCAATAGCGCCGCATTATCGCAGAGTACGTTTTTTTGTTGAGGCCAAAAGACCGCAAGCCTCCATTAACACTCCAGACAATTGCTTTCAAGCAATCCGCTATAGCTGGCCTAAGGGCTTGCCGATAGTGGTGCTCACCGACTTTAACTACCTGCACATTATTGATAGCCGTTTTCGTCCAAACATCAACTCCGCCAGTTCGCGTGTGGTGAAGTCGTGGCATCACGGTGATTTTTTGGATCGCGAGAAGTTTGCTGAAGTTTTCTACCTGCTCTCCCGTCAGAGTGTGGCGAGTGGGTCGCTGGAAGTTTTTGCCGAGACAGAATTGCCGCCACTGAAAGTGGCAACGCGGCAATACACCTTATTTGCTGCCGAGGCGCGTGACTTTGATGAGGACTTTCTGGATAAGCTGGATGAGTGGCGCGAGACCTTAGCCAACGTATTCAAACGCGCACGAAACGAGCTGAACGGTGAGGAGTTGACTGAATGTGTGCAGCGCACACTGGACAGGCTGATTTTTATTCGATTCCTTGAGGACAAGGGCATAGAGCCAGATGCCATCATTACCCGCTTTGGGCAGAATAACAAAACCCATTGGCAGGATTTTGTGGCTGTTTGCAAGCGCATGGATACGGTCTACAACGGGGTTGTATTCAAGGCGCACAGATCATTAGACGCTGTGGGTTTTGAGCCGGATAGCGCGGTGTTTTCAGATATTTGCGACGAACTGACGGACGACCATTCGCCTTACAATTTCGACTCCATTCCGGTTGAAATACTCGGTCGCATCTATGAGCGTTTTCTCGGCAAGGTGGTGTTGACTAAGCGCAAAACTGTTGAAGTTGTAGAAAAAGAAGACGTGCGTAAAGCGGGAGGCGTGTTTTATACGCCTGACTACATCGTAGCTTATATGGTGGAGCAGTCACTGGGGCAGCAGGTGAATGGCAAAAAACCAGACGACATCCTCAAGCTGCGCGTCATTGATACAGCCTGCGGCTCGGGTTCATTTTTGATAGGGGTTTTTGCTTATCTAGTGCATGAGTTGACCGTTTATTGGCGCAAGCAAGCCAAACCACCCAAAGACACTGTGGAAATGCGGGATGGGGAAGCGCACCTGACTCTACAATACAAGCGCCAGATATTAATCAACTGTATTTATGGTGTGGATATTGACCCGCAGGCGGTCGAAGTGGCGCAACTTTCGCTTTACCTTAAGTTGCTGGAAGAAGAAACCACGGGTAGCGCTCATCAGCACAAGCAGCTCGAAATCGGCGTGACCCTGTTGCCTTCTTTGTCCAGAAACATCGTCATGGGCAATTCGCTGGTCACTTTGGAAGACGAAGGCGGCGACCTGTTTTCGATGGAAAAACTGCACGAATTGAAGTCGCTGGATTTCAAGGCTGCCTTTCCACAAGTGTTTCGTACTGGGGGTTTCGATCTGGTTATTGGCAACCCGCCTTACATCAAGGAATATACTAATCGTGAGGCTTTCAACCATGTACGCAACTCGCCTTATTATCAAGGCAAGATGGACATCTGGTATTTGTTTGCCTGTCGCGGGCTGGATTGGCTTAAACCGGATAGTGGCATGTTGGCTTTAATTGCTACCAACAACTGGGTAACCAATGCGGGGGCAAAGAGGCTACGCGAGAAAATCACCCGCGACGCACGCATCGAACAACTGATTGACTTTGGCGACTACAAGGTATTCCGCGATGCGGGCATACAGACTATGATTTTGCTTGCTAAGCGCAGCGGCACTCTTGAGCATTACACTTTCGACTATCGTCGGCTGGAAGGTAACAAGCGCACCTTGGCTGATGTACAAGCTTTGCTGGAAAAGTTACCCGGTAACGGACGTGCCTACCTTGAGCCAACTTTCGATCGCAGCCGTACGCCGAGCGCACCTTTAACTTTTTCTGAATCTTGTCTTGAAGTGTTGTTAGACAAAATTGCGGTAAGGCGAAATTTTGAGTTGCAACAGGAAGATGTTGGTGTAGGAATTGATGTCCACCAAGATTTCTTGAATGCCAAAGGACGTGCATTATTGGGTGGTGGCTTTTCTGTTGGGCAGGGAATTTTTAACCTTTCGCACGACGAGAAGCACACGCTTCATTTAAGCAAGACTGAGCAAAATTTGGTAAAGCCATTTTTTACTAGCGCCGAGTTTGTTCGCTATTACGGCAATAACGAAAACAAATTGTGGGTGATTTATACCGATTCGCGCTTCAAAAATCCTGCTGAGATGGCGTCTTACCCAAATCTAAAGAATCATCTCGATCAGTTCAATGAGGTTATCACCTCGGACAATCATCCCTATGGTCTGCATCGAGCGCGTGACGAAAAGTTTTTCACAGGCGAAAAAATCATCTCTTTGCGGAAGTGTACTGAACCGTGTTTTACCTATACCGACTTCCCCTGTTACGTGTCTCAAACCTTCAACATCATCAAAACAGACCGCATCAATCTGCTATACCTCACTGCACTACTAAATTCGCGCTTAGTGCGCTTTTGGCTGAAACATCGCGGCAAGATGCAGGGGCAGAATTTTCAGGTAGATAAAGAGCCGTTACTAGCTATTCCCTTATGCGTACCGGAAAAATCCGAACAGGAACGCTTGGCAAAAATCACTCGGCGTATCATCGAGTGCAAACAAAAAATGACTGAGGTAACGACCGATTCGGCGCAGATGCAACTGCAACGTACCTTTGAACAATTTGAAGAGCAGCTTCAAAATGCCATCGAAACGCTATATGGCCTCGATGAGCAAGAGCGCGCGTTGCTTCAATCCTAGACTTTTGCTATCAAGGACATTTCAGCGCAGCCGCCGTATCACTTAGCCAACGATATTCGCGTAGGCTGATGTCATCCTGAATTTGCATGATGCATCTGAGCACGGCGCAGAATTGACTGGGCGTGAGGGTTTGCGAGAGTAGCGTTTTTCTACCTGATTCGAGGTGTAGTTTTAGATCGTCACTATCTAGCGTTTGTAAGCTATTAAAGTCTACCCAAGTTGGTTTGTTGAATGTGTCTCCTAGAACACCTAGAAAATAGCCAGAACGTGGATGGCCTATGTAGCAGGCGGGGCTTTCTGGGAGGCCGTGGGGTTGTGAGGTAAAAACGACGGTTACGCAGTCACCATATTGAATATCCAGCGCGAGTATGAGTAGGTACTTGCGTTGGCAACTGCCTTGGGCATCAAGATAATAGCAATCGTCCCGCCAAATTTGGCCTGCGGCTGCTAGGTGTGACATTTAGTATTCGGCGGAGTATTGATTGGTAGTTTGACGTGCGGCTAAAAGTGCTGCTTGGTACATGTGTTGCTGTGCGCCAATTTCAATCAGCGCATCTCGGTTACTTGTGTTGTCAGCTAAAGCAAGGGCGTAAGGAATGGGTTTGCGTGAGCCTCGCCCATTTTGCCAAATCTTATCCCATGCGCCATTTTGCTCATGCACAACATCAATCATTTTAGGGGAGTAGGTTTTGCTGTATTTCTCTGCTAGTGCTTGCATGATAGCGAGTTGGCGTGGGCTAAAAAACGTATCATCAAATACCACGCCGTCATTTACCTTAACCGCTTGCCGTTCGTAGTCAATCACCTTCTCTTCTACTATGCGTACGGCTTGAGCTAAGTCAGCATTCAATTCTTCCCACTCTTCCATGAGATCCGTGGGGACAGGGCCAAACTTCCAAGCTTGATATTCAAAGCCAGTAATGCTTTTACCCGTTTGGCTAAAATGTTCAAAGTCCATCAAATACAATAACTTGAAGAGTTTGATCTTGCCGCAAAATTTGGTATTAGATGCAAAAAAAACGATGGCGTTAATGAGCTTGTGGCGCGAGGTGGTGGTGCTAATGTTTTGCATAAGTGTAGTGCGTTTTCCTTTGTAATTTACTATGACTTGATAGTAAACACACGAAGTAACGACTTAATAAACAGCGAGTTAACAGTCCCTGTTGCGCTCAACCCCTAAGGCTTATTGCCAACCGATGGAAGGAAACACCTAAGGAACGTAACAGGATTTACCCGTCAGGTGCGAATGTTAGTACATTTGAGCTCGCACCTCAATAGGCCTAGCTGTATTGCCGGATACTAAAATATAAAAGGCTAGATGCGAGCATCTAGCCTTTTTGTTACTGGTGCCGCTTGCCGGAATCGAACTGGCGACCTTTTCATTACGAATGAACTGCTCTACCAACTGAGCTAAAGCGGCTTAAGGGTGCGGATTATAAAGGGTTGTGCTGGTTGCGGCAATTTATAGCGCTGGTCTTTAACAAAATCTAGTCCTTGCCGTTGATGCCTACCAGCCCCATCAGTAAACGTATCAGGCCGTAGCTCACCCACGCTAAACCACGTTGCAGAGCGCTGCTATGCGCCCAATCCTTGGCGCTGACTTGTTTTGCGTTATTGGTTATGGCGAAATGCATATCCTCATGCAGCCGCGAGGCGAAATCGCTGTTATCCACCACCACGTTGGCTTCGCGCGACAGGAAAAGGCTGAACGGGTCTATGTTAGAGGAGCCTACGGTAGCCCAGTGGCGGTCTATGACGGCGACTTTGGAGTGCATCAGGCTTTTGTGATATTCGTGGATTTCGATTCCGGCATCAAGCAAGTTGCCATAAAGTGCCCGCGTGGCATGGTTAATCAGCCAGAATTCCACCCGCGCTTGCAGCAGAATAACCACGCGCACGCCACGTTTTGCAGCACGAATGAGTTCACGGCGAAAACGGATGCCGGGTAGAAAATAGGCGTGGCAGATGATAATTTCCTGATGAGCGTGGCGAATCGCGGTGAGGTAGGCGGATTCGATGTCGCGGCGGTGCAGGGCGTTGTCACGCACCACATAGGCGGCTTTAACGTCACCCGCGCTATGGTATTTGAAGGTGGGTTCTGGTGTTTTCTTGTGCAAATGTAGCCAAGCTAAATGTCGCCAAAGCCGCCTAGTGCTTGCGGTGATTTGCAGCAACAGCAAGCCTTCTACCCGCACTGCATAATCAATTCTGGGTGGGGTGTGATCCGGCACATTCATGTCGTCTATGATGTTGATGCCGCCAACAAAAGCCACTGCGCCGTCTATCACCGCGACTTTGCGATGTTGGCGGCGTAGGCGATTGCGTTTGAATGTCCACGGTGAGATTTTCTGGCGGTAGATAAGCACTTCAACACCGCTTTCACGCAGGTTATCCCGCAATTTCTTTGGTGTGTCTTTGCAGCCGAATCCATCGAGTAACAGGTAGACAGAAACCCCACGTATCGCCGCCCGTGCTAGTGCTGCGGCGATATGTTTGCCAACAGCGTCATCTTCAAAGATGTAGGTTTGCAGGTGAATTTCGCTAAGCGCCTCGTCTATGGCCGCTTCTAGCGCAGGGAAATATTCTGCGCCGTTACGCAGCAAGGTGACTTGATTGCCCGAAATAAATCTTGTCATAACTTCGTCAACGTGGCCAAAAGCGCGGCGTGATCCGACACTCTGGAAAATGCTCCGCCGCCATGCACCGCGCTGTGCTGAATATGAAAACCACGGGTGTAGATGCGATCCAAACGAAACATCGGCAAGATCGCCGGATAGCTGCGTGCAGGCTTGCCGACGCTGTGCTCGAACACTTCTCTGAGGTGTAACCCCTGTTGCAGAATGTGTCCGGCACGCATGCGCCAATCGTTGAAATCTCCGGCAATAATCAGTGGCGCATCGCTCGGCACCAGCGCTTCAATACGCTCGCGCAGGGCGAGTAATTGACGGCTACGCCAATGCGAAAACAAGCCGAGATGCACGCAAATACAGTGCAAAGGCTGCGCCCAGTCGGGAATAGCGATTTCACAGTGCAACATGCCACGTTGCTCGGTGCGGTGGGCGGAGATGTCTTCGTTTTCCCATTTGCTTATGGGAAATTTAGAGAGAATGGCATTGCCGTGATGTCCGGCAGCGGTAATCGCATTTTTGCCATAGGCGAAATCTTGCCAAATGGAATCGGCGAGGAATTCGTGCTGCGTATCTAAATGTTGGCGCTGCGTTTGTTTGCCACAGACTTCCTGCAAAAACACGATGTCGGCGTGGGTGCGGCGTATCAGGTCGCGTTGACGGTGTAGCGACATTCGCGCATTGAACCCCATCACGCCTTTGTGGATGTTGAGGGTGGCAATGTGTAAGGTTCGAGACACGTGCCTTATGAGGCTTGCAGCATACGATCCAGCGCCAGTTTGGCTAGCTCGGCTTCTTGCGGCTCAACGTGGATGCGATTAACCACGTTGCCCTCGACCAAATTTTCCAATGTCCAGGCCAAGTGCTGCGGGTCTATGCGTGCCATGGTCGAACATTCGCAGATGAGCGGCGACATGAACGAGACCACTTTGCCCTCCGGCTTCATGTTTTCTGCCAAGCGGTTCACCAAATTAAGCTCTGTGCCAACCAGCCAGCGTGTCCCTGCGGGAGAGGCGGCCACGGTTTTCAAAATAAATTCGGTAGAACCCACTTCATCCGACAAACGGCACACTTCAAATGGCGACTCTGGATGCGAAATCACTTTACCTTCAGGATATTGCTCACGGAACTTGGTGATGTGCTGCGGCTGGAACATTTGATGCACGGAACAGTGGCCTTTCCACAGCAAAATTTTCGCTTTGTCTATTTGTGCTTTGGTCAGCCCGCCCATTTCTTGATCGGGATCCCACACCACCATTTCATCCAAGGGAATGCCCATCTTGTGGCCCGTCCAGCGGCCTAGATGCTGGTCAGGGAAGAACAACACTTTTTCGCGCTGCTTGAATGACCATTGCAAAATGTTCGGTGCGTTGGTGGAAGTGCAGACGATGCCGCCATGCTCGCCACAAAAGGCTTTCAGGTCGGCGGCGGAATTGATGTAGGTAACGGGGGTGAACACTGCATCGAAGTCATAATGTTCAGCCAGCTCGCGGCGGCAGCGTTCCACCTTGGAAAGATTCGCCATATCCGCCATAGAGCAGCCTGCGGCGAGATCGGGCAGAATCGCGATTTGGTCAGGGTGCGACAAAATATCGGCGACTTCGGCCATGAAATGCACGCCCAAAAACACGATGAACTCCGCATCACAATCCGCAGCGGCACGCGAAAGTTTGAGCGAATCGCCGGTGTGGTGAGAATGGCGATATACGCCTTCTTGCTGATAGTGATGGCCGAGGATGACCAGCCGCTCGCCTAGTTTTTCTTTGGCCGCGAGGATGCGCTCCTGGCAGAAATCGTCTTCCGCCGCTTGGAAACGCTCAAATTTGATGGGGATTGCATTCATGATGTGACCTTCTTTCTGCCGCTATTTTACAACACTAATTCCCTACGTTTGCCCAATGCGCGAATCGCTTCGACATTCGTCCAAGAAAACACCTTAACCGCCGCCGCCCGCCAATCCAGCCATTCATAGCGCACATGCTCATCTGCGCTAAGTTTGACCGCACATTGTTCAGCTAATTCCAGTCCAAAAATATGCTCGGTATTTTGCGTCACTTCGGGCGCGTAGCGATGCCGCCAATGCGGGTAAATCTCGTAAACGTGGGAAAGCTGCCAATCGGTGAGTTTATATTGAGACACATCCAAGCCAGCTTCTTCATAAACTTCGCGCATAGCCGCCTGCCGCGGGGTTTCATCGCCTTCCAAACTGCCGGTGACCGACTGCCAGAACCCGACTTTATCCGCACGTTCCAGCAGCAGCACTTGCATGTCGGGAGTGTGGATGAGGACGAGGACGGAGATGGGTGTTTTATATTGCATAAAGCTACTGTAACAGAGCACTGCTACAATCGCGATTATGACATCCGAAAACAACATCCGCTGGCACCAGTCGCTGGTCAATCGCCAAGACCGCGCCAAGCAAAATGGTCACAACAGCGTCATCCTCTGGTTCACTGGCCTCTCCGGCGCAGGCAAATCCACCTTGGCGCACGCCGTAGAAGGTCGCTTGCATGAGCTAGGTTGCCGCACCTTTGTGTTCGATGGCGACAACGTGCGACATGGTTTATGTGCAGACTTGAGTTTTTCCGCCGAACATCGCACCGAAAATATTCGGCGCATCGGCGAAATGTCCAAACTGTTCATCGAAGCCGGCACCATCGCGCTCACCGCCTTCATCTCCCCGTTCCGCGCTGACCGCGCCAAAGTGCGAGCATTGGTGGATGGCGGGGATTTTCTGGAAATCTACTGCCACTGCTCGCTGGAAATCTGCGAACAGCGCGATGTGAAAGGCTTGTACGCCAAAGCTCGCGCCGGAGAAATTAAAGACTTCACCGGAATTTCATCGCCTTATGAAGCGCCGGAAGCGCCTGAGTTGGCGCTGGACACGGGGGGGTTACCTTTGGAAGAATGTGTTGAAAAAGTGGTGGAACTGCTCAAGTCGCGCGAGGTTATTTTCAACGGTAATTGACGTGTTAGCGCGTACTTCGCTAGTCATTAAGCAGATGAGACTTGCCTTTAAAGCCTTGGCGCAAAGTCGCAGTATCAATGTTAACAGGCTGGATAGTTAGCATACTGTAAGCAGCGAAGCAGAATCAATTGCTTTAGCCCAGACTCCACTGATTTTAACTGATTGAAAAAATAGAAATTTAATCTTAATTCTCGCGGGATGCTTACAGCTTCCTCACCTTTTACTCAAAGCATCAAACTCAAATAACGCGTGACAGGCAGCACAATCAGCATCAGCAATAACTGCGCACCGATCAGCACAATCAGCGGGGTGAAATCTATGCCGCTGGCGCTGCTGATGCGGCGGCGCAAAGGGTTGAGCAATGGACGTGTCAAGCTGTCCAATACTGGCGCTAGCGGCGTATAGGGGTTGACCCAGCTAATCAAGGCTTGTATCACCACAGCGTACATAAAGATATAAACCGACAAGCGCAGTAGGGCGACGATGGTCAGCCCCACAATCGCCAAATACGCAGGTGCGGTGGCGACCAAAATGGGGTAGCCGCGTAGAAATAAGGTGGCGATTTGCAGTAGCAGTTGAGCGAAAAAAGCCAGCACCAGCGTGGACAAATCCAAGCCCGACCACGAAGGCACCACGCGCCGCAATGGTTTCACAGCAAAATCGGTAACTGCCACCACGGTTTGCGACACTGGGTTTTGGTAAGGCGCTCGCGTCCATTGCAAATAAAAGCGCAGCAGCGCCGCCAGCGTGAATAAGCCCAGCACGGTATCGAGTAAAAAGTCTGCGGCTTCTATCATTTAATCTTTCCCTAAAATATCACCAAGCTCGGCTGAACGTGCCGCGGCGGCATGTATGGCGCGAATGATGTTGTGTTTAATTTCGGCGGCTTCCATGCTGAGAATCGCCTGCTCCGTGGTACCGCCTTTGGAGGTGACTTGCGCTCTCAAGGTGGCGAATTCTTCTTGGCTACCAGCCGCCAGCTTGGCCGCACCCTGCATGGTTTGCAAGGCCAGAATCCGTACTTGTTCGGCCTGCAAACCCAGCTCACTACCCGCTTGCTGCATGGCTTCCAGAAAATAAAACATATAGGCTGGGCCGCTGCCAGAAATCGCGGTGACCGCGTCCATTTGATCTTCAGATTCCAGCCACACGCAAGTACCAACGGCCATCAACAATTCCGCCGCTTGTTGGCGTTGTTGCGCCGTGGTGGCAGGTGCAGGATAAAGCGCCGAAACGCCCATCTGCACTTGCGCCGGAGTATTGGGCATGACACGAACCACCGCGCCGTAGCCGCCCAACCAGCGAATGAGATCAGCAGTGCGAATGCCCGCAGCGATGGAAACAATGAGCTGATTCCGCAACAAACTGCTCAAGAATATCGCCACGTCGCGCATTTGCTGCGGCTTGATGGCGAGCACAATCACGTCAGCATCGGCGGCCATCGCCAGTTGCTCACTCGTCGTAATGCCAAATTCCTGGCTCAATTGCTGACGTTTGGCAGCATCCAGCTCCACCACACTGATGCTAGCTGGCGCGACACCCTTATCCAGCAGGCCGATAATTAAGGCACGCGCCATGTTGCCGCCGCCGATAAAGCTAATGTTCACTGTAGTTTCTTTCTCCAAAAATCGCCGTGCCTATGCGTACCATCGTTGCACCTTCCATAATCGCCGCCGCAAAATCGTGCGACATGCCCATAGACAAGGTATCCAGCGTCATTCCGTCCGCATTTAATTTGCCCATCAACTCATGCAGCATTCTAAACTGCTGGCGTTGCAATGTAACGTCAGTCGTAGGTTCAGGAATCGCCATCAGACCGCGTAATTTCAACCGAGGCAACAACGCCGCCGCCTTTGCCAACGCGGCCACTTCTTCGGGCGCACAGCCGCTTTTGCTGGCTTCTCCACTCACATTCACTTGCAGACAGATATTGAGTGACGGCAAAAGTTCAGGCCGCGCATCCGATAAACGCTGGGCGATTTTTAAGCGCTCCACGCCATGCACCCAAGCAAAGTTTTCGGCGATAGACTTGGTTTTGTTGCTCTGGATGGGGCCGATAAAATGCCAAATAATC
Organism: Methylophilaceae bacterium; assembly: GCA_046155285.1. Taxonomy (GTDB): domain Bacteria; phylum Pseudomonadota; class Gammaproteobacteria; order Burkholderiales; family Methylophilaceae; genus CAILHX01. The sequence continues at coordinate 44,011 of JBJXEA010000005.1, read as the reverse complement.
GGCAAGTCAGCCAAAGCAGTCTGTTTTTCCAATGCTTCCTGCACATAATTCTCACCAAAATCACCCAAGCCTGCCATATAGGCTTCACGCACCATAGTGCTAGGGTGCGTCTTGCTAACCGCCACCAAAGTCACCGTATTAGGCCGCCTTCCAGCGGCGCTGACGACATCGGCGATTTGGGTGAGAATGACTTGCGAGCGCGATGCAATTGTGGTCATAATCTGGCAAGAATTCATGAATGGGAAAACAAGATGAATATTACCGATTTACTGGCGTTTTCTGTCAACAATAAAGCCTCCGATTTACATCTTTCCGCTGGCCTGCCGCCGATGATACGCGTGCATGGCGACGTGCGCCGCATCAACGCGCCGCCGCTGGATCACGAAACCGTGCATGACATGATCACCGGTATCATGAACGACATTCAGCGCAAAGCCTTTGCAGAGCACTTGGAATGCGACTTTTCCATCGAAGTCGAAGGGCTGGCGCGATTTCGGGTGAATGCTTTCAACCAAAATCGCGGCGCGGGGGCTGTGATGCGAACGATTCCTTCTAAAGTTTTATCGTTAGAAGAACTCAAATGCCCGCCCATTTTTCAGGAAATTGCGCAAAATCCGCGCGGTATTGTATTGGTGACAGGCCCTACCGGTTCGGGTAAATCTACCACACTGGCGGCGATGGTCAACTTCATCAACGAAAAAGAATACGGCCATATCCTGACCGTTGAAGACCCTATCGAATTCGTGCATGAATCCAAAAGATGTTTAATCAACCAGCGCGAAGTTGGTCCGCATACGGAATCTTTCACAGCCGCGCTGAGATCAGCCTTGCGTGAAGACCCCGACGTGATTCTGGTGGGTGAAATGCGCGATTTGGAAACCATCAGATTAGCGCTTACCGCCGCAGAAACCGGCCACTTGGTATTCGGTACCCTGCACACCTCGTCCGCCGCCAAAACCATAGACCGTATCGTGGACGTGTTCCCCGCCGCAGAAAAAGAAATGGTGCGCGCGATGCTGTCGGAGTCGCTGCGCGCCGTCATCTCGCAAACTTTGTGCAAAACCGCCGACGGCAAAGGCCGCGTGGCGGCGCATGAAATCATGATAGGCACGCCGGCAATCAGAAATCTCATCCGCGAAGCAAAAATCGCGCAGATGTATTCGGCCATCCAAACTGGCCAAAGCATAGGCATGCAAACGCTGGATCAGAACTTATTAGAGTTAGTAAAGTCCAAAACCATCACCGCAGCAGAAGCGCGGATGAAGGCGGTGAATAAAGATTCTTTCCCGGATGATTCGGAGTAACTAATGCAACCCTACGTTTACTGGTTTCTAACCGCGCTGGTACTAGCGGCGTTGGAAATGGCGACGGGTACTTTTTATATACTTGTCATTGGTATAGCCTTTGCTGTTGGTGGCTTGGTGGCGCTGGCGGGCTTTGATCTAACAATGCAAATTGCATTCAGCGCTGTGGCGGGTGTTGCGGGGGTCATCCTATTGCAACGCAAAAAGCGCAAAACTCCCTCCGCCGACATGATTGACCCAAACATTGGTGAGCAAGTAAAAGTGCTGGCTTGGGGCGAAGACGGAAAAGTGCGTGTCAGCTATCGCGGCTCAAGCTGGGACGCCGAACTAGAGCATGTTGACACACCCAAAGATTCAACGCTTTACATTAAGGCCATGCGCGGCTCAGTGCTCATTTTGGCGCATCAAAAACCCTAATCATTTAAGGAAGCAACATGGACTTCGACAGCCTTGGCATCTCGCTATTCACACTTCTCGTAGTACTCATTTTCATCGTCAAAGCAGTCAAAGTCGTGCCGCAGCAATACACGTTGGTGATTGAGCGCTTGGGCAAATTTCACGCCGTACTCGCCCCGGGCTTGAACATCGTCGTGCCGTTTATTGACCGCGTGGCCTATCGCCACATGCTAAAAGAAGTACCGCTGGACGTGCCCAGCCAGATTTGTATCACCAAAGACAACACGCAACTGCAAGTCGACGGCATTTTGTATTTTCAAGTTACCGACCCACAACGCGCGTCTTATGGCACCAGCAATTATGTTCTGGCGATTACGCAACTGGCGCAAACCACACTGCGCTCGGTCATCGGCAAGATGGAGCTGGATAAAACTTTTGAAGAGCGTGATCACATCAACACCGCCGTGGTGGCCGCACTGGACGAAGCCGCCGCGAGCTGGGGTGTGAAAGTGCTGCGTTACGAAATTAAAGACCTTACCCCGCCGCAAGAAATCCTGCACGCCATGCAAGCGCAGATTACCGCCGAACGCGAAAAACGTGCGCTGATTGCGGCCTCAGAAGGCCGCAAGCAAGAGCAAATCAACATCGCCACCGGTGAACGCGAAGCCTTCATTCAACGCTCCGAAGGCGAAAAACAAGCCGCCATCAACAGCGCCCAAGGCGAAGCCGAAGCCATTAAAGCCGTCGCCGACGCCACCGCCCACGCCATCCGCAAAGTGGCCGAAGCTATCGAAGCGCCGGGCGGCATCAACGCCGTGAATTTGAAAGTAGCAGAGAAATACGTGGAAGCGTTTGCCAATGTCGCCAAAGAAGGCAACACCTTGATACTTCCGGGAAATCTAGCGGAAATGGGGTCTATGGTGGCCACCGCGATGAGTATCGTGAAAACGCAGAAATAGAAACCGCTTAATCACGGCTCCATACAATTTCCATCTCGTCGCCACTGCCCATTGCCTTCTCCAGCAAAAGAACAAGGCCTGCATCCGCGCCTTGTTCTTTGAATATCTCTAACTGAGCTCTGTTGATCCAGTAGTCCTGATCTTCGCTTGCTTCCTCTTCTAATTGATCTACCAAAAATTGGAGCTGCTCTTCTGAAAGAGTGCCAATAAAAAATCCCGTATCTTTATGCTTCAAAACGATCATGTTGATCTCCTTTTTAATTAAGTTATTTGCAACTTGATACCCCACTCAAACTCATCAAAGATGATGATAGGTCGAACGCTTGACCCAAGCCTTATTGACGTAATTCACCGTATATTTTGTACCCGTGTTCACCCAGTAAGACTCTCTGTTGAACATCACTTCCGGATGATACTCCGGCAGCAACGTAGATACCGTCTCTCCCGTCAACCAAATTACGCATAATCACCGCGATAAGGCTGACGGGAGAGACGGTATCTACAGTTACACATCAAAATCTGGTTTACGCCCCACCAAAGCTTCCAGCATCCGCAACTCATCATCGGTATGTTCTTTAATTGGCATCGCGCGCATCGCCATCGTGTTTTCTTCGTTTGGTGCGATTTCATAGGGGTGATGGTGGGTGGCGCTGATTTTCTCCACGAATGTCGAGCCTGCAATCTGTACGTCGGTATTGCCATAACAAGTGCAGCCGTACATGCGGTGCGGTTGCAGGCTTAGGTAAATTGCCGTACCGCGTATGCCGATGGTGGCGACTGGGCTGGTGATATAGGTAGGGGCTTGGCGCTTGCCGAATACAGCAAGCATGGCTCCGGCGAACAGGCGCAGGCCAGTAATGGCAGCGTTGTCGCCTGCGGTGGTTTGTAAAGTGCTGCCGCCACGCAACAAGAATGCATCTTCGCCTATGCTGACGGCTAGACTAGCGCCGCGTGGCACGGTGATTTTGTCGCCCGCTTTGATAACAGTAGCGCCACTCGCCAGCTTGCCATTCACCCGTACTTTACCTGTCAGCTGATGGATATTGGCCGCGGCAAGCACTCTGCCCGGCAAGCACAACAGCAAGGGAATGCTCGCTGCACTGGCGAGAAACTTGCGACGTGAAAAAGCCATGATTTAGCCTCCGTAAAAAACGATTTGCCCTGCCACCAAGGTGTAGCGCACTTTGCCCGCCAACTCCATGCCCAAAAATGGTGTATTTTTACCCTGACTTTTGAGGGTTTTGGCGGCGACTTGATAATAGGCATCGGCATCAAACACACACACGTCGGCCGTCGCGCCCACACTCAAATGCCCAGCATTGATGCCCATCACAGCGGCAGGAGAGTTGGTGATGCGTGCTATAGCGGCGGAGAGACCCACTTTATTCTCCGTAGCCCATTTCAAAGTCAGCGACAGCAGCAACTCCAAACCACTGGCACCCACTTCGCTCTCAGCAAAAGTGGCCAGTTTTGCATCGTCGTCCACAGGTGTGTGGTCGGAGCAAATCGCATCCACCGCGCCATCCAGCAAGCCCGCTCTCAGAGCTTCTTTATCGCGCTGGGTGCGTAATGGCGGGCGCAAGTGACAGTGCGAATCAAAAAAGCCGATGTCATGTTCGGTCAGATGCACATGGGTCGCGGCGACATCGCAACTCACCGCCAATCCTTGTTGTTTGGCTTGCCGAACCATCTCCACGCCCTCGCCAGTGGAAAGCCGACATAGATGCACTTTGGCACCCGTCTCCTTCATCAGTCGCAGAATTGTGGCGATGGCAATGGCCTCAGCGCTGGCAGGAATGCCTTGTAAACCCAAGCGCGCCGCCACTTCGCCATTATGTGCCACACCATTTTTGGCCAGATAGGCATCTTCTGGTCGCAGCCACACGGTAAAACCAAAAGTCGCCGCGTATTGCATGGCGTTCCATAACACTTGGGTATCGGTCAGCGGCGCATCCGCTTGCGAAAAACCCACGCAGCCAGCCTCCGCCAACTCGCACATTTCGGTCAGGTTTTTGCCCTGCAATTGTCGCGTCAATGCTCCCAGCGGGTAAACATGCGCCAGATTGAGCAGCTTGGCGCGATGCTTGAGCATCTCCACCAAGCCCGGCTCATCCAGCACCGGATCAGTATCGGGCGGACACGCCAAGCTGGTTACACCGCCCGCCGCTGCGGCTTGTAGCTCGCTCTCCAATGTGGCTTTGTATTCAAACCCCGGTTCGCGCAAGCGTGCCGACAAATCCACCAATCCAGGGCACACTACCAAACCTTCAGCATCTATGGTTTGGTTAGCACTGAAGTCTGCCGGAGCTACGTCCACGCCCACCACCTTGCCCGCCGCGATGAATATATCTTGTTTGGCATCTGTGCCGTTTTGTGGGTCTATCAGGTGACCATTTTTGATGTGGATTTTCATATTCAGTTGCCCGCCAAAATGGACATTACCGCCATCCGAATCGCAATGCCATACGTCACCTGAGGCAATATCACCGACTGGCCACCATCCGCCACGGCGGAGTCTATCTCCACGCCACGGTTCATCGGTCCCGGGTGCATCACAATGGCGTCTGGTTTAGCCAGCGCCAACTTTTCTGCTGTCAGCCCGTAGCACTTGAAATACTCTTGCGCCGAAGGCAGTAGCGCACCGTTCATACGCTCATTTTGCAGGCGCAGCATCATCACCACGTCCACGTCCTTCAAGCCTTCGGCCATATCGTGAAATACGCGCACGCCGAGTTTTTCCACATGCTCTGGCAGCAAGGTTTTGGGCGCGATGACGCGCACCTCGGGTACACCTAAAGTCGTCAGTGCATGGATTTCAGACCTTGCCACGCGCGAATGCAGCAAGTCGCCTACCACAGCCACCCGCAGATTGTGCATCTCCGGCTTGTAGCGACGAATGGTGAACACGTCCAGCAAACCTTGCGTGGGATGCGCGTGGCGACCATCACCGGCATTGATGACGTGGATATTTTCCGGCACATGACGCGCGATAAAGTGTGCCGCGCCGGACTGGCTGTGGCGCACCACGAACATGTCGGCATGCATGGCGATGAGATTATCCACGGTGTCGAGGATAGTCTCACCCTTAGATTGCGAGGAAGTGCCGACATTCAGCGTAATCACGTCGGCAGACAGGCGTTTGGCGGCGATTTCAAAGGTGGTGCGTGTACGGGTGCTGTTTTCAAAAAACAGGTTGCACACAGTTTTGCCACGCAACAATGGGACTTTTTTAACTTCGCGCTCAGCCACGCCGACAAAGGATTCCGCTGTGTCTAAAATCTCGCGCAGAATGGTGGAAGAGAGGCCTTCTATGGAAAGCAGGTGGGTGAGTTTACCGTCTGAGTTAAGTTGTGGATTATTCAAGGGAGAACCTCTAAAAACACACCCTTTGAGCCCATTACTGCGTTGCGCGGTACTCGCAACCTCGCTGTATAACTCATACTATCTCGGCTTCTCCGTTCCGTGCGCCTTGTACTGCATCTCAAATGGTGCATTTTTAGAGGTTCTCCCAGTACGCTCATTTTGGTTGATGTAATTTGAGGCTAAATTTACCTGCGTCATCGCGCACAAGCTCCAGGTTTTGGCCTTGTTCCAGCGTAACTTTGACACCCACGGCTTGTGGCTCTATCGGCAATTCGCGCTCGCCTCTATCCACCAGCACCGCCAGTGTTACTTTTGAAGGACGCCCATAGTCGAACAGCTCATTCAGCGCGGCACGCACGGTGCGCCCAGTGTAGAGCACGTCATCCACCAGAATGATGTGCTGATTTTCAACGTCAAACGGGATGTTGGAAGGCTTGATTTGCGGATGCAGGCCGATGCGGCTGAAATCGTCGCGGTAGAAGGAAATGTCGAGCGTGCCGAGCGGAATATTACCCCCCAGCTTTTGCTGCAAACGCTCGGCCAACCAAGCGCCGCCGCTGTGGATGCCCACCAATGCGGAGTCATCGCTAAGTTGGGCGCGGATTTGCTCGGCGAGGGTGTCCAGAAGTGTTTCTGCGTCAGGCAGCATGGCGATAGCCTCTTTAAATTTCACGTCATTCCCGCGCAGGCGGGAACCCAGTCAAACATCTACGGAGTGAAGCAAACCTATTTCTTCCTTACTTGGCTGAACTGGATTCCCGCCTACGCGGGAATGACGGTGCTCAAACCATCAAAGTAGCTTTGCAAAATGTGCTGCGCAGCTACTTGGTCTATCATCACTTTCTGGCCTTTGCCGCGTATGCCCGCCTCATTCAGCGACAGGCTGGCTTCGTCAGAACTCAGGCGCTCATCCACCAGTGCCGCAGGCAGATTAAATCTGCCCTCCAAACGTCGCGCAAAACGGCGGCACAATCGACTCAACTCATGCTCGGTGCCATCCATGTGGCTAGGCAAGCCCACCACCAACTGCGTCACTGACCACTCATTGATTAAGCGCGCGATGGCGTTAAATCTTGCTTCATTACCTTCTTCGGCGATGGTTTCCAGCGGGTGCGCGATGCCAATTTCAAAATCCCCCACCGCCACACCGATACGTTTTTCGCCAAAGTCAAAGGCCAGTACAGCCATCAGGCGTGGCCTGCCTCTTCAGAAAGATTAGCGAAATCCACCCCCAAAATCGCCATTGCGGCGGCGAGTTTTTGCTCGATGGGCAAGTCGAAAATGATGGAATCTTTGTCAGCTTCATTAGGCTCAACAGTGAGCCAAGCATTTTGCGCCAACTCTTGCTCCAACTGCCCCGCCGTCCATCCTGAATAGCCTAAACTCACCAACATTTTTTGCGGGCCTTGACCACGTGCGGTGGCTTCTAAAATATCTTTGGAGGTAGTCAGCGCGGTATCGCGGCTCACCGCGATGGTAGATTGCCAAGCGCCCACGGGTTGGTGCAGCACAAAGCCTCTGTCGGTTTGTACCGGACCGCCAAAGTACACATGGTCGGCGTCGTTTCTGGCGCGGAATTCGCCTTCTACATTGATTTGGTCTAGGAGTTCATTGAGGCGCATTTCAATCGGGCGATTGATGACGATGCCGAGTGCGCCGTTTTCGTTGTGTTCGCAGATATAGGCTAACGCCCTGGAAAAATTCGGATCAGCCATGGCGGGCATGGCGATTAAGAAGTGACCCGTTAAATTGATGTTTTCCACGCTGTTATTGTCTCACTTTTCCAAGTATCCCGTCACCTCTAAATCGAATCCCGTCATGCTCGGCATTTTACGCGGCACCGCCAGCAAGCGCATCTTGCCCACACCCAAGTCACGCAGGATTTGCGAACCTATGCCGTAGTCGCGTAAATCCTGCCTTGTGCGCACCGGCTCATCGGCATCGCGAATACGCGCTATCAATTGTTGCCCAGATTCTGGGCGACGCAACAGCACAATCACCCCGGTTTCCACATTCTGCATCGCCTCCATTGCTTTATAAACGCTCCAGGAATGCGTATTACTGGCATGGTCTATGAGGTCAAAAATTGAAAGTGGCTCGTGTACTCGCACCAATGTTTCTTGACTGGGAATGGGATTGCCCTTGACCAGCGCCAGATGGGTCTCATCGGCAATTTTGTCGTGAAACGAGATGAGCTTAAATTCGCCATAAGGCGTTTGCACCATGCGCTCGGCGGCACGCTCTATCAGGCGTTCGGTTTGGCTACGATAGTGAATTAAATCAGCAATAGTGCCGATTTTCAAACCGTGTAGCGCGGCGAATTCGATTAAATCCGGCAGGCGCGCCATGCTACCGTCATCTTTCAAAATCTCGCAAATCACGGCTGCTGGCTCTAAACCGGCCAAAGCGGCCAAGTCACAACCGGCCTCGGTATGCCCTGCACGCACCAGCACACCGCCGTTCTGTGCCATAAGAGGGAATATATGGCCGGGGCTGACAATGTCTGTGGCTAAAGCATTTTTTGCCACCGCCGTTTGAACCGTATGCGAGCGATCCGCAGCCGAGATACCCGTCGTCACACCGATCGCCGCCTCAATCGAGTTAGTAAATTTGGTGCCCATTTTGGCACCGTTACGCTGCACCATTTGCGGCAAATTGAGCTGCTTGCAACGCGCTTCGGTCAAGGTCAGGCAAATCAAGCCGCGTCCAAATTTCGCCATAAAGTTGATGTGTTCCGGGGTAGTAAATTCTGCAGCCAGAATCAAATCGCCTTCGTTTTCGCGGTCTTCTTCATCCACCAGCAGCACCATTTTGCCTTGGCGGATGTCGTCTAGAATGTCTTTAATCGGAGCGATGCTCATGATTCGGATTCCCATTGCTGCATACGGTCGAGATAACGCGCAATCAAATCCACCTCGAGATTGACCTTGCTGCCGGTTTGCAAATTGTTAAGGTTGGTGACCTGCAAGGTATGCGGAATAAGGTTGACGCTGAACACGTCTTGCTCGATGCTGTTCACGGTAAGGCTGACTCCATTGACGGTAATCGAACCCTTCACCGCGATGTAACGCGAAATGCTGTGAGGCGCTTGCACCGCCAGCAACCAGCAATCGCCCACGGTTTCAAACCGCGCAACTTCACCCACGCCATCCACATGCCCACTCACCAGATGTCCACTCAGCCTGTCGGCTAGGCGTAGCGCTTTCTCAAGATTTACCTCCCCCGTCGCATCAAGGCTGGTGGTGCAAGCTAGCGTTTCCGCCGAAACGTGTACTTGAAAAGAATTGGCACTAAATTGCTCAACCGTAAGGCACGTGCCATTTACCGCGATACTGTCGCCCAGCGCCACATCGGCCAACTCCAAGGTTTCGGCAGCGATAGTCAAAGATACATCATTGCCCTGGGGCTTGACGCTTTCGATGCGGCCTACGGCCTGAATAATTCCGGTGAACATGACGACATTTTAGCAGATGCAGAAAAAGCCATAGTATGATGCTGATCAGCCGCTTTCATGCTCACCAAACAATAAGGAATCGCTATGGCAATCTACGAAAAACTGGCCGTGTTTAATAGAGACGTGTACCGCAAACACAAGATGAGAGCTGCTTCCAGCCCCGCATTTACAGACACACAAACCTTGCCGCTACTGGCCGTAGAATTTGCCGAAGCCGCCAAGGAATATCCCATCGTATTCGTCAAATCCAGCCTTACCGACGAACAACTAATGCCTATGGTATTACTGGGATTGCAAAACGCAGAAAATCTTTTTGCGGGCTCGAACGGCATCTGGTCTTCACGCTACATCCCTGCGTTTGTGCGGCGCTATCCGTTTATGCTGGCCAAGGCTGGAGACGAGCAACTGGTGCTATGTCTGGATGAGAATTTTGACGGCCTCAACCTGGAAGAAGGCGTGGCGTTCTTTGACGGCGACCAAGAAACAGACTATCTGAAAAACTTGATTCAGTTTGTCACCAGCTTCCATAACGATTCGCTACTCACCGGAAAATTCACGGAAACTCTGAATTCGCTGGAGTTGTTAGAAGAAAAAAGCCTGAAAGCCGAACTCAAAGATGGGCGCGAATTCATGATCAACGGCTTTTACGTGGTAAATGAAGAAAAACTACGTGCGCTGAGCAGCAAGCAAGTGCACGAGCTATTCAGCAGCGGCGAGCTAGCTTTGGTTTACGCGCATCTAATGTCTTTATCCAACTTGAAACGCTTGGTGGATTTAACCGCACCTCTAGGATAATCAGGTTTGAACAATAAAAAAGGCGATGCCAACAGCATCGCCTTTTTTATTGTTGCAAGTTACGACTATGCGGTTGAGATTAACCGTAGATTATCTTTATGCGACGCTTTGTAAGCATTCAAAGCTGCAATCGCGGCAAAAGACTGGGCGCTACTGGTGGCCAAATCAGTTGAACTCTTGGCGAAATCATTGTCTTGAATGCGACTTCTGGAAGCTGCAATATTTTCATAGCTATTATTAAGGTTGGCCTGCGTCGAACTCAAGCCAGCCGACGTTGCCCCCAAGCTTGCTTGCTGACTGGTGACGCTATCCAGAGCCGTAGCCACTGAGGTGATGGCGGCCGTTGCCCCCGCAGAAGTCGTGACATCAATCCCAGAAATCCCCAGCGCGGTAGTCCCCGTTGCGCTAATCGCTAATGATGTAGTGTCGCCTGCGTTAGGGCCAGACTGAATGTTTGCAGTAAAAGTGCCACTGAACAACTGTTGTCCATTAAAGCTAGCATTGTTATTAACGTCATTAATGTTTTGACTGAGCTGATTGATTTCAGTCTGAATCGCCTGTAAATCGCTAGCGCTATTGGTGCTGTTATTGGCCTGAATAGCCAACTCATTGATACGCTGCAAAGAATCTGAAACATTCGACAGCGCACCACTGGCCGTATCTACCAATGAGATCCCGTCGCTGACATTACGCGAGGCCTGCGCCGTGCCGCCAAGTTGCGAGGTGAGTCTGACCGCAATCGCCAATCCCGCCGCATCATCTTTGGCTGAATTGATACGCAACCCGCTACTTAAACGCTGCAGCTGGGTTTGCTGTGCAGCCTGCGCCTGATTGAGGGGATTTGCCGAGAAAATACTGCCGATAGCCATGATGTCACTCCTTAAAACGGTTGCTTACAGTTGCCATGTTAAACCTAATATCGTTAAAGTCAACCACATCTTGATGGCAATTTTTCACAATTCAGTCAATCATTTAATGCGGTTTTTAGGTCGACTTATACAACACCAAAAACAAGCCAAAATCAACATTAAAACCATCCTTAATTTCAGGCTAAAATAGCACCATGACCCCTTACGAACTCTTCATCGGCCTGCGCTACACCCGCGCCAAGCGCCGCAATCATTTCATCTCGTTTATTTCGCTGACTTCCATGCTTGGCATCGCTTTGGGTGTCGCCTCGCTCATCGTAGTGCTGTCAGTGATGAACGGTTTTCAGCAAGAGCTACGCACGCGCATTCTCGGCGTGGCTTCGCATTTACAAATAACAGGCAGCAATAATGCTTTAAATAACTGGCAATCTGTCGCCAAATTTGTGCAAGGTTCACCGCAGGTCAAGGCCGCAGCGCCTTACATCATGGCGCAGGGCATGCTGTCATTTGATCAGGCAGTGCAAGGCGCGGTGATTCGCGGCGTGTTGCCTACTGATGAAGACCGCGTGGCGGACATTGGCAGCAAAATGAAAATCGGGCAACTGGATAACCTAAAAGCGGGCGAATTTGGGGTGGTGCTGGGCGCAGAACTGGCGCAAAGTTTGGGCGTGGGAATGGGTGACAAAGTGGTGCTAATGGCGCCGCAAGGCCAATTCACGCCTACGGGCATTGTGCCGCGCTTAAAGCAGTTTCGCGTGGTGGGGATTTTTCAGGTGGGGATGTATGAATATGACGCGTCGCTGGCATTGATACACATGAGTGACGCCGCCAAACTCTACCGCATGGGTGATAAAGTGTCCGGGGTGCGGCTGAAACTAGATAATTTAGATGATGCGCCGCGTATCTCCCGCGAGTTGGCGCGGCAACTCAGCACACAAGGCGATTTTTACGTGAGCGATTGGTCCGAACAACACGCCAATTTCTTTCGCGCGGTGCAGATGGAAAAGCGCGTGATGTTCGTAATTTTGACTTTAATCGTAGCGGTGGCGGCGTTTAACATCGTCTCCACCTTGGTGATGGCCGTCACCGACAAACGCGCCGACATCGCCATTTTGCGTACCCTTGGCGCATCGCCCAACAGCATTATGAAAATTTTCATCGTGCAAGGGGCGTTAATCGGCGTGATAGGCACCTTGCTGGGCGCTGCGGGCGGGGTGTTGCTGGCGCTCAACATCCAAACTGTCGTGCCATTTATCGAAAATTTATTAGGCATGCATTTTCTCGCCAAAGAGGTGTACTACATCAGCGAACTCCCCTCGCAATTATTGTGGAGCGATGTCACCACCATTGTTTCAGTATCGCTGGTGCTATCGCTGCTAGCCACGCTCTACCCCAGCCGCCGCGCGGCCACCATCAACCCGGCGGAGGCCTTACGCTATGAATGAAGAGACTAGGGATCAGGGGCTAGGGGCTAGAGGCACGGTGATTACTTGTAGCAATCTGCACAAAACCTACTCTGGCTTAGACGTGGCGGTGTTGAACGGCATTGATTTTGCCATAGACAAAGGCGAACAAGTGGCGATAGTCGGCGCTTCTGGCTCTGGCAAAAGCACATTGCTGCATTTGCTGGGCGGGCTGGATACGCCGACCCAAGGCGCGGTGAGCATTCTGGGGCAGCCGCTCTTGACCTTATCCGAAGCCAAGCGCGGCGATTTACGCAATCAGGCACTTGGGTTTATCTATCAGTTTCATCATCTATTGCCTGAATTCACCGCGCTGGAAAATGTGGCCATGCCCATGTTCATCCGCCGCATGCCTAAAGAACAGGCGCTGGAAACCGCCGCCAAAATCCTGTCTCGCGTAGGTTTGGGGGGGCGACTGGAGCACACACCGGGAGAGCTTTCCGGCGGGGAGCGTCAACGCGCGGCAGTGGCAAGAGCTTTGGTGACTCAACCCAATTGCGTGTTGGCCGATGAACCCACCGGCAACCTCGATCGGATCACCGCCGCCAGCGTTTTCGACCTGATGCTGGAACTGAACCGCGATTTGGGTACGAGCTTGGTGGTGGTCACGCACGACCTCGATTTAGCGGCGCGAATTGGACGAGTGTTGCGGCTTGAGAACGGCGTTTTGGTAAGCTAGTCGCACCTTCTCCACCGTCATTCCCGCACAGGCGGGAATCCAGACCAACCCCTAACCGTGACAACGCCACAAATCACTCCGTAGATATTCGACTGGATTCCCGCCTACGCGGGAATGACGTGCTAAATGATTGCTGCGCTACTAGCATTGGTGCTTGGCTGTTGGCTACTACAACTGCAAGCCGCTTTGCCAAACTTATGGTGGGGCTTAAGTCTACTCATTCTGGTGGCTGTTATTTTCACCTTCCGCCGCCATCAAGTTTTATTGCGTTTCTGTATCCCGATTTTTGCGCTCGCCGCCGGATTCTTCTGGGCGACTTTCATCGCCCAAACCCGCCTAAACGATGCGCTTTCTCCTGAATTGGAAAGCCAAAACATTGAGGTAATAGGTGTTGTCGCCAACCTGCCGCAACATCAGGAACGCGGCCTGCGCTTTGTGTTTGACGTTGAGCAAACACTCACGCCGCAAGCCAAAGTTCCACAAAAAATCTCGCTCACCGCTTATCAATTTGCCCACGGCCAAACGCCCAACTTTCATGCCGGAGAACGCTGGCAACTCACGGTGCGTCTTAAACGCCCTCACGGTACTTATAACCCACATGGTTTCGATTTCGAAGAGTGGGCGCTGGAGCGCAACATTCGCGCCACTGGTTACGTTCGGGAAAGTGCAAGCAACCAACGCTTACAAACCTTAGTGCCGCATCCGGCTTACTGGATAGAGCATTTGCGCGAAAACATCCGCAACCGGATGCAAGCTGCTTTGCAAAATCAACCTTATGAACCCATTTTACGCGCGCTAGCCATAGGCGACGACAGCAATATCCCGCGCGCCGATTGGGAGGTTTTTCTACGCACCGGCATCACTCACCTCATCAGCATTTCCGGCTTGCACATCACCATGGTTTCTGGTCTATTTTTTGGCCTTACTTATGCGCTATGGCGGCGTTCTCGTTTAAGCCTCACACTCCCCGCTCGCAAAGCCGCTACGATTGTCGGCGTGTTGATAGCCTTGAGCTACGCCCTTCTTGCTGGATTCTCCGTCCCCACCCAGCGCACCGTCTATATGCTGGCGGTGGTAGCGCTGGCTTTGTGGTCGGGCAAAAATATCTCCATCACGCTGACGCTGGCTTGGGCGTTAGGCGTCACCGTGCTGCTAGACCCGTGGGCAGTATTAGCACCCGGATTTTGGCTCTCTTTCGGCGCGGTGGCCGTCATCTGCTACGCCAGCGTCGGCCGAGTCAGCCGCCCGCATTGGCTACACGAAGCCGCAACCACCCAATGGGCAGTCACGTTAGGCTCCATCCCCTTGTTGCTGGGCTTGTTTCAGCAAACCTCCATTATTTCGCCACTCGCCAACGCCTTCGCCATTCCCTTGGTAAGCTTGGTCATCACTCCGCTCACCTTACTGGGCGCGGTGTTGCCGTTTGATTTTATTCTGGAGTTAGCGCACCGACTCATGGCGGGCTGCATGTGGTTGCTGCAATTTTTAAGCACTGCACCCAGCGCCGTCTGGCAACAACATGCGCCCGCTTGGTGGACGGTAATTTTGGCCACATTGGGGACGCTTTGGATGCTGTTACCGCGAGGCTTTCCGGCACGTTGGCTGGGCATTTTTTTATGCCTACCGATGTTTTTTCTATCCCCACAAAAACCACAAAATGGCGCCATGCGCGTCACCGTGATGGATGTCGGCCAAGGCTTAAGCGTGTTGATAGAAACCGCCAGTCACGCCCTGCTCTACGACACCGGCACCCAGTTTTCATCCGAAGCCGACAGCGGCAACCGCGTCATCGTGCCATTCCTGCGCGCACTAGACATCAGCCGATTGGACGGCATGATAGTGAGCCATAACGACAACGACCACAGCGGCGGCGCGATTTCAATCATCAAAGCAGTCCCAACACGCTGGCTGGCATCATCGCTGCCAATAAACAGCCCGATTCTGGCAGCCGCCCAAAACCCCATTCCCTGCTTTGCAGGCCAAACTTGGGTGTGGGACAAAGTACGCTTCGACATGCTGCACCCGACCAGTGAAAGCTACAAAAACAGCAATGTGCAAGACAACAATCGCGGCTGCGTACTCAAAATCACCAGCCAATACGGCAGCCTGTTATTGCCCGCAGACATTGAAAAAGTCACAGAAGGTGAGCTGCTGACACAAGACCTAAAAAGCGATGTGCTGGTAGTGCCGCATCACGGCAGCAAAACCTCGTCAACTCCGGAGTTTATCGCGCAAGTGAAACCCGTTATCGCCATTTTCACCGTGGGCTATCGCAATCGGTTTGGGCATCCGAAAACGGAAATTGTGGAACGCTACCAACGCTTGGGAAGTCGCATTTATCGCTCTGATAGAGATGGGGCAGTGTTGTTGAATTTTGGTGAAAAAGGCATTGCCGTGCAAGAATGGCGGGGAGCAGAGCCCCGCTATTGGAATTAATCATCATTAGTTGAAAATCATATATCCATGCAAGCCTTAGGCACAATCATCATCGGCGATGAAATTCTTTCAGGCAAACGCCAAGACGCGCATTTGAGCAAAGTGATTGCATTGCTCAACGCCCGCGGCTTGCAGCTTTCTTGGGCAAATTATTTGGGGGATACCTCCGAGCAGATTACCAACACGCTCAAAGCCAGCATGAATCGCGGCGACATTGTGTTTTCCTTTGGTGGCATCGGTGCCACACCCGACGACTTTACTCGGCAAAGTGCGGCAGAAGCGGCCAACGTCCCTATCGTCCGCCATACAGGCGCAGTGGCCGAGATTGAAACGCAATTTGGCGAAGGCGCTTATCCCAAGCGCGTGTTGATGGCAGATTTTCCGCAAGGCGCGACGCTGATTCCCAACCCCGTCAATCGGGTTGCCGGTTTCAGCTTGGGACACCATCATTTTTTACCCGGCTTTCCGCAAATGGCATGGCCGATGATGGAATGGGTTTTGGAGACCTATTATGCGCATTGCTTTCACCAGCAAAGCATCATGGAACAAGCCATCTTGGTGTTTGATGCGGGCGAAAGTCGCTTGATAGACTTGATGAACAGCATCGTCAGCCAATATCCTGAAGTGAAACTTTTTAGTTTGCCTAAAATGGATAACCGTCGCAGCATAGAGCTTGGGGTGAAAGGCAAGCCAGATGCTGTGACAGAAGCCATCATGGCGATTAAAACAGGGGTTGATGCTGCTGGATTTACTTGGCAAGCGCTGAACTAGAGCATTACTTAAAATAGCATCCACCCCGCCATAGCGGCCATCAGCAAATCTTCAACGATAGTCACCGTGGACATGGGCAAATTGAACACCGCACCCAAGCAGGCACAGCGAATTTTTTGCTTGTTCAGCACGGCACGAAACACGCCTAAACTGGAAAACGTCATGACGACGAGCGTTGCCACATTGACGGAGTAGTGTTGCCAATCGGCGAGGTAAGCCAACCCCAAACCAAGCTCGATGAACGGGTAAATTAGCCCATAGCCGCGCCAACGCATTGCCAGGAGGTCATAAGTGGCGTAACTCTCAGCAAAGCCGCGCAAATCCAGCAATTTAAAAAAAGAAAACACAAGGAAAAATCCGGCCATGAAATGCCGCATCCAGCTTTCCAGCGAAGCCTGTTCTGATGCAATTTGGATGCCCAGCGTAACCAGCAACAAATAAGCTAGTATCAGCAACAATGGCTTGTAGGTGGCGAACCAACTAGGCGCAGCCTCATGCTCCACCAGCGTATAAGCACCCACCGCCACCAGCGCCTGATTCAACTGCGCTAGGCTCGCTTTACCACCCGTCAACACCGCGCGTGGCGGCTTGAGCGTCACCTCCACCTCAGTGGCAAACGCTGCCAAAGCCGCTTTCACCTTGCCCACACAGCTTGCGCAGTGCATTCCAGTTACGACAAACTGCTGTTGATGCGCCATAGCCTTACTCCTTATGATGCTTGTTAAATAAGGGCGTTTCGCTGATTTTCAAGCTAGGGTAAAATTTGGAAAAGACCCCCTAAAAAATCACAAACCACATCATAAATAATGGGTTACAATCAAAACTAATTTTGAAAACTCTCGTTAATCAACAACAATTAAACAGATGCCAAACTTAACCACAGCACCACAGCACCACAGCACCACAGCACCACAGCATTACTGCTGATACTGCTGGCTGGTTTCGGGCTACCACAGGCAAACGCCGCCACGCCTGATACTGGTATTCTGCAAGAGTATCAGCAGCCAGACCTTCCCAGTCAGCGCGAATTACCCAGCCCTGAGATTTCACCCGCCGAGAAGAAAGACACTTCCGCCACAATCGCCACCGTTCGCGTAGCGCAATTTGCAATTGAAGGAGCCGCGCTATTTCCGCAACAACGCTTGCAAGACTTGTTGCGCGATTTGATTGGTCGTGATCTCAACCTCACCGAACTGCGTGAAGCCGCCGACCGCATCAGCAGTCTGTACCATGCTGAAGGCTATCCGCTTGCCTCCACCTTTCTGCCGCCACAAACTGTCACCGACGGCACAGTGAAATTGATCGTCGTTGAAGGTAAATATGGCGAAGTGCGTGTTCAAGGTTCCGCACGTCTGCCTGATGCCACGGTCAGCAACATTCTTTCCGCGCAAGGCATCGTCTCCGGTAACGCCATCACCCAGCCCTATATTGAGCGCGGCCTGCTCATCCTACAAAGCATGCCCGCGACCGACGCAACATTGTCGGTGCAGGCCGGCACGGCGGTCGGCACCAGCGATGTGCAAGTTGAAGCAAAAGCCAAAAACTTAATCAGCGGCGAACTCAGCTACGACAACCACACCTCGCGCTACATCGGCGCTCAGCGGGTGACTGCAAAAGTGAATCTGAACAGCCCGTTTGGCTGGAGCGACCAATTGAATGTGCGTGGCACGCATGCCGTAGACCACGACTTCGTCAGCGCCAATTACACCTTCCCGCTCGGTTACACAGGCTTGAAAGTAGGCGGCGGCGCGTCCTATCTTGACTATCACTTGTGCTGTGATTTCTCGGTACTCGACTGGCAAGGCGAAATGACCACCTTCAACCTGAACGCCAGTTATCCACTCATTCTGTCGAAACAACGCAAGCTCTTTATCGGCGCGGCTTACTTCAATAGACATCTGCGAGATGAAGCACTGGGCGTGGAAATTGACGACAGGAAAATCAACGCCGCGCAGCTCTTGTTGGACGCGGCGCTCTCTGGCTCCGCAGAAACACGCATCAACCTCACCGTTACTGCTGCCAATCTGGATCTTTCTGACAATGCTGGCGACCAAGCACAAGATGCCGCTGGCGCGCGCAGTGAAGGTGGTTTCTGGAAAATACGCGGTGCGCTACAACAGCGCTGGCCTGTGTCATCAAGCGTATGGCTGGACTATCAGCTAAGAGGACAATGGGCGAGCAACAATCTTGAAGGTTCTGAAAAGTTTCTTTTGGGTGGTCAAAACGGTGTGCGTGCCTATCCAGTAGGCGAAGGCGCGGGCGACATGGGGCTGTTGGCGCGTGTTGAATTAGGCACGATAGTGCCGCTGCCCATCCCCGGCAAACTTGCCGCCAGCCTGTTTGCGGATGCGGGAACTACCTGGCTGCATCAAAGCACCTTTACAGGCGCACTGGGTGCCGGGCAATCCAACCACTACACGCTGGCTGGCACGGGTGTGGCGCTGTTATGGGCATTGCCCTACCAACTCACCGCAGAAGCCAGTGCCGCCGTCAAAGTCGGCAGCAATGATGGGCGTATTACCGGTGGTAGTGACGCGGATGGCCGTAACAACCGCGCACGCGGTTGGGTTTCTTTACGTTGGGATTTTTAGCGCAATACTTCATGGTGTTACTTGAGAGAAAAAAGGAGAACTGAAATGACTATTAGCAATCGCATGAAAAGACATTTTCTGCCACACATCGCTGCGGGTTTGGCGCTGCTGGCAGCAACCTTGCCAGCGCTGGCCGCCCCAACTGACTTACCCACCGGCGGCGCAGTAGCCGCAGGTAGCGCCGCTATCAGTACCGTTGGCTCCACCATGACCGTCGCTACTGCCAGCACACGCACCGTCATGACCTGGAACAGCTTCAGCATAGGCAGTGCCGCACAAGTCAACTTTAATCAACCCAGCGCCGCCTCTGCCACACTTAACCGAGTGACTGGCCCTGATGTATCGCAACTTATGGGCGCGCTCAACTCCAACGGTAGCGTGTTTTTAGTGAATCCCAATGGCGTTGTCATGGGCGCAAGCGCTCAAATAAATCTACCTTCCATTACCATCAACACCTCAACTTCTACGCCTAGCGATGCGGACTTCCTCGCTGGAACCACTGCCGGATTTAACACGCCTACAGCATCAGGTGGAAACAGTATTTTAGATGGTGCAATAACAGCAACGACAAGTATCAATATAGCTAGCGGCGGGACGGTTACAGTTGGAGGGATTTTGTCTGCGCCCATCATAAACATCAACATCTTCACCCCAAGCTGTGGCCTTCTGTGCAACATCAATACTCAGTCCATTGTTCTTAGCGGAAATGCCAGCATACCTTCGGGGAACATCATTATTCCATCGGGAAACAACATCCTCTCATGGCAGAGCTTTAGCATTAGCCCCAGTCAAACCACAAACTTCGTTCAACCCAACGCATCTTCTGCGGTACTAAACCGTGTTGAGGGAGAGAGAGGCAATCTAACCGGTGTAATCTCTTTACCCTCGCAAACCACACTCGTCATGAGCGGTCAGTCACTACAATCAGGTAGCGGCTCAGCACCTGTGCTTAACTTATCGCCTTCTTCTGCACAAAAGCTGACAGTTAATGGACAAGTGCAACTCACCCCGCAAGGTGTCGCAGAAGTCACCAGCAGCCTAGTCAATACCGGCGGCTTGGCCAATGCAACCACCATGACAGCGAACGGCAATACCGTTTCTATCGGCTTGTAATATAGAGGTAGGGCGGATGAGCGTAGCGTTATCCGCCGTATGTTGGTACATCTTGGCGGATAACGCTGCGCTCATCCGCCCTACCTCCCCACCAGAGCAAGCCTCCATCCGGGTTAGACCGACTCAATTGAACGTGCTATAATCCTCCCCCTAAGTTGTGGCAGAAAGTTGTGAATGGGCATTGCGCCCATTTTTTATTTGTGTCGCTGGTACAGGGAAACGGGATGGATTTAGCGGCATTATTAGATAAAACGGTCACGCAGATTGGCTACGAGTTGGTGGATTTGGAAATGTCCAACCGTGGCAAATTGTTGCGACTGTTCATTGATAAGCCTGAGGGCATCAATGTAGAAGACTGTGCGCTGGTGAGTAACCATGTTTCCAATCTGTTGGCGGTGGAGATGGATATTGACTACGACAGGCTGGAGGTTTCTTCGCCCGGTTTGGATCGTGTGGTGAAGAAGACGGCGGATTTTGAGCGTTTTGCCGGACAACGCATCAAGTTGAAACTACGCGTGCCCATGAGCAGCAAAAAGAATTTTGCAGGGTTGTTAAAAGGCGTGGAAGGCGAGGATGTGCTGCTGGAGAGCGCAACAGGGATTGAGCGCTTCGCCTTAAGTAACATCGAAAAGGCTCGCTTGCAGCCTGAATTATAAGAATATTGTTTGAATTGAAAGCTTAGTCGGGGAATTGTTATGAGTCGTGAAATTTTATTATTGGTTGATGCGCTTGCCCACGAAAAAAACGTGGAAAAGGAAGTCATTTTTATTGCGCTGGAACTGGCGTTGGCTTCTGCCACCAAAAAGCGCTTTAAGGAAGACATAGACGTGCGTGTAGCGATAGACCGCGCTACCGGCGAGCATCAAGGTTTCCGCCGCTGGACGGTGGTGGAATTAAGCGAAGGCATGCCGGAAATAGAAAACGCCGAAGCACAGCTATTGCCGGACGACGAACGTGCCAAGGACTTGGCGGTGGGCGACACCATAGAAGAGCCGCTGGAGGCCGTGGAATTCGGACGCATCGGCGCACAAGCCGCCAAGCAAGTGATTCTGCAAAAAGTGCGAGAAGCCGAGCGCGAGCAAATCCTTAACGACTTTTTGGCGCGTAAAGAGCATCTGGTTAGCGGCACCATCAAGCGTATCGAAAAAGGCAACGCGATTATTGAAATTGGCCGCATTGAAGCTTTGCTGCCGCGCGAACAGATGATTCCGAAAGAGAATCTACGCAATGGCGACCGCGTTCGCGCTTATTTGACGCGCGTGGAGCGCAATGTACGCGGCCCGCAACTGATTTTGACGCGTATCGCACCAGAATTCATCAGCAAGCTGTTTGAGCTGGAAGTACCGGAAATCGAAGAAGGTCTGCTGGAAATTCGCGCCGCTGCGCGTGATCCCGGCTCCCGTGCCAAAATCGCGGTGAAATCCAATGACCAGCGTTTGGACCCCGTCGGCACTTGCGTCGGCATGCGCGGTTCGCGCGTTCAAGCGGTCACTGGCGAATTGGCTGGCGAGCGTGTGGATATTATTTTGTGGTCTATGGATCCGGCACAATTCGTCATCAACGCGATGGCGCCCGCCGCTGTGACCCGCATCAGCATTGATGAGGACGCGCATAGCATGGACGTTGTCGTCGCTGAAGATCAACTGGCTTTAGCCATTGGTCGTGGCGGTCAAAACGTGCGTTTGGCTTCGCAACTCACGGGTTGGGAACTCAATCTGATGACCGAAGAAGACGCAGAGAAAAAAGGCGAAGAAGAATCCGGTAAGGCGCGCGAATTGTTCATGAGCCGTTTGGACGTGGACGAAGAAGTCGCCGACATCCTAATTCAGGAAGGCTTCAACACGCTTGAAGAAATCGCCTACGTGCCGCTGGCTGAAATGCAGGACATTGACGCATTTGACGAAGACACCATCAATGAGCTGCGTAGCCGCGCCCGCAATGCTCTGCTGACCGAAGCCATTGCGCGTGAGGAAAAGGTGGAAGAAGCTTCTGAGGATTTACTGACGATGGAGGGGATGGATGATGCCACCGCGCATTTGTTAGCCTCCAAGGGCGTCAATAAGCTAGACGATTTGGCTGATTTAGCCGTAGACGAACTAGTAGAGATGGCAGGCATGGACGAAGAACGTGCCAAGCAGCTCATCATGACGGCGCGTGCGCCCTGGTTTGCATAATTAAGGCTGCATAAGAAGGACTAAGGACAATAGATGGCACAAACCACAGTAACGCAATTTTCTACCGAGCTAAGTCTCCCGCCACAGCTACTGTTGGAGCAGCTCAAGGCGGCTGGCGTGAGCAAATCATCGCCAGATGACTTGCTGTCTGAGCAAGACAAAACCTCGCTGCTGGAATATCTGCGTAAAGAACACGGTGCGGCGCAAGCGCCCAAAAGCAAGATCACGCTGGTGCGCAAGCAAGTCACCGAGATCAAGCAAGCCGATGGCGCTGGCCGGCCACGCACGATTCAAGTAGAAGTCAAAAAGAAGCGCGTATTGATGCGCGGAGCGGAAGAGGTTGTTGAAGCCCCGCCGCCAGCACCTGTGCCAGAAGCGCCACCCACTCCAGTACCAGTGGTAGTGGAAATGGAAGTGGAAGTTATCGCCGAACCAGTGGCGGCAGAACCTCCTCCGGTAGAAATCCCTCAGGCCGCCACCAAAAAAATAAAAGCTAGCGTATTGGGCGCAGATCAAGTCGCCATGCGCGAGGACGAAGCGCGTCGCCATGCAGCGCTGATTGCGTTGCAAAGCGAAGAAATCCGCAAGAAACAGGAATTAGCGCAAAAGAAGCTGGACGAAGAGGCTACACGTTTAGCTGCTGCCGAAGCCGCCAAGAAGAAACTGTCAGAAGGCACGCTGCACAAGCCTACGGCTAAAGTAGGCGACAAACCAAAAACACCCGATAAAAATAAGAAACCCACCACCACCGAACGTGAAAACGAAGCCAAGCGCCGTGGCGGTCTGAAAACCCGCGGTGACGTAGGGTTCGGCCAAGGCTGGCGTGCGCCGGGCCGCTCCAAAGCCAACAAACACAACAAAGATCCAGACGCGCAACACGCTTTTTCTGCGCCTACCGAACCTATTGTGTATGAGGTATTGGTGCCGGAAACCATCTCTGTAGCCGATTTGGCGCACAAGATGGCGGTAAAAGCTGCTGAAGTCATCAAGGCACTGATGAAAATGGGCATGATGGTCACCATCAACCAAGTGCTGGATCAGGAAACCGCCATGATTGTGGTGGAAGAATTAGGTCACGTCGCCAAAGCGGCTGAAGCCAACGATCCAGATGTGTTCTTGGTTGACACAGACCACACCGAAGCAGTGCTAGTGCCGCGCCCACCAGTCGTTACCGTGATGGGTCACGTGGATCACGGTAAGACCTCGTTGCTGGATTACATCCGCCGCACCCGCGTAGCCAGTGGCGAAGCGGGCGGCATTACCCAACACATCGGCGCTTACCACGTGGAAACCCCGCGCGGCATGGTGACCTTTCTCGACACCCCAGGCCACGAGGCTTTTACCGCGATGCGTGCGCGTGGTGCAAAAGCCACCGACGTGGTGATTCTAGTGGTGGCGGCTGATGACAGCGTGATGCCACAAACCATAGAAGCCATCCACCACGCCAAGGCCGCCAAAGTGCCTATGGTCGTGGCTATCACCAAGGTGGATAAACAAGGCGCTAACGCCGAAAAAGTGAAGCAAGAATTGGTTACGCATGAAGTCGTACCTGAAGACTGGGGCGGCGACACCATGATAGTTGAAGTCTCGGCTAAAACCGGACAAGGTATTGATTCGTTGCTGGAAGCCGTGTTGTTGCAGGCGGAAATTCTGGAGCTGAAAGCCCCTGTCACCTCCCCCGCCAAAGGCATCGTCATCGAAGGCCGCCTAGATAAAGGCCGTGGCTCGGTGGCGACGATACTGGTGCAATCCGGCACGCTCAAACGCGGCGATATGTTGCTAGCTGGCAGTGTGTTCGGCCGTGTACGCGCCATGCTGGATGAAAACGGTAAGGATATTAAAGAAGCCGGGCCGTCAATTCCGGTCGAAGTGCTGGGCTTGTCCGACGTGCCGAATGCTGGTGAAGAAACTATTGTGCTGAATGATGAGCGCAAAGCGCGCGAAATCGCGCTGTTCCGCCAAGGTAAATTCCGCGACGTAAAACTAGCCAAGCAACAAGCCGCCAAGCTGGAAAACATGTTCGATCAAATGGCCGAAGGTGCCATTCAATCATTGGCGCTGATTATCAAATCTGACGTGCAAGGCTCTTATGAAGCGCTCTCCACCTCGCTGCAAAAGCTTTCCACCAGCGAAGTCAAAGTCAACGTGCTGCACACCGGTGTGGGCGCTATCACCGAGTCCGATGTCAACTTGGCTGTGGCTTCCGGCGCTGTGGTCATCGGCTTCAACGTACGCGCCGATGCAGGTGCGCGCAAGCTGATTGAATCGGCTGGCGTGGATGTGCGCTATTACACCATCATCTACGAAGCCGTGGACGAAGTGCGCGCCGCACTCACAGGCATGTTGTCGCCCGACCAGAAAGAAAGCGTCATCGGCATGGTGGAAGTACGCGAAGTATTCACCATCTCCAAAATCGGCACCATTGCTGGTTGTTACGTCACCGATGGCATCATCAAACGCGCCGCCAAGATACGTTTGTTGCGTGATAACGTGGTGATTCACACTGGCGAACTGGATTCGCTCAAACGCTTCAAGGACGACGTGAAAGAAGTCAAGAATGGCTTTGAATGCGGATTATCACTGAAGAACTTCAACGACATCATCGTCGGCGACCAGTTGGAAGTGTTTGAAGTGGTAGAAGTCGCTCGCACCTCACTATAAATGGCAAAAGCGTTTTCCCGTAGCAACCGCGTTGCTGAGCAAATCAAGCGCGAATTGGCGGATTTGCTGCAATTTGAAGTAAAAGACCCTAGGGTAGGTCACGCCACCATCACCGAAGTCGAAGTGGCGGGGGATTTGGCGCATGCCAAAATCTTCTTCGCCACTATGGAAGACCCGGCAGAGACCATTCTAGGACTCGAACAAGCCGCTGGCTTCTTGCGCGGGCAGCTCGCCAAGCGCATGCTGCTACGCACCGTGCCGCAAATACATTTTGTGCATGACACGTCCATTGACCGTGGGTTTGCGATGTCGCAACTGATAGATCAGGCAATTTCTTCCGACAAGAAGTAACTCGTGCAATTCAAACGCATCAAAAGAAATATCAACGGCGTGCTTTTGCTGGACAAGCCCGTTGGCTATTCCTCCAACCAAGCGCTACAAGTCGCCAAGCGACTGTTCACCGCCGCCAAAGCTGGACATACCGGCAATCTAGATCCTTTCGCCACCGGCTTGCTGCCTGTTTGTTTTGGCGAAGCCACCAAGTTTTCGCATCGCTTGCTGGATGCCGACAAAACCTATTTCGCCACGCTGAAATTGGGCGTGACCACCAACACTGGCGACACCGAAGGTGAAGTCACTAGCCGTAGTGAGGTCAATGTGTCGCAAGCGGATTTTGAAGCCGAGATGCACAGTTTTCTGGGTGAGATTCAACAAACACCGCCCATGCACTCGGCACTTAAGTTTCAAGGGAAACCGCTGTACGAATACGCGAGGGCGGGCGTGGAAATTGAGCGCAAATCACGTCCAGTCACGATTTACGACATTGCGCTTAATCATTTCAGTGGCGATCAGGCAGCCTTCAACGTCACTTGCAGCAAAGGCACCTATATTCGCGTGCTGGCCGAAGATATAGGCAAAGTGCTGGGTTGCGGCGCGCATTTGATAGGTTTACGCAGAACCTCAACCGGTGGCTTTTCACTGGAAAACGCGCTGACATTAGAAACATTGGAGAAACTGTCTCAGGCCGAGCGTGATGCTACGCTGCTGCCCGTGGATGCATTAGTGTCAGATTTGCCTGAGATTGAATTGGACACGGAAAGCGCACATTATTTTTGTCAGGGACAGGCGGTGTGGAAATCTGGGATTCAGTACCTCGGCATGATGCGCGTCTACGCGCCACAGCGCCAGTTCATGGGCTTAGGCGAGAACTTAGGTGACGGCCAAATCAGTCCACGCCGAATTGTTGCTAGCCCTACGGCTAATGATTGAAATTACTTGGAATTTGCGCCGTTGTCGGTTAAAATGCGCGGCTTAATTTAGAGAAAATTAAAAGAGAGAGATAAAGATGTCTGCAACTGCTACTGAAAAGGCAAAAATCGTTGGTGAATACCAACAGGCCGCCAATGATACCGGTTCTCCTGAAGTGCAAGTGGCGCTACTGACCAATCGCATTTCCATGCTGACCGACCATTTCAAAACCCACAATAAAGACCACCACTCTCGTCGCGGCTTGCTGATGCTAGTAAGCCAACGCCGCAAGCTGCTGGACTACCTCAAGGGCAAAAGCGTAGCTCGCTACCGCTCCTTGATCGAGCGCCTAGGCATTCGTAAGTAAACACCCATTAATTGTATTGTTAAAACAAGCCGATAGGCGCAGCGGAAACGCAGCGGTTGTCGGCTTGTTGTCATTTCATAGAGGATAAAATTGTGAGTCACATTAAAAAAACCCTGCAATATGGTCGCCACACGCTAACCATTGAAACCGGCGAGATTGCTCGCCAAGCCGATGGTGCGGTGATGGTGAGTTTGGATGACACCGTAGTATTGGTGTCTGTCGTTGGCAAGCATGAAGTCAAGCCAGGTCAAGACTTCTTCCCATTGACCGTGGATTACCAAGAACGCACCTATGCCGCAGGTAAAATCCCCGGTGGCTTCTTCAAACGCGAAGGCCGCCCTTCCGAAAAAGAAACCCTGACTAGCCGCCTGATTGACCGCCCGCTGCGCCCGCTGTTCCCTGGTGAGTTCTACAACGAAGTGCAAATCGTCGCTACCGTGATGTCTTCCGATAGCGAGATTGATTCTGACATTCCCGCCATCATCGGCGCATCTGCCGCGTTGGCGATTTCCGGCATCCCGTTCTATGGTCCGATAGGCGCTGCGCGCGTGGGTTATATCAACGGCGAATACATCCTGAACCCGACCAAAAGCGAATTAGCTGAGACCGAGTTGGATTTGGTCGTCGCCGCCACCGATAGCGCTGTGCTGATGGTCGAGTCTGAAGCCAAGCAGTTATCAGAAGAAATCATGCTGGGCGCTGTGGTATTTGGTCACACCGAAATGCAAGCCGTCATTAACGCCATCAACGAAATGGCCGCTGAACTGGGCAAAGCACCGTGGGACTGGGTACCGCCAGAAGCCAATACCGACATGATTGCCAAGCTGGATGCGTTTGCTGCTAACGACATCAACGAGGCTTATAAAATCAAGTCCAAGCAAGCGCGCTCTACCCGTTTGGACGAAATTAAATCCAAGGTTGTCGCCGAAATGATTACCGCTGACACTGGTACCGATGCTGCTAACCAAATTAAAGACGCGCTACATGCTTTGGAAGCCAAAGTCGTGCGTAGCCAAATCTTGAACGGCGAACCGCGCATTGATGGCCGCGATACTCGCACCGTCCGTCCGATCACCATCCGCACCGGCGTATTGCCACGCACCCACGGCTCTGCGCTGTTCACCCGTGGTGAGACGCAAGCGCTGGTAGTCGCCACACTGGGCACTGGCCGCGACGAGCAAAAGATAGACGCGCTGCAAGGCGAATATACCGACCGTTTCATGCTGCACTACAATATGCCTCCATACGCTACCGGTGAAACTGGCCGTGTAGGAACACCAAAACGCCGCGAAATCGGCCATGGCCGCTTGGCCAAGCGTGCGCTACTGGCGGTATTGCCGAGCATGGAAGACTTCGGCTACGCCATTCGCGTGGTGTCAGAAATCACCGAATCCAACGGCTCTAGCTCTATGGCTTCGGTCTGTGGCGGCTGTTTGGCGCTGATGGATGCGGGCGTGCCGGTCACCGACCACGTAGCGGGTATCGCGATGGGTTTGATTAAGGAAGGTAACCGCTTCGCGGTGTTAACCGACATTCTGGGTGATGAAGATCATCTGGGCGACATGGACTTCAAAGTGGCCGGTACCGACAAAGGCATCACCGCGCTGCAAATGGACATCAAGATTACCGGCATCACTGCAGAAATCATGAAAGTGGCGCTCAGCCAAGCACAAGAAGGCCGCATGCACATTTTGGGCTTGATGAAGCAAAGCATGGATCATTCGCGTGAAGACCTATCAGCATTTGCACCGCGCATTATCACCATCAAAATCAATCCTGAAAAAATCCGTGACGTAATCGGCAAGGGCGGTGCAGTAATTCGTGCGCTGACCGAAGAAACCGGCACCACTATTGATATTGGCGACGATGGCACGATTAAAATCGGCTGCGTGAATGCTGAGGCTGGAGAAGAAGCCAAGAAGCGCATCATGCAAATCACTGCCGAGGTTGAAGTCGGTCAAGTGTATGAAGGCGCGGTACTGCGTATTCTGGACTTCGGCGCGGTGGTTTCCTTGTTGCCGGGCAAAGATGGCTTGGTACACATCTCGCAAATCGCACATCAACGCGTGAATGCGGTGAGCGACTTCCTCAAAGAAGGTGATGTAGTGAAGGTCAAAGTGGTGGAAGTGGACGACAAAGGCAAAGTTCGCCTGTCCATGAAAGCCTTGATAGACGCGCCTGCTAGAGAAGAAAGCACTACCGAGCAACAATAAAGGCTAGCTCAAGACTTAAAAAAGCCGGATGTGAAAACATCCGGCTTTTTTATTCTCTATCGCGCCGATGGCGGCGCTCCTACAAAAACGGTTACTTCGCTACTTGTTTCTCGCGTATCTCATCCAACGTTTTGCAGTCTATGCACAAAGTGGCAGTAGGCCGTGCTTCCAAGCGCTTCAGGCCAATCTCCACGCCACAGCTATCGCAGTAACCATATTCATCTTCGGCGATCTTGCTCAGTGTTTCTTCAATTTTCTTAATCAGCTTGCGTTCGCGGTCACGGTTACGCAATTCCAAAGTCATGTCAGACTCTTGACTGGCGCGATCGTTAGGGTCGGCGAACATGGTCACTTCGTCCTGCATGGTATGCACGGTGCGATCCATATCCTGCGACAATTCACCTTTCCATGCATCGAGGATTTTGCGAAAATGCTCGCGCTGTTGCTCGCTCATGTACTCCTCATCAGCTTTTGGTTGATACGGAGTGAAATGGGTTTTTACATCAGACATAATATGATTTTAAGCTCCCAAAAAAGGGAGTTTTTTCTTCAAAAACAACGAAGGCGAAAGTGTATAGAGGAATGCAAAATAAATCCAGCACCAAGTTAGCCGCACTGTTATTTGACGTGGATGGCACTCTTGCCGACACCGAGCGCGAGGCGCATCTTCCGGCCTTCAATTTAGCCTTCGCCGAATTTGGCCTAGATTGGCATTGGGATGCAGTACTTTATGGCGATTTGTTGCGTGTGACCGGTGGCAAGGAGCGTTTGCGCCACTATGTGCAGCGCTTCCATCCTGACCATCAGCTCCCAGATGACTTTCTCGCCAGCTTGCATCAAGCCAAAACTAAACACTACAACACCATGCTTGAACAAGGCAAAATCCCGCTGCGGCGCGGCGTGAAGCGACTATTGCTAGAGGCAAAAAATGCTGGCCTGCGTTTAGCCATCGTCACCACCACCTCGCCGGAAAACGTACTATCTTTGCTGCGTCACAGCCTAGCCGAGGATGCGCACACTTGGTTTGAGGTAATTGCAGCAGGTGACGTAGTACCGAAAAAGAAACCCGCGCCGGATATTTATCTGTGGGCGCTAAAAGAACTGAAGCTTGATGCCGAACAGTGCCTAGCCTTTGAAGATTCGGAGAATGGCCTGAAATCGGCTCTGGGTGCGGGGATTAAAACCATCATCACCAGCAACGATTACAGCGCTGACCACGATTTTACAGGCGCGACTGTGGTGCTGAGTGATTTAGGGGAGCCTGATGCGCCCTTCACAGTCATTGCGGGCGATTGTGTAGGGGAAAGCTACGTTAGCGTTGGGTTTTGTAGGAGTGCCGCCCTCGACACGATAGCCCACTAAATCGGGGCGAGGCGCCCCTCCTACACCACCGCCTCACGCCACTCCAGCGCCTCTAAAGTATTTTCCATCAAAGTCGCCACCGTCATCGGCCCCACACCGCCGGGCACTGGCGTAATCCACGCCGCACGTTGCTTGGCGACTTCAAAATCCACGTCGCCACAAATCTTGCCACTCTCCAGCCGATTGATGCCCACATCCACCACAATCGCGCCTTCGCGTATCCATTCACCCTTGACCAAACCGGGTTTGCCCGCAGCAACAACTAACAACTCTGCACGCCCTACTTCCGCCGCCAAATCGCGCGTCATACGGTGGCATACGGTCGTTGTGCAACCCGCTAACAGCAATTCCAGCGCCATCGGCCGCCCCACGATATTGGACGCACCTACCACCACTGCATTCAATCCCTTAACGTCCAATCCCGTAGCAGCCAGCATGGTGATCACACCCTTAGGAGTACAAGGCCTTAGCTGCGGCATACGCTGCGCCAAACGACCAATGTTGTAAGGGTGGAAACCATCAACATCCTTGTGCGGGTCTATGCGCTCGATGACCTGCGTAGCATCCATGTGCGCGGGTAACGGCAATTGCACCAGAATACCGTCCACACTAGCATCAGCATTTAACGTATCTATCAATTCCAGCAAAGTATTCAGCGCAGCATCGGCTGGTAAATCATAAGCCAGTGAGCGCAAACCAATCGCCTCGCAGCTTTGGCGCTTTTTGCTCACATAGATATTAGATGCTGGATCAGCCCCCACCAGCACCACCGCCAAACAAGGCGCACGTTTGCCTTTTGCTATACGTTCCTCGATGCGTATTTTCAAGCTTGTCAATAGGTTTTCAGAAATCGCCTTACCATCAATCAACTGTGCTGTCATACATCCGCCAAAGTACTTAAAGATGTGGATTTTAACAGATTGAAATTGACGGGAAGCGCCGATTTCGCTATATTAGCGCCCTTCGGGGTGTAGCGTAGCCTGGTAGCGCGCCTGCTTTGGGAGCAGGATGTCGGGAGTTCGAATCCCCCCACCCCGACCATGTTCCTTTTGTCCGACAACTCTGCCCGTAGCTCATCTGGATAGAGCACCGGCCTTCTAAGCCGGGGGTAACAGGTTCGAGTCCTGTCGGGCAGGCCAGTTTTGGCTTAATTTGGTAGTTTTTAGCTTCAATGGTGGCCGTAGCTCAGTTGGTAGAGTCCAGGATTGTGATTCCTGTTGTCGTGGGTTCGAGCCCCATCGGCCACCCCTTTATTATCAATTAGTTACAGACCACCTACCATCACTCATAAGTGCCGATATTGGACATCTGTCTAATATAATTGGTAAACGCAGTGCCTTTACTCGCTTTAATTGTTTGTTTTTTTTATGTAGTGGTCGGCTGACCTTGCCCCCGAATTTTGGATACCAAGATCAAAGGTGCCTATGGTTGGTCGCGCATCTGGCAGAGCATTATGCCGCTTGGCTTGCTCGGCAAAAACTGGCAGCATAGGAACTACGCTTGGTATCCGAAAAACAGGGACAAGCTCACCATTGGGGATAACCTATCCTCATATTCTAAAGCGTAGTCCCCACCACCCCTGCAATCTTCTCCGCTAACATTTCAACCTGCCCTTTATCTTGCCCTTCCACCATCACTCGCACTTTGGGTTCGGTGCCGGAGGCTCGTAGTAGCACGCGGCCAGCGCCGTTGAGTTCGGTTTCTGCGGCTTTGACTGCGGACTGAATGGCGGGGCTGGTCAGGTCTGGTTTTTTATCCACTTTCACGTTCACCAGCACCTGCGGGTACAGCTTTAAGTCGCCGCCCGAGCTTTGCAATGACACGTTGCGTTCGCGCAGCGCGGTCAACACTTGCAGCGCGGCGATGATGCCGTCACCGCTGCTGTGCTTATCCAGACATAAGATATGGCCGGAATTCTCGCCGCCCAAGCTCCAGCCTTTGGCGTTCATCAGCTCCAGCACATAACGGTCGCCCACTTGTGCACGCTCAAAGGGAATTTCTAGGCGCTGCATGGCGTGTTCAAACGCCAGATTGGTCATCAGCGTGCCCACCACGCCGCCCTGCAATTGGCCTTTGGCTTGCAGTTGCGCGGTAATGATGTAAAGCAGTTGGTCGCCATCCAGCAAGTTGCCCGTCGCGTCCGCCATGATCAAACGGTCGCCGTCGCCATCCAGCGCGATTCCTAAGTCGGCTTGATGCTCCAGCACCGCTTTCTGCATGGCTTGCGGATGGGTGGAGCCGCATTCGTGGTTGATGTTGAGGCCGTCCGGCTGCACGCCGATGCTGATGACTTCTGCCCCCAGTTCGTGCAGTACATGCGGGGCGATGTGATAAGTAGCTCCGTGAGCGCAATCCACCACAATTTTCAGGCCACGTAAATCTAAGGCATTGGGGAATGTGGATTTGCAAAATTCGATGTAGCGTCCCACTGCGTCATTGATGCGCTTAGCCTTGCCCAACTTGGCCGAGGGCTGCACTGGCATGGGTGCATCTAGTGCAGCTTCAATTTGGCGTTCTATGTTGTCGGGTAGTTTTGTGCCAAGGCCAGAGAAAAACTTGATGCCGTTGTCTTCAAATGGATTGTGCGAGGCGGAAATAACGATGCCCGCCTGTGCCCTTAAAGCCCTTGTCAAATAAGCCACAGCGGGCGTAGGCATGGGGCCGGTGAGCAGCACGTCAACACCAGCAGAAGACAATCCGGCTTGCAGCGCGGATTCCAACATATAACCAGAAATGCGCGTGTCTTTGCCGATGACCACCGCTGGATGTGCGTCTTTGGAAAGGTGATAATCCATGCCCGCTAACACTGTACCAGCGGCGTAACCCAGCCGCATCATGAAATCCGGCGTAATCGGTGCTACGCCCACGCGACCACGAATGCCATCGGTACCGAAATATTTTCTGCTCATAGTTTTTCCATTACTTCTAACACTTTAAGAGCTTCTACTGTTGCCTTCACGTCATGTACCCTTAAGATTCTAGCGCCTTTCATCGCTGCTATCACAGCGGCTGCGATGCTGGCGGGTAGTCTATCATGCACCTCGCCGCCCGCGATTTGGCCTAACAATGATTTGCGCGATAAACCGGCAAGCACGGGGTAGCCTAAGTCGCATAAACGCGGCAGTTTACGCAGCAAGGCGACGTTGTGCGCGGTGCGTTTGCCAAAGCCGAAGCCGGGGTCAATCACGATGCGTTCACGCGCAACGCCGGCATCCAGCAGAATTTTAGCGCGTGCGGCTAAAAAGTTAGCGACTTCGATCACCACATCGTCATAAACGGGATCATTCTGCATGGTTTGCGGCGTGCCGCGCATGTGCATCAAACATACGCCGACATTGCTCGCCGCTACTATCTCCAACGCGCCAGCTTCTTGCAATGCACGCACGTCATTGACCATGCTAGCTCCGGCAGCAATCGCAGCTTGCATGACTTGTGGCTTATAGGTATCAATCGAGATGGGGACACTGCTTTGTTTTGCTAACTGGGCGATCAACGGAATCACTCGCGCCAGTTCATCTTGCAGCGGCACAGGAGTTGCGCCGGGACGCGTGGATTCTCCGCCGATGTCGAGAATATCCGCGCCTTCTTCAATCAAGCGCAGCCCATGACTAATAGCCGCTTGTCTACTGACAAACAAGCCGCCGTCAGAAAACGAATCTGGAGTGACATTGACGATGCCCATGACCAAGGGGCGGAAAAGATCGAGTTGGAAGTGGCCGCAAGAAAACATAGGGGCTAGAGGCTAGAGGCTAGGAACTGGAATTGGTTTTCACTAATCCCTAGCCCCTAGTCTCCAGCCTCTGTCATTTAAGTTTCCTGCGCGGGTTTGCTGGAAATATTCACCGTCACGCCAGCCGCATCGCCGTCAGAAGGCGGAGTTGTGGGTTTTACTGCTGGCGGCTTGGGCGGTCGAGGTGCTTTGCCGGCCATGATGTCGTCTATTTGCTCAGCATCAATGGTTTCCCACTCTAACAGAGCGGCGGTCATCGCCTCCACTTTGTCGCGGTTTTCTTCCAGCAACTTTCTGGCCAGCGCGTATTGCTGGTCTATGATGCGGCGGATTTCGGCATCCACTTTTTGCATAGTGGCTTCGGATACGTTTTTGGTGCTGGTCACCGAGCGCCCTAAAAACACTTCGCCTTCGTTTTCACCGTACACCATAGGACCCAACGCGTCGGTCATTCCGTAGCGCGTGACCATATCCCGCGCCAGTTGCGTAGCGCGCTCGAAGTCGTTGGAAGCACCGGTGGTCATTTGTTGCATGAAGATTTCTTCGGCGATACGTCCGCCAAACATCACCGCGACGCGATTCATCAAAAAGTCGCGGTCATAGGAATAACGATCTTCAGTTGGCAACTGCATAGTCACGCCCAAGGCGCGGCCGCGCGGAATGATGGTGACTTTGTGCACCGGATCAGTTTTGGGCAACAATTTGGCGACTACAGCATGGCCAGACTCGTGATAGGCGGTGTTTTTCTTTTCTTCTTCGCTCATCACCATGCTGCGGCGCTCGGCGCCCATCATGATCTTATCCTTGGCCTTCTCGAAATCGTCCATATCTACTACACGCTTGTTGTAGCGGGCGGCAAACAGCGCGGCTTCGTTGACCAGATTGGCCAAATCCGCGCCAGAAAATCCCGGCGTACCACGCGCGATGATGTCGGCCTTCACGTCGCCATCAATCGGCACTTTACGCATGTGCACCAGCAAAATCTGCTCACGTCCGCGAATATCCGGCAGCGGCACGACCACTTGGCGGTCAAAGCGTCCGGGGCGCAGCAATGCTGGGTCTAGCACGTCAGGGCGGTTGGTGGCGGCGATGACGATGACGCCAACACTAGCTTCAAAACCATCCATTTCCACCAGCATTTGATTGAGCGTTTGTTCGCGTTCGTCATTGCCGCCGCCCAAGCCAGCGCCGCGTTGGCGACCTACCGCGTCAATTTCGTCTATGAAGATGATGCACGGGGAGTTTTTCTTGGCTTGCTCAAACATATCGCGCACACGCGCCGCACCTACACCGACGAACATTTCAACGAAGTCTGAACCGGAAATGCTGAAAAATGGCACTTTGGCTTCGCCAGCAATAGCTCGAGCCAGCAACGTTTTACCGGTACCAGGATTGCCCACCATCAACACACCACGCGGGATTCGTCCGCCCAGCTTTTGGAATTTTCCGGGGTCACGCAGAAATTCGACTAATTCGGAGACTTCTTCTTTGGCTTCGTCACAACCCGCAACATCGGCAAAAGTCACCAGATTATTTTCTTCATCCAGCAAACGCGCTTTGCTCTTGCCGAAGGAGAACGCGCCGCCTTTGCCGCCGCCCTGCATCTGGCGCATGAAGAACACCCACACGCCGATAAGCAGCAGCATGGGGAACCACGAGACAAAAATGCTCATCATCAAGGAAGGCTCTTCTGGCGGTTTGGCTTCTACCTTAACGCCATTTTTCAGCAAATCTGATATCAGCCACATATCAGGCGGAGCGTAAGTAGTGAAGCGCTTGCCGTCGCGCCCTTCGGCACGCAGGACGTGGCCTTCGATACTGACGCTTGAGATATTCCCCTGTTTTACCTCGGCTAGAAATTGGGAATAGACGATTTGACTGTCGCCACCACTGGTTTTTCCGCCGAACTGGTTAAACACAGACATTAATACCAACGCCACCAACAACCAAATGGCGATATTTCTCATGACGTTATTCAAGATAGTCTCTTTTCCAAAAAAGATGCTTCATTCTAAACCGAAATTACAGTTTTCGCCCTAGCCCTAACAGATACACTTCACTGCTACGGTCACGCGAGGCCTTAGGTTTGCGCGTAGCCACTTTATCAAAATGCTGGCGCATATTCTTGACAGCATCGTCAAAACCTTCGCCTATGAACATTTTGACTACAAAGTTGCCGCTCGGTTGCAGCCATTTCAGCGCAAATTCCAGCGCCAATTCACCCAGATGATTGGCGCGCATCTGATCCACTAAATCTATGCCACTCATATTGGGTGCCATGTCTGAAATTACAAGGTCTACCTGCGTTCCATTGAGCGAGGTTTCAAGCGCATTCAGAACCACATCTTCGGTAAAGTCGCCCTGAATAAACTCAACGCCGCGTAGATTCTGCATTTCCAACATGTCCAGCGCAATCACTCGCCCCTGACCTTTCAAGCGTTCAACCATCACTTGCGACCAGCTGCCCGGTGCTGCCCCCAAATCCACCACCGTCATGCCGGGGCGGATGAGCTTGTCTTTGTCATCCAACTCCATCAGCTTATAAGCCGCCCGCGAGCGGTAGCCGTGCTTGTTGGCGAGTTTGACGAACTCGTCGTTAAGATGCTCGCGCATCCAGGCTTTGCTAGTTCTGGTTCTTTTCAATGAGAAAGGCAGTTCCGTTGGTATAATTGCGGCATGAAAACACTTAACTCCAAACAAATTAGTCATTTACGCGGCTTAGGTCACGCCTTAAATCCGGTGGTAATGATAGGCGACAAGGGATTGTCTGAAACCGTGCTGCGCGAGATTGATATTAGCCTAAAGGCGCACGAACTGATAAAAATTAAGGTGATGAGCGACGACCGTGCGCTGCGCGTAAAAATGTTAGAAGAAATCTGCGAGAAACTGGGCAGCGTAGCGGTGCAACAAATCGGCAAGCAACTGGTGGTTTATCGCCGCGCGGACAAGCCAACCATCATTTTGCCTTAAACACCAGCGCCACGCCCAGCATACATTCAATCAAATAGGCCACGCTGGCGATGCCGTGCCAATGCGCAAAACGGTCGGCAAACACGCTTTGCATCACATTCACCGCGCCTGCTTGCGCTTTCAAGTGTGCCAGAATCGGCTGTATGCCAAATTGTCCGGCTAGTATCAGCAGCAACATGGCGACGATAATCCAGAAATAGCTCTGCTTGAACGCCTGCAAACCAAACACGCTTAGGCGGTGTATCAACAGCATAAACGCAGCAATGATGCCGAAATAGGCAAGCCGCGTGAACATCGCACCCGCCAGATTTCCGGCCAATACCTTGTCAGTCAAGATATTGAATATTAACGGTGCCACCAACCACCCAGTCGCCCACAGCGCACCAATCCACGCAACGAGCAATATCCAAGCAAACTGGTCAAAAACTCTTTGCATCAGACGTAGTTCACATCCACAATTTCGTAAGATTTCAGCCCGCCGGGCGCCATGACTTCCGCCACATCCCCCACAGACTTACCAATTAAGGCGCGCGCAATTGGCGAGCCAACGGAAACCTTGCCCAGCTTGATGTCGGCCTCGTCGTCGCCGACGATTTGATAGGTCACCGCATCGCCGCTGTCGGCATCTTCCAAAGCTATGGTCGCGCCAAACACGCAGCGACCCTCGGCTTCTAATTTTGACGGGTCTATGATTTGCGAATTAGAAAGCTTAGCCTCAACCTCGGCGATACGGCCTTCCACAAAGCTTTGACGCTCTTTGGCAGCATCGTATTCAGCATTCTCAGACAAATCGCCATGTGAGCGTGCCTCGGAAATAGCCGCAATCACGCTGGGGCGCTCTACGCTTTTTAATTGCAGCAACTCGGCACGCAATTGCTCGGCGCCACGCACGGTTAGAGGGAATTTATTCACTTCTATTTCCTATAAAAACAAAACCACACCGCAAAATGCAGCGTGGTTTCGATGTGTGGATGATAGTACTAGTTGAGTTTGCGATGCAAGCTTTGTAGACTTTCCACCGTTAATTCCTGCAAATGCGCCATGCCCGCACAGGCTGCTTTAGCGCCCGCAATGGTGGTGTAGTAGGTGATTTTTTGCTGCAAAGCGCTGCGCCGTATCGCATAAGAATCCTGTACCGCACGCTTGTCTTCGACCACATTGACGATAAAGCTGATTTCTCCATTTTTAATCATGTCCACGATGTGAGGGCGACCTTCGGTGACTTTGTTGACAGGCGTGACCTGCAATCCAGCCTCGGCCAGCACACCAGCATTGCCACGTGTCGCCACCAATTGAAAACCTAAATTCGCCAGCGATTGCGCGACTTCCACCACTTTTTCACGATCTTCGCGGCGCACGCTGATGAAGGCTTTGCCGCTGGATGGCAGCTTGGTGCCCGCGCCCAGCTGCGACTTCACAAACGCTTCGGCAAAGGTTGCACCTATGCCCATCACTTCACCCGTAGACTTCATCTCCGGACCGAGGATGGTATCCACGCCGGGGAACTTGATGAAGGGGAACACGGCTTCTTTGGCGGAGAAATAGGGTGGGATAATTTCCTTGGTCATCCCCTGGGTTTTGAGCGACACGCCCGTCATGCAACGCGCGGCGACCTTGGCCAACTGGTAGCCACAGGCTTTGGATACAAAAGGTACGGTACGCGAGGCTCTGGGATTCACTTCCAGCACATATACGGTCTCGCCCTGAATCGCAAATTGCACGTTCATCAAACCCACCACATTCAGCGCCTTGGCCATTTGCACGGTTTGCAGGCGCAGTTCGTCCTGAATTTCTGCTGACAAGCTATACGGCGGCAGCGAACAGGCCGAGTCGCCCGAATGCACGCCCGCTTGCTCGACGTGTTCCATAATGCCGCCGATGAGCACGTCCGTGCCGTCGCAAATCGCATCCACGTCTACTTCTTTGGCGTCATTCAGAAATCTATCCAGCAACACCGGCGATTCATTTGAAACTTTTACCGCCTCACGCATGTAGCGCTCAAGCTCAGACTGTTCCTGCACAATCTCCATGGCGCGTCCGCCCAGCACATAACTAGGCCGCACCACCAGCGGATAACCAATTTCTTGCGCCAATCGAATGGCCTCTTCCGGCGTACGTGCGGTGCGGTTGGGCGGCTGTTTTAAGCCCAATTGTTGCAACATTTTTTGGAAGCGCTCACGGTCTTCAGCGCAATCAATTGCATCGGGCGACGTGCCGATAATCGGCACACCGGCTTTTTCCAAATCCCGCGCCAGCTTCAACGGCGTTTGGCCGCCGTATTGCACAAT
This sequence comes from Methylophilaceae bacterium, assembly GCA_046155285.1. Classification (GTDB taxonomy): domain Bacteria; phylum Pseudomonadota; class Gammaproteobacteria; order Burkholderiales; family Methylophilaceae; genus CAILHX01. The sequence goes on along the minus strand of JBJXEA010000005.1, from coordinate 4,805 downwards.
CACCCCGACAGGTTTTTCAACCGCCACAATTTCCAGCACGTCTTCCAGTGTCAACGGCTCAAAATAAAGGCGGTCGGAGGTGTCGTAATCGGTAGAAACAGTTTCAGGGTTGCAATTGACCATGATGGTTTCAAAGCCGTCCTCGCGCAGGGCAAATGCCGCATGCACGCAGCAATAATCGAACTCAATGCCTTGCCCGATACGGTTAGGCCCGCCACCCAGCACCATGATTTTTTTGTTGTTGGTCGGTTGCGCTTCGCATTCCTCTTCGTAGCTGGAGTACATATACGCGGTGGAAGTCGCAAACTCCGCCGCGCAAGTGTCCACACGCTTATACACCGGACGCACTCCCAACGCATGGCGAATAGCGCGTACCGCGTGTTGATCTGTATTTAATAATTTGGCCAAACGACGGTCAGAAAAACCACGGCGTTTGAGCTGAAACAGCTCATCCTTACTTAAATTGCCCAAAGCGCGGGTTTTTAAGGCTTGTTCGCGCTTGATGATGTCTTCAATCTGCGCTAAAAACCAAGGATCTATGCTGGAATGATTGAATACTTGTTCGGCGCTCATGCCCACACGGAAGGCATCGCCCACATACCAAATGCGCTCAGGACCAGGCTCACCCAACTCTTTTTCAATTAAATTCTGATCCGTAGTCTTTTCGTCCAGCCCGTCAACGCCAACCTCTAATCCGCGAAGGGCTTTCTGGAATGATTCTTGGAAGGTACGGCCTATCGCCATCACCTCACCCACCGACTTCATCTGCGTGGTCAGGCGCGAATCGGCTTGCGGGAATTTTTCAAAAGCAAAACGTGGGATCTTGGTGACTACATAGTCAATCGAAGGCTCAAACGAAGCAGGTGTCGCACCGCCGGTGATCTCGTTCTTGAGTTCATCCAGCGTATAACCCACCGCCAATTTCGCCGCAACTTTTGCAATCGGGAAACCTGTAGCCTTGGAAGCCAATGCCGATGAACGCGACACGCGCGGATTCATCTCAATCACAATCATGCGCCCGTCTTGCGGGTTGATGGCAAACTGCACGTTTGAGCCACCCGTATCCACGCCAATTTCGCGCAATACCGCTAATGAGGCGTTACGCATGATTTGGTATTCTTTGTCGGTCAATGTTTGTGCGGGTGCCACGGTGATGGAGTCGCCGGTATGCACGCCCATCGGGTCGAGATTTTCAATCGAGCAAATGATGATGCAATTGTCGGCACGGTCGCGTACCACTTCCATCTCAAACTCTTTCCAGCCCAGCAGCGATTCTTCAATCAGCAACTCGTTGGTGGGCGAGGCATCCAAGCCGCGTTCGCAAATGGTGATGAATTCTTCGCGGTTATAGGCGATGCCGCCACCAGAGCCGCCCATGGTGAACGAGGGGCGAATGATGGTTGGAAAACCAATGCCCGCCTGCACTTGCAAAGCCTCTTCCATGCTGTGCGCCATGGATGAACGCGCCGAGCCGAGGCCAATTTTGGTCATGGCTTCTTTGAATTTTTGTCGGTCTTCGGCCTTGTCTATGGCCTCTTTGGAAGCGCCTATCAGCTCCACATTATATTTTGCCAACACGCCGTGTTTATCCAAATCCAGCGCACAATTCAGCGCGGTTTGCCCGCCCATGGTTGGCAACAGCGCATCAGGGCGCTCTTTGGCAATAATCTTCTCGACGACTTGCCAAGTCACCGGCTCGATGTAAGTCGCATCCGCCATTTCCGGGTCGGTCATGATGGTGGCCGGGTTGGAGTTCACCAGAATGACGCGGAAACCTTCTTCACGCAGTGCTTTGCAGGCCTGTGCGCCGGAATAGTCAAACTCGCAGGCCTGGCCGATGACGATAGGGCCGGCGCCGATGATGAGGATGGATTTAATGTCTGTCCGCTTCGCCATCAGGCAGCCTTTCTTTCTTGCATCAACTTGATGAAACGATCAAACAAATAAGCCATTTCCGTAGGCCCCGGACTGGCTTCAGGATGGCCTTGGAAGCTGAATGCGGGCTTGTCGGTGCGGGCAATGCCTTGCAGGCTACCGTCGAATAGCGACACATGTGTGGTCTTGATGTTAGCCGGAAGCGTCGCTGCATCCACCGCAAAACCATGGTTCTGGCTAGTAATAAAAACTTTTTTGCTTTCTAAATCCTGCACCGGATGGTTGGCACCGTGATGGCCGAATTTCATCTTCATGGTTTTAGCGCCCGATGCCAGCGCCAGCAATTGGTGGCCTAAGCAAATGCCGAAGGTAGGGATGCCCTTATCCACCAGCGTTTTGATGGCAGCAATGGCGTAATCGCAAGGCTCTGGGTCACCGGGGCCGTTAGACAGAAAAATACCATCTGGATTCAAGGCCAAGGCTTGTTCGGCAGTGGCTTGCGCTGGCAGCACGGTGACTTTACAACCGCGCGAGGCCAGCATTCTAAGGATATTGCGCTTCACGCCGTAGTCAAACGCCACCACATTGAATGTTGGCGAGGCTGGCGGCACAAAACCTGCGCCCAGCACCCACTCACCTTCTTGCCAAACATAGGAGTCTTTGACGGAAACCACTTTGGCTAAATCCATACCGCTTAAACCGGGGAAACCACGCGCCAGTTCCAGCACCTTCGCTTCGTCTACTTCACCCGCCATGATGCAGCCTGCTTGTGCGCCTTTTTCGCGCAGAATTCTGGTTAATTTGCGCGTATCAATATCGGCGATGGCGACGACATTGTTGGCGACTAAGTAATCTGAAAGCGGCTGATGGCTGCGGAAATTGCTGGTGAGCAGCGGCAAATCACGAATCACTAAACCTGCCGCGTAGACCTTTCCGGACTCGACATCTTCCAGATTCACGCCGTAATTGCCGATGTGCGGATAGGTCAGCGTGACGATTTGTTCGGTGTAGGACGGGTCGGTGAGAATTTCCTGATATCCGGTCATGGCCGTGTTGAAAACCACCTCGCCCACGGTATGGCCTGAAGCGCCAATTGCAATGCCTCGAAACACAGTTCCATCTGCGAGTACGAGCACGGCTGGCATGTGTTCAGACACGTTTAATTCCTTGTATTTATTTGGTTTTATGTTTACGGCAGCAGACATAGAAAACGGGGCAAGCTAATCGCTCACCCCGTTTTTAACTGGCCGAATTATAGCTGAAAGCTAGGCTTCAATCAACGCGAATTGACAGCAAACTTTGCTTTGTTAGCGATGCCTTCCACCAGAACGATGCGCCGCACCGCGATTACCAGCCGCAGCTGGTTTTGCCGCAGGCCTTTGCCCAGAACTGGTTCTAGGCTGCGCCTGATTGCCATTTTTCTCTGCACTGCGCGGTTGCTGGTTACGGCTATGCCCTTGACGCTGGCCTCCACCACGGTTCTGCCCATTCAAAATCGGCTCAGGCTTGACATTCAAGTCAGGCTCAAAACCGGTCACAATTTCTCTAGGCAGTTCACGTTTGGTGACACGCTCGATGTCCTTGAGCAGTTTGTGCTCATCCACGCACACCAGCGAAATCGCCTCGCCTTCAGAACCGGCACGACCGGTACGTCCGATGCGATGCACGTAGTCTTCCGGCACGTTGGGCAACTCGTAATTGACGACGTGAGGCAACTCGATGATGTCAATGCCGCGCGCCGCAATGTCGGTGGCGACCAGCACTTGCAGGCTGCCATCCTTGAATTCCTTGAGCGCCTTGGTACGTGCGCTCTGACTCTTGTTGCCGTGGATAGCTAAGGCAGGGATACCGCCCTTGTCCAGTTGTTCCGCCAAACGGTTAGCGCCATGCTTGGTGCGAGTAAACACCAGCACTTGGTGCCAGTTGTGCTCGGTGATGAGATGGGCGAGCAAGTCGCGTTTCTTTTCACGATCCACCAGATAGATTTTCTGTGAAATCAGCTCCGCAGTGGCGTTGCGACGCGCCACTTCTATCATCGCAGGGTTATCCAGCAAGCCATCAGCCAGTGCCTTGATCTCGTCGGAGAAGGTTGCCGAGAACAGCAGGTTCTGGCGTTTCTTCGGCAGCAGCGCAAGAATTTTCTTGATGTCGCGGATGAAGCCCATATCCAACATACGGTCGGCTTCGTCCAGCACCAGGATTTCGACCTTAGACAAATCCAGAGTACGTTGGCCGATGTGATCCAGCAAACGACCTGGGGTCGCCACCAGAATGTCCACGCGGCTGCGCAACTTGGTGATCTGCGGGTTGATGTTGACACCGCCGAACATCACCATACTGGTAAGTTTTAGATACTTGCCGTACTCGCGCACGCTCTCTTCCACCTGTGCCGCCAATTCGCGGGTCGGAGTCAGGATCAGGGCGCGTACCGGAGGACGACCTTCGGAGGGACCTTTGACGGATTTATCAGAAAGCCTATGCAGAATAGGCAGGGTAAAACCGGCGGTCTTGCCAGTGCCGGTCTGTGCGCCGGCAAGCAGATCGCCACCGGATAACACGGCGGGGATAGCTTGGGCTTGAATAGGGGTTGGTTCAGTGTAACCGCGCTCGGAAACGGCGCGAACGATTTCCTCGGATAAACCGAGAGATGCAAAAGACATAAAATTCCTAATGAAAAACGTGGCCTGTCGCTTGGTTAAGCGCCAGTCTCAGGCAAACGGAGTGGGGTGAAAAACCAAATGTGGTAAGCAGTGCGTAGACTGAAACGGTGACTGCAGGCGCGCATTGTACCCGATAACGAGTAGTAGATACCGTCTCTCCCGTCAACCAAATTACGCATAATCACCGCGATAAGGCTGACGGGATTTAATCACGCCGAAGCACAGATGTACCAACTTACGCATCGCCGCACCAAGCGCTGACATCTTGGA
>JBJXEA010000004.1:0-52517 GCA_046155285.1 Methylophilaceae bacterium | reverse complement strand
ATAGGTGTTGATGTTGGCTAAAGTGCCAGTCAATACGATGCTGTTGGTGGTGGAGCCCGCGACCGTGACACCGCCTGCGTTGGCGGCTACCAATGTGCCGTTGCTCACCGAGAGGGTGACGGTGATGTTACCAGCAGCAGCATCCACATCGCTCACCGAGAGTCCAGTGAGTTTGAATGCGGTGTCCTCAAGGGTAGTGTAGCTAGCAGGTGCCGTGTTTACTGGTGCATCGTTGACGGCGGTGATGTTGACGGTCGTACTTTTAATATCAAACAGCGCACCACCAGTTCCTTGCGCACCAGCATTGCCATCATCAAAGCTCCAATCAAGCTGTACCGAAGTAGGTGGATTTTGGTTGGTATTGGTATATTGAGTGAGCTGCATCACTTGATCCACCAAGTATTGAGTAGCGATGGTTCCCGAACTGGTGAAATTGATTGTGAGCGCTCCACCACTATTGGTGAATGTGGCAAATGTGAGCCCGGCACTTTGCAGATTGCTCCCGCTTACGGAAAAAATTCCGCCCGTAGTATCGAAACCAAAACTATCATCAGGATTGGCACTACCATTGCGCATCAACACTAAACTCGAACCTGCGTAGTCACCGAAACCTGCGTTGAGAGCTGTAAGCTCACTATCAACTACCGAGGCGGCACTATCAACAGATACCGCGCTAGCATCCTCTGTAAAACTTACAGCACCGTTAGGTAAAGCCAATGTAGGCGCAGAATTGGCCACTAGCAAATCCAGCCAATTTTTCTGCCCAGATAAATCAATCACAACGCGAGTTTCGATGTTGCCCGCTTGATACTCCAAATCCCAATCACCACCCTTGGCGGCGTCGCCGGTAAGGTCGTCAGAAGCCGCGACATCGCCCAAGGTAAGATTTGCTAGCTTGTTGACGAAGCTTTTACCAGTATCTGTCTGCGCGAGATTACAACCATAGATGAGGATGTCGCCATTGTCATTTAAGGCTTTGCCCCAGTCAGCAATGGCTAGGCCGTTGGCATTGAGCGTCTGCGCGTTGAGCTGGGTGTTGCCTAGCTCTATATCGCCGTCACTGCCGTGGGCGATGAGATGGATGGCGGAAATGTCGTGTTGGCCTTGCAGCGCAGCACTGATTTGGTCTATGCCACTTTGGTGACTATCCAGCAGCACCACTTGGATGTTGCGTGTGCTGTCGGCATTTTGGGTGATGTTGTTAACCAGCGCTTGGTAGTTTTGTACGTCGGTGTTGACGAAGACGATCTCGTTGCTGGTAGTTTGTGCTACAACAGGCGCTGCTGCTGGTGGGGTGGGCACCGACAAATCCAGCATCCGAATCTCGGCGCTGGGAGCCGCCAACTGCGGGTTATACAAGGCCGCCACATCTGCGGAGTACAGGATTCTAGGCTCGATGTCTTCGAGCTGCGGACGTATCCTTTTATGCGCATAAGGTGGGGACAATTTATCAACTCCAATTTGTCCGGAAACGGTCGTGCTGCCGGGTGTAATTACTTAGGCGTCATTTCATCACAACCCCTCTGCGATAGATAGTAATTATTTCACTTAACTTGCAGTTTTACCAAGTCATTTTGCCTAAGAAAGTATCTCTGCGACAGCGGTCTCATCTACCTCATCATCTTCCTCGTCAACACCCTGAGATTCACCATCGCTATGATCCAAAATTGAAATAGGGTCAATATCTTTCCATACCGGCACTGTAGCCAGCACTGAAGACAACAGCCCGCCAGAATTCAACGCCCACACGACCAATCCGGTCGAGGCTGCTGCACCGGTAATCTGAGCGCTCTTATGCACGCTGAGCGTAGTCAACAAAGATTGTGCATTTTTCGCTTGTTCCGCTTGCGCCTCTCCCTTGTTACTCACGCCTTCTATACGAATTCTGCCGCCAGACACAATATCACCCAGCAAGGCGCTGAAATTGGATTGTGACTTGGCTACTTTAATGTCCACCAGCTGCAACTGCTCTGCAACACTCAGCACCTGTGCTGCATTGGCGAATGCTTTGGGAGCTTGCACTCCAACAGTGGCCACGTTAGAGGCTATCGTGGAGGTGTTGCCCAAAGTGGATATAGAAACTCTACGCTCAGACACCGACTGCTCCACACGCGCATTGGAAAGCCCTGATTCATTGGCGCTCACCCGCACTTCGCTACTTCCACCGGAAGATGCAGAACTCCCTCCAGAACTAGCGCTTGCGCTGCTGCTCGAGCTTGCCGTAGAACCACCGCCAGAAGCCGCGACAGCGCTTGGTGTAGCGGATACGCCTATGCCGCTACTGGATGGGGTATTGCTAGAACCACTAGTAGGTGAGGGGCTGGTGATAACGCCCAAGGTAGTCAGCAAAACAGTGACACTAGGTGACGTGACTGTCGGAGGAGGAGTCACTACCGGAGGAGGCGTTACTGCGACTGAATTCACCGTCAAAGCAACGCTGGCCGTGTTAGAGCTTAAACCACCGCCATCATTGGCTTTGTAGGTAAAGGCATCATTGCCGCTGAATCCGGGGGTAGGCGCATAGCTAAAGTTCCCACTCGCACCCCAGCTCACTAAACCATTTGTTGGCAGGCTCACCAAAACAGGAGTCAAGACATCACCGTCTTCATCGCTATCGTTGGTGAAAACATTTCCAATGAGCGTAGTGTTGGCGCTGCCCGCAGCCGCATCATTCGCTGCCACTGGCGCTTCATTGACGTTGGTGACGGTAGCTCCTATTGCTTTGCTAGCCGTCAAAGCACCGTCGCTCACAGTGACTGTGACGCTGTAAATATTATCTGTATTACTGTCGGTCGGGGCCTCAAAGTTGGGTGCGCTGAGGAAGGTGATTACACCACCCGCGCTAATGCCAAATTTAGCCGCATCTGCTCCACTGAGGCCGTAGCTAAGAGTGGTGGACGCATCTGGATCACTAGCGACGACGGTCATCACGGCGGTAGTGTTTTCTGCGACGCTAGCAATAGCGCCGCTGCTGATAGTAGGAGCTTCGTTGACATTGCTGACGGTGACTGCGATGGCTTGACTGGCGGTCAGTGAGCTGTCGGACACTTGAATTGTGACGTTGTAGACGTTGTTGGTGCCAGTATCCGTAGGGGTTTCAAAGTCAGGAGCTGCAACAAAGCTCAATGCGCCTGTCGTCGCATTGATGCTGAATCTGGCTGCATCCACGCCACCGCTGATGCTGTAGGTAAAAGTCGGGGATGCGTCGGGGTCGGTCGCCGTGACCGTGGTGACCGCTGTGGTGTTTTCTGCAATGCTGGCACTGGCGCCGCTGCTAATCGTGGGGGCTTCGTTGACGTTGGTGACGGTGAGACTTAAAGGTTTAACGGCGAAGAGGCTGCCAGAGTCGATGGCGATGACGATGACGTTATAGCTGCTCTTAGTTTCAAAGTCAGGCGAGCTGACGAATTGAATTTGGCCACTGGCATTGATGGTGAAGGCAGCAGCGTCCGTGCCGGCTAAGTTCCAAGCGACCGTGTCACCTGCGTCTGGGTCAGTGCGCGTGGCGGTGTAGACGGTGGTGCTGGTGGCGATGTTTTCTGCAACGGTGGCACTGGTGCCGCTGGTAATGGTGGGCGCTTCGTTGACGTTGGTGACGCTGATGGTGAGCGCTTTACTGGCGGTAAGACTGCCAGCGTCAGTGGCAATGACGTTGACGCTGTAGCTGTTCTTAGTTTCAAAGTCAGGCGAGCTGACGAATTTGAGTTGGCCGCTGGCGTTGATGGTAAAGGCGGCAGCGTCAGTGCCACTTAAACTCCAAGCGACCGTGTCAACTGCGTCAGGATCAGTGCTGGTGGCGGTGTAAACAGTAGTGGCCGTGGCGGTATTTTCTGCAACACTGGCGCTGGCGGCACTGGTAACCGTGGGGACTTCGTTGACGTTGGTGACCGTGACTGCTATGGCTTGGCTGGCGGTTAATGTGCCATCGCTCACCGTGACTGTGACGTTGTAGATGTTGTCAGTCCCCACGTCCGTCGGCACTTCAAAGTTGGGGGCGCTAAGGAAGGTGATTACACCACCAGCGCTAATGCTAAATTTCGTCGCATCCACTCCGCTGAGCGCATAGGTGAGCGTGGTGGATGCGTCCGGATCGCTGGCTACGACGGTCATCACCGCGGTAGAGTTTTCTGCCACAGAGGCTGTGCTCCCGCTGCTAATCGTGGGGGCTTCGTTGACGTTGGTGACGGTGACATTGATGGTTTGCGTATCCGTCAGCGCTCCGTCGCTGACCTGTACATCCACATGGTAAATGTTGTTCGTGTTCGAGTCTGTCGGCACTTCAAAGTTGGGGGCAGCCATAAAAGTCAGGACGCCCGTGCTGCTGTTGATGCTGAACTGTGAAGCATCTAATCCGCCGATAATGCTATAGCTTAAAGTGGGAGAGGCATCAGGGTCGGTCGCAGTCACCGTAGTCACCGCTGTACCATTCTCGGCAACACTGATACTGGCCGAGGCTCCCGCACCATTACTAGTGATGGTCGGTGTTTCGTTGACATTAGTTACGCTGACTGAAATTGCTTGGAGATCGGCTAAAGTCCCATCACTCACCGTTACCGTGACATTGTAGATATTGTTAGCGCCAACATCGGTAGGCGCTTCAAAATTGGGGGCGGTGTTAAAAGTCAGTACGCCACCCGCAGTGATGCTAAATTTTCCAGCGTCAGCCCCACCGAGGACGTAGGTTAGGGTCTGCGCTGGTAAGTCAGCGTCTGTTGCGGTCACGGTGGTCACCGCAGTGGAGTTTTCAGCAACGCTGATGCTGGCCGTGGTTCCTGCACCATTGCTGGTGATGGTGGGAATATTGTCATTTACTGCGGTCACTGTAACCGCTATCGCTTGAGTATCAGTCAAACTACCGTCACTGACTTGCACCGTGACGTTGTAGACATTGTTAGTACCGACATCAGTGGGCACTTCAAAGTTAGGGGCACTCAGAAAAGTCAGCGTTCCTCCTCCAGTGATGCCAAATAAAGCAGCATCTACACCACTGAGAGAGTAGGTGAGTGCCTGTGCTGGTAAATCACTATCAGTCGCTGTCACCGCTGTCACCGCGCTTGTATTCTCAGAGACACTGATGCTGGCAGTGGCTCCCCCGCCATTGCTAGTGATACTGGGTGCAGTATTACCAGTGACGACCACATTTTGGGAAAACTCCGAGCTATTGCTAGTCGTAGTATTGATTGCCGTGGCCGAAATAAATCTTCCTGCCGGAACCGTAACCCCAGTCAGAGTAGTATTGAAAGTACCATTTCCAGCTCCGTTCGTGATGACTGTCACCGCACCCAAATATGTTTGACCTTCACCAAACCCAGTAGCATCCTGCGCAACAGATGAGAAAAATTCAACGCGGAAATTGCTGGAAGCGTTGCTATTCAAAGTGCCTACAATGGTCAGACTAGTACCGCTCACCACCGCAGATATCAGCACTGGAAAGTTCTGTAGATTGTTAGCCCCAGTATCCCCATCACCTGCGTCATTGGCTGTCACGCCATTATTGGTCAGGTCTATCCCAAGCCCAGTGTTGGAAAAAATAGAATTCTGTGAAATAAAGATGCCCGTGCTAGAGACAAGACTGATGCCATCGCCACCGTTGAATGCGATGGTATTGTCGTTGATAAAAGAGTCGTTCGCGGTGCCACCATTGCCTATGTCTAGTCCATTGAGAGTATTTCCCAATGCGCTTATACCGTCAGCTTTGGTACCGATGAGGTTGAAGGTGATTGTATTCGAGGGGCTATCTCCCCCTGAGTTGCCAAGCTCTATGCCACTAGCGTTATTGCCGGAAATCAAGTTGTCTGTGACGCTGTTGCTGCTACCACCGTTATCAATCTCTATGCCGGCCTGTGTGTTACCCAAATCCACTGTCCCTGTGAAATCGGTGCCAATATAATTCCCTTGAATGAGATTACTATTGGTTCTTACACGTATCCCGTCGTTGTTGTTGCCACTGATAACATTTCGCTCTGCAGCAGTGTTACCACCAACCGTGTTGAGATCAGCGCTTGTTTCTATTCTCACGCCATTGCTACCATTGCCCAGCGTTGCTGTGCCCGCAGCAGTAAGGCCTATGTAGTTGCCTTTTACGGTATTTCCTGTAGCGGTAGCACCAACGATGTAAATGCCTCGGCTGGTATTGGCTGAGATAACGTTACGTTCAGCGACTGTCGTGCCACCAATCGTGTTATTTGCACCTACCACATTGATACCACTGCCCCCATTATCGTCAGTACCTGATGCCGTCCCCGTATTGGTCATGCCCCCGATAAAGTTACCGATGATGGTGTTGTTATCTGAACCAGCAGCAATCTGGATGCCATCGCCACCAAAATCACGAATGACTAAGCCCTTGATGGTTGAACCATCGGAATTACTATTCAGAGTCAAGCCATCATAATTTCCGCCGTTACCATCTAGGATAATCGTCAGCGTGCTGCCCGCAACGTAACCGGATTGGGTAGTACCGTCTATGATGATGGCCGAATTAATAGTTAACGTCGAAGTGACGGTAATGGTCTGCACACCGGTACCGATGCTGAAGTTAATAGTGTCGGTACCAGACGTATTGTTGGCCGCGGTAATCGCCTCGCGCAGTGAAATCTTGCCGTCAGCACCTTTGCTACCCAGCAATGCAGCGATAGAACTGGTATTGCCATCCGATACATCACTTGTGGTATCCACGGTCAAAGAAGCAAGATAGCCTACCCAGTGATTGGGAGCATTCTTATCTATGACGCCTCTGGTTTCGACCTGACCAACCTTGTACTCCAAATCCCAATCACCACCGATAACGGCGCTAGCGGTCAGGTCATCAGAAGCAGCCACATCGGCATGAGTGAGATTGGCAAGCCCATTGACCAGACCTTTACCAACATCGGTCTGTGCCACATCACAGCCATAGAGAAGAATGTCGCCGTTATCGCCAAGCGCCTGCCCCCAGTTGGCAATAGTGGTGCTGTTTTGCTCTAGCGTTTGGGAGTTTAGAAAACTATTGCCTAGATTGACACCATATTCTGTGCCATGAGAAATGATATGTATGGCAGAAAGGTCGTGCTGGTTTTGCAGTGTGGCACTGATCTGGTCTATGCCATTTTGGTGACTATCCAACAGCACAACTTGAATGTGGCGTGTGCTGTCGGCATTCTGGGTGATGTCATCAATTAGAGACTGATAGTCATGAACATCCGTGTTAACAAAAACGATTTCTTGGTTGGTGGTTTGTGTTGCAACTGGGGCTAATAAAACGGGGGCTGGTACGGACAAATCGAGCATGCGCACTTCGGCGACAGGGGAAAGAGTATCGGTCGCACCCAATAAAGCGGCGGCATCGGCAGAATAAAGGACGCGCGGCTCGAGGTCTTCAAGCTGCGGGCGAACTCTTACGCTCTTATTGTTGAATAAACCCCAACTCATAATAATCAGTCAGAACTCCCCCGAGTTTTCTTACTGACATGCAAATAATTCACATGCTTTTACGGACTCAATTCTGCCATAAGCGATGGAAATAGTTTGGGTAATTTCTCACATTGATACAACCAACTAGGCGTACAGTCTATTTGGTTTTGGTGGGCTTGCTAGGGCTGCCAGAAACCACTTTAGATGGAGCTGGGGCAGCAGCAGGTTGCGGACTGAGTTTAAGCGTCCCAGAAGGGGGTGGCATAAAAGGATCAGCAGGCTTATTGACTACTGGTTTGGGAGGGTCGGGCAATTCAGCTTTGCAACGCACGCCAGAAGGAATTGCCAAATCAGGATTAGGAATTTCAGCACGCATGCGGAAGGTATTGCTCGCGCCATCCACCAGCTTATCCACCAGCTTTACCCATGCGTGCAACGGCTTGGCGTTCGGCATATCAGGCGTCACATCAATCACCATGCCCTCGGTAATCGTGCCGTAAAACGTCACCGGTAGCACCATTTCTATGCGTATTGGGTCAATCTTGGCGATTTTGAACAGCGCTTTTTCTTCCACACGCTCGCCAGGCCACACGTAACGGTCTGCCACAATGCCATCAATCGGCGAACGTATCGAACGCAAACCAAGCTGGGCGCGGGCAAGCGCCAATTCGCTACCGGCTACGTTCAATTGCTCACGCGCCAAAATCAACTTTTGCTCGGCGATGGAGGTTTCTGCTATGGATTTATCCAGCGCTTGTTGCGAGATGAAACTCTTGCCGACCAAGTCTTCGCCACGCTTTTGCGTGATACGCGCCAATTTCAGATTTGCTTCAGCAGTACGCACATCGGCCTCTGCCTTGGCACGGGTATCAGCCACATTGACCGAAGCACGCTCTACATCAGCACGCAAAGTAGCCAACACTTGGCCTTTGCGCACCTTGGAGCCGCGCTCAACCTCAACCGTGGCGATGATGCCAACTACCGGACTGCCCACTTCCGCCAAGCGCTCAGGCTCGAACAGGCAGCCCAAGGGCTGGGCTGCTATAGCCGCCGCACAGGGCAGTAAGCTAGTAAAAAACAGGGCAAATAACTGTATGTTTCGCATCAGATTTATATTGCTTTTTCTGCACATGAGAAAATCATACCAGATAACTTGCGGGTTTGAGCGCGAAAATCATTGCAGAGGCTTGAAAATGCTGAAAAATTAAAAAATAAAACTTCTAAGCTAGGCAAGGCGCGCGCAAAAAATTGCGACGCAGCATATGATTTATATGTAAGGAGCCATTTTTTGCGAGCAACGCCGCATAGCGACGAAGGTTTATTTTTTACTGTGGTGCCGGGAGGGGGACTCGAACCCCCACACCTTGCGGCGGCGGATTTTGAGTCCGCTGCGTCTACCAATTCCGCCATCCCGGCATTAGGAGGGGCTTAAAAGAGGCGGTATTATAGCGAAACTTCATTTTTTTTGTTGCTCAAAAAGTACCGACCTAAATTGCTCACTCAAGACTTCGATTTTTTCCTGCCCGAACACCTCATTGCCCAATTTCCGGCCAAGCAGCGCAACGCCAGCCGTTTGTTGCAAGTGAATGGCGGTACGCTTACCGACAGTGTGTTTCAGAATCTACCGGATTTGCTTAAACCCAATGACTTACTCATTTTCAACGACACCCGCGTCATCAAAGCACGGCTGTGGGGCAAAAAACACAGTGGCGGGCAGATTGAAACGCTGGTTGAACGCATTCTGAGTGCACACGAGGCGTTGGCTTTGATTCGCGCCTCCAAAGCACCCAAGGTGGGTAGTCGCTTGGTCTTTGCAGAATGCGTAGAAGCCGAGGTAATTGCCCGTCAAGACGATTTATTTCAGCTCCGTTTTGACGGCGACGTGGCGCAAATTCTTGACCAATATGGTGCGTTACCCTTGCCACCCTACATCCAGCACGCGCCGGAGAAATTCGACGAAGAGCGCTACCAAACAGTGTATGCACGCGACCCAGGAGCGGTGGCCGCGCCCACGGCGGGCTTGCATTTTGATGAGGCCATGCTCACCGAGCTGCAACAGCGCGGCATTCAGATTGTGTATTTAACTTTGCACGTTGGCGCGGGCACATTTCAGCCGGTGCGCGTGGAAAATATCGCCGAACACAAGATGCACAGCGAGCGTTATCACATCCCGCAAGCGACTGTTGATGCCATTCAGCACACCCGTCAGCGCGGCGGCAAGATTACTGCGGTGGGAACCACGGCCTTGCGTGCGCTGGAATCAGCGGCGCGAAATGGTGAGTTGCATTCAAGCAGCGGAGAGACTGATATTTTCATCACCCCCGGATTTGAATTTCAGGTGGTGGAAAGGTTGCTGACTAATTTTCATCTGCCCAAAAGCACGCTGCTGATGCTGGTATCAGCGTTTGGCGGCATAGAAAATTTACGCGCGGCTTACCAACACGCGGTGGAAAAAGAGTATCGGTTTTTTAGTTATGGAGATGCGATGTTGATAGAGCCAAATAACCACCCCGGCGCTGAAGCGCCACCCATCCTTAAAAAGGAGGGGATATAAAGCCCAATTCTGACTAAATGGCTGTTGATTAGCCACCATTCACTCCCCTCCTTTTTCAAGGAGGGGTCGCCGCTCGCGGCGGGGGTGGTTAAGTCTGGTCTAAGTACACAGCCAGATAATCCGTCGCCTGCTGAATACCCAAAGGCTTCACTGGCATCGGCTTTGGCAACGACATCAACTCCTGCAACTCCAACTCAAAACTCCCCCGCTCCAACGAGTGCCGCGGCACTTTACGACACAGCCCATACTCCTCCAGCCACGCAATCAAAATCGGCTCCTCCGGCCAGTCTTCACGTGCCACATATAACGCCGGAATCCCATTACAGGCAGCCTCGGCGAAGCTGCCATAACCCGGCTTGCATAGCAGCACATCACAGCTTGCCAGCACGTCAATAAACTCCATTTGCAACGACTCCAAACTCGTTACATCCGGCCTTGAAACCTGCCAATCCACTTGCACCAGCCAGCGCACACCTTCCATCTGCGGCCAGCGCTCCATAGGGAAACGTAGCGCCATGCCGCCCATACTCACCAATACTAATTTCTCATCTTTTGCCAAACCCAATTTGGCATTGATCGCATCGCGGCGATTGACGCCCACTTTGGCGATGGGGGCAACGGTTTTTGCGTTCTCCAAATCACTCATGGGCATGGCCGGGGTGATGCGTAAAAAGGCACCTGCGCCTTCATAAGCGGCGCGTATTTGTGCCAAAGTTCCCGCCGACCCCACCATCTCGTCACAATAAGCAGCAAAAATATCCGCCCAATTCAGCGAGCTCATGGCGGCACAGGGAATGCCCAATTGCTGCGCCGCCGCCAGCGGCAAATAGGCGACGTTAGTCAATACAAAATCCGGTTTAAGCGCGGTGATTTTTTCAGCCTCTCGCCGCACCAAGATCGGCCAATCGCTATGCCACTGCTGGTATTCTGCAAAGCTCTCCGCGGGCAACACGTCCAAGGCAGACGCCATCACCATGCCAAAATCGGCGGCTTCATTGATGTGCAAAAAATCGCCCGTGATACGCGCCTGCAACTGTGCCAAAGGCGCTGTGGAACACACAGTCAGCCTCAACTCAGGGCATTGTTCGCGCAACAAATTCAGCACCGGTGCCACTTGCGACACATGTCCAAAGCCGTGACCGGAGAGATAGGTGAGAAGGTGAGGAACGTCTTTTGCCATGAAATGTCTTTACAGCGCACACTTTTTTCTTACAATGTCCGGCTGTTTCTAGGAAAACCCAAAAATGAAAATCAAATTGCTTGTCGCTTGCTTGTTGTTAGCCGTTTCCACTGCTCACGCCGCAGTGCTGGAAAGCGCAGCTGAGGGCATCAAAATCCCGCTCACCAAAAAGCCCACTTCGCGCCCTATGACAATGGCCTTTGAGCCCAATTATAAGCGTTATTTCTTAGCGGACGGTGGCTTAGGGCCGATACAAGACGGCAATACTATTGCTGCCTCCAAGTCAGAAATCCATGCGTTTGATGCATCAGGAAAATACATCAATTCCACGCAACAAGGCTTGGATAATCGCTCACTCTACTTCAACCCCAACACCAATCTGCTGGAAACAGCGACCTACAACATCTCTAGCGGTGCGGGCTTTACCCCAGACACCGGTATTTTTGCACTGGAACTGGATAAAGAGGGCAATTTGACCAAACAGCGTCTGGAAATTGCCACTTTTAACCCAGCTTTTGGCCAGCACGCCAACTGCATGCCCAGTTACGACCCTAGCGAAAATCGCTACTTCTCCAAACAAGAGCGTAGTAACAAAGTATTGATAGTCAAACTGGATAAACGCGAGCCAGTGGCTGAAATTGCACTAGACCTGGAGGCCGCAAAAGTGCAATCTGACGACCTGAGTGAATACTACGTGGCCTACACTGGCATTCCGGGTGAAGAGTTAGCAGCGCTGGACGTGGATCACAAAGCGGTGCTGGTGTTCAATCTCACAGGCAAATTTGTGGGTAAGAGTGCGTTACCCACCACCATGAAATTGCGTGCGCAAAACCACCTCAACGGACTAGGCTACGCTAATGGCATGATGTTTGTGTATCACGAGCCAGAGGGTGAATTTGGGGTTTATTACGGCTTCAAAATCTCCGACCAAGCCGTCACGCAGTAATGCTCATTGAGATCAAGAATGTCCGCCAGATTAAAGGCGAGCCATGTCGGCGCTGGTTTACTTCGGACTGGTTTGATTTGATTGTTTGGTATGAGGCCGAGGAGATTTCTGGATTTCAACTGTGCTACGCCAAAAACGAAGCCGAACGCGCTCTAACTTGGAAAGGGGCTGACCATTGGTATCATCTTGGTGTAGATGATGGAGAAAACCGAGGGCAATTACATAAAGCGTCACCGATGCTGGTGATGGACGGGAAATTCAATGCCGACCTCGTGCTTTCGCGCTTCATTGCGGAGAGCGCAGAACTGCCAGAGTCTCTTGGTACATTTATTGTTGATCGTCTGCATGGTTGTAGTAGGCAATAAAAAAACCGCCCGTAGGCGGTTTTTTTATTGCAGCCATGAAAAGTTATTTGCCTAAAGCCCCAGCCAGTTTTCCCGACACCATGCCAAAAATAGCGCCCAATACCGTGGACGCTGCAATCACCAACACGGGATTAGTCATATCCATTGCAGTGACGTTCATATTGCTTGTCAACAACGCCAATGCTGCCGTGGATGCATAGCCATACACATTAGCTGGTACCACAGAGAGCAAAGATTGACCCGCAACAATCACCAAGAAGAACACCGTAATGGCGATATAGACCGGGGCAACGATGCTTGCCGGGATTCCCAGCGGATTGCCCCCCACCAACCACAATGCTATACCTGCTAACACGGCACCATAAATCATACCGACGATGGTTTTTTGCAGCGCGGCATTATCGCCTCCGGTGTGGAAATAGCAACCCCACGCCACAAAGCCTGCCCACACTTGAACCGAACCCGCCAATGCCCCCAACGCGAGATAAGCCCACACACCACCTAACACAGCAATACTCACAGCCAACGCAGTTAATTTAGACATACATTCCTCCCATACAGGTTATTAGAAAGTACAGCAGGTTAATGGTGCGGGCAGTGAAATAAATTGCCCAAAACAGGTGCATCAACCTTGCTGCGGGAAATAATAATCCCATTTTTCTGAAAAATGTGAATTATTTACATCCGCTTAGAATCAATGAGATAAGACAGAAGTCTTAATTGAAAAGATTAACTTATTCGTAACGCCAGTTTTTGCGCCAAGCACCTAACACCCTATTAGGATAAACCGCCTGCCCAAGGCTACCGTTGTAGCGGCCTAGCGCCCGAAAAAGGTTGCCTTTCTCGATGTCTAAATAGTGCCGCAATATGGTGCAGCCGTAGCGTAGATTGACGCGCAAATGGAACAAATTCTGATTCGGCGCACCAATCGAACGCACCCAAAACGGCATCACCTGCATGAAGCCACGCGCACCAGAAGATGAAACCGCGTATTTTTTGAAACCACTTTCTACTTGAATCAAGCCCAAGACCAACTGCGGATCGAGTCCGGCGCGGATGGCTTCATAGTGAACAGTAGTGAGGAAAATTTTACGAAACTCAGGATCTGGAATGCGCTTTTGCAAGCGCTGTGACATGGTAGCGAGCCAGCGCTCACCTGCTGCGGGGGAGCTGAATACAAGCCTTGGTGCGGCTGCGTCAGAGACGGATTTTTGCAGTCCAGCCTTGACGCTATTAGCCAGCGGCTCTTCGCGCTGTGCGCCAGCAAACGCGTTCGCCGCAAACAACAACGCCCACAGAACTAGCCAGCGCATCGTGCTTTCATCAGCGCCACGATGTCGGTCAGCGCAACGTTCTGCGATTCACCGCCAGTACGCGTCTGAACCTCAACGTTGCCTTCTTTCAGCCCGCGTTCGCCCACGGTAATGCGATGCGGAATCCCTATCAACTCCAAATCCGCAAACATCACGCCGGGGCGTTCGCCACGATCATCCAGCAACACATCCACGCCCGCTGCTTGCAAGTCATCATGCAACTTCAGCGCAGCTTCGCGCACCGCATCGCTGCGCTCAAAACCAATCGCCGCAATCGCCACGGTGAAAGGTGCCATGGCCAACGGGAAAATAATGCCTTTTTCATCGCAGCCTTGCTCAATCGCCGCGCCCACAATGCGCGATACGCCTATGCCGTAGCAGCCCATGGTCATAGTTTGGTGCTGGCCGTTTTCATCTAAGTAGGTCGCTTGCATGGCCTCAGAATACTTGTTGCCAAGCTGGAAAATATGCCCGACTTCGATGCCGCGACAAATCTCCAACATGCCTTTGCCGTCAGGACTAGCATCACCCGCCACCACATTGCGGATGTCGGCAATCAAGTCTGGTTCTGGCAAATCGCGCCCCCAGTTCACACCGGCGATGTGATATTTGGGTTTATTTGCGCCGCAGACAAAGTCGCTCATCTGTGCCACGGTGCGGTCAGCAATGATGCGAATCTTACTTCTATCCAGCCCTACAGCGCCCAAGAAACCAGGCGGGCAGTTGAAGGTTGCGCGTATCTCTTCTTCGGTGGCAAAACGCAAATCTGCCAAACCCGCAATCTTGGCGGTTTTGATTTCGTTCAAGTGATGATCGCCGCGTATCAGCAGCACTTGCAATTTTTCATCTGCCATCACCGCTAGCAACTTCACGGTTTTTTGCAGGGGAATACCGAGCAATTCCGCCACAGCTTCGCAGGTGGTTTGCTTAGGCGTTTCAACGTCGTGCATGGCTTCCGAGGCCGCAACACGCGGCGCAGGCGCTATCGCTTCCGCCATTTCAACATTGGCGGCATAATCAGAATTGGGGCAATAGGCAATCGCGTCTTCGCCGGAATCTGCCAATACATGAAACTCGTGCGAACCGGTGCCGCCAATCGCGCCCGTATCTGCCGCTACCGCGCGGAACTTGAGCCCCAGCCGAGTGAACACCTTGACGTAAGCCTCACGCATCGCCGCATAAGTTTGCTCTAGACTGGCGTGGCTGGTGTGAAAGCTGTATGCATCTTTCATCAAAAACTCGCGCGCGCGCATCACGCCAAAACGCGGACGGATTTCATCGCGGAACTTGGTTTGAATCTGGTAAAAGTTGAGTGGTAACTGCTTGTAACTCTTGATTTCTTTACGCGCAATGTCGGTAATCACTTCTTCATGCGTCGGGCCAAAGCAGAAGTCGCGCTCGTGCCTATCTTTGATTTTCAACATTTGCGGGCCAAACACATCCCAACGCCCGGTCTCTTGCCATAGTTCGGCGGGCGTGACAGCGGGCATCAGCAGTTCCAGCGCACCCGCTTTGTTCATTTCCTCACGCACAATCGTTTCGACTTTACGCAACACGCGCAAGCCCAGCGGCATCCAGCTATACAGACCCGCGCCAAGTCGCTTGATCAGCCCGGCGCGTAGCATGAGCTGATGCGAGATCAGTTCTGCTTCATTAGGGGCCTCTTTTAGAGTAGACAGGAAAAACTGGGAGACACGCATGAGGAATTTTTTCCACAACAATTAAGCCGTGGATTTTATAGGGAAATGCGTGGTAAGTCAGCTTGAATAAGGGGTTAAAGCGTCACTGGCTTGTTTGAAAGTTCATTGCTGTTGCTCGCCGTAGCCGGGAAATGCTCGGCCAACAGTGTCGAAATCCGGGTAATACCCGTCAGCACACCTTGCTCGAAATGTCCTGTACGGAAAGCAGCCTCCATCTCGCGGCAGATGCTGCCCCAGCCTTCTTCGCCCACTCTAGCGTGTATGCCGCGATCAGCGACAATCTCCACTCGCCTATCCGCTAACAACAGGTAAATCAACACACCGGAATTATGTTCGGTATCCCATAACTGTAACTGTGAAAACGCTTCGATGGCACGCTGACGCGGCGTGATGCCGTGCCATAGCTCATGCCAGTCTAACCCTGCTTCCACAGCGAAACGCAGTTCGCCCATATGGTTAGTTTCGGAGCGTTGAATGGCATCGTCTATCGCCTGCATGGAAACTGCCGGAAACCGCCGCCTGACTTGCCAGCGGCCGGCCAATAAATGCTTAAGTGTTCTTTTCAACTTATTCATCACCAATTCCCAGATGCCCCGCCGCCGCCAAAACCACCGCCACCACCCGAAAATCCACCACCTCCCGAACCACCCCCAAAACCGCCACCACCATAACCTATGGGTAGCCTTTGACCACTTGCTAGCGTCATGAAGAATGCGAGGATACCCAGTACGATGGCAATTAAAACACCCACTCCTAGGAAGTACAACAATACCGCCGCCAAACCACCACTTGCCAGCCCGCCGACGAACCTGCCCAGTAGGCTACGTAATATGCCTCCCACCACAATGGCCGCGACCAATACCGCAAAAATGGCATTGGCATCCCATCCCTGCGCTTCATGGCTTTTTACTTCCGGTAAAGGCTCGCCGTCTATCACGGCGGCGATCTTGTCCGTTCCCGCCACCAGTCCATCATAAAAATCGCCCTGCTTGAAATATGGCCGCATCACGTCGCTGACAATGCGTTTGGCAATCACATCGGGCAACGCACCTTCCAAGCCGTATCCGACTTCAATGCGTGAGCGATGGTCATCCTTGGCGAGCAATACCAGCACGCCGTCATCCACGCCCTTACGCCCCAGCTTCCAGGCTTCCACCACACGTATGGAATACTGGGCGATGTCTTCCGGTTGTGTAGTGGGGACGATGAGGATGGCGATCTGGCTGCCTTTTTTGGCTTCGATTGCAGCTAGGCGAGATTCCAAATCAGCCTGTTGTTCGATGCTCAGTGTTGCAGTCAGGTCGGTAACACGATGTTGCAGCGGTGGGATGGCCACTTCTGCCGATGCCAGTAACGGCATCAGACAGAGTGTAAGGATGGTGATCCAGCGGATCATCTGCGTTTAATTGAACTCGACTTTAGGTGCCGACGATATAGCCTTTTCATTCTCTACGGAGAAGTTAGGCTTAGCCTTGTAGCTGAACATCATAGCGGTCAGGTTGCTAGGGAAAGAACGTACCGTCACGTTGTAATCCTGCACCGACTTGATATAGCGATTGCGCGCCACGGTAATGCGATTTTCGGTACCTTCCAGCTGTGCCTGCAGGTCGCGGAAATTGGCATCCGCCTTGAGTTGCGGGTAGTTCTCGGACACCACCAGCAAACGTGACAAGGCTGAAGTCAACTCGCCCTGTGCCGCTTGGAACTTGGCGAAGGCCTTTTCATCATTCACCAGTTCAGGCGTGGCTTGTATGCCACCTACATTGGAACGTGCAATGGTGACTGCTTCCAGCACTTCTTTTTCATGGCTGGCGTAACCCTTGACGGTATTCACCAGATTTGGCACCAGATCAGCACGTCGTTGGTATTGGTTGATTACTTCAGACCAACTGGCAGTAACTTGTTCATCCTGGGTCTGGAAAGAGTTATAGCCACAACCGGAAAGGCTCAGCGCGGCGGCGATCAAAAAGACGGAAATAAGTTTTTGCATGGAATTACTCCTTACGGAAGATGACAACCTCTATATGAGGGCTAACAGAAAATTTACAATGCATCGGTCTGCAATCCGCGCATGGTGGCGCGGGCAAAACACAGGTCTTCCCAAGCGTGAGCTTTGTCATGCGCATTCAATAGCAAGTCATCGGGATGATAGGTGACGATGACGGGAACGCCTTGGAAGTCGTGCAACTTTCCGCGCAGCGCAACAAGGCTGCCTCCCATGCCCAGCAAGGATTGCGCGGCAGACGCGCCCAACGCGACTATCAATTTAGGCTGGGTCTGCGTCAAATCAGCCGACACATCAGCGATATGTACATTGACGCCTGATTTAAGCTGTATTGCCGCCAACATATTGCTCAGTAACTGTGTCGCAACACCAGCAACCGCGCCTACAAACAACCAATCGGTTTGCTTAAGAATGATAACTCCCTCTCCCCCTGTGGGAGAGGGTTGGGGTGAGGGGGCAGTGCTTAATTTCACCGCCACAACAGCTTGATCTGGCGCCACCGCAACGCTGGGCACAGCCATTGGGGTGACGGTACGCAGCTTCCACGCCGGCAGCAGTTCCAACTCGCGCAGCTTGTCTTCTCTCGTCAAACTCATAGCGCCAACCCCATTAAAATCGCGTCTTCCCGCCCATTCAAGGCTGGATAATAGCCTTTACGCATCGAAAACTCATTGAATCCCATGCTTTCATACAAACCAATCGCTACATTATTGGAAGACCGCACTTCCAGAAACATGGTTTGCACTTTGTTTTTACGTGCAATAACGGCCATGTGGTTTAGCAATTCACGCCCAAAACCCTGCCCTTGAAAATCGCTAGCGATGCTGATATTGAGCAAGTGCGCCTCGTCCAGCACCAGCATCAACACTGCGTAGCCAATGATTTCGCCATTCAGCTCAAACACATGGCAACGATAGCCGGATTTTAGCGAATCGGTAAAGTTTCCGCGCGTCCACGGATGGCTGTACAGCGTAGGTTCTATCGCCATCACCGCATCCAAATCAGCGCGCAGCATTTTGCGTAATTGAGGCGCAGAGGGTTTTAACACCGCGTTCATTTGGCGGCACGCTCTTCGGTGGTAAATGCGACTTTGTTGCGGATGTAAAGTGGATGCGCTTCATGGGCTGGTTTGCCCTCACCGCGCACAAACATTGACGCCGCCAGCGCAGCAATGTGCCGCGCTAAAGGAAACACATTGGGAATGAATTTGACATTGGGATAAGTTGCTTGCAAGATTTCAGCATAAGCATCCCAACCGCTGCCAAGGCCGCACCAGTCTTTGCCCTCCAGTTTAGGCGCCGCCGTAGGATGACACAAACTCGGCGCAAGCACTTCAACCCAAGTTGTATCTTTTTTCTCATAAACTGCGTGATAAACCTCGCCCATACGTGCGTCCAAACAGGCGATAACCTTGTCCGCACCCGATTGCACGGCCAGCGCCTCCAGCGTACACACGCCCACCACAGGAAGATTAGCGCCAAACGCCAAACCCTGCGCCACGCCGCAGGCAATACGCAAGCCAGTGAACGAGCCGGGGCCTGCGCCAAAGGCAATGCCGTCAAGGTCTTGCAGTTTCAAGCCCGCTTCATCCAACATCTCGCGCAACAAAGGCAAAATCAAACTGGAATGCTTCTGCTGCGCCAACATCTCGCGCACAGTCACAGCGCCGTCCTGCCACAAGGCGAGCGAAAGGTATTCGGTGGAAGTATCGAGTGCTAGAAGCTTCATTCAGGCAGCATTTTGCCACGAGTGGCCTTAATCCGCCCGCGCTTGACCTTGCTTTCCACCCGTTTTATCTGCGAACCTCGCGTGGGCTTGGTCGGACGGCGCACAATGGCAGGTGTCGCCGCCTTATTCACCAACACATGCAACCGCAAAATCGCATCCTGCCGATTCATGTCCTGACTGCGATAACGCTGGGCTTTGATGATGATGACACCGTCCGCCGTGATACGCCGGTCGCGCAAAGCCAGCAACCGCTCCTTAACCTCCTCCGGCAAAGAGCAAGCCCGAACATCAAAGCGCAAATGCGCCGCGCTGGAAACCTTATTCACGTTCTGCCCGCCCGCACCCTGGGCACGAACGAAGGTTAGCTCGATATCTGATTCTGGGATTTGGATTTCGGTGGTCATGGCGTGCATGATGCCACTTGGCTTGATAGATTCAAAGCCGCGATACCTAGAAGTAACAGGACAATGAAATTATGGGATGATTGTAGTGTTTATTATTTTGACGTTAACTTCAACATGCGTAACAAAAAATACCTTCGCACTGATGAGCACGAGGAGGCTGTGCGTTCACTCGAGTGGGCAGAATTGCAAGCACGGTTAATCTTAGATGACCCCTACTACTGGAAGTGGGTGTTAATCTCTCTTCACAATGCTGCACAAGGGTTTATGGTACTTGCGCTATGGAATGGCAACGGCCTGCTTTCATTGAAGCCCAAGGTGGCAAAACAATGGCTTGAAGCATACGAAAGTGACAAACCCTTTCCAACGGAACAGCTTGATAAATTTCTCAATCTCTACGCCAAGGTCAAAGACTCATCTAACTTCAGTTATTGTGGTTCAGCTGCTTTCATTCCCAGCTCTACGCATGACGAAAGTTTTAAGCATTTAAACGAGTTTCGCAATGAATTCATTCACTTCACACCAAAAGGGTGGTCTTTACAGTTGCTCGGACTTCCAAAAATGGCGCTAGACGTACTAGACCTCATTCAGTTCTTTGGGTGGGAGGCATCTAGCATCCTTTGGCATAAGCGTACATTACCCGTAAGAGCGAAGCGATCACTGAAACGTCTTCGCCGAACGCTTTTATCACTGCAGTTAGAGTACAGCAACTAAGGTTGCAGAAGGGCTTTACCCCCTTCTGCCGCAGCCGCCAACGCAACTCTAAGACGGGGGCTTGGCGGCAACCTGTGTTTGAAGTCCGCGGTAAGCCACGTTTTGTGTGGCTTACTAGGCTGAGTTGGATTGCCACCCGTCTTGGAGTTGCGTTGACGGGTACCCGTAGGGCAAGGCAGCAGGGTGTCGTTTTCTTTGGTTTCTTTCTTTTTGACAAGAAAAAGAAAGAGACTTGCTGTCGGGCAACCCCCGACGGTTTTGGGGTTTAATTGTAGGAGAGGCACCTTCGCCCCGATTAAGCGCTTTCGCGCCGAGGGCGGCGCTCCTACAAGGAAAGACTGGTGATATTAATCGCTTGACTGGATTCCCGTCTGCACGGGAATGACGAGCCCACCTCTCACTTTACTGAAAAAAATCCGTCACCTTCTCCAACCACGACTTCGCTTTCGGGCTATGTTTTGACGAATCCATCTGATTCATGTTTTCCAATTCCCGCAGCAGGTCTTTTTGCTTTTCGGTCAGTTTCACGGGGGTTTCTACCACTACGTGACTAATCAGGTCGCCGTAGTCGCTGCTGCGTAGGGCTTTAATGCCTTTACCTCGAAGTCGGAATTTCGCACCGGTTTGGGTTTCAGGCGGGATTTTCATTTTGGCGTGGCCGTCTAGGGTGGGGATTTCGATTTCTCCGCCCAATGCCGCAGTGGTGAAGCTGATCGGCATTTCGCAATGCAAATCGCCGCCGTCGCGTTCAAAGATGCTGTGTTTTTTGAGATGAACGACGACGTATAAATCGCCCGATGGCCCGCCGTTGACGCCAGCCTCGCCTTCTCCAGACAAGCGAATTCTGTCGCCTTCATCCACGCCTGCGGGAATTTTGACGGCGAGTGTTTTTTGCTGTTTGACGCGCCCATCGCCGTGGCAGGTGGGGCAGGGGTCTTTGACCATTTTTCCGCCGCCGTGACACTTGGGGCAGGTTTGCTGGATAGAGAAGAAGCCTTGTTGCATTCGCACTTGACCTTGGCCACCACAAGTGGTGCAGGTGACGGGGGATGTTCCCGGACGTGCGCCTGAGCCTTTGCAGGTCTCGCAACCCGCCATGACGGGGATGCGGATTTTGGTTTCACTGCCACGTGCCGCGTCTTCTAGCGAAATTTCCATGTTGTAGCGCAAATCTGCGCCACGATACACATTGGAGCGCTGCCCACCAGCACGTCCGCCACCAAAAATATCGCCGAAAATATCGCCAAACGCATCGGCAAATCCACCCGTGCCAGCCCCACCCATTCCGGCTTGCTGATCCACACCAGCGTGACCATATTGGTCGTAAGCTGCCCGTTTTTGGGTATCCGAGAGGATTTCGTAAGCCTCTTTGGCTTCTTTGAAATGCTCTTCTGCGTTGGGATTATCCGGGTTGCGGTCAGGATGATGCTTCATCGCCAGTTTGCGATAAGCTTTTTTAATGTCTTCGTCGGAGGCATCGCGATTGATGCCCAGAACTTCGTAGTAGTCTTTTTTGGCCATGGAATCTAGTCGGTAGTCGTTAGCGGCTAGTCGTTAGTTAGTAGCCACGGCAGCGTTTTAACTAACGACTACCTACTAGTAACTAACGACTTCCTTTTTACTTTTTAACTTCTTCAAACTCGGCATCCACCACTTCGGCATCCACCGTTTTTTCGCCTTCAGGACTTGGCTGTGCTGAGGCCGTGTTCTCCTGCGCTTGCTGCTCGGCATAGACCTTTTCGCCCAGCTTTTGCGAGGCTTCCATCAGCGCGGTATTTTTGGCTTCGATGTTATCTTTGTCGTCGCCTTTAAGCGACTCTTCTACGGCTACAATCGCCGCTTCAATCGCTTCTTTTTCGCCTGCATCCAGTTTGTCGCCGTGTTCAGCCAGCGATTTTTTCACGGTGTGCACCGTGCCTTCAGCCTGATTACGCGCATTGACCAAATCCAACGTCTTGCGGTCATCTTCGGCGTGTGTCGCCGCGTCTTCTTCCATACGGCGAATTTCTTCTTCACTCAGACCGGAACTGGCCTTGATGGTGATGTTGCTTTCCTTGCCGGTGGCTTTGTCCTTGGCCGAAACGTGCAGAATACCGTTGGCATCAATGTTGAACGCCACTTCAATCTGCGGCATGCCGCGTGGTGCGGGTGGGATGTCTGATAGATTAAATTGCCCGAGGCTCTTGTTGCCCGCAGCAACCTCACGTTCACCTTGCAGCACGTGGATGGTCACCGCGTTTTGGTTGTCTTCCGCGGTGGAGAACACTTGGCTAGCCTTGGTAGGAATCGTGGTGTTTTTCTTGATGAGCTTGGTCATGACACCGCCCATGGTTTCGATACCCAAGGAGAGCGGGGTCACGTCCAGCAACAGCACGTCTTTCACGTCACCTTGCAGCACGCCGCCTTGAATGGCTGCGCCTACTGCTACGGCTTCGTCTGCGTTCACATCTTTACGCGGCTCACGGCCAAAGAAGGCTTGCACCTTTTCTTGCACTTTCGGCATACGGGTTTGACCGCCCACCAGAATCACGTCGCTGATGTCGGACAGCTTCACACCTGCGTCTTTCATGGCAACTTCGCAAGGCTTAATGGAGCGCTCAATCAGGTCATCCACCAGTTTTTCAAAGGTGGCGCGGGTGATTTTGACGACTAAATGCTTAGGCCCAGTCGCATCCGCGGTGATGTAAGGCAGGTTCACTTCAGTTTGTTGGCTGGATGAAAGCTCGATCTTGGCCTTTTCAGCGGCTTCTTTCAGGCGTTGCTTGGCCAGCAGGTCGTTGCGTAGATCCAGGCCACCGTTGTCCTTCTTGAATTCGTCGGCTAGATAATCAATCAAACGATTGTCGAAGTCTTCGCCGCCGAGGAACGTGTCGCCATTGGTGGAAAGCACCTCAAACTGGTGTTCGCCATCGAGCTCGGCGATTTCGATGATGGAAATATCGAACGTGCCGCCGCCTAGGTCATACACCGCAATCTTGCGGTCACCTTCCTGCTTGTCCATACCGAAAGCCAGCGCCGCAGCGGTGGGTTCGTTGATGATGCGCTTCACGTCCAGACCAGCGATACGACCCGCGTCTTTGGTGGCTTGGCGCTGAGAGTCGTTGAAGTAAGCGGGCACGGTAATCACCGCTTCGGTGACTTCTTCGCCTAGGTAATCTTCGGCAGTTTTCTTCATCTTACGCAGCACTTCGGCGGAGATTTGCGGCGGCGCCATTTTCACGCCGCGCACTTCCACCCAAGCGTCACCGTTGTCGGCCTTGGCAATGGTGTAAGGCATCAACTTAATGTCTTTTTGCACTTCTTTTTCGGCAAACTTGCGACCAATCAGGCGCTTTACCGCGTACAGCGTGTTCTTGGGGTTGGTTACCGCCTGGCGCTTGGCGGGTGCGCCCGCCAGAATTTCGCCGTCCTCTTGATATGCCACGATGGACGGTGTGGTGCGTGTACCTTCTGCATTTTCAATCACGCGCGGCTTGCCGCCTTCCATCACGGCCACGCAGGAGTTGGTGGTACCTAAGTCAATGCCAATAATCTTACCCATGATATTTATTCCTTTAACTTTTTAACTAAATTCAAAATTTCAACTTCAAAACCCATGTTCACAAAGTGGGGATGGGTTTATTTATTTCAAGCCTCGGCACTTCAAACCTGCTCCGTCATTCCCGCGGAGGCGGGAATTCAGCCAAGCTGGCTGCCGTGACACCGGTGCAACTTAACTTCGTAGATCTTTGACTGGATTCCCGCCTACGCGGGAATGACGACAAAGACATTAAGCCGCAGTTGCCACCATCACCATCGCCGGCCGCAACACGCGCCCATTCAGCGTGTAACCACGTTGCAGCACCTGTAACACGGTGTTGGGTTCTGCGTCGGATGGGATCATGCTGATGGCTTGGTGTTGGTGCGGGTCGAATTTTTCGCCAACCGGATTCACCTCCACCAAATTGAATTTTTCAAACACGTTGGCAAATTGCTTGAGCGTCAGATCAATACCGTTTTTATAGCTTTCTAAACTGGCGTTTTCCACCAGCAGCGCAGCATCTAAAGAATCCTTGACTGCTAGCAGTTCAGAAGCGAATTTCTCCACTGCAAATTTGCGCGCCTTGTCTATATCTTCAGTCGCACGGCGGCGGATGTTTTCGCCCTCAGCTTTGGCGTAAAGCACGGCCTCTTGCGCTTCTACCAGATGCGCTTCCAGCTCGGCAATACGCGCTTCTGGGGCTTGAGGTTCGGTTTCTGTGTTCATTTCTTCTGTCATGTTGATCCCTATAAAAAATGATGCTTTGATGCGAAATGGGGATGGCTTTGGAAAAAACAAGAGCGCTCACATAGGTATAATTGCGGGCAAATGAAAAGTCAGAAAACTTGTTGGGTGTTGACGCTGGGAGTGCCCGGTATGGATAACCAGTCCATAGGCTTGGCGGAGCGTATGGGTTTGCCCGTGACGCAAAAGTTTGTTGAGCCGATTGCGCCGTGGAAGCATATTCCACCTTGGCTTTGGATGCATGGGATGGAGCAATACGGCGCAAAGTCTTCCGCATTCGAGCCACCTTGGCCAGACGTGTTGATAGGCACGAGCAGACAGACTATTGCGGCCTCATTCGCGGTAAAAAAACTCAGCGGGGGCAAAACTTTTTGCATACGCATACAAGACCCGAAAATCAGCTTTAAGCACTTTGATGTAGTGATTGCGCCCGCGCATGACCGCATTCGTGGCGATAACGTGATTCAAACCGTGGGTGCTATGCATTTTGTCACGCCGCAAAAACTGCAATCGGCTGCCCAGCAATCGCAATATGCGCACCTGCCCAGCCCAAAAATTGCCGTGCTGGTTGGGGGCAATAACAAGCATTTCCGCTTGGACGAAGCCGCGGCGACGCAACTCACCGAGTGCTTGGTAGCGATGGCTAAAAAAAACGGCGGTAGCCTGCTGGTCACCACCTCGCGCCGTACTGGTCAGGCAGCTACGCAGATTTTGCAACAAGGGCTGCGTGACACGCCAGGCGTGGTGTGGACGGGTGAGGGCGCAAATCCGTATTTCGAGTTTTTGGGCTTGGCCGATGCAGTAGTGGCGACCGGAGATTCGGTGTCCATGACCTGTGAGGCCTGCATCACGGGCAAGCCCGTTTATACTGTTGACTTGCGCGGCGGCTCGGTGAAGTTCTCGCGCTTTCATCAATTGATGCAGGCACAGGGCTATACGCGTCCATTTTTAGGTGAACTGGAAGATTGGTCGGGCGCACAGTTGGATGAAGTGAGTGACGTGGCTGCGGAGGTGTGGCGGCGCATGGGGTCAGGTGAATAGAAGCAAGTGAAAGGCATGGATGAAGCTCAGGATAGAAACTTTTAGCAATCTCAAAGGTGGCGGCGCTTTTTTCAAGGCGATAGGGCATCCGCTAGTGGCCGCCAAGGCGCAAGCATTTTTTGCCGACATCGCCAGCAAAGGTAGGGTGGCAGTGTACGATCCCTTGGGCTTGGCGCTGGAGTTGGTGTCACTGTACGACTTGAGTGCACTGGATATTCGCGCCACATTCGTGCAGAAAATCGAGAGCTTGGGGGAGGTGTTGTTAGGCCACGGCGCGTTGCCGATTACGCGCTTGCCGGAATTTCAGGTTAACACCTTAATGGTCGTCGCATTTGATGCCAAGCGCCTGATAGACCATATTCGCCACCTTGTGCCGCCGAGCTGCCAAGTGGTCAGTTTGGACGAAATACGCTTGCCGGAGACCATGCTCACCAACAAGCGTCGCTATTTGGACAAGCTCAATTTCGCCACCAATTTTGCCTTTATGCGCGAAAGCCAAGGTCAGCACACACGTCTCACCACTTGCGACTATTGGACTGGCTGGGGCGCGGCCACCCCCCCCGTCATCTGGTTTATATTATTTGATGAACACGGCACAGAATTGGCGCAGTGGCAACATACCTTGCCTGCGCGCGGTGCCAGCATGACGGTGGATAGCGTTGAGGTGAGCCAGCGTTTTGGTTTGGGCGAATTTACCGGCACGCTGTTTATGCATGTGATTGGCGTGGCTGGGCATGAGGTTGTCAAATACGCACTGGATACTTATGCCGACAGCGCCGAACAATTGTCATGTACCCACGATGCTAATGCTTGGCCGTCTGAGCTTTATGCGGGATTGCCAGCGCCGGATGCCGGTGAACGCATAGTGCTGTGGGTGCAAAATAGTCATCCCATCCCCATCCCGCGCGGTGAGATTGGCTTGAACTTGATGGGCAAGGACGAGATTCGTTGGCTGGACGTGGCGATTCCGCCATTCGGTACCTATGCGCTGGATGTCGCCAGTTTGTTCCCCGAGGCACGTTGGCCGAAGCATTTTGAGGTGCAAGCGGGCAAGTATTTTGTACGGCCGCGCTATGAAATCACCACCAAAAATGGCCGCAGCCGCATCGCCCACGCCAATGTAGAGCGCAATGATTTGCAGATTGACCCCGCCATCCCTGCACTAAGCGCCTTGATGGGCAAGGGCTACGTATTGCCAGCGCCGATATTGCCCGTTGGTCAATGGCGCAACTGGGTGTTGCCTACGCCGATGTCTACTGCACAGGCCAATTTGCCATTGTCTGCAAAAATTTATGACTCAGCAGGCAATGAAGTCGCCGCGCACTTTTTTGGGCGTATGCCGCGTGACAATTGCACATTATTGGATGTGAACGCCTTACTGGCGGGGATAGACATGAGCTATGGTCACATCGAGATGATGTATGATTTTCGCGACGGTGGCAGTGCCGATGGCTGGATGCATGGCATTTTCCGTTATCAAGAAATAGCTTCCAGCCACATTGCAGAAACCAGTTTTGGCGCACACGTATTCAACACTCCGCTCACTTATAAAGACGAACCACAGTCTTATGCCGCAACCCCGCCAGGCTTGAGTACGCGCCTGTTTTTAAGGTTGGGCGATGTGAATATGGGGCATGAAACTGACGCATTTTGTCATCTGATTTACGCTGCCTCTACGCCCTGGCACCCGCTGTCTAACACCAGCTTGGAGCTGTTTAATAGCATGGGCGAAATGGTTGCCACGCACACCATCAACATCCCGTGCAGCGGCTCGCAACATTGGCGTTATTCGCAAATTTTTTCAGCGGCAGAGCGCCAAAAAGCCGGGGCGGGCGCTTACGTCCTGATCCGCGATGCCACCTGCCGCTTGTTTGGTTATCACGGCCTGATCCGAGACGGCGTGGCTGTGGCGCTCGACCACATGTTTGGGTTTTAAGCGCTCGTGACTTCTCAACGATTGAGGGTATTGCAAGTCCTGCCCGCGCTCGATGCCGGTGGCGTGGAACGCGGCACGCTGGAAGTCGGAAATTACTTGGTAGAAAACGGCCATCGTTCGCTGGTGATGTCGGCGGGCGGGCGTATGGTAGCGCAGTTGGAGCGTGAAGGCTCTGAGCATATTGAGTGGAATATCGGCCAAAAATCGTTGCTCACTTTGCGTTATGTGCATCGCTTGCGACGGTTTTTCACCGAGCAAAAGGTAGACGTCGTGCATGTGCGCTCGCGCTTGCCGGGATGGATAGTCTATTTAGCTTGGCGTGGCATGAACCCCAACACCCGCCCTAAATTTGTCACTACCGTACATGGTCCTTACACCGTTAGTAAATACAGCGCCGTGATGACAAAAGGCGAACGCGTGATTGTGATTTCGGAGTTTATCCAGCGCTATATCTTGGCCAATTACCCCGACGTTGCACCGGACAAAATCCGCCTGATTTACCGAGGCGTGTCGCCCAAACAGTTTCCCTACGACTATAAGCCTTCAACCGAATGGTTAGATGCATGGAACAAACAATATCCGCAGTTAAAAGGCAAGCAAGTGCTAACCCTCCCTGCACGTTTAACGCGTTGGAAAGGCCAAGAAGACTTCATCGAACTCATCAAACGCTTGCGGAATCGCGGCCTCAACGTACACGGTTTATTGGTGGGCGAAGCACACAGCAAACGTCAAGACTTCAAACAAGAACTTGCACAAAAAGCGCAAAAAGCAGGCATTGCCGAGCACCTCACCTTCGTCGGCCACAGAAGCGATCTACGCGAAATTATGGCAAACTCCAAACTCGTATTTTCGCTCTCCCAAGAACCCGAAGCCTTTGGCCGTACTACGGTGGAAGCCTTGAGTTTGGGCATCCCCGTGATAGGCTATGACCACGGCGGCGTGGGTGAGCAATTGGCGGCGATTTTGCCGCAGGGACGAGTGCCTTTGGGCGATATGGCAGCACTGGAAAATCTTACCCTTGCTTGGCTAGAAACGCCACCAATGGTGCCGAGAGAACAGCCTTTTACTTTGCGCACTATGTTGGAACGCACGTTGGCGGTTTATCAAGAATTTGAAAGTGACTTTTAACCATGAATGACAAAAACACTCGTGAATGGCAGCACCTCGATTGCCCGATTAGTGCAGCAAAAACATTTACCCATTTGTTTGAGAAAGCGGGCGAACCTTTCGTGCAGTGCAATGGCTGCGGCTTGATTATGATTAACCCGCGCCCGATATTTGAGCAAGTATTGGACACTTACGACGAAGATTACAGTAAAAAATACGCGAAAAAAATTGACACCAAACGTAAGCGGGCCAAAAGATTTGCCGCGCGTATACGTCGTTTTGTGACCAGTGGACGCTGGCTGGATGTTGGCTGCTCTGCTGGGTTCATCGTTGAAGCGGCGCAAAATGCGGGCTTTGATGCGCATGGCGTGGATGTTGAGCAATGGGGCATCAACTACGCACAACAGGAATTGAAGCTGCAAAATGTTAAACAAGGATTTTTAGATCAACAGGCTTACCCCAATGCCTTTTTTGATGTTATTACGGTGTATGAGGTCATTGAGCATGTGCCTGATTTGAATGCTTTTTTGGCTGAGCTGTCACGGATATTGAAGCCGGGAGGCGTGTTGGAGATTCGCACTCCCGATGTCGGTCATTGGCGGACACCTAAGCCATTGAAGGATTGGGAGGCGGTATTGCCATCGGAGCATTTGTACTATTTCAGCCGCCCTACACTGCAACAATTGCTACTTAAACATCAATTAAAAGTGTTGAAGTGGGGATTCAATTTCAAACCTGGTTTGCGGGCGTATGTCAGCCATCAATAAATGAAAAGCGCGATAAACATGCCCAAAGTGTTAGTTGTGGGCAAAATCAATCGTTTGGTGAACTGGACGGAAAACACCGTCGAAGCGTTTCAGCAAACGGGGTGTCAGGTAGACTATTTCGCTATCAATGGTGACAACCGCTTGCATTCGATGTACTTCAAATGGCGCGGCGTAATTGCTGGAGATGACTTCGCGGCGGTGACTATCAGTTTGCGCAAGAAAGTAAAAGCATTTCAGCCTGATTTAATCGTGTTTGTTCTTGGTGCATGGCTACCTGCAGCACTGTTTCAAGCCGTCGAAGAAATTTCTCCAGCCTCGACCAAGGTGGCGTGGGTGGGCGATAAATTTGATCATGTTCAGGGTGTATTTGCTGGGTACATGGACTGGATATTTTGTACAGATACTTATTTTATGGACTTGCTGCGCACCCAAGGCATTAGCACTATCAGCTACTTGCCTTTGGCAGTAGATCCCCAGCGTTTTTATCCCATGAATAAGCCCCGTACCAACAAGATTATTTATGTCGCCAAAAACTCCCCAGGGCGGTCGTTATTTCTGAGTAAAGTTGAAAAGCCGTTGTTGCTGTATGGCAAGAAGTGGAGAAAGTTTAGGCAGGAATTCCCGGACAGCCCGCATGAGATTCACGCGCATCATTTACCCCTGAATAAGCTACCATCGCTCTATGCATCGAGTCGTGCCGTGTTAAATATCAAACATGAAATCTACGTGGAGCGAGGCGTCAATCAACGCAGCTTTGAGCCTTATGGTTGTATGACACCAGTGCTTAACGACGACGTGGCGGATTTGGGCTTATGTTTCGATTTAGGGCGTGAAATCTTGGTTTATCATTCCTTGGATGAATTGCACGAAATACACGCAAAATTGACGAGCGACCCCGCTTTCGCCAAAAAAATCGGGCTGGCGGGGCATCAGCGCGTCATGGCGCAACACACTTACATGCATCGCGCACGCAGTATTCTCAAGCAGGTCGGGCTGGAATAATAGAAAGTAAATTTGAGCATGGTCACTATCAAAGAAACCGAATCCCTCACTGTCCCACCATGGATGGCGCGTTACGGCTGGCTGTTTGTCGCTGCTTTTATCCTGTTGCAACCTTTAGGCAATGCGTTCGAGCTACCCATCGCCATCATGGCGTGTTTAGGGCTGTGGCTGGCACTGACACAACCCCGCGCCGTAATGGCATTGCCTGCATTTAAGCCATTGCTGCTGATGTTTGCCTGCATTTGGCTGCCCATGTTGGCATCGCTCACCGATGCATTCTTTTTGTCACGTGCGGCGCAAACCACATTGAGCTTTTTACGCTTTCCTCTAGCTGCACTATTTGCCACCATGGTACTTTCCAGTTCAATCGCAAGAAACCGTCTATTGCTGCTCATTGGGCTAGGTTTAAGCGCCGCGGCGTTCATTGTGGTCATCTTGACTGCAACAGGTCACTCCTCCGAGGGGCGCATGAATCTTGGCTTTCCTGTAGGGCACATTCTGGCGGTGCTATCACCGATTTATTTTTATTGGCTATGGCGCATGCCACAACAACATCGCTGGGTTTGGTTTATTGCCCCACTCTATATCATGGCTATCCTATTTTCAGGGGCAAGAGTTGCCTGGATTATGCTGGCAGTGGGCATTCTTCTGTGGGCCATACAAATATTCTGGGTAGAAAAAGTAAAATGGCGCTGGAAAACTACAATGGTCATCACTTCATTACTAACGCTCAGTATAGGTACTGTTTTTTACAATCCAGGATCAAGCGAAAGAATGGTGCTCACGGCTGGCTTATTAAGTGGGGATTATGCAAAAACCAATGCCGCCACCAGCCTGCGCTTGCCGATATGGAAAGTGGCAGTAGAAGTGGCGAAAGACCACTGGATTAAAGGCATTGGCCCACGCGGCTTTCGCTACATCTACCCCGCATACGTTCCCAAAGACGATTATTGGTTGATCCCCAGATTGCGTGATGGCGTATGGGAGTTCTACAAAACGGGCCCCACGCATCCACACCAAATGCTTCTGGAAATCATTGTCGAGACTGGTGTAATAGGCTTGTTAGGTTTTTTGGTCGTGCTGGTCTACTGGATTAAACTCTACCTGCGAACGGCACGCGACAACATGAGACAAACCTTACCTTGGATGGCAGCAGCCTTCATCGCCATCATGCCCATCAACGCGCACATGGCGTTTTATGCCAGTTTCTGGTCGTGCATCACGTGGTGGCTGATTGCGGTGAGCTTGGCATTCTGGCAAGCAGAAGGTAAAGAAATATGACCACAGCCCTGTCCATCTTCATCACCACCTTCAACAATGCCCACACCCTGCCCGCGCTGCTTGAAAGCATAAAGTGGGCGGATGAAATCGTGCTATTGGATTCATTCAGTACCGACGATACGCTGAAGATTGCTGAAAGCTACGGCTGTCGTATTTTTCAGCACACTTTTCAAGGTTATGGCGCACAAAAGCAAATGGCGCTGGAACACACCACGTATCAGTGGGTGTTGCTGCTGGATGCTGACGAGGCGCTGTCACCTGCGCTGCAAAATGAAATCCGCGCTTTGCTTGAAAAGCCGCTTGAGTACGATGGCTACACCATGCCGCGTCAGGAGCAGATGTTTTGGCGAATGAACAGCTTGCATGTTCGCCTGAATCATTTTTTACGCCTATTCAATAAGCAAAAAGGCCGCATGAATATGATGCCGGTACACGCGGCGCCCGAAGTGGACGGGAAAATTGGCCGCTTGAAAGCGGCGTTCTACCATTTTGGCGAGGTGGATATTCACACCAAAGTAGAAAAATTAAACAGTTACTCCACAGGGCTTGTAGTGGACAAAGTAACCAAAAACCAAAGCGCTAATCCGTGGCGCATGGTGATATATCCGCCTTTTTCGTTTATCCGTTCGTATATTTTCAAGCGCAACTTCCTCAACGGCTGGGCGGGGTTTATCGTCTCATTTTCAGGTGCTTTTTACGCTTTTTTGAAATATGCCAAGCTTTACGAATATCGCCAGTTTGAACAGCACGGCAGCAGTCAGTTGCCGCCCAATGCACCCATACCTAAAGCCTTAAAGCATAATGAATAAACTAGCGCAGGAAACCAGCCCGTATTTGCTACAACACGCTGACAACCCCGTACAATGGCATCCTTGGGGCGAAGAGGCGCTGGCTTTGGCTAAGGCTCAAGATAAACCCATTCTGCTTTCTGTGGGATATTCCGCCTGTCACTGGTGCCACGTCATGGCGCATGAATCATTTGAAGATTCTGCCACCGCCGCGGTGATGAACACACACTTCATCAACATTAAAGTAGACCGCGAAGAGCGCCCAGACATAGACCAAATCTACCAAACCGCCCATTCGGTAATGACTCAGCGCACAGGCGGCTGGCCACTCACCATGTTTTTAACGCCGGATCAATTGCCGTTCTACGGCGGCACTTATTTTCCACCTACGCCGCGCTACGGTTTGCCTGGTTTTTCTGGCTTGATTGAAAAAGTGGCTGAGGCCTATCACGAGCGCAAAACCGACATCGCAGCACAAGGCCACCAGCTTGTCGCGGCACTGAATCAACGCACTGGTAGCGCCACGCAAACCTTGAGTGATGCGCCGATAGAAACCGGCGTTGAGCAGCTCACTGCTGTCTTTGATTCCACGCACGGCGGCTTTGGTCGTGCGCCTAAATTTCCTAATGCGCCAGATTGGGTGCTGTTTATGCGCTTGGCGGCCACGGGTGACGGCAATGCGCAGCACATGCTGCACAAAACTTTAAGCGCAATTGCAGCAGGTGGAATTTACGACCATCTGGCGGGTGGTTTTTGCCGTTACAGCGTGGATGAGCGCTGGGAAATCCCGCATTTTGAGAAAATGCTGTACGACAATGGCCAGCTATTGAGTTTGTATAGTGATGGCTGGTTGTTGACAGGCGAGGCACGCTGGCGTGAGGTAGTTGAGGATTCTATTAACTGGCTGCTGCGCGATATGCAAGATGCGGGCGGTGCGTTCTATGCCGCGCTGGATGCGGATTCTGAAGACATAGAAGGTAAATATTACGTGTGGCAAACGGAACAAGTAAAAGCACTGTTACCCGAAGATGTTTACCCCCAATTTGCCGCGCATTACGGTTTGAATGATGCGCCCAACTTTGAGCATGAGTTTTGGAATTTGCGCGTGAATGGCTTGGATGATGGCGCACCGCATTTAACCGAAGCGCGGGAAACGCTACTCAAGGTGCGTGAAAAACGCATCCCGCCTGGTCGTGACGAAAAAATCCTCACCAGTTGGAACGCCTTGTTGATTCAAGGTTTGAGCAAAGCCGGACGTAGCTTTAATCGCCCAGAGTGGATAAAAACCGCGCAACAAGCAGTGGACTTTATCCATCAAAACTTGTGGGTTAATGGGCATCTTCTAGCCTGTTACAAAGACAATCAAGCACGCTTTAACGGCTATCTGGACGACTACGCGTTTTTGCTAAATGCACTACTAGATTTGCTACAAGCGGAATATCGGCAAACGGATTTAGATTTTGCGATTGATTTGTCAGAAGCGCTATTAAGCAATTTTGAAGACACCGAAAATGGCGGATTTTTCTTCACCAGTCACGATCACGAAACGCTCATCCAACGCCCAAAATCGCCATTTGATAATGCTATTCCTTCGGGCAATGGCATTACCGCGTTTGCTTTGCAGCGCTTGGGGCATTTATTGGGTGAATTGCGCTATCTACATGCCGCCGAGCGTACTTTGTTTGCATTTGGCGAAGCCATCAACGGCAATCCCGCCGCTTGTCCCAGCTTGCTTTGTGCGCTACAGGAATGGCTGACACCGCCGACAGTCGTCGTTCTGCGCGGCGAAACTGCTGTACTCAAAACATGGTCGCAAGCATTGGCTCAACAGTTATTACCCCATTGCGTGGTCATCACCGTGCCAAATGGCGTGGATACGGGCTTTGTCGCATTGAACAAACCTAGTGAAAACATTGTCAACGCTTGGGTGTGCCGTGGCGTTGAGTGTTTGCCTGTCATTCACCAGTTAGAGAATTTGTTATCTGAGTTAGCCTAAATGTGCTTTTCAATTTGGCTAAAAATGGTTATGATGACCCGCCTTTTAGAATTTTATAATCTTTATTACTATTCAAGGAGTTAAGTATGAAAGTTTTAACAATGTTGGTCGCTGCTGGTGCATTGCTGGTAGCAACACAAGTAAATGCAGTAGATGACGCGGCTGGTAAAGCCTTGGCACAAAAGAGCGGTTGCTTGCTGTGTCACAGCGTAGACAAAAAAGTATTAGGCCCAGCTTTTAAGGATGTGGCTGCTAAATACAAAGGCCAAGCAGATGCTGAAGCTAAGCTGGATGCAAAGGTTGCTAAGGGTGGTAGCGGTGCTTGGGGTCCAATCCCAATGCCAGCAAACAGCCCTAAGGTGAGCGATGCCGACATCAAAACTTTGGTGCAGTGGGTACTCTCACACTAAGATTTTGTAGTGTTGTAATGCAAAAAAGCCGGTCATTGACCGGCTTTTTTTATTTGGGCTTTTCCTAGTCTTTCGCCAGCTTACTGTGGTGCATAGAGTAGGCAAAGTAGAACACAACACCGGCCAGCAACCACCAACCGAAACGATGCCAAGTGGTCGCGGGCAGGAAGAACATCAGCGATCCGCACGACACAACACCCAATACCGGAATCAGCGGATTCCACGGGTTCTTGAATGGGCGCTCCAAATCCGGGTGGGTCTTGCGCAGGCGCATTACCCCCACACATACCATAACAAAGCTCGCCAAAGTACCGATGTTCACGGTTTCTGCCAATTCTCCCAAAGGAATAAAACCAGCCACGATCGAGACCACCACCCCGCACATCAGAATGATTTTGCTCGGCGTTTGCCGATCCGGATTGACCTCAGAAAAGATCGGGGAAATCAGGCCGTCGCGGCTCATCGCAAATAGAATGCGGGTGAGTCCGTACAGCAGCACGAGCAACACGGTAATCAAACCTGCCAGAACCCCCGTGGCCACCAAAGTCGAAGACCAGCCATAACCCAGCTTTGAGAGCGCATAGGCAACGGGCGATGGCGTGTTTAATTCGGTGTATGGAACGACTCCGGTGAGCGTGCCGGACACGATGATGTAAATAACTGTGCAAAACACGAGCGAAGCGATGAGGCCAATGGGTAAGTCGCGCTGCGGGTTTTTGCATTCCTCGGCCGCTGTCGAAACCGCGTCAAATCCAAAATAGGCAAAAAACACGGTTGAAGCTCCCGCCAACACGCCGATATTTTTATCATTCCCGAGACTTTGAAACCAGCCAAACGGTGTAAATGGATGCCAGTTGGCGCTATTGATGTGTCCCACAGCCAGTGCGAGGAAAATTGCAATGGTGGAAAGCTTGATGATCACGATGATATTGTTAACCTTCGCGCTTTCCTTTACCCCCACCATCAGCAAAATAGTGAGTACCCATATAATCGCAAAGGCTGGCAGATTGATCGTCCCGCCCATCATGGGAGCCTTGGTGAGATGCTCTGGCAACTGCAAGCCGAAACTAGCTAAGGTATGCACAAAATAGCCCGCCCATCCGTTAGCCACGGCGGCGGCGCCAACCCCATATTCCAGCAATAGCATCCAGCCCATCAACCAAGCAATGAACTCGCCGAACGCGACGTAGCTGTAGCCATAGGCGCTTCCCGAGCCACCAATCGAGGCAGCCAGTTCCGCATAGGCCAGCGCTGCAAACGCCGAGGCGATACCGGCAAACACAAACGAAAGCACGACGGCTGGCCCGGATTGCGTGGCTGCGGCAAGCCCCGTCAGCACAAAAATCCCCGTACCAATGGCGCAGCCTATGCCTAATAGCGCCAAGTCAAATGCCGTTAAGCATTTCTTGAGTCCCGTATGCGCGTGGGGGGCAACCGGTTTGGTGCGAAAAATTGAAAGCGCCATTGTTTCTTCCTTAAGTTTGAGTCAGCCAGTCTTTACCGGTTAAAAAATCGCTATATAACTTAGCCTCTGCCGAACCCGCCTCTGGTTGCCAGTCGTAGCGCCATTTCACAATGGGCGGTAGCGACATGAGGATGGATTCGGTGCGTCCGCCAGACTGTAACCCAAATAGGGTGCCGCGGTCGAATACTAGATTGAACTCGACGTAGCGGCCACGACGGTAAGCTTGAAAATCGCGTTCATGCTCGGTGTAAGGCGTGTCGCGGCGGCGTTGCAAAAGGGGGAGATAAGCTTGCAGAAAAGCATCGCCTACGCTTTGCACCAAAGCAAAACTTTGCTCAAAACCGAGTTCGTTGAAGTCGTCAAAGAAAATACCGCCTACGCCGCGTGGTTCTTTGCGATGTTTGAGATAGAAATAGTCGTCGCACCAAGCCTTGAATTTTGGATGATATTGGTTGCCGAAGATTTTGAGTGCTTCGCGGCAAGTACGGTGGAAGTGCACCGCATCTTCTTCAAAACCATAATAAGGCGTTAGATCCATCCCTCCGCCAAACCACCAGACTGGGTCTTCTCCAGCTTTGTTTGCCACAAAACAACGGATATTCATATGCACCGTCGGCGCATAAGGATTGCGTGGATGCAACACCAGCGACAAACCGGCAGCTTCAAAGCTGCGACCGGCAAGTTCTGGGCGAGAAGCCGAAGCGGAGGGTGGTAGTTTGTCGCCCATCACGTGCGAGAAATTGACGCCGCCGCGCTCCAGCACATTGCCTTCTTCCATCACGCAGCTAGTGCCACCTCCGCCTTCTGGGCGCTGCCAGGTGTCGTGAATGAAGTTTTTGCCATCGGCGCGTTGCAGAGCTTCAACGATGTGTTCTTGCAACGCTAGCAGATAATTCTTGAAGGCTTCAAAGTCCATAATTAGGCTCTAATAATAGATGTTGCCTTAAAACGTGCACTATCGTTTGATGGCGCGATAGCCAATGTCGCGCCGCATCTGTTGACCATCAAATTTAATCTCATCGGCGACTTCATAAGCACGGCGCTGCGCTTCTTTCACCGTCTCACTCAGCGCAGTGACGCACAACACCCGCCCGCCGCTGGTGACCACATCATCACCCTGCATGGAAGTTCCAGCATGGAACACATGCGCGTCTTCCAGTTTTTTCGGCAATCCGTGAATCACATCGCCAGTACGCGGCACGTCAGGATAATTGTGTGATGCCATCACCACGCCCAGCGCGGTGCGCCTATCCCAATCTGCTTCTGCTTGGTCTAGCGTGCCGTTTACCGCGTGTTCAAACAGCACCACGAGGTCACTTTTTAGCCGCATCATAATCGGCTGCGTTTCCGGGTCGCCCATGCGGCAGTTGAATTCCAGTGTTTTGACACCGCCACCTTTGTCTATCATCAAGCCCGCGTAGAGAAATCCGGTATAGCGGATGCCGTCTTTCGCCATGCCCTCCACCGTCGGGCGAATGATTTCGCGCAGTACTTTGGCGTGTATGGTGGGCGTGACGATAGGAGCTGGAGAATAAGCCCCCATGCCGCCAGTGTTAGGGCCTAAGTCACCGTCCTGTAAGCGCTTGTGGTCTTGGCTGGAGGCCAGCGCCAGCACGTTTTCGCCATCTACCAGCACGATAAAACTAGCTTCTTCGCCCTCTAAAAACTCCTCAATCACCACCCGCGCTCCAGCTTCGCCCAGCTTGTTGTCGGCCAGCATCATGTCTATCGCTTGATGAGCTTTGTCTTCGCTCATCGCCACCACCACGCCCTTGCCCGCCGCCAAACCGTCGGCCTTAATGACGATGGGCGCACCTTGTTGCTGCACATATTCATGCGCCGCAACGGCATCAGAAAAAGTAGCGTAAGCCGCTGTGGGGATGCCGTGCCTCGCCATAAATGCTTTGGCGAAATCTTTGGAGGATTC
Source organism: Methylophilaceae bacterium (assembly GCA_046155285.1). Taxonomy (GTDB): domain Bacteria; phylum Pseudomonadota; class Gammaproteobacteria; order Burkholderiales; family Methylophilaceae; genus CAILHX01. The sequence continues at coordinate 14,235 of JBJXEA010000004.1, read as the reverse complement.
GAGCTGTGCGGCGGCTTGCGTAGGCCCGAAAATCTTCAAGCCCACGGCACGGAATGCATCAACGATGCCCTGCGAAAGCGGCGCTTCCGGCCCGACGATGGTCAGCGCAATCTTCTCGCGCTTGGCGAACTCCACCAGCACCGGAATCTTGGTAATCGGTACATTCATCATGTCCGGATCTAGCGCCGTTCCTGCGTTGCCTGGCGCGACCAGCACGCGGTTAATTTTTGGGCTTTGCGCCAGCTTCCAAGCAAGTGCATGTTCACGTCCGCCGTTGCCGATGACTAGAATTTTCATGTTGTTAATGCCTGAAATGTCGAATGCCCGTAAGCACCATCGCCAGCCCATGCTCGTTGGCAGCAGCGATGACTTCTTCGTCGCGCATACTGCCGCCGGGCTGGATGACACAGGATGCACCGGCTTCGGCCAGCACATCCACGCCATCGCGGAAGGGGAAGAAAGCGTCGGAAGCGACTGCCGAATTTTTCAATGACAGTCCGGCATTCTGCGCTTTAATCACGGCGATTTTGGTACTGTCCACGCGGCTCATCTGGCCAGCACCCACGCCCAGCGTCATGCCGTTGCCGCAGAATACGATGGCGTTGGATTTGACGTATTTGGCGACGCGCCAAGCGAACAGCAGATCTTGCATTTGTTCTGGGCTAGGCTGTTTGACGGTGACGATTTTCAGGTCGTTGGCGCTGATTTCGTGATTGTCAGCGGTTTGAATCAATAAGCCAGAAGCAACGCGTTTGGTGTCGTGTGAGTTACGGCCTTGTTGCCAAGCGCTAATGCCGCCTTTAGGCAGCGCAATTTTCAGTACGCGCACGTTGGCTTTGACCTTGAACACCGCCAGCGCCTCTGCGGTGAAATTCGGTGCAATCAACACTTCAACGAACTGCTTGGAAATTGCTTCCGCCGCTGCGCCATCCACCGTTTGATTGAACGCGATGATGCCGCCAAAGGCCGAGGTGGGGTCGGTTTGGAATGCTTTGTTATAAGCTTCCAGCGCTGTCATCCCTAGCGCTACACCGCATGGATTGGCGTGTTTTACGATGACACAAGCGCCGCTATCAAATGATTTGACGCATTCCCAAGCCGCATCGGCATCGGCAATGTTGTTGTAAGAAAGCTCTTTTCCTTGCAGTTGTTCCGCTGTCACCAGCGAGCCAGGCGCGGGATGCAAATCACGATAAAACGCGGCTTGCTGATGCGGGTTTTCGCCGTAACGCAAGTCTTGTACTTTGACGAAACGGCCATTGGTTTGCGCGGGGAAAGGGTTGCGTGTGCTATCGGCGTTGAACGACGACAAATAGTCGCTAATTGCGCCGTCATAATTGCTGATGCGATTGAACGCCGCTACTGACAAAGCGAATCGCGTGGCCTTGCTGGTCGCGCCGCCGTTGTTTTTCATCTCGGTCAGCACGTCGGCATATTGTGCCGCATCGGTCAGCACCGTCACGTCTTGCCAGTTTTTGGCGGCGGAGCGCACCATCGCCGGGCCGCCGATGTCTATGTTTTCAATCGCGTCTTCCAGCGTGCAATCGGCCTTAGCCACAGTCGCCTCAAATGGGTACAGATTCACCACCAGCATATCAATGTTGGGGATGCCCGCTGCTTGCATCGCGGCCACATGTTCTGGTAGGTCGCGCCTCCCCAGCAGCCCGCCATGCACCTTGGGATGCAGGGTTTTGACACGGCCATCCAGCATTTCAGGAAAGCCGGTGTAGTCGCTGACCTCGATGACGGGGATATTGTTGTCACGGAACAATTTGGCCGTGCCGCCGGTGGAAAGAATTTCGATGTCTAGCGCACACAAGGCGCGCGCCAATTCAACAATGCCGGTTTTATCGGATACGCTGATGAGCGCACGTTTGATGGTCATGATAAGCGCTTAAAAATTACGAAAGTTGATATTGCGCGAGCTTCTTACGCAGTGTGTTACGGTTGAGACCAAGGATTTCCGCGGCTTTGCTTTGGTTGCCTTTGGCGTGTTTCATCACGGTTTCCAACAGCGGTTTTTCTATGCATTGCAGCACCATGTCATAGACATTTTGCGGTGCTTCACCATCTAAATCCTTGAAGTATTCCTCCATGGCCTGCCGCACACAGACCGCCAAATCGTTTTCTTTTATCATGCTGCGAGCGCCTCTAGTTCTTGTTCTTCTTCATAAATCAAATGGTCATGACGTTCTTGTAATTGCTCAAAAAACTGGTTAATCGCGGCTAATTGTTCAGGGATGGATTGCAACTGATTCATGCCGTGGCGGAAGTTGGCCGAACCTGCCAAGCCTTTGGTGTACCAGGAGATATGTTTACGTGCCACGCGCATTCCAGTCAAGTCGCCATAAAACTCGTACAAATCAAACAAATGTTCCAGCAGCACACGATGAATCTCAGTCACTTGTGGCGGCGGCAGGTGTGTACCCGTTTGCAGATAATGTTCAATCTCGCGGAAAATCCACGGTCTGCCTTGTGCTGCGCGGCCTATCATCACCGAGTCGGCGCCGGTTTTTTCCAGCACGAATTTGGCTTTTTCTGGCGTAGTGATGTCGCCATTGGCGATTAAAGGGATGCGAATCGATTGTTTCACCGCCGCGATGGTGTCGTATTCCGCATCGCCGGTGTAGAGACAAGCGCGGGTGCGGCCATGCATCGCCAAGGCTTGTATGCCGATGTCCTCGGCCATCTTCGCAATCATCACCGCATTGCGATTTTGTTTGTCCCAGCCGGTGCGAATTTTCAGGGTGACGGGAACATCCACCGCATTCACCACTGCGCGGAGAATCTGCGCCACTAATGGCTCGTCCTTAAGCAAGGCAGAACCTGCCATCACGTTGCATATTTTCTTGGCCGGGCAGCCCATATTGATGTCTATAATCTGTGCGCCGTGATCCACATTGTACTTGGCCGCTTCCGCCATCATCTTGGGGTCGGCACCGGCGATTTGCACCGAAATTGGATCAACTTCACCTTCATGGTTGGCGCGGCGCAAGGTTTTTTCGCTGCCATAAAGCAGCGAATTGGAAGTCACCATCTCCGACACCGCTAATCCAGCGCCCATTTTCTTGCACAACTGGCGAAATGGTCTATCCGTCACACCTGCCATGGGGGCGACGACTAGATTGTTCTTCAGTTGGTGCTTGCCTATTTTCACGGGGTATATTTGTGGCGGGAAAGCTGCCTATTTTATATGCAAATTACCCGTGGAGAAATACAAAATTTGCGAGATGTGATTATTACCGACCCAGCAGAATTTCCAGCACAAATTTACTCCCCACATACGCCAGCAACAACACGCTAAATCCGGCAAGTGTCCAGCGTATCGCGGTGCGTCCGCGCCAGCCCTGCAAATGACGACCAGCCAACAACGCGGCAAAAATCATCCACGACAAAATGGCGAATACGGTTTTGTGGTTGAACACAAAGGCTTTGTGGAATAGTTGCTCAGAAAAAGCGATGCCGCTGATGAGTGTGAACGTGAGCAGAATGAATCCTAATGTGATGACTTGGAATAGCAACTTTTCCATCGGCACAAGCGGTGGAAAGTTGGGCAGGCGCGACATGCGGCGGTGTAGCGAACGCTCGGCCAACATCATCAGCAGCGCGTGTAAAGCGGCGAAGGTGAGCAGACTATAAGCGATGAAGGCGATGGCGAGGTGCAGCTTGAACAGCGGCTCGTCGGCGTAGGTCAGCAAGTGATTTTCAGGCCACAACTTTTGCAGCAGCAGGAAAATCGCGGCAGGTGGTAACACAAAGGCTTGCAAGCTGTGTAATTTTAACCTCAAGCTGGCCAATTGATAGATGAGTGCGGTGAGCCAGAAGATAGCAGAGAGTGCGTTGGTGAGGCCTAAATTCAATCCACCCATGCCGAACAAAGATTGATACAACAGCCAGCCGTGCAAGCCCAAAGCGGCGGGCAGCAGGACATTGGCAAAAGGCATCTGCGCGTTGCGCCGCCAGTAGTGTTCGGCAACGGCGAGGTAGAGGCTTGCGACTAATAGTGTGGGCAGAAATTCGACCATGTTTTTAGGTTAAAATGTATCCGAAATCAGTGCTACAAATTTACCATAGACCAAGCCACTACAACCCAACTTAAATACTCCTATGCTTGAAAATCTCTCCGGCCGCTTGCAGCAAGTGGTTAAAACCCTGCGCGGCCAAGCGCGTTTGACCGAAGATAATATTCAGGAGTCTTTGCGCGAGGTGCGAATGGCCTTGCTGGAGGCCGATGTGGCATTGCCGGTGGTGCGCGATTTCATCGCCCAAGTCAAAGAGCGAGCCGTGGGAAGAGAGGTGCTGCAAAGCCTGAATCCGGGGCAGATGCTGATTCAAGTGGTGCATGAAGAGCTCACCAAGCTGATGGGTGAGAAAAACGTAGGCTTGAATTTTGCCACCGTGCCGCCCGCAGTCATACTCATGGCGGGTTTGCAGGGGTCTGGCAAAACCACCAGCAGCGCCAAATTGGCGCGGTTGCTGAAAGAGCAGAAAAAGAAGGTGCTGCTGGTGAGCGCCGACGTGTATCGGCCTGCTGCGATTGAGCAACTGCGGACTTTGGCAGCACAGCTGGGAACTGATTTTTTTGCCTCGGATGCTAGCCAAAAGCCATTGGACATCGCCACTGCTGCGTTGGATTACGCCCGCCGCCACTTCCATGACGTGCTGATTGTGGACACCGCAGGCCGCTTGGCGATAGACGAAGCCATGATGGCCGAGATCAGCCAGTTGCATAGTTTTCTGAAGCCCATCGAAACCCTGTTTGTGGTGGATGCGATGCAGGGCCAAGACGCGGTCAATACCGCAAAAGGGTTCTCTGAAACCCTACCGCTCACCGGCATCATCCTCACCAAACTAGACGGCGATGCACGCGGCGGTGCGGCACTTTCAGTGCGCCACATCACCGGGCAACCGATTAAATTTGTCGGCGTGAGCGAAAAAGTGGACGGCTTGGAGCCGTTCCACCCCGAACGCATGGCCTCGCGGGTGCTGGGCATGGGCGATGTGCTGTCGCTCATCGAGCAAGCGCAAAAAGGGGTGGATATTGATGCCGCCAAAAAACTCACCGACAAACTCAAATCTGGCAAAGGTTTTGACCTCAACGACTTCAAAGCGCAAATGCAGCAAATGCGCAACATGGGCGGCATGGAATCGCTGATGGACAAACTGCCCGCGCAGATGTCGCAAATGGCGGGCAAGATGGATTCTGCCGCAGGTGACAAGTCTATGCGCCGGATTGAGGGCATCATCAACGCCATGACCCCGCTGGAACGCGCCAAGCCAGAGCTGATTAAAGCCTCGCGCAAACGCCGTATTGCTTTGGGTTCGGGCGTGCAAGTGCAAGAAGTCAACCGCATGTTGAACCAGTTTGAAGACATGCAAAAGATGATGAAAATGATGGCTAAAGGCGGCATGGCCAAGATGATGCGGGCGATGCAGGGCAGATTCCCCGGCATGCGTTAGCGCTTTTTTAAGTTTGGCTCTGGCGTGATTAGTAACGCTTCGGCCCGCCATAACTATCATCAAACAGCGCAAACGGCGTGGTTCTTCCCACTAGTGTTTCAATCAACAGCAGTTCGTCATCGGTGTGGTTGAAGAAGCCTGCGGGTAGAATTTCGCCTTTGTTTGTGACGTACTTTGGCGCGTCGTGATGCTGGGACGTCACTGATTCTGTCGTGCCGTTGCTGGATTTTATTTCTGTGGTGCCGTAGCAAGTGCAGACGTAAGACACATCAGGCTGCGCCTCAACATACACGCCAGTACCACGGATACCTATGGTGGAAGTCGGCGTATCAATCTGGTGGCGACTTTTGCCGAATACCGAAAGTAGCGCACCCGCGACCAGCCGCAACCCGCCGACCAACTGCTCATGGCTAGAAAGCTGCAGCTCACTATTCGCCCGCAGCGTAAAAGCGTCATGTCCAACCACGAAAATAGCTTGGCTATTATCACCCGTGACCAGCTTGTCGTTGGGGCTGATAACAGTATCCAGATTAGCAACCACGCCATTCACCAACAAGCTGCCTTGCAAACTGTAAATAGATTTTCCCGCAGGCATTTGGCGCGGCACTTGTCCGGCGCGGGCTAGCGGGGTTGCGGCAAACAAGCCCAAAGCCAAAGCTTGAATCAAGAACTGGCGACGCGCTTCATCAGCATCATGTGACATGACAATCCCTCTCCAGTGCAAAGCATTACAATACTGCAATGCCTCCTCTCCGACATTACTTTTTTCTTGCAATTTTTCTTGCAAATGCAGCCATGGCAGACACGTATGTAGACGCTGAACTTTCGCTTATGCACGATAGCAACGTCAGCCGCGCGGAAGCCAGCAGTGACATCAAGTCCGACAACATTCTGGCACTGGATTTAAGCGCCAGCCGCAGTTTCATCCTCAGTGCAAATAGCGGCGTGTTGCTGCGTGCAAATGCCGAATTAGCTGAGTTCCAGCACTTTGACGACATCAGTCACGTGGATTTTGGCGTGAGCGCCTTGTACCGCATTCAACCCGTGGTGGCCTACACCGCGCCTTGGCTGGAAGCCGGAATAGGCCTACAGCGGCAAAATTTCATGGGCAGCGACATCCGCGATGGAAACTTGCTGATGCTGGATATAGGCATAGGCAAACGATTCACTGACAAACTGCGCGTGCATGGCGGCATAGGCTGGGAGCGCCGCTATGCCGACGACAATGCCGTGTTTGAATGGCATCGGCTTCAAGCCTCCGCATCCGCAGATTTCAAGTTTTCGCCCACTATCACGCTCTACACTAAGCTCTCCCGTGCTTACGGCGACCAGGTCTTTACCGCCACGCCCGCACCCGCCTTCCTCAACGCCGCAAAAGCCATCATCAACGACCCTGCTTTTGGCGCACGACGCGCTTATCGCTTGAATGCGGTAGCCACCGTGTTGGAGCTAGGGAGCAGCTTCAACCTCAACCCCAACAATACGCTGGATGTAGGATTGCGCTACTTTCAGATTGATGCCGATGGTAGTCACTCTTACGACGGTGCCGAACTGAGAATGAGCTGGCTATATCGCTTTCAATGAACGATTTTCTCACCCGCCACGTAGCGATTTTATGCACCAGCTATCAACGTCTCACTGGACGTGTGCTGGCTCCCGCAGCGCTATACACAGCGTCCTACGCCGTAGTGTCGCATGGCGTAGAGCCCGACCCCATATTCAACTACGCCAACGCAACCGCGCTGAAGTTATTCGAGATGGATTGGGCGACTTTTACCCAACTGCCATCGCGCTTATCGGCCGAAGAAATAGAGCGAGAAGCTCGCGCTAGTTTGTTGGCAAGAGTGGCGCAGCACGGTTTTGTGGACGACTACTGCGGTGTGCGCGTTTCGGCCACGGGCAAGCGCTTTATGGTGAAAAATGCTTGCGTGTGGAATTTGGCGGATGAAAGCGGTGTTTATTACGGACAAGCTGCACTGCTGAAGGAGTGGGAGTATTTACCGGTATCCCTGCCTTGAAAAGGAGGGGAATGCCGTAGCCACCAAACTCGAACATGCTCAAACCTTATGCGGGCAAGGCTTTTTCACGCAATCGGCGTAGATATACAGCGAATGTTCGCGGATGGTGAAGCCGCGCTCTTTGGCGGCTTTGTGTTGGCGGGCTTCGATTTGTTCATCACAGAATTCTTCCACGCGCCCGCACTGCATGCACACGATGTGGTCGTGGTGGTCGCCTTGATTTAGCTCAAATACCGCTTTATCACTTTCAAAGTGGTGGCGTAGCAACAAGCCTGCCTGTTCAAACTGCGTCAGTACACGGTACACCGTCGCCAAACCCACGTCCTCACCCGTCGCCAGCAGCATCTTGTAGATGTCCTCTGCGGAAAGGTGGCGCTTGTTGCTGGTTTCAAACAAAGACAGCACTTTGAGCCGCGGCAGCGTGGCTTTGAGTCCGGCGTTTTTGAGTTCTTGAGGTTCGCTCATGTGCTAATATTAGCGCCATTTTTAGTCTTCTGAGCAACTCATGCGATATTTCACTTTTTTATTGGCACTTTTCTTGGCTGGTTGCGGTGCGTATTCGGCCAACATTCCTTCCATCAAGCCTTATAAACTGGACATCCAGCAGGGCAACGCGGTCACGCCAAAAATGATGTTGCAACTGCGCCCCGGCATGAACAAGACGCAGGTGCGCTTCATCATGGGTACGCCGCTGCTGACCGACACTTTCCACGGCGATCGCTGGGATTATTTTTACCAAATGCTAAAAGACGGCGATGTGGTCGAGCGCCGCCGCATTATTCTGGTATTTGAAGATGACAAACTGAAGGTAGTGCGCGGCGACGTAGTCCCCGCGGGCAATGACGGCAAGATGACGGTGGAGCCAATTACCGAACCTAAGTCTGGCACGATGACCCCAAAAGAAAAGGATGAAAAAGGCTTGCTAGATAAGCTCAAATTCTGGGGGAATGATGACAAAAAACCAGCGGTGGTGACGCCGGAAGCGCCTAAATCTGAGCCTGCCAAGGTGGAAGCAAAACCAGAAGCTGTTCCAACTCCTGCGTCAGAACCAGTTAAGGATGCAATTAAACCTGAGCCAGTGGCTAAGCCAGCTGAGAAGAAAGAAAAGGGCTTATTGGATAAACTGAAATTTTGGGAAAACGATGAAAAGGCTAAGCTGGTTGAGCCAGCGCCAGAAGTTAAACCAGAACCAAAGCCAGAACCCGTCATAGAGTTTAAGCCTGAGCCAATGTCAGAGCCTGCGCCTAAAGTGGAGATAAAAGCAGAACCTGCCCCTGAACCAGCTGTGAAGCCATCCGAGAAAGAGGAAAAAGGCTTGCTGGATAAGCTAAAATTCTGGGGAGACGACGAAAAGACAGCGCCAAAAGCGATGCCTGAGCCTAAGCCAGAGCCAGTTATAGAGTTCAAGCCAGAAATAAAACCTGAGCCTGCACCAGAACCGGAAGTGGCGAAACCCGCGCCCAAGCCGCCAGTAGCGGCTGATAAGCCGATACCTAAGCCCAGCAAGGATTTGCCGCCTGAAGACGCTCCTGACTACTTCGAGAAGATGTTAGAGAAAATTGGATTCTAAGATGTTGAAAATTGCCATTGCCGGATGTACAGGTCGTATGGGACAGGCGCTGCTGCAATCAGTTGCGGACGACCCAGAACTACGCCTGCATGCTGCATTGGAACAGGCCAACAGCCCTGCACTTGGTCGTGATGCCGGAGAGTTATTCGGCGCACCTTGCGGTATCAAAGTCAGCGCCGATCTTGCTGCCCTCAGTGGTGCCGATGTGCTGGTGGATTTCACCCGCCCCGAAGCCAGCATGGAATACATTGCTGCCTGCCGCAAGTCAGGTGTGGCGCTGGTGATAGGTACCACCGGATTTTCTGTTGAACAAAAACAAGCCATCACCGCTGCCGCACAAGATATTGGTATCGTCTTTGCTCCCAACATGAGTGTGGGCGTGAACCTGCTCATCAACCTGGTGCAGTCTGCGGCTAAGGTGCTCAATGAAGGCTACGACATCGAAATCATCGAAGCGCATCACCGGCACAAAGTGGATGCCCCATCCGGTACGGCCTTGCGTCTCGGCGAGGCTGCTGCTGCTGCGCTGGGACGTGATTTATCTAAGTGTGCCGTGTATGGCCGCGAAGGTGTTACCGGTGAGCGTGATGCCAACACGATAGGCTTTGCCACCGTGCGTGGCGGCGATGTGGTGGGCGACCATACCGTACTCTTCGCCGGAATCGGCGAGCGCGTGGAGCTGACGCACAAGGCGAGCAGCCGTGCTACTTTTGCGCTCGGGGCGCTACGCGCTGCCAAGTTTCTCGCGGTTAAGAAGTCTGGCCTGTTTGATATGCAGGATGTGTTAGCGCTGAATTAGTTGGTCAACATGGCTGTAATTACTGGGCCATTCATATTCTCGTCATATTTCCTCTTTAAGTTCCTGCCTATCAATATCTATTAGGCAACGCATACCAGCTATTGCTCCGCCTGCTTGTGTTGGCTCAATTTTAACGATGACATATCTCAAAACAGTCCTGCCAGCATTGCTTTGCTTGAGCTGCACACTTGCCGTGGCTGGGATTAACGAAGCAGACGCGTTTTACCAATCCAAAAATTATTCACTTGCGCTAAAAGAATATATGCCATTGGCTAAAGCAGGTGATGCGCTAGCACAAACAAAGCTTGGCCTGATGTATTTCAATGGTTATGGTGTCGCTAAAGATTTGAAGCAAGCTTTTACTTGGTTTGAGCAAGCGGCAAGCCAAGGCAGTGTAGAAGCGCAATATTGGTATGCCACATGCTTGGTCAATGGATATGGCACGGATAAATCTCCTGAAAAGTCTTTACCTTGGTTCGAGAAAGCTGCTATCCAAGAAAATGTAGATGCTCAGTCATCTTTGGCCACTTTATACATGATAGGGCTGGGCACTAAGGTCAATTATGAAAAGTCTTTTGAATGGAATGCCAAAGCTGCCGAAAAAGGCAATGTAATTGCCATGTACAACCTTGGGCAGCTTTATGAAAAAGGTAAGGGAACCAGCCAGAATAGCGAAAAATCTGTGTATTGGTATGAGCAGGCGGCAAAGCAAGGCCATACGTTTTCCGAGTTTGAGTTGGGTGTTGCATATGAGCTTGGTTTGGGCGGGTACGTGATTAACGAGCAAAAAGCCATAGAGTGGTACGAGAAAGCCGCGAAAAAGGAAAATGTCGCAGCACAGCATAATCTTGCAATGATTTATTTTCAGCAAGGAAATAAAAATCCTGAGAAGTTAAGTCAGGCAATATTCTGGATTCAGAAGGCGGCAGCGCAGGGAGATCCTAAATCACAAACAACTTTGGCAGAGTCCTATTGGTTTGGTAATGGGGTAGAAAAAAACCCGAAAATCGGACTTGAATGGTTAAGAAAGTCAGCAGATAAAAATTATGGTCCCGCACAAATGCTTTTGGGGGATATTTATTTCAACGGTGAAGCGGTTACAAAGGATGAGGCTTTAGCTGTTTCTTGGTGGGAAAAGGCAGCTAAAAATGGGTATCGAATAGCACAAGTGAGAATGGCGACCGCTTATAGGCATGGTAAAGGAGTGGAGAAGAATTATAGTAAAGCGGCAGATTGGTTTTTGAAAGCATTTGATCTGGAGAATACAGCTGACAATGCTTCAATTCAGGCGAGCTTGACTCAAATATACAGCGAAGGCATAAGCGATGAACCGACCTCAAAAAATGCAAAAGCTAGAATTGACAAGTTGGCACAAGAGGGGGATTTATCAGCCATTAAGTTCTTAGGTTATTTTTACGAGAGTGAGTATGGGTCAACTCATAATAAAAACTATGAGCTTGCCAAGATTTGGTATGAGAAAGCAGCGGCGCTTGGTGACCCGCAAGCCCAACTAAGGCTTGGTCGTATCCTATTAAAAAATTCGAAAGATAAGATTGATTTTAAATTAGTGGTCGAGTTGTTCAGAAAATCGGCATTGCAAAATAATGCAGCGGCTCAGTTTGAATTGTCTCAGCTGTATATGCAGGGAGAAGGTGTTGATAGAGACATGCAAGAGGGGCTTAAATGGATGGAAAAAGCAGCGAATCAAGACCAAACAGAAGCTCAGTTTCAGTTGGCAAGGATTTATAGAAATGGCATGCCGATTTATAAGAATGGTGCGCTCACGACGCTGAAAGACTACGCCAAAGCTTTATTACTGCTCGAAAAACTGGCTAATAGCGTGGATAGATCAACAAAAAGAATGTTTTGGTCAGCGTTTAATCTTGGAGAAATGTATAGAGAAGGATTAGGAACAAAAGCTGACAAAATACAAGCTTATGTATGGTTTGCCTTAGCATCAGAGGCTAGCTTGGATTATCAAGCGAAAAGAACAGGGACGGTTGTTTCAAAGGATGGAAGTCTGAATGGGATGGAAATATCGGGATTACCCGCGAATACTAAAAGTGATTTATTTCTTGAATTAAAAATTAAATCGGAAGTTAATAAATCTGAATCTGACATAGCTAAGGCTAGACTTTTATCACTTGAAAAAGAAATGACAATTGAAGAGCTTGATGCGGCAAAAATTGCTATAGATAAATGGATAAAATCTCATCCAGATACATGGTCTTAGTTTTTTTAGAAAAGTTATTTTGACATGAACTCCAAACCACTCTCAAAGTTGATATTTTTTCTTGCTTTTACGCTATCTATTGGATTAAGTGCTGCCCCAGAGACTTCTCCATCAGTAAGATTACCGGGAATCTATCACGTTTGGAAAGAAGAAGGCTCTACTGATGAAATGCCGGAAATCTCTATGGAAGAGATTGAACGGTGCGTTGGTAAGGATTATAAGATTAGTCAGAAGTACGATGGATTTAAGGCAGAATCAGCGAGGCTTGAAAGAGAGTCAGGTGAGTTTGAAAAGATAGGCAAAACTATTACTCCTGAGCGCGAAGCAATAGAAAGCGAAGCTAAGGCTTTGAATGCGCGAACAACGCTTATGAATGATCGCACTGTTGATTTGGACAGGCAAAATGCGGAACTAGCCACTTTGACTGCCAAGAAAAAGATGGATGCAGAGACGGTGAAGGCTGTTAATGCAAAAATTAATAATTACAACTCTCTGGCAAAAGCCCATAACGCAGACTTGGCTTTACTAAAAGAGCGTGTCTCACAGTTTGAGGAAAAACAGCGGGCGTTCAATTCAAAACTTTTGCCGCTTAAGGAGCGGATGGACGCTTTTAATGTTAAGGCTGAGGAATTCAAAGCACGGAAAAAAGAGTTTGACGGTTTGCTACTTTCTTATAAAGACAAGTGTACGGGTGAGCGTAGTATCGTTAAGTAAATTTTCACCTAGATGCTCAATGGGGTTGATTTCCAGTTCCTTTTTTTGTGAGTCACAATGCTGGAAACGCTAGCGAATTTGATTGAGTTAAAACGGTGTTCTCGGTGCCGATTTTGTTATCAAGCGAATTGCAGCAGCGTTTTGGTAGGGTGGATTAAGCGCGACTAGCGCGAATTCACCTTCACTGTTTGGTGGATACACGCCCAAAGGCGCTTTATCCACCCTTGTATCTTTCCCCAAGTAGTGATTAGCTATCACTACCTGAAGCAGAGAGAGCTTGAATCCGCCCTTAAGGCTTGACCTTGTAGCGTAGACAAAGCCCTCTGCTTCACCTCTCTCGCCAACGAAAAACACTGAACGGTAGCCAAGGGGCAAACCCTGAATGCACAAGGCAAGTGGGCGAAGTTGGCTTTACTTTAGCATAAGGAGTTCATCATGGTCACTCTCGGAATGGATGTCGCCAAACTCAAACTAGACTGCTGTCTGTTGTTGGATGAAGCCAGTGGTAAGCCTAAGACTAAGGTGGTCAGCAACACAAGGGCTGGCATTAGTGATTTACTCACTTGGGTAACCAAGCAAGGCAGTACCTTATCGGCACTGCACGTCATCATGGAAGGCACCGGGGTCTATCACGAACAAGCGGCCTTGGCGCTGGCGGATGCCGGAGTGACAGTCTCTATTGTCAATCCGGCACAGGTCAAAGACTTCGGGCGTGGTTTGGCAGTACGCACCAAGACCGACAGGATGGACAGCTTCGTGTTGGCACGGTACGGCGCACTGCTCAAACCTGCGGCTTGGAGTCCTCCCGCACCAGAAGCTAGGCTGCTGCAAGCCTTACTGGCGAGACGCGAAGCCATCGCCCAAGACTTGCAACGCGAACGCAATCGGCAGGAGAAGGCGAAAGCCACCGAGTCGCCAACACAGATCAGTCAATCACTCGCTGACAGTATCTCGTTTCTATCCTGCCAGCTCACTAAGTTGCAACAGGAGATTGACGAGCATATAGACCGCCATCCCGGTTTGAAGGACGATATGACGTTGTTACAGAGCATTCCTGCGGTGGGGAGCCAAGTGGGAAGTCATCTGTTGTCGGTGATACACAGTCATGACTTTAAGTCAGCCGAGCAGTTGGCTGCTTATCTGGGATTAGTCCCCGTAGAACGGCAATCGGGGAGTTCGGTACTGGGACGCGCCAGACTCTCTAAAGCTGGGCCTGCCAGAGTGCGTGCGGTGTTGTATATGGCGGCGATAGTGGCGGCACGCTACAATCCCCATGTGAAAGCGCTTTATGAGCGGTTACTTGCCAGAGGTAAATCCAAGATGTCAGCGCTTGGTGCGGCGATGCGTAAGTTGGTACATCTGTGCTTCGGCGTGATTAAATCCCGTCAGCCTTATCGCGGTGATTATGCGTAATTTGGTTGACGGGAGAGACGGTATCTAC
>JBJXEA010000003.1:0-108956 GCA_046155285.1 Methylophilaceae bacterium | reverse complement strand
GTGGCGGCCAGCAAGTCGCCGCTGCAATAATCTGCGGGCTTAATCCAGTATTGCAGCGCGGGGTCTTTGAGTTTGGCGGGTTCGGTCAAGCGCTCCATGATGTGGCTGGTGAGGCGCTTTTCGTCTTCTCCAGCAAAATAGTATTGCGCTAACTCAGCGTTTTTCTGGGCGATTTGGTGTTGCGCGTTGATGATGCGTTCTATGGCTTTAATCTTGGCCTTCACCACCGGCATTTTGATGGGTTTGGTGAAGTAGTCGTCTGCACCAGCTTCCAAGGCTTTGATGATATCTTCATCGCTATCCAACGCGGTTACCATGATAACCGGCGTGAGTTCACCAGCGGGCAGCGCTTTGATGCGTCGGGTGGCGCTGATACCGTCTTCAATCGGCATCATCACGTCCATCAGCACCAAGTCTGGCATCTCGCGCTTAAATACCTCCACCGCTTGAGTGCCATTTTCCGCCATGATGGGTTGATGCCCAAGCTGGGTGAGCAATACGGTCAGGATAGCGCGGTTGGTAGCGCTATCGTCAGCGACCAAGACTCTCATGGTAGTTTACTCTACGGTGGCGGCGACGGTGATGTTGAAGCCACCATCCACATAGGTGATTTCGCCGGTCACGCCGCTGGCGAGGTCGCTGCACAGAAAGGCTGACACATTGCCTACTTCTTCTATCGTCACGCCACGACGTAGCGGCGCGTGTTTGTTGTTGTAATCTATCATTTTGTCGAAACCGGCAATGCCAGAAGCGGCCAATGTTTTAATCGGGCCAGCAGATACCGCATTCACGCGTATTCCCTTAGGGCCCAAGCTTTGCGCCATGTAGCGCACATTGGCTTCCAAGCTGGCTTTGGCGACACCCATGACGTTGTAATTAGGCATGGTGCGTTCAGCGCCTAAATAACTCAAAGTCAATAAAGCAGCGTTGCGACCTTGCATCATCGGCAGCCCAGCTTTGGCCAATGCGGCAAAGCTATAAGAGCTGACGTCGTGGGCGATGCGGAAATTTTCGCGCGTGACGCAATCCAGGTAGTCGCCATCCAGCGCGGCTTTAGGCACAAAGGCGGCGGAGTGGATGATGATGTCTACGCCATCCCAGTGTTTGCACAACTCGGCGAACATGCTGTCAATCTGCGCGTCGTCGGTGAGGTCGCAAGGCAGGATAATCTTAGAATCGAATGCTTGCCCCAGTTTAATAACGCGATCTTGGAATTTGTCCATTTGGTAGGTGAGCGCTATTTCTGCTCCTTCGCGCTTCATCGCTTCGGCGATGCCATAGGCGATAGAACGGTCGCTGAGTACGCCAGTGACTAAAGCGCGTTTGCCTGCAAGAAAACCCATATAAAACCTTTCAAATTGTGAAAACTAATGCATATATATCAAATAATCGTCATTCCCGCGGAGGGTTTGGCAGGGGTTTCGCACAGCATGCTGTGCGCCTGCAAAACGGTAGACTTCTGCAGAAGCCTACGCGCCCTGCAAGCGGGAATCCAGACAAGTCACTTGTGGTGTCATGGATGCACGTTACTTCGTCGAATTTTGACTGGATTCCCGCCTACGCGGGAATGACGGGGTCAAAATACTTAATGCTTACTCCTTGGATCCAGTGCGTCTCTCAAACCTTCACCCAGCAAGTTATATCCTAACACGGTCAGCAGTATCGCCAAGCCGGGGAATAAAGACAACCACCAAGCAAACTGAATGTATTCCTTGCCGTCGGTGAGGATGTTGCCCCAAGAGGCTTGCGGTGGTTGCACGCCCAAGCCCAAGAAAGATAACCCCGACTCAATCAACACCGCGCTGGCGATGCCTAATACCGTGCTCACAATAATCGGGGTGAGGCTGTTGGGTAGCAAATGCTTGAATATCAGCCGCGTGTCACCAGCCCCTAATGTTCTGGCGGAAAGTACAAATTCACGTTCGCGCAGACTGAGAAACTCAGCGCGGACGAGGCGCGTCACTCCCATCCACGAAGTCAGGCCGATGACAATCATGATGTTCCAGATGGACGGCGTGAGAAAGGCAATGACGGCGAGGATGAGGAAGAAGGTGGGGATGGATAGCATCACGTCCACCAGTCGCATAATCACGGTATCCACCCAACCGCGATAAAAGCCGGAAATTGCACCCAGAATGATGCCGATGATGGTGGCGATGCCCACCGCGACGAAACCTACCAGCAAGGAAATTCGCGCACCGAACAACATGCGCGAAAATACGTCGCGGCCTAGACCGTCGGTTCCCATCCAATGCGCGGAGGAGGGTTCTAGCAGAATAGCTTTGACGTTAATGAAGTCAGGGTCGAAAGGCGCGATGAGCGGGGCGAACAAAGCCATTAACATGATGAAGCTGATGATGGCGAAACCCCAGCGGGCGAGTGGGTTGTCTAGGATGTGCTTCATCTTGGTAATTTGCTGTGGGAGCGCCGCCCTCGGCGCGATAGCCGAGTGAAAAATCGCGCCGAGGGCGGCGCTCCTACGATAAGGAGATTCCGGATTTTCATTGCATCACCCCGCGCCGCACTCTGGGGTCAGCCCACGCGTAGGCAATATCGGCGAGCAGATTGCCGATTAAGGTCAGCGCTGAGCCTATGGTCAAGATGCCCATAATCACCGGAAAGTCGCGCATCAACACGGCGTCGTAAAACAATTTGCCCATACCGGGGATGGCGAATAAGGATTCGGCGATGACCGAGCCGCCTATCAGGCCGGGGATGGAAAGGCCGAGTAGGGTGATGAGTGGTAGCCAAGCGTTACGCAACGCATGGCGATAAATCACGGTGTTTTCCGGCAAGCCTTTGGCGCGGGCGGTGGTGATGTAGTCCTGATGTAGTACGTCCAACATGCCGTTTTTGACGAATAGCGAAATGCCTGCCAAGCCGCCCAGCGCGGAGATGAATACTGGAATGGCGAGGTGTTTGGTGCTGTCGGCTATTTGTGCGAAGAATCCCATACGCTCAAAATCCAAGCTGTGTAGACCGGAAATTGGTAGCCAGTTGTTGACTACGCCCATCCAGTACATTAGCAGTAGCGCCAGCCAGAATCCTGGCATGGCAAAGCCGATGAACACAAAAATGGTGATGCCGCGGTCTGCTGGTTGATGGTGTTTCAGCGCTGCGATGACCCCTAAAGGTAGTGCCACGATGAATATCAAAACCATGCTGAGCACGTTGATGAGCAGCGTAATAGGCAGCGCTTCTTGGATCATGCCGGGAGTGATATTGCCGTCTTTATCTTTGGTTTGCCAGAATACTGGGCGTTGGTGGTTGGCAAAAGAGTTGCCGAAATCCAGTTTCACCATGCGTTGCAGCCAATAACCGTATTGATTGATGACTGGTTCGTCCAAGTGGTAAAGCTTGCGTAGTTTCTGGATGGACTCCTGACTGGCTTTAGGATTGAAGCTGGCTTCGGTAGTGGTGATGTCGCCTGGTGCCAAATGCATAATCAGAAACGATACCAAGCTGATGCCGACTAACAGCGGCACCATCCACAACAGGCGTTTAGTGATGTATTGGATCATGGCGAAATCTCATTGCGGCGCAATGGTTCTGGGATAAACCAATCCTGCGAATTCCAGCCTATGCCTGCGGGTGGCGCGGGGTTGTCTATGCCACGGATGCGCTTGTGGATGGCGGGCAGACCGTAGCCTTCGAACAGGTACACAATCGGGCTGTCTTCCAGCAAAATCCTGGAGAATTCGTGATAAATTTTCATGCGTTTGTCGGGGTCTAGCTCCAAGCGACCTTGTTCCAGCAGTTTATCCACTTGCGGATTGTTGTAGTTGATGAAGTTGAATTGGTTGGGGCCGTTTTGCGACGAGTGCCAGATGCTGAATTGATCCGGGTCTAGCGACAAGCTCCAGCCCAGAATCACCACGTCGAAGTCGCCGGTTTTGATGTGGTTGCCCAGAAAGCTCGCCCATTCTAGCTGGCGGATGCTGGCGTCTATGCCGACTTCTTTTAAGCGGCGCTGCATTAGCACGCCAGCGGTGACGCGCTGCTTATTTTGGTTCACCAGAATCTCAAAAGCTAATGGTTTCCCGTCGCGGTCGAGGATACCGTCGCCGTCATGGTCGGCAAATCCCGCTTCCTTGAGCAGGGCTTTGGCGTGTTGTGGGTCATAGCCATAGGGCTTGAGCGCAGGATTGACCCAACGCGTGCCGGGCTTATACGGCGCGGCAACCGGCTCACCCAGCCCTAACAGCACGCCGTCAATAATTTCCTGTTTGTTGATCGCGTAATTGATGGCTTGCCTGACGCGCTTGTCGTTGAACGGCGCATGTTTTAGGTTGAAGCCGAGATAGGTGTAGCCATTACCCAGTTCTTTGTACAAGGCAATTTTCTGCTTGAGTTCAGGTCGCGCTGGCACGATGCGGCTATATTGAATCGGGTCAAGATTCATCACGTCTATATTGTCCGCCATCAGTTCCAAAAACTGTGCGGCGGGGTCGGGAATGAAGCGTGATACCAAACGTTCAATCTTGGGTTGCCCCTGAGTGGCTAAGGGATTGGCTTCCAGCTCGATGCGCTCGCCATTCTTCCAAGTTTTGAGCTTGTAATAATGACTACCTACCGGCTTGCGGGCAAAGGCGGTGGTATTGATGTCCTGATCTTTCAACAAGTGCTGCGGCATGATCTGTAGGCCCGCCCAGGAATCCATCGCCGGTGCGTAGGGCTGTTTGTAAGTGATGCTGAAAGTGAGTGGGTCTGGGGCTTCTGCTTTGGTCACCAGCTTGAAGTCCGCGCCATACGGTGTGCGGGTTTTGTCGTCGGTGACCAATTGCCAGGTAAATAGCACATCGGCGCTGGTCAGCGGCGCACCGTCTGCCCATTTGAGGTTAGGTTTGAGGGTGAAGGTGATGGTTTTTTGGTCTGCGGAAATCTGCCAAGATTTGGCCAGTTCGCCTTCCAGTTCCAGATTTTTATCGTACTTCAGCAGGCTGTTGAAAATCTTGCTGGCAATGGCGGAGGAAGCCGATTCCCCTGCAATCATGGGAATCAAGCCAGAAGGTTCGCCGGTCATGGCGTCCAGCATGGTGCCGCCGGATTGAGAGGGATATGCTTGCTCTAAGTTGGCGTTATTGATGGGGGCGGGCGGGCTGCATGCGGCTAAAGTTAAAATTAGAACCAGCAAAAAATAACGCATAAGTGAAAATCTTTAGGCCGCGTCTGGTTTGTAGATGGTGAGCTTGAGGCCGGGCAATATGCGGCTGCCTTGTATCTTATTCCAGCGTTGCAAATCATTGATAGCCACGTTGAATTTGTCGGCGATGCTGGCCAAAGTTTCGCCACGTTTGACCACATAGCGCGTCTTGCCTGCTTTGGCTAACTTTTTGCTGCTTTTCGTAGCCGCTTTCGCTGCCACCTTTACTGTTGGCGCATTGCCGACTACCAAGCTTTGCCCGTGCGACAGTTTTGCACTTTTTAGTCCATTGAGCGCCAGCAGTTGTTTGGTTGTCATGTGATAGCGCTTGGCGATCTTGAAGGCGGTGTCGCCTTTTTTCACCAAGTATTGTGTTGCCGCAGGTTTATCCTCAGCCTTGGTGGTTTGCGCCTCATCTTCGCTGGCGATAGGGGTTTCTAGCACTAAATCCTGTTTATTGCCGTCTGACGTTGGTACCAATAGAGGTTGATTAGACTTAAGCCGTGCTTTGGCAGAAAGGTCGTTGACCTCTCTTAGTTCGGCCACACTCACACCATACTTCTTAGCCACCTTGCTCAAAGGCTCACCTCGTCTAGCATGGTAGGTTTGCCAGCTCACCAAAGACTTGTCATAGCTGGCCAGATTGCTGGCAAATTCTTGCTCCTTGCCTACGGGCAGCAAGATGTTTTGATTGCCGCTGTTATTGCTCATTACCGGGCGGTTGTGCGCCGGATTGAGTTGCGTGAATTCGGCCATGGAAACCCCCGCCAGCTTGGCCGCCAGCTTCACGTCTATTTTGCTGGGGGCGCTTACCGCAGTGAAATAAGGCTGGTTTGCGATGGTCTTAATCTGCAAACCATATTGCTCAGGGTTGGTGACGATGTTCTTCACCGCTTGTAATTTGGGAACGTATTCCTTGGTTTCAGTTGGCAGTTGCAGGCTTTGATAATCAGTGGGCAAACCCTTGCGGCGGTTACGTTCTATGGCGCGCTGCACCGTGCCTTCACCGGCATTGTAAGCCGCCAGAGCCAGCTCCCAAGTGCCAAACATCACGTGTAGCTTTTCCAGATAGTTGAGCGCGGCATCAGTAGCGGCGGTCACGTCGCGGCGATTATCCGTCCACCAGTCTTGCTTTAAGCCGAAATGCTTGCCAGTAGATGGGATGAATTGCCAGATGCCAACCGCTTTTGCACTAGAGCGAGCGCCAGGCTGAAAAGCGCTTTCTATCATAGGCAGCAGTGCGATTTCTGTAGGCATGCCGCGTTTTTGCACTTCTTCCACGATGTGGTAGAGATAAAGTTGGCTGCGCCCCACCATACGCTGCACATATTCAGGCCGCGCAGCATACCAAGCCTCGTGCGTGGAGGTGTAGGGAGATTGCAGATTGGCCATGCCGAAGCCGCCGCGTATGCGTTGCCATAAGTCGTTAGTGGGCGTAGTAGAAATTGCGACTTGAGGTTTAGGTGTGGCAGGGGCTGCTGGGTAAGCACCAAATTCATCTAGCACCGGAATGTCGTCAGCCAAATAATTGGGGTCGGTCAACATCTCTTGACCGTAATAATCAAGCGCAGGCGTGTTGTCTTCAGAACTGGTGGACTCGGCAAGCGCACCGCCAGAAACCAATAGCAGTGCCAACAATGCGAAACTCAGTCTAATCGTAGAGGGCATAAACATTGAGGCGGATGTTACCCAACAAGGGGGTCGCCGTCAAGCTAATAAAATATGGAGTATTGTTTATAACTTATTGATTAGTATTTATTTTTAAGCTCTCTTAGGGTGCAAAAAACAGTCAGTTCGTCACGGTTGTCGGCAGCTTTTTGCAGCGCCGTTGTGTTGCAGCGTAAAAATGGGTTGGTGGCTTTTTCCAGTTGTAGCGTGGAAGGCAGGGTAGGCAGGCCGCGATTTCTGAGCGTTTGGTCGGCTTGCTGACGTGCTTGTAGTGCGGTGTTGTCAGGGTCAACGCTGAGCGCAAATCGGATGTTATTCAAGGTGTATTCATGAGCGCAATAGATGAGGGTATTGTCCGGTAGCAGAGCGATTTTTTGCAGTGAAGCATGTAGCTGCTCGGCGCTGCCGTCAAAGATGCGCCCGCATCCGCAGCCAAACAGCGTGTCGCCACAGAACAACGAATTTCCGCCATAATAGGCGATGTGTATGGCGGTATGGCCGGGGACGTCGAGTACCTTGAACTGTGTAGCTAAGAGCCTGATTTCGTCCACTTCAGTGACTGTCTGATAGGGGAAATCAAACACCGGATTGTGTGGTGCATAGACCGGACAGTTGAATTCGCACAGCAGCGCATTCACCCCGCCGATGTGGTCGCTGTGATGGTGGGTGATGAGAATGGCGCTTAAAGTGAGACCGTGCTGACGCAGATAAGCCAACACCGGCGCGGCATCGCCGGGGTCAACCACCACGGCCTCATAGCCTTGCACCAGCAACCAAAGATAGTTATCGCTAAACGCGGGGATGGGGATTACTTGCATGAGCAACATCATAAGCGAATCTGACTGGCTTGCCACCCCGCTGGGGAATTCCGTGTTGTCGGCAGAGCAAGCTTTGTACGACGCTGCCGTGGCGGATATTTTCGGGTTTAACGCGGTGCAGCTTGGGCTGCCGCAGGCAGATTTACTACAAAACAGCCGTGTTTCTTATAAATTGCTGGCAGGCGCACAAGGCCGTGTGCGCTGCGAATTTGAACAGTTGCCACTGGCGACCAACAGCCTGGATTTAGTGCTGCTACCGCATATTCTGGAGTTCGCCGCACATCCGCATCAAGTGTTACGCGATGCCGAACGCGCACTGGTGCCAGAAGGCCACCTCATCATTAGCGGCTATAACCCACTCAGCTTGTGGGGCTTGCGGCGTTTGTTTGGCAAGCAGGGCTACCCTTGGTATGGTCAATTTATCTCGCTGATGCGCTTGAAAGACTGGCTGGCGTTATTGGGGTTGGAAGTGGTCGGCGGCCGCATGGCGTGTTATGCCGTTCCCATGAAAAGCCCCAAATGGCTGACGCGATTTAACTGGATGAACAAAGCCGGAGACCGCTGGTGGCCGATGATGGGCGGGGTGTATTTTTTGGTGGCAAAAAAACGTGTGACTGGCATGCGGCTGATACGCCCACAGTGGGGCGGCAAACATCTGGCACAGGTGCTGATGCCGCGTCCGAGGCCGACGCAAAGAATCGAAAGTCAAAAAAAGGGATGCGATGGAGTTGATTGAAATTTACGCCGATGGGGCATGCAAAGGCAACCCCGGCCCCGGCGGCTGGGGCGCGTGGCTTAAGGTTGGCGAGTACGAAAAGGAGCTGTTTGGCGGCGAACTAGGTACCACCAACAACCGTATGGAACTCACCGCTGTTATCCGTGCTTTGGAACTGCTTAAAAACCCATCGCAAGTCCGCGTTTCCACCGATTCGCAATACGTGCAAAAAGGCATCAGCGAATGGATACACGGCTGGAAAGCGCGTGGCTGGAAGACCAGCGCCAAAGCGCCTGTTAAGAATGTGGATTTGTGGAAAACGCTAGATGAAGTCTCTAGTCGCCATCAGGTGGAGTGGGTGTGGGTCAAAGGCCATGCCGGACATGAGGGCAATGAACGGGCTGACATGTTGGCTAATAAAGGCGTGGAGACGGTGCTTTAATTTCCACCGTCATTCCCGCGGAGGCGGGAATCCAGTCGAGCCAGAGAGGGCGGCATAGGTACATTATGCTTCGTTGATGTTTGGCTGGATTCCCGCCTACGCGGGAATGACGAATTTACAAATTTTAGAGGTCATCTGAACAAATGAGACAGGTTTTTTTAGACACCGAAACTACCGGATTAGACCCGGCGCAAGGCCATCGCATCATCGAAATCGCGGCGGTGGAGGTGGTCAATCGGCGTCTCACGGGCAATCGTTTTCATCAATACTTGAACCCTGATCGTGAGATTGATTTTGGCGCACAGCAAGTCCATGGCATTAGCCTTGAGGATTTGCAGGACAAGCCGCGTTTCAGGGAGATTGCAGCTGAGTTTTTGGCATTTATTCATGACGCGGAGTTGGTGATTCACAACGCGCCGTTTGACTTGGGTTTTCTTAATAACGAACTGGGCTTGGTGGATTTAGGCAAAATTGCACATCCGGTCATAGACACGCTGAAAATGGCGAAAGATCTGCACCCTGGACAGCGCAACAATCTGGACGCATTGTGTAAGCGTTATGGCGTAGATAATTCAGGCCGCACCTTGCACGGCGCCTTGCTGGACACGGAGTTGCTCGCTGATGTGTATATGGCGATGACGCGGGGTCAGGACAGCCTGATGATGGAGTTGAGCGCACAGGAAAGTAAAGTGCAGGAGGCTAGCTTCAAACGCGAAAAACCGTTAGTAGTGTTGAGTGCCAATGAGGAAGACTTAAGCGCACATGACCAGTATTTGACAGGCTTGGATAAAGCCTCTGGCGGCAGTGTTTTATGGAAAAAACTACAAGAAAGTAACGTATGATTTTAGTTACCGGCGGTGCTGGCTTTATCGGCGCAAACTTCGTGTTGGACTGGCTGGCGCAGAGTGATGAGCCAGTGTTGAATTTAGACAAGCTCACCTACGCCGGAAATCTGGAAAACTTGGCTGCGCTGCAAGACGATGCGCGGCATGTTTTTGTACACGGCGACATCGGCGACCGCACTTTAGTGGCGGCCTTGTTGGCGCAATATCATCCTCGCGCCATCGTCAACTTCGCCGCCGAAAGTCATGTGGATCGTTCTATCCACGGGCCGGAAGACTTCATCCAAACCAACGTCGTCGGCACCTTTCATTTTCTGGAAGAAACGCGTGCCTATTTCGCGGATTTGAATGATGCTGATAAAGCCAATTTCCGCTTTTTGCACGTTTCCACCGATGAGGTTTATGGTTCTTTGAGCGCGGCTGATCCAGCTTTTAGCGAAACCACACCGTATCAGCCAAACAGCCCATACTCGGCCTCCAAAGCGGCTTCTGACCACTTGGTGCGTTCCTATCATCACACCTATCATCTGCCGGTGCTGACCACCAATTGCTCCAACAACTACGGTGCTTACCAATTCCCCGAAAAGCTGATTCCGCTGGTGCTGAATAATGCTCTGCATGGCAAACCGTTGCCTATTTATGGCGATGGCAGCAACGTGCGCGATTGGCTCTACGTCGGCGACCATTGCAGCGCCATTCGCTCGGTGCTGGCCAATGGTAGGGTGGGTGAGGTGTATAACGTCGGCGGCAACAACGAAAAGACCAATCTGCAAGTGGTACATACTTTGTGCGACATGCTGGATGAATTGAAGCCTAAAAGAAGCAGTTACCGTGAGCAAATCACCTTCGTTAAAGATCGCCCCGGCCATGACCAACGCTACGCCATTAATGCCAGTAAAATACTCAATGAACTAGGCTGGAAGCCGCAAGAAACTTTTGAGACCGGCATCATGAGCACGGTGGCCTGGTATTTGCAGCATCAAGCTTGGGTGCAAAACGTAACCAGCGGCGAATATCGCAATTGGCTGAATAAAAACTACACGGAGCGTGCAGCATGAGGAAAGGAATTATTTTAGCGGGTGGTTCTGGCACCCGCTTGTATCCTGTGACACAGGTTGTATCAAAGCAGCTATTGCCTGTCTATGACAAACCCATGGTGTACTACCCGCTTTCTACTTTGATGCTGGCGGGCATCCGCGACATTTTGCTGATTTCTACGCCGGAAGATACGCCAAGATTCGAGCAGCTATTGGGCGATGGCAGCCAGTGGGGCTTGAATTTAAGCTATGCCGTGCAACCTTCGCCAGACGGTTTGGCACAAGCATTTATCATAGCCAAATCGTTCATCAACAACGACCCCAGCGCCTTGGTGCTGGGCGACAACATCTTCTACGGACATGATTTTGCCAGCGGCCTAAAAGCCGCCACCCAGCAAACGAAGGGCGCAACGGTTTTTGCCTATCCCGTCACTGATCCAGAGCGCTACGGCGTGGTGGAGTTTGATGCCGCAGGCAGTGCAATTAGTTTGGAAGAGAAGCCCGCGCAGCCCAAATCGCGCTACGCTGTGACTGGCCTGTATTTCTACGACAATCAAGTATGTGACATCGCCGCCAATCTCAAGCCCTCGCCACGCGGCGAGCTGGAGATTACCGATGTCAACAAGCACTATCTGGCGGCGGGGCAACTCAAGGTGGAAATCATGGGACGCGGCCACGCCTGGCTGGATACCGGTACGCATGAATCCCTGCTGGAAGCCTCGCTGTTCATCGAAACCATAGAAAAACGTCAAGGTCTGAAAATTGCCTGCCCGGAGGAGATTGCCTATCGCATGGGCTACATCAGCGCAGCGCAGGTTGAAGCGGTGGCTGCCAAATACAAAAGCAATGGTTATGGTCAGTATTTGACGCGGATGTTGAACGAGAAAGTGTTTTGAAATTGAAACGAATCACTGCATTTACAAATAATAAACGTCGTCATTCCCGCGTAGGCGGGAATCCAGTCAAACCTCTACGAGGTGATGTGTCTCTATGTCGCCATATGTGGCTGGTCTGGATTCCCGCCTACGCGGGAATGACGACGTTGGGAGGCTTGGCATGAACGTCATCCCAACCCCTATCCCCGATCTTTTAATTCTAGAACCCAAAGTATTTGGCGATAGCCGTGGTTTCTTTTTTGAGAGCTACAACGAAAACGCCTTCCATGCCGCCACCGGATTGCGCCCCAGCTTTGTGCAAGACAATCATTCCCGCTCGGCAAAAGGCGTATTGCGCGGCCTGCACTATCAAATCCAGCAACCACAAGGCAAACTGGTTCGGGTCACTGAAGGTAAAGTATTCGACGTAGCCGTGGACATCCGCCGCTCATCACCCACTTTCGGCAAATGGTTCGGCGCACATTTATCCGCCGAAAACCGCCGCATGATGTGGGTGCCAGCGGGCTTCGCGCATGGCTTTCTGGTGTTGTCAGAGTTCGCTGAGTTTCTCTACAAAACCACCGATTTTTACGCGCCAGAACACGAGCGCTCTATTTCCTGGAACGACCCCGCCATTGGCGTGCAATGGCCGCTGCAGGGTGCGCCGTTTTTATCGGCAAAAGATCAACAAGCCAGCCTGTTGAAAGCCGCGGAGTTGTTTGTTTGATGACAAACACACGATTATTTGCATTTGTAGGTGGCGAGTCAGGCACTTGGCGCGTGACGAAATCGGCAACTATTGTAGGTGTGCCGTTGGATGACGTATCTAGGCTGTCTGTCGTTGCCGCAGAGGATGCTGCCAAGATAACCCAAGCAAAATGGGCACTCAAAGGTATCACCAGTAATGAGCGCTATGTAATTCGTGAAGAAAAACAACAACTTGTTTCCAAACAACAAGGCTTGGGGCGGTCGGATGCGACGATGGCGGTGATGATTCCTATGAGTAAAAATGCTGCGTGGTGGGCGCTGACGCAAGATGAGCGTAGGAAGATTTTTGAAGAACAATCGCATCACAACCAGATTGGAATGAAATTTTTACCCGCCATCGCCAGAAAGCTCTACCACTGCCGTGATCTTTCCGAAAATCAACCGTTTGATTTCATTACCTGGTTTGAGTTTGCGCCTGAGCATGAATGCGCGTTTGAGCAATTGCTAGCCGAGTTGCACGCCACTGAGGAGTGGCGTTATGTGGAGCGCGAGGTGCAGATTTGGATGACACGTGAAATTAGCGACTAATTCTCCAGAATGAAGACTTTGCTCATAGGCAGCAACGGCCAAGTGGGCTTTGAGTTGCAGCGCAGTTTGAAGGGCGAAGTCATCGCGCTCAACAGCCAGCAGCTTGATTTAGCCGACACTGCCGCCATCCGCCGCACCGTGAGCGCAACCAAGCCTAATCTCATCGTCAACGCCGCCGCCTATACCGCCGTAGATAAAGCCGAAAGCGAGCCGGAACTGACTTTTGCCATCAATGCCACCGCTCCGCAAGTGCTGGCGGAAGAAGCGCACAAACTGAATGCGCTATTGGTGCATTACTCCACCGATTACGTGTTTGACGGCAGCAAGGTCGGTGCCTACGTTGAAACCGACCCCACCAACCCGCAAAGCGTCTACGGCAAAAGTAAACTGGCAGGCGAACAAGCCATTCAAGCCGTGGGCGGTCATCACCTGATTTTTCGTACTAGTTGGGTGTACGGCACGCGTGGCAAAAACTTTCTGCTGACGATATTGAGATTAGCCCAAGAGCGCGATCATTTGCGCGTAGTCGCCGACCAAATTGGCGCGCCGACTTGGTGTCGCAGCATAGCCGAAGCTACAGCCAGTGCAGTTTCCAAGTGGGATGCCGAGAAAAGTGGGCTATACCACCTAAGTTGCGGCGGCCAAACCAGTTGGCACGGGTTTGCTCAAGCCATTTTGCAAAAATACCCCAAACCGCTTAAAGCCACAGCAGATGACGTAGAGACTATCGCCACCGAGCAATACCCTTTGCCTGCTAAACGTCCGGCGAATTCGGTGCTGGATAATGGTAAGCTCCAGTCGGTGTTTTACGTGGGGTTGCCAGACTGGCAACAAGCGCTTTTGATGACGCTGGACGAATTAGCATAACTTTGCCAGTGCATAACCGAGGCGGATATGCTAACTTTGTAGGCAATGTTGTTAAGGAGAATTACCATGACCACTGTACAAATTCAATTGCCAGACCAGTTGGCTCAAGAGGCACAACGTGCCGGACTGCTGACTTCTAACACTATCGAACGGTTGCTGCGCGAGCAAATCAAAACACAGCACAGCGATGAGCTATTTCAGGCGATGGAACGTATGGCAAGTGTTGATACTCCTGCGGTTATGTCACCAGAAGAGGTGGCCGAGGAAATTCGGCTAATGCGCGCCAAGCGGTTGGCAAAATAAGCAACTAATGCGGCTGGTACTGGATATCAATGTTGTCGCGTCTGCACTGTTGTGGGGTGGTTCGCCACGTTTGTTGCTGCAAGCCGCTCGCGATAAGCGCGTCAGGCTTTTCACCAGTACGCCCTTATTGTCAGAGTTGACCGATATTCTAGGACGGCGCAAATTCGAGAAAAAGATTGCCACCGCATTGCTATCAATTGACGAGATTGTGGATCGCTATGCCGAGATGACGACTCTAGTGCATCCCACCCTCATCTCAGGCATCGCGCCCGATCCCGACGATGATGTCGTCATTGGCACAGCGTTGGCAGCACAAGCGGATTGGGTAGTGACAGGTGATCGGCCATTCCTCTCGATTGGCGCGTATCAGAACGTAGAAGTTATTGAGGTAAGTGAAGCTGTGCAGAGAGTGGCTTCATTGAAGACGTTAGGGGCAGATTAGATCATGACCAAGAAAAGCAGCATTACCGACTTGCCAGAGTTTGATATGGCGGAACAGATTAAAACTGAGTCGGATATTGCCGTGTACCTGAACATGGTGATTGAAGAAGGCGACGCGGCAGAATTTGCACATGCGCTGGGTGTGATTGCCCGTGCCAAAGGCATGGCTGAAATTGCACAAAAAAGCGGCATCACTCGTGAAGCCTTATACAAAGCGCTGCGCCCCAATGCACAGCCACGTTTTGATACCGTGCAAAAGGTGATGCAGGCATTGGGGGTTAAGCTTCGCGCCACGGCTTAGGAGCGTCGTGGCTGGCTATTCGTTCCGGTGCAGCCCGCATGAAATGGAGTGTAATGCGAAGAGAAAAAGCCCTGTATTGCGCTACGCCACATACAGGCTAAGCTTGCTGCTGGATTGGCAACGGGCGCTTTTAATGACAATGGAAGATGTTTCGGCTAATGCCCATGCTTAACATGACAAAAACGCATCCCTCCATCCACCAGATTGAGCTACGCGTAGTTAAGCTTTCGGAACTTTTTAACTCAATGGATCCGACGCCTTTCCATCACCGTAACCTTGATACGGATGCGGAAGAGTTTCTTGAAAGTTGGGCGCTGGAGTTTCCGCAAAATAGTCACTTCAAAATCGTTGTCCACATCGAGCAAATGCCGCAAGAAGACCCCAGTGCGCTCGTCACTGAGGCCATACACAACTACTTTGAGTACAAATCAGAACGCGCCAAACGCAATTTGCGCCAACTTTTGCTTGAAGGGCGTGTGAGCTTAATGATAGGGCTAAGCTTCTTGGCTCTATGTCTGCTGGGTGCGGATATGCTAGTTGCGGGGTTCACTGACAGCACTTTTCTCAGACTGCTGAAGGAGAGCCTGCTCATTGCTGGCTGGGTTGCCATGTGGCGACCCATGCAGATTTTTCTGTATGAATGGTGGCCAGTGGTACGAAGGATGAGGATTTATCACAACCTAGGCCGAGCCATGGTGCACGTGATACCAGTAGGGTCTATTGGCAATTGAGGTGGATTCAACTTTTAACCGCACTTCTGAGTTCTTATCAATTGTCTTTCCTCAACAAGCGTAGCATGGGTGTGTTTTGTAGGTTGGTGCTGAGCATAGCGAAGCCCAACATCTGCCTATCATGCAACGAAACACCCGTTGGGCTTCGCTACGCTCAACCCAACCTACATTTTTTATTTTTCCTTCCCCAACGCAATCCGATATTCCTCCAGCTTGGCCTCATAGTCTTCAGCCGCACCATAGTCCAGAAAATGGGCGTAGCGGGTATGCGTACCTAACATTTTCCGCGCATGTTTGATGGGGCAGAAATACTGCTCAGTTCTGGCGATGATCTCGCAGGCATAGGCAATCAGCCCAGTGCCATAGGCACAATAAGTACAGTGGAATTTTTCGACGAAGTTGAGGTATGCCAGATGCTGCCGGTCTATCACGATGTAGTCGTCACGGCGTACTTTGGCAATCTTGTAGATGGGGAAACAGGTCGCTTGATAAAAGCTGATGCAGAGATCAAGCAACACGATGGGAATGGCCATGCCGTAGATGATGGGGCCGGTGATGAGGTTTTGCGGGCGCGTCATCAGCCAGCGGAAAAAACCGATCTTGAGCTTGTGGTGCGCTTCGCGGATGGATTTCTCGAACTCGACGCGCTTGCCTTTGATCTGGAAGAACATGGGTATCTGCTGTTCGTGCAGTGCGGCAAGCATTTCTTCTTCGAGGGTGTTCATTTGGTCTAACAACTGGCGTATGCGGTCGTTCAATTGGACACCTCTGGTTTCATTTGGAGACAACAAGCTTGGGGCAGGGGGGATGATACGAAACCTTGCGAAACGCCATTCATAACGCGTGCGCGGGGCTTAATCGCGTCATCTTGTCACGTACAGCACCACCGACACTATACACAGCACAAACAACAAAGCGCTGAATAGTCCGACGATAATGGCTTGAGGTAAGGTGATGGATGTGATGTCTTCATCGTAGGCACGTTGTTCACGAACCCCTAGAAACGCCCATGACACGGCTTTGAATACCTTAAACAGGTTGGCTTTGGCTGGTTTCTTTTCCACGTTTTCTTGCATGGGGTTCTCCTTGAGCGGTTGGTGTCTGTGCGATTAATTATAATCCGATGAACTATGTTCAAAAATGGTTCTAGGGTAGGAGGGGCGCCCTCGCCCCGATTGGGGTTTATCGCGCCGAGGGCGGCGCTACTACGTAATGTTCATGTTCTTCATCCAGCAGGCTAGTGTAGTTCGACGGTTCCAGCACGGTGGGGACGGCATCCGGCAGCAGGTCTGGATAGTCTTTACTGTAGTGCAAACCACGGCTTTCGTGGCGTTCCATCGCGCTTCTCACGATCAACTCCGCTACTTGCAGCAAGTTACGCAGTTCAATCAAATCTGCATTGACACGGAAGTTTTTATAGAATTCTTGTACTTCGTCACGCAGCAGGTTAATGCGGTGCATGGCTCTGGTCAGGCGTTTTGTGGTACGCACGATGCCGACATAATTCCACATAAAACGCCGTAACTCCATCCAGTTGTGGGTGATGACGATTTCTTCGTCGGCATCTGTAACGCGGCTTTCGTCCCAGTCCGGTAGCTCTGGGCAGTCTGTCGCGCTGCGGCTGAGGATGTCCAGCGCGGCGGACTTGGCGAATACCAGGCATTCCAGCAGTGAGTTGGAAGCCAGCCGATTGGCGCCATGCAGGCCGGTGCAGGCGGTTTCGCCTATGGCATACAAATGCGGAATGTCGGTGCGGCCTTGCTCGTCGGTCATCAAGCCGCCGCAGTTGTAATGCGCGGCGGGAACCACCGGAATCGGCTGTTTGGTGATGTCTATGCCCAGCTCAAAGCAGCGCCGGTAGATGGTGGGGAAGTGCGACAGAATAAAATCGGCGGGTTTGTGCGAGATGTCCAAGTAAACGCAGTCAATCCCGCGTTTTTTCATCTCAAAGTCTATGGCGCGGGCGACTACATCACGAGGTGCGAGTTCGCCGCGTGCATCGTGGTCTGCCATAAAACGCGTACCATCCGGCAGCTTGAGCAAGCCGCCTTCGCCGCGCAGCACTTCGGAAATCAGGAATGATTTGGCGCGCGGATGGTAGAGGCAGGTGGGGTGGAACTGCACCATTTCCATATTGGCGACACGACAGCCGGCACGCCAGCCCATCGCCACGCCATCGCCGGTAGCTACGTCTGGATTGGTGGTGTAGAGATACACTTTGCCCGCGCCGCCAGTGGCTAACACCGTATTGGGCGCAGCCAAGGTGATGACTTTGCCGGTGTTGCGGTTGAGCACATAAGCGCCCAAGCAGCGGTTGCTGCGACGGCCTACCTTTTTGGCGCTGATGATGTCCACCGCGACGTGGTGTTCCAGCAGTGTGATATTGGGGTGACGGCGCACTTTTTCGGACAATGTTTCTTGCACCGCTTGGCCGGTGGCATCGGCAGCGTGGATGACGCGGCGGCGGCTATGGCCGCCTTCTTGCGTCAGGTGGTAGCCGCTGTCGTCGGTTTCACGGGTGAAAGCCACGCCTTGATTGATAAGCCATTCCACGGTTTCGCGGCTATGCTCGACCACATGGCGCGTGACTTCCGGGTCGCATAGCCCGGCGCCGGCGACGAGGGTGTCCTGAATATGCTCCTCGATCGAGTCACCATCGGCCAGCACCGCGGCGATACCGCCTTGCGCCCAGCTACTGGAGCTATCATTCAGTTCGTGTTTGGTGACTAGGCAAATTTTGCGTTGCTCTGCCAAATGCAAGGCTAAACTAAGGCCTGCCAAGCCGCTGCCTATGATGAGTACGTCGTATTTGTGCAAGGGATTTCCATTTCAGGTGAACCAACGCCAGTTTAGCGGTGTCTTTAAGTGGAGTATAGCGCTTGAGATGCTAAAATAAGGCTAACAAATAAAAGGGAGAACCGTCGTTGAGCGGTGAGCGCGAAATAGACCAACAGTTGGTTGAGCGGGTACAACGCGGCGACCAGCGTGCATTTACGCTATTGGTAGAAAAATACCAGCGTAAACTGGGCAGGCTGCTGAGCCGCATGATACGCGACCAAGCTGAGGTGGAGGACGTGGTGCAAGAGTCTTTTATCAAGGCCTATCGCGCTTTGCCCAACTTTCGTGGCGACAGTGCGTTTTACACTTGGCTGTACCGCATCGGCATCAACACTGCCAAAAATCATCTGGTGGCGATGGGCAGAAGGCCGAGGCTATCTAATGAAATTGAGATAGAAGATGCGGAGAATTTTGAGGATGCCAACGAGCTGCGCACACAAGACACACCGGAAACTGAACTCATGGGCAAACAGATTGCCCAAACCGTGAATAACGCGATGGAAGCTTTGCCAGAAGAGCTTAAGACGGCGATTACATTGCGTGAAATTGAAGGTTTGAGTTATGAGGAAATTGCTAGTTTGATGAATTGCCCGATAGGTACGGTGCGTTCGCGGATTTTCAGAGCGCGTGATGCGATTGCCGAGAAACTGCGGCCTTTGTTGGACACCAAAGCGGATAAGCGCTGGTAAGGATTTTAGGAGGATTGTATGGAGAAAGTTATGGATGATATGAAGCAACAATTGTCGGCGATGATGGATGGCGAAATAGACTTGGATGCCAATCCGCACTTGTTGTTGGCGGCTATGCACAGCGATGAAATCGCCAACAGCTGGGCGGAGTATCACCTGATTGGCGATGCGCTGCGACATGAAGCCATGCAGGTCAACGTGACGGCGCGGGTGATGCAGCAATTGGCCAGTGAGCCTGTGGTGCTGGCGCCGCGCTCTCGAATTAAAATCATACTGCAACCGCGGTATGCCGCTGCTGCCTCGGTGGTGGCGGTCACGCTGGTGGGGTGGATGGCGTTGCATGGCGATTCTGCTTCCACTCAAGCGAGTGTTGCGCAAAATATGGCAAAAGAGCCAACGACTCTGAACGCAGAGGCTTTTGATCACTATTTGATGGCGCATGCTGAATTTGCACCCAACAACGGCCTGCAGCGTAGCCGTGATGTGCAGTTGATCGCTTATACGGATCCCGGCAATTGATGATGTTTAAGTGTTTTCTGTCGTTGTTATTGTTGCTGCCGACTTTGGGCAATGCGGCAGATGACCCTTGGTTGATGATAGAAAAAGCGGCACAAGCGGCGTATCAGTTGAATTACAAAGGCGTGTTTGTGTATCAGGTGGGTAGCAGCACTAACGCGATTGAAATTACGCACAGCAACTATGGTGCAGGCGGCGAATTTACACGCTTGACGGTACTTGAAGGCGCACCCAGAGAGATTTTGCGGCAAGGCGATGACAGCGTCATCTACAAAACTAAAAGTCAAAAAGTGTTGATAGAAAAGCGGCGCATCCAGAGTGGTTTTCCTGCCGTATTGCCCAAGGTGACTGACGGCATTAAGGCTAATTATCAGGTGCAAACCAGCGCTACAGAGCGTGTTAGTGGCCGAGAAGCTAGCGTATTGACGCTAGTGCCGCGTGATAAAACGCGTTATTCCAGTAAGCTGTGGATAGACAAAAGCTCAGGATTGCTACTCAAACTGGCCTCACTCAATGATAAAAATGAAGTTGTGGAGCAAGTGGGATTCAATCAATTAGTGCTGTTCAATAATGACAATATGGATTGGTTTCGTCCCAACGAAGAGTCTAATAGCAACAAAACTTATGTAGTACAGCCGGAAGAAGAGGTTACTCCCGCGGCAGAGACTGAAAGCTGGACAGTTACCCAGTTGCCGCAGGGATTCCACAAAATACAGCACCTACGCCGCTCATTGCCGGGTAAAAATATGGTCACGCATCTGGTGTTTTGTGATGGCCTGACCACGGTTTCCGTATTTTTAGAACCGATGAAAAATGCCACGCAAAAACAGGGTGTCATGACGCAAGGTGCTACCAGCATGTACGTCACCAATGTGGGAAGTCATCAAGTGGTGGTGCTGGGCGAAGTGCCGCCAGCCATCGCGGTTCAGTTTGCTAATGCCATAAAGTTCAAATGATAGAGACTTGTAAATGATAGAAGAGCAGGCCGTAGTCATCCGCACCGAAGGCGAGCAAGCCTTCTTGGAAATACAGCGCAATCAGCCATGTGGCTTATGTGGCGCGACACAGGGCTGTGGAATTTCCTTGTGGAGCCGTATTTTTTCCAGTCGGCGTAATACTTTTTCCAGCCACAATCAGCTAGATGTAAAACCGGGTGAGCGCGTGGTGGTTGGGGTGGAAGAAGGCGCGTTGCTGACGGGTTCGCTGGTGGCGTATGCCTTGCCTTTACTGCTGCTGTGTATTGGCGCACTGCTGGGTTCAAATCTAGCGGAAACGCAAGCTGGCAAAGATTTGTATGCCGCGCTGGGGGCTTTGTTAGGATTATTTGTAGGCTTGGCTTCGGTACGTGTTTATACCGCCGCCCAGCGCACTCGCGGACGTTATCAGCCGGTGATGTTGCGGCGTGCATAGTGACTCCCTCCCCCAAGCAGGGGTTAGGGTTAGGAGCGAGGGTTGAAAATTTCTTGCATGAGCCTACTTTCCACCCCCATCCCAGCCTTCCCCCTCAAAGGGGATGGAGACAATCCTGTAATTTTTAACTTGATTTAAGGTGACTTTATGATGAAAAAGTTGTGGTTTTTTGGCGTTGCTTTATTGGCTTCTACATTGCCTGTGTTGGCGGCTAGCCTGCCTGATTTTACCGAGCTGGTAGAGAAGCAGGGTGCAGCAGTGGTGAATATCAGTACAGTGCAAACGGTGCATCAGGCGGCCGGATTTAATGGTGTTCCGCTACCTTTCCCTGAAGGTAGCCCCTTTAATGAACTATTCAAAAATCTCCCGCAGCAAGGTGGCGGGCAAGACTACCAAACACAATCGTTGGGTTCTGGCTTCATCGTTAGTAGTGATGGCTATATTTTGACTAACGCGCACGTGGTGAATGATGCCGATGAGATCATCGTTAAGCTCACCGATAAGCGTGAGTTGAAGGCTAAGCTCATAGGTATAGATCGTCGCAGTGACGTAGCTGTGGTGAAGGTTGAAGCTGTCAATTTACCTAAAGTTACATTAGGTGATCCTGATAATCTGAAAGTGGGTGAATGGGTGGTGGCGATAGGCTCGCCGTTTGGCCTTGAGAACACTGTAACGGCGGGCATCGTGAGTGCCAAAGGACGAGCTTTGCCGCAAGAAAACTATGTGCCTTTTATTCAAACCGATGTTGCGATTAACCCCGGCAATTCTGGAGGCCCCTTATTCAATATGAAGGGCGAAGTGGTCGGCATCAATTCGCAGATTTTCAGCCGTTCTGGCGGCTATATGGGACTGTCGTTCGCCATTCCCATAGACGTGGCGATGGAGGTACAAAATCAACTGAGGGCTGGCGGCAAAGTGGCGCGAGGCTGGTTGGGCGTGCAAATACAAGAGGTGACCAAAGAACTGGCCGAATCTTTTGGCATGAAAAATACTAACGGTGCGCTGATTGCCGGAGTGGAAAAAGGCGGCCCAGCAGAGAAAAGCGGTTTGGAAGCGGGGGATGTCATTACCAAGTTTGATGGAAAACCAATTAGTAACTCATCTGATTTGCCACGTGCGGTGGGGGCAATTAAGCCAGGTAAGAATGTCACGGCTGAGGTGTTTCGTAAGGGCGCAACGCGTAGTTTGACCTTAAACGTAGGCAAGATGCCAGAAGACGCTGAAGAGTCAACCAAAGCTTCCAAGTCGCCAGCCAAAGCTTCGGAAGCTAATCGTTTAGGGTTGATGCTGCGCGAGTTGACTCAGCAAGAGCGCAAAAAGACCAACCTGAAAAATGGTTTGCTGATTATAGGAGTACAGGGTGCCGCAGCACAGGT
Organism: Methylophilaceae bacterium; assembly: GCA_046155285.1. Classification (GTDB taxonomy): domain Bacteria; phylum Pseudomonadota; class Gammaproteobacteria; order Burkholderiales; family Methylophilaceae; genus CAILHX01. The sequence continues at coordinate 86,648 of JBJXEA010000003.1, read as the reverse complement.
GGGCATTCGTCGTGGCGATTTATTGCTGACTGTGGGCGACTATGAGGCGCAATCAGTCGAGCAAATCAACAAGCTGCTCGAGCCGGTAGCCACAGGCAAGTTGGTGGCGTTGCGTGTGATGCGTGGAGATAATTTGTTCTATGTGACGGTGAAAGTCGCGGCTAAGTAGCGGCTAAGTGGCAGACAGGTTTTCACCAGTAAAAAAGCACCTCATCTGAGGTGCTTTTTTGTTATAGCTCATGAGCCACCGTTAACGGCAACCATCGCGTCATCGTCTCCTTAAGCGCTGGCATGGTGAAAGGTTTGCTGAGGTAGTCGTCCATCCCTGCGGCCAGACAAAGTTCGCGGTCTCCCGCCATCGCATTGGCAGTCATGGCCACGATAGGCACGTGCAAGCCGGTGGTTTGTTCAAGCGCACGGATGTTGGCAGTTGCTTCATAACCGTCCATCACCGGCATCTGGCAATCCATGAGTATCAGTCCGTAGTGCTTGGTTTTTATGGCCTTGAGCGCCAATTGTCCATTGTCCACGGCGTGGCATTGGTATCCTAACTTAGTCAGTGAGACTATCACGACCGTCTGATTAACCAAGTTGTCATCCACCACCAGCACCAGTGGGATATTTGACAGGCTGCTCTTTTGCACATTGTTGACGGGTGTTGCGATAGCTGCCACGGCGGGAGCCAGCTTACCTTGTTCTAAACTAATTTCTACCCAGAACAGTGCGCCAGTTTTCACCTCAAGGTCAATACCGATGCGGCCTTGCATGCGCTCCACCAGTTGTTTGCAGATGGAGAGCCCTAGACCCACACCGCCAAATTTGCGGTGGGTTGAACTGTCGCCCTGAGTAAAAGGCGTAAATAGTTTATCCGCAGTTTCTTGAGTCAAGCCTGTACCACTATCTTGAATTTCGAAGCGTAGATGGTGTGACTTACCTGCTACGGCTATTTGCAGTACGCTCAGCGACACTGCTCCGGCCGGGGTAAATTTAATGGCATTGCCGATTAGATTAAGCAGAATCTGGCGCAAGCGGGCGGGGTCGCCCATCAAGCAGGCCGGAATGGCAGGGTCTATAAAACTGTTCAGGGTAAGCTGCTTGACCTGAGAGGCGATGGTGAACACACCCAACACATTTTTGACCACCAAGGCCAAGTCAAACGCGATGTTTTCTATCACGAGCCGGTTGGCTTCTAATTTGGAGATGTCCAGAATGTCATTGAGTATCGTGAGCAAAGCGTTGGCAGAATCAAGAGTGGTCTGAGCAAACTCGCGCTGTTGCTGGTCCAGCTCGGTGTCGAGTAACAGGTTGGTCATGCCAATAATGCCATTCATCGGCGTGCGTAGCTCGTGGCTCATGGTAGCTAAAAACTCCGACTTAACTTTGCTGGCGACCGAGGCTGCGTCACGCACGATTACTTCAGTTCGCTTGATGTCGTTGATATTGGTGCAAGTTCCCACCCATTTCTGAATTTCTCCGTTGGCACTTCGCATCGGAACCCCACGTATCAGCCACCACTGATAGACACCATCGGCGCGGCGCAGTCGGCATTGCAGCGAATAAGGTGCATTCTGTTGCGTGGCAAGCTGCCAAGCATCCCATGCAGACTGCCTGTCATCCGGGTGGAAGGGCGTGTTCCAGCCATGACCATAACTTTCCTCCAGTGTCAGCCCGGTGTAGTCCACCCATTGTTGATTGAAATAGATGTTCCAACCATCCGGGCGCGTTGCCCAAACCATCTGTGGCATGAACTCTGCCAAAGCACGAAATTCTTCGGGTTCTAAGTCAGCAACAGAAGTCCCAGCAGCGTCAATAAGCATGTCGTGGGGGGGGGGGGGCTGAACGCGGTGTTGTGCGTATGTTCTGGCTGTTGCTGGTCATTGGAAGGCATGGGCTCATATCTCAGATATGTCTAGGACCTAACCGTACCTTAGTTTCTGACGATGCGCCGCAGACAATAGTCTGAATGTCAGGGTCTATCTAAGCCAAAAGCCCAATCACGCCTTCTAGTCCTGTGTAGTTCAGTGCAAACGTGGCCTGCGCTTGCACCACGGGTTTGGCGTGATAGGCAATCCCAGCGCCCGCCACGGCCATCATCTTCAAGTCGTTGGCACCGTCACCCAGCGCGATGACTTGGCTCTGCTCCAAGCCAAGCTCCAAGCGCGTGCGGGTCAGATGGTCGGCCTTGGCTTGGGCATCCAGCACCTCGCCCACCACATTGCCGGTAATTCTGCCGTCCACGATGTTCATCAGGTTGGCTTCGGCATAATCTAAACCCAGCCGCGCTTTGAGTTTGTCGGTGAAAAAGGTGAAACCACCGGAAACTAGCATGGTTTTAATGCCATTTTTTTTAAGCGTGGCTATCATGATTTCAGCACCAGGGCTGAGTTTCAGGCGTTCGTCATACACTTTTTGCAGCGCACTTTCATCCAAACCCTTGAGCAGAGCCACACGGCGGCGTAGGCTTTCGGAAAATTCCATCTCGCCACGCATCGCGGATTCGGTGATGGCGGCGACTTGCGGCTTCATATCCAGCATGTCGGCGACTTCGTCTATGCACTCGATGGCGATTAACGTGGAATCCATATCCATCACCAACAAGCCGATGTTGCTTAAGGTAAGATGGTCGGGGACAAAGGCGCAGTCGAGTTGCTGGGCGGCGCAATAGGCAGTTATTTCTGCCACTGGTGCGGCCACATCCAAGCGGTAAGCTTTGTCGGTGGTCTGCGTGAATTGTCCGCCACCGGCAAGTGCGGCGATGTGGCTAAGATGTTGTAATGCGTGCTGGCCTTGAACGACTAATTTCATGATAAATAGCGCCGTGAAAAAAGGCGCAAAGTATAACATTGGAGAATTTAATATGAACCAAACTATCACTCTGGCGGGCGGCTGTTTCTGGTGTCTGGAAGCCGTTTATCGGCAACTAAAGGGTGTGAACAAAGCCGTTTCCGGCTACATCGCAGGGCATGTCCTTAATCCCACTTACAAGCAAGTATGTACTGGCACCACAGGCCACGCCGAGGCGGTACAAGTGACGTTTGACCCTGATGTCATTTCGCTGGAGGATTTGTTGGCGGTGTTTTTTGCCAGCCACGATCCGACGACGCTGAATCGGCAGGGTAATGACATCGGCACGCAGTATCGCTCAGGGATTTTTTACCATACGGATGAGCAACGAGAACAGGTGAAAAAGGTCATTAAGACGCTGGAAGAAAAGCGTTACTTCCCCAAGCCAATAGTGACCGAGTTGACTGCGGCAAGCACGTTTTATGCGGCGGAGGACTACCATCAGGATTACTACGCCAACAACCCCAACCAACCTTATTGCATGGTCGTGGTGGCGGACAAGGTGAATAAGGTGAGGAAGCTGTTTGGGGAGAAGGTGAAGGCTTAGCGCTGACTTGCTCCTTCCCCTAGAAGGGGGAAGGTTGGGATGGGGGTGAAGTCGGTATTACTTGAGCCATCTTACCCCCTCCCTAACCCTCCCCCTTAAAAGGGGAGGGGATGTTCGGAGTTGTTTTAGCGCTTAACGCCCAAGCCACCCAGCAAAGCTGCAACCGGCTTATTAGGCCTCCTGCTCATCAGGCTTGCTTGCGGCTCAACCACGGGCGTGTTGCTGGCTGGCTCATAAGGTTTGTCGAACCAAGCGTCTTGTGAGGGTTTTTTGGGCGCTCGCGGTGCTGCGCTGTGGGTAGTCGTGTGGCTGGTGTTACGGGTTGGGGTATGGCTCGCAGGTTTGTGCGTTGGGCGTGGTGCGCTGGCGGAAACCGTAGGAGTTTCGCGTTCGAACGTGCGTTTCAGCAGCTTTTCGATTTCCAGCAGCATTTTTTCTTCTGATTCGCTCACCAGAGAAATCGCTTCGCCTGAGGCTCCAGCGCGTCCGGTACGGCCTATGCGGTGCACATAATCCTCGGCGTTGGAGGGTAGTTCGTAATTCACCACCAAGGGCAAATCGTCAATATCCAAGCCGCGTGCAGCTACATCGGTGGCGACCAGCGCGGTGATTTTTCCTTCTTTGAAAGCGTCCAGCGCCTTCATGCGTTCCTGCTGACTTTTGTCGCCGTGAATCGCGTCGGCCAAAATCCCTTCGCGCTCCAAAGCCCGTGCCAGTTTGCCAGCAGCGATTTTGGTGCGGGTAAATACCAGCACTTGCGCGGCGCCACGGCTACGTATCAAATCGGCCAATACCGAGTGCTTGTTGGCTTGGTCAACCATGTAGATGGACTGCTTGACGGTTTCGGCAGTGGTATTGCGACGTGCGACTTCGACCACTTCTGGATTTTTCAGGAACTCCTGTGCCAGCTTTTTGATTTCTTCTGAGAATGTAGCCGAGAACAACAAGGTTTGGCGCTGCTTGGGCAGCAAGGCCAGAATGCGCTTCAAATCAGGCATAAAACCCATGTCCAGCATTCTGTCGGCTTCATCCAGAATCAACACTTGCACTTGATTCAGTTGCAGATTGCGGCTTTCCACGTGATCCAGCAAACGACCCGGCGTGGCGACCAACACTTCCACGCCTTTCATCAGCGCCGGTTTCTGCGTCTTAATGTCTATGCCACCAAATACCACGGTGGAACGCAGCGGAACATGCGCACTATAAGTCACCACGCTTTCTTCCACCTGTATCGCCAATTCTCGCGTTGGCGCCAGAATCAAGGCGCGTATCGGATGCCGCGCCGGTGAAGCGCTGGAGCTGGCATGAGGCAACAACATTTGCAGCAAAGGCAGGGTAAACGCGGCGGTCTTGCCAGTGCCGGTTTGCGCCATCGCCATGATGTCGCGCCCCGCCAGCACCAAGGGAATTGCTTTGGCCTGAATCGGTGTGGGGATAGTGTAGCCTTCATCCTCAATCGCCCGCAAAATCTGCGGGTCTAGATTGAGGTCAGCGAAGGTGATTGCAGCTGTTTCTGTCATAAATTAAACAGGACGACGCGCACGTTGTGGGCGGTTGCCGGTAGCAGCAGGCTTGGCATCATGCCAAAACTTCTTCTTTTCGCCAGTCGCGCCAGCGTTATTGCCGCCAGTGTTGCCGTTAGCGCTATGGCTGCGATTGCCACTACCACCATAGCCTCCGCCACCACTGCGTGATTTGCCAGCATAAGGTTTTTTGCCGCCAGCACCAGCAGGCTTGCTGCTAGGCGCACGTTGTTGCGGTTCCAAACCGGGGATGATGATGGCTTCCAGACGTTGGCCGGTCAGGCGCTCGATGCCGTACAAATGGCGGCGATCAGCGGATGACGCAAACGATACGGCGATGCCGGTGTTGCCAGCGCGGCCAGTGCGGCCAATGCGGTGCACGTAGTCTTCTGCCACTTTGGGCAAATCGAAATTGATAACGTGACTGATGCCGTTGACATCAATGCCACGAGCAGCCACGTCGGTGGCTACCAGCACGCGGATGTCGCCATGACGCAGCTTGGTGATGGTGCGGTTGCGTGCGCTTTGGTTCATGTCGCCATGCAATGCTGCGGCTTTGTGGCCAGCGGCGTATAAATCTTCTGCCAGCGAATCGGCTTCGCGCTTGGTAGCGGTGAACACGATGGCTTGGGTCAGTTCCACGTCAGCCAGAATGTGGTTGAGGATTTTGTGTTTGTGACCAATGTTGTCCACAAAATGCAGTTTCTGCTCGATTTGGCTGTGGCGGGTTTGCGCGGTGGAGACTTCGATGCGTTGCGGGTCTTTCAGCAAACGTGCGGCCAACTTGCCGATATTGCCGTCCAGCGTGGCCGAGAACAACAGCGTTTGGCGCGTGGCCGGGGTGGCAGCGGCGATGCGCTCTACGTCGTCAATAAAGCCCATGTCCAACATACGGTCGGCTTCGTCCAGCACCAACACTTCCAGGCGCGAAAAATCAATGCGACCGCGCTCCATATGGTCTATCAAGCGACCAGGAGTAGCCACCAGAATGTCCACGCCTTGCATCAGCAGCTTGTTTTGAACTGGGTAAGGCATGCCGCCGACGATACTCACGGTGCGTGCACGCATGAATTTTCCGTATTTGCGTGCGGCATCATTGACTTGGGCAGCTAATTCGCGGGTTGGGGTCAATACCAATACGCGTGGACCACGGCTGTTGCTGGTGGAAGGCGTGGCGATACGATGTAGCGATGGCAGCATAAACGCTGCGGTTTTGCCGGTGCCGGTTTGGGCAGAGGCCATCAAGTCACGTCCTGCCAATGCGGCTGGAATGGCTTGTTGTTGAATAGGGGTTGCTTCGGTGTAACCGGCTTCCTGTATAGATTTGAGGATGGACGGATGTAGATTTAGTTTTTCAAAAGACACAATTGTTCCTAACTTTGTTTTTCCCATGTAAGGGAAATAGTAAAAACGCGCAGACAAGTAGCAAGCTAAAGCTTAGTTAGGTTAAAAGAAACCTAAGACTGAATATGGCAGTTTGGCCAGCGCACGGCATCGTCGCTAACCAAAATTTTGATTCCAGTATTTTGAAGCACTGGATAGGGAGGTCAGCATAGATGAATCGTCAACCTACCCACAAAATCCGGGCAGTTGAAGCGAAGCGCGCATTATAGGGGGATAAATCTTGCTGTCAACATAAAAGTTGTACTCATGTGTTAATATGCGCGCCTTCTCAAAAGTCATAGAGCACTTATTCATGTCCCGCGCACTCCGTAACATCGCCATCATCGCCCACGTTGACCACGGCAAGACCACTATGGTGGACAAGCTGTTGCAACAATCCGGCACGTTTGCCGCCCACCAGCAAGTGCAAGAACGCGTGATGGATTCCAATGATTTGGAAAAAGAACGCGGCATTACCATTCTCGCCAAAAACACGGCGGTGGATTACAAAGGTACGCACATCAATATTGTGGATACTCCGGGACATGCCGACTTCGGCGGCGAAGTGGAGCGCGTGCTGGGCATGGTGGATGGCGTGGTGTTGCTGGTGGATGCCGTAGAAGGCCCGATGCCACAAACGCGCTTTGTGACCAAAAAGGCGCTGGCGCTGGGTTTGAAACCTATCGTGGTAATCAATAAGGTAGACCGTCCCGGTGCGCGTTGCAATTGGGTGATTAACCAGACTTTCGACCTGTTCGCCAATCTAGGCGCGACAGACGAGCAATTGGACTTTCCTGTGGTGTATGCCTCCGCGCTTAACGGTTACGCCATGCTGGATTTAGAAAAACCTACGGACAATATGAGTGCGTTGTTTGACGTGGTGTTAAGCCACGTGCAACCGCCACAGGGCGACAGCAATGCGCCACTGCAATTGCAAATCGCCGCACTGGATTACTCCAGCTATACCGGTCGTTTGGGTGTTGGCCGCGTGCGTAACGGCAGAGTCAAGCCCGGCCAAGTGGTGGCGGTGATGAATGGCGACGTGCAAACCGCACAAGGCCGCATCAACCAAGTGCTGGGATTTCAAGGTTTGGAGCGCGTGCCGGTGGAAGAAGCCGAAGCTGGTGACATTGTGATTATTTCCGGCATTGAAGAAATCGGTATCGGCGTGACCATTGCCGATAGAGATAACCCTGTGGGTTTGCCTATCATGGCGGTGGATGAGCCGACGCTGACCATGGACTTCATGGTGAATTCCAGCCCCTTGGCGGGAACCGAAGGCAAGTTTGTGACCACGCGCCAGATTCGTGATCGCCTAGCCAAGGAGCTGTTGGTGAACGTGGCGCTGAAGGTGGACGAAACTGGCGATGCCGACGTGTTCCGTGTGTCCGGCCGTGGCGAATTGCATTTGACGATTTTGCTGGAAAATATGCGCCGCGAAGGTTTTGAAATCGCCGTGGGTAAGCCGCGCGTGGTGATTAAAGAAATCAATGGCGAACGATGCGAGCCTTATGAAATTCTGACCATAGATGTAGAAGACGAAAATCAGGGTGTGGCGATGGAAGAATTGGGTCGTCGTCGAGGTGAGTTGCAGAATATGGCCTCCGACGGCAATGGCCGTACCCGTCTTGAATATCGTATCCCTGCACGTGGCTTGATTGGTTTCCAGAGTGAGTTCCTGACCATGACGCGCGGCACTGGTTTGATGGCGCACATTTTCGACGAATACGCGCCGCTCAAGGCCGACATGCCTACGCGTCGCAACGGCGTACTGATTTCTGCCGAGCATGGCGAGGCGGTGGCCTATGCGCTGTGGAAACTGCAAGACCGTGGCCGCATGTTTGTTTCACCCGGCGATAAATTGTATGAAGGTATGATCATCGGCATCCACAGCCGAGATAACGACCTGATAGTGAACCCGATCAAGGGCAAGCAGTTGACCAATGTGCGTTCATCCGGCACTGATGAAGCGGTGCGTTTGGTGCCGCCGATTCTGATGTCTCTGGAATACGCGGTGGAATTTATTGAAGACGACGAATTGGTGGAAATTACGCCTAAATCGCTACGTTTGCGCAAGCGCCATTTGGTGGAGCATGAGCGTAAGAAGGCTTCGAAGACTGAGGTTTAAGGCAGTAGTGTTGTTCAATAAAAAGCCGGCAGATGCCGGCTTTTTTATTTGTAATTAAGACCGAGTGCATGCCTACTTGTCTTCGTCTAGGTGAAACCTGTGCATGACGCGGTGTGCGACAGGTGCCAGCACCAGCCCCGCCACAATCAGAAATATCAACCCCGCATACAGTGCGTACAGACCAGCGAATAGCTTGCCACCATCACTATGCGGCGGGTCTACCGGCCCCATGCCACCCAACAGCATGGCGGAATTCAGGAATGCATCCCGCCAGGGTAGTTGTTCGTAATACTCGTAACCCCACAGACCCAGCAACAGCGAGAACAGCAGCAGTCCGAGTGCTATTGCAGCGTGCAGTAACACTCGTCTGACGAATTGTTCGCGACGGATAAGTGGATGTGCTTTGGATTCGTACATGGAATTAAACCGGGAGGATAGGTCTGGGATGCCTAATCAACTAAGCCTATTTTTTCTGCCCTGAACGTTCTTTTTCGTATTCCTCGTAGCTCTTTTTGTTAAGACGCCCCAGACATCTTTCACTCTCATCCGGCACTTGGTGGCGGCATTCAATTTCTGCACTGCGCTTCATCCCTTCGTACCATGACTCTGTGGCGCATCCGACGATTGTAAGCGCAATAAATGTGAGTGGGATATATTGGATTTTCATGTGTTTATTTTTGATTAAGTTGGAGATTGCTAGGCCTGCGAAACGCAGCTTCGAGGATATAACGACAATAGTAGCTCACCGCTACCGCGTGGGCAACGAGTTACCCACCCTACTTGGCTCAAAGCGCAAGTTAGGTAAGTGCATAAGCAGCCAAAAGTCTCGCCCCTACTAACAAGAGAAAACCAATCAGAAGAAGATAGTTCCTTGCCTTGTAAAGGACGACGGTCTTTCGTTTCAATGACTCGGATGTTTCATCCAATACGGGAAGAGCCTTATCAATGGCTGCAACCTCTATTACAACTTCTTTAGGAGTAAGAGTTTGCCCTGTTTGTGTGTTAAGCATTGAGCTACCTTGAAAATTGCTAACCAATTGCCCTTTCTTTTCCGACAGCGATAGCTTCTGATGAGCTACGGAAAATAGGTTAACGGCCGCCTCAAGTCTCAGAAACCCAGCAATTGCAGATGCGATTAATATGATTAACGAAATAAGCTCTAACGTGCCTGTATTCAATGCCAATGGAGCAGGGACGATGTGTTGAGACAAATACGCGCAGAGGGCACCAATTACGCCGAGAATGAAGTAGTCAAACTTCTCTTGAGCATTTTCCCAAGTCTGGTATGCAAGGACGCTTCGTTCTGTCATGCTGAGTATGCTAGCTTAAGAAATAAGATGTGGGTCATATTCAAAGTCAATTGGTTAGCTGTTTTAGTCAATCCTAATATCTTGAAATAAAAAGCTCACACCACGAACGTCGCCACACCATTGGAAAACGACCAGTCTATATCGTGGTTCTCGGTGATGGTAATCAACACATTCTCCGGCGGGATGCCGGGATTGGCGGCCAGGTTCTCCACCGCTTTCTTGTAGAACGCCTGTTTGGATTTATTGGAGCGTCCGGCGCGCATCACCAGATGCATCATCACGCGATCGCCAGTGCGTCCCTGTAGCTCCAGGCATTCCGAATCAAGCTGGTGGATGATTTGGTAGCGGTCATCCAACGGGAAGCCCATGGTTTCTATCACCGCCGAGTTGATGCCGTCAGCCACAGCTTTGATGTATTCGGGGGATTTTCCCTTGAGGATGGAAATGTTGACTAATGGCACTCTTGATTCTCCCTAGTTCTTGATTTTGTAAAGGCGGTTTTCCAGCGTCTTGCCATCCGTTACGCCGTCCAGCCTGTTACCAATCGCGTCGCCGAGTTTGACTAGCCTATCATCGGGAGCGGGGTGGGTCTTGAACAGTAGCGCCACACTGCCGTCATCCTTGCTGACGTGGCCGATTTCCTGCAACACGTCCACCAACCCATAGGAATCGTAACCGGCACGGGTCGCCAGCACCACGCCAATGCGGTCGGCTTCGAATTCCGCGTCTTTATCCAAGCCGCGGGCGAGAACTTCTGCACCGCTGCCGATCAGTTTCTTGATGGTCTTGTTATCCTTGCCTGCCGCATCGCCCAGCACCCCGGCACCGATGTCCAGCAATTGCGATTTTTGCAGCACTTTGAGGTGGTGTTTTTTGATGACGTGGCCGATTTCGTGCGCCAGCACACCCGCCAGTTGCGCTTCGTTGGTGAGTTTTTTGTACAAGCCTTTGGTGATGATGACATAACCACCCGGCGCGGCAAAGGCATTGATGTCGGCGCTCTCGATCACACCAAAGTGCCAGGGCAGGTCGGGGCGTTCGCTCTGGGTGGCGACCCAGCGGCCTACCTTATTGACGTATTGCTGTAGCTCGGCATCCTTCACTAGAGGTGCCGCACCCAGCAGGTTGCCAGTGATTTCACGACCTATACTGATTTCTTCTTTTTCTGAAGTTCCGCCTAGGTTGAGATTCTTGCCTTCTTTAGCGATGCCTTTGAGCGCCTTGCCCAGATCAAGCGCTTGGCCGGATAGGCTGACAATGCCAAGAATACACATGATGAGGAGTGTTTTTTTCATCGTTGTATCCCTTGCGATTGAGTGTTTTCTGAAGTGCCAGCAGGGTCAGGCAGGTATTCCAGTTTTCGTGCGCTCAAGCTGCCGCTTGTCGCAAACTTTCTGGCTGCATCACTGTTCACCGTATAACTTTCCAGTTGGCTAATTTCCTGCTCATTGAATTTCGCGGCCTTGAGTTCTTCTTCACTCAAACCACGCACACCGGTGGTGGAGACCACCTTGCCGGTGCCGGAACGACCGCTGGCAAGCGCCAGAACATCGGCACTGGAGCCGGACTTGCTGGCCTCACCGCGTTTGACTGAGAGTAGGCGCACCCAACCGCTGCTTTTTGCAGACTTGACCTTGAGCCAAGCGCCTTTTTTTTCCATAATTTCCAGCTTGTCATCACGGCTGATATTGCCCACGGTTTTGGCATCGCTGAAAGGCTCGGCACGCAGACTGTCAGCCTTGAGCGCGGTGCCGGTGTCTCCTAATGCGGGGAGCGCAACCAGCAAACTCAGGATTATAAAAAGTTTTTTCATGATGTTTCCTCTAGTTTGAGTATGGCCTCTGCAAACAACGTGCGCCACAGTTTTGCGTTGTCACCGCTCACCTGCAATGGCGCTTGGTGCAGGGCGTGGCGGATTTGCGTGACGGGCAAGTTTTTGTGTTGCACGGTGGCAGATAGGCTGCTGATAATCTTCTCCATGCGCGGGGTTGTTGGCTCAGACGTTGTCCAAGTGACCAGCAGCACCTCGCTGAATAATCCCCAAACACCGCTTTGCGAGCTTTTTAATACGGTAACCTCGATGTCAGGTTTTTCGATGGCATGACACAACATTTTAAGCGTGGCATCGCCCAATGGGTAAGGCGTTTCCAGCAATATAGGCATGATGACGGCACTGGTATTGGCATCAAGGTGTTGTGTATTTTTCGCCAGAACGCGTTGCATGGCGCGTTCTGTGGCCAGTGCATAGATTTTAGCGATACTGAAATAGAGGATTGCCCAAGTGACCGGTGCGGTCAAGTCTAGGTAAAAGTTAGAAAGATTCAAGCCCACATAAGACACTGCCAGCAAGCCGATTTGCGAAAAGCCGAATAGTTTGTCGAAGCGCTCTCGCTCCACTTCGCGGTAAAACCCAATCGCGGTTAACCACAGCAAAAGAAAACTCAAGGCAGCATAAGGCAATGCGCCGCGCCATACTTGCAGATGGTCGCCATGTTTGAGGTTATCTATTGCAGTGGCCAGTATCTCCACGCCAGGGTGTGCGCGACTCATCGCGGTAGCTTTAATGTCGAACAGGCTGGGCGCGGTGGAACCGATGATGATGATTTTTCCTGTGAACTCATCGGATGGACGTTTTGGTACTTTCGCCGTGAGGTCTTGATATACGTCGCTAAAGCTGAGGTTCTGATAAGTGAACGGCCCGCCGCGCCAGTTGAGTAGCATGTTTTGGTCGCTGATGGGCTTGTAGCCTAGGGTTTGCGCGATGCTCAGTGGTAATGAGGGTAGCTTCCAGCCGTAATCGTCGTGATAGAGCCGATATTCGCGGCTGATACCGTCGGCATCGGGGTAGATGTTGTGCGTGCCCAATCTGCCAGCTTTGAGCGTTGCCTCAAAATGTGGCAACACTACGGCGATGCTGGCATCTGCGTTGGCGTTTTCCAGTTTGGTCACACCCGCAATCATGCTGGGTTTGATTTTGCTTAAAGCATCTTGGCTGGCATCCAGCCGCAACAGCGGGAAATAGGTGTTGTCGGTGGTGGCGATGGTGTCGTTGAAATAGGCGTCACTATCGGGATTGAATAAGTCGGCATCGGAAAATAGGATGTCGAACACGATGGCTTTGGGGTGCTGCTTTTCCACCGCTTCCACAAATTCGGCAAACACTTGCCTTGGCCACGGCCAGCGTCCGTAGTCGCCAGCGAGGGCGGCCAGGCTTTTTTCGTTGACATCCACGATGACGATGTCGGGGTCGGGTTTGGGAGTGACGATGCGGCTGCGAACCACTAAATCAAACGCTTTTTGCCGCATGTTTTCGCCCACGTGGAACACGCTGGCATCGAGCAACATCAATAGCGATAGCAGGACGGCGAGATAAAGATAAAAGCTATTGCTTAGACGCTCCACTAGCTGCATTGAGAGGCGAGTGAATGTGAATCTGAGCTTGGCGAACATGAGAAGCTTTCTTGTAGGAGCGCCGCCCTCGGCGCGATAAGTAAAGCATCAATCGGGGCGAGGGCGCCCCTCCTACCCCGAGGTTACTTCAAGATTTTGCGACCTTTAATAGTTCGGCGTTGATTTCTTTGACGTCAAAAGGCTTGCTGAGATAGGCATTTACCCCCGCGCGTAGCGCTTCGTTACGTTTTTGTTCGTCTTTTTTGCTGGTGAGCATGATGAAGTGCGTGCTTCTGGTCTCGGCGTGCTCACGCAGCGCACGGCACAGTGCCGCACCGTCCATTTCCGGCGTGAGCCAGTCGGAAATGATTACCTGCGGTTTTTCGCGTTTGGCGATTTCCAGTGCCTCGTGTGCGTCGGTGGTGGTAAATACCGTGTGTCCGGCGTTGCCCAGCATTTTGCTGAAAATGAAAGCAATCATCTCGTCGTCCACCACTAAAATCCGCAACGGGTTGGTTGAGGTGTTGCCATTTTTAACCGGGGTGAGGTTGGATGGCGGCAGGAAAGGCGGCAACATCGGCGTGTCTATGCCGAGTAGTTTGCCCCAGTCGTGCCATTCGCGTGCAGTCTGATCGGCAATGGAAATCATCTGCACGATTTCTATGCCTTGAGCCTCGCCTAACTGGCAGATGTGCGACATCATGGTATCGCGGGTATTGGCATCTTTGGTCAAGCAGGCTTCTGCCAGTAAGCCCGCAATGTGCAGTTCTAAAGTGAGTTTTTGTGGCCGAGAACCGGCGTTGAACCAACTGGATTCAGGGTTCTCATGAAAAAACACCGCTTCCGCGTAGAGCTTGGGGATGCCCCAATCTTCCATCATACGCAAGGTGAGGTCGCGGTGATTCAAGCCGAAGCGGGTGGTTTCCGCACCGGCTAATACGCTGGAAGATTTCCCCGCCATCTCATGCAGCACTTCGCAATAAGCATTTGGCCGCGCGGTGGCAAGGCAGATGCTACCCACATTGGCGAGCAGACCACAGGTGAACATTTCTGCCGGGGGGGCGATGTGTGTGGTTTCGCCCATGGCTTGCGCGGCGCTGGCAGTGGCGATAGAGCGTGACCAGAATGTTTCGTAATCGAATGCATCGCAAGCGTGCTCTTGTTTGGCGTTGACCAGCGAGAAGCCCAGCACGATTTGTTGTACGGTGTTGGTGCCGATGATGATCAGCGTTTCTGGCGAAACCGAGGCGATAGGGCGGCGTTTATTGGGGTTGATGGCATTGGCGATTTTGATGATACGTCCCGCCAGCACCGGATCGCCACGGATAATCTGCGCCACTTCCACCAAAGAGATTTCCTCTTTTTGGCATAGTTGCATCACTGTCAGTGCCACCCCTTTGGGCGAAGGCAGCACGCCAGAGGCTTTGAGTTCGGCAAAATCTAGTAGATCGCTCATGATGCTTATTCCTGTTGTTAACTTCCTTCCCCCTCTCAGGGGGAAGGCTAGGATGGGGGTTAGATGGCGCTAAGGGGCGCCTGCTTACCCCCGCCCCAGCCCTCCCCCTAAAAAGGGGAGGGGGTATTTACGTTATTTGCCGCTGTTTAACCCAAACCGCAAGTTCATCAAAGCTAGCGCGTATTGAACCATAAACAGTTGTCAGTTGGGTTGAATCTTCAGCCAGCGATGCGGCTTCTAGCTCTTTTGCTAGCTCTTGCAATCGCGTTGCGCCAAGATTGGCGGCGGAACCTTTGAGTTGATGCCCCAGTTTTTTAGTTTCGGCAAAGTGTTGGGCAGCTACCGCCGCACCCATTTGATCCAGCATAGGCGCGGTAGACGAGATGAATATCTGCAATAGCTCCTGGATGATGGTCTCATCGTCGCCCAGCATTTGTTTGAGGTGCGAAACGTCAAAAACGGCATCTTGATTGTTGACTGATACCGGAACAGCGCTTTCCACGCTTGCTATTTTGGCGTCGGGCAGCCATTTCTCCAAAGCCTGCTGCAATAGCTTGCGATCTATGGGTTTTGCTAGGTAGTCATCCATGCCCACCGCCAGACACTTTTCGCGGTCTTGCTTCATGGCGTTGGCGGTCATGGCGATGATGGGGATATGCGCTCCACTGCTCTGTTCTAGCTGCCTGATGCTGCGTGTGGCCTGGTAACCATCCATTACCGGCATTTGGCAATCCATCAGCACCAAAGCGTAAGGATGTGGCCTAGCAAGCATGTCCAGCGCCTGTCTACCATGCTCGGCGATGTCTATGGTGAAACCTAGCTGGTTGAGCAGCAAAGACGCGACCTTTTGGTTGGTGACATTGTCTTCTACCAGTAAAATCAGGTACTCAGAGCGCTTAACTTGAACGCTGTTGTCGTAGCTAAAGGTTCTGATAGCTGGTGCTTGTGGTGCTTTGCCTTGGAGTGCGTTGATAACCACGTTGAACAAGGACGACTGCCGCACTGGCTGAACCAGTACGCCAACAAAACCTTGCTCAAGGACTATTTCCTCATGCATTAGCACGTTGCTGAGCAATATGCAGGGCGGCTTGTGGATGAGGTTATTGAGTAAATCTTGCGCTGTAGCGTCGGGCAGTTGTGCGGCGATGATGGCGAGCTTGAACTGGTGTGGCTGATTAAGCAATGCCGCTGCTTCGGCAGCATTGGTCGCGGTGTGTATGTTGGACACTGTAAAGTGCTGCAAATGGCGCACGAGCGCTTGTTGCTGCGCCTTACTGTTACTGACAATGAGTATTTGCGACTGGCTAATCTCATCCACTGGCAGTGGCTCGGTTTCTAGTGTTTTGCCAGATTGCAGCGGCAGTTCAAACCAGAAGGTGGAGCCGTGACCTTCCTCGCTGTTCACTCCTATTTCTCCTTGCATCAGTTCCACTAAGCGCTTGCAGATGGAAAGCCCCAAACCGGTGCCGCCATATTTGCGAGTGATTGAGCTATCTGCTTGCGAGAATGGCTGGAATAGCTTGTTGATGCTGACTTGAGAAAGGCCAATGCCGGTATCTTGTACTTCAATGTAAATATGTTGCCGCTTGCCTTTTTGTTTTTTCAAGCTGGCGCGCACCACCACTTCGCCGCTGTGAGTGAATTTAATGGCGTTGCCAATCAAGTTGATGAGAATCTGGCGGATGCGCCCAGCGTCGCCAATCAGCGTGGCGGGAATGTCTTCGGCAATATCGGAGATTAGTAATAAATTTTTCTCTCGCGCTTTGCTGGCAAGCAGATCCAAGTTGTCTTCCACCGTTGAGCGCAATACGAATTCAGATTCTTCGATTTCCAGCTTGCCGGATTCAATCTTGGAGAAATCCAGAATGTCGTTGATGACATCCAGCAGCGCGTGAGCAGAGTCGCGCACGGTGTTTGCCAAGTCCATCTGGTGCGTATCCAGCGGCGTGTCCAGCAGCAAATCGGTCATGCCGATGACACCGTTCATCGGCGTGCGGATTTCATGGCTGACGGTGGATAGAAACTCGCTCTTCATTTTGTTGGCTTGTTCGGCGGCTTCTCTGGCTTCGTGTAGCTTGGTGACGTCGTAGAACCAGCCCAGATTGCATATTTCACCGGCGTACATGATGTTGGTATAAGACGCCAACACCCACTTGAAGCCAGCGTTGACGGTATTGAGTTGGAACTGGCGATCCAGCACCGTTTGCCCGCGGCGCATGATTTCCTTTACCTGTTTCCAGTCGTTTTGGTTGGCATAGAGCTGGCTAATCGGCATGCTCATCAGCTGCTCTTCGGTGGCTTCGTGTACTGCAATGTAAGCAGGGTTGAGGTAGACAATTTTTTGCGACTCTTGACTGTAAAGGCGTACCGCAATGGGGCTAATCTCCAGCATATGGCGCAAACTTATTTCACTGGCTTCTAGCGCCTGTCTGGTTTTAATCTGCTCGCCCAGCGTCTGTAGTTGTTTTGCTTGGGCGCGTTCCAGCCGCACGCCCACCCAGCCCAGATAGGCTAGCAACAGAGTGGAGAACGCAATCAGGAAATTACGGTAGAGGTCAGCACGGTCAGAATCAACATTCATGTCGTGGCGATAGGCCGCCTGCATCGCGTCGATCTCTGAGCGCAAAGGATGCTCAAAAATATCGTCCATGTATTCGGCGACTTCAGCTCGGTTTTTAATCACAATGTCGGCGTGATACATGAAAGCCTCGAAGTCTTCTTTGTAGGCGGGCGACACTTGCGGGCGCAAGCTATTGAGAATGGACAGATAATTGCCAATGCGCATGGTGAGCGAGTCGCTGGCAGAACCCACATAAAGCGCAGTCAAATCAGCCACCAGTGTTTCGGTAGGCAATGCTGTGGGATTGTCTTTCAGCAGCGTGCTGAGATGCGGTAGTAAATACACCGAATTCCGCAAGTCGGCGAATTCGGATTTGAAGTTTTCGATGGCTTGTAACTTGACCCCAAAGGTTGTTCTAAATGCGGACTCCGTGGCTTGCGCTACTGCACTGCTATCGGTAGTTAGCGCATGCAGTGCCGCTGCCGTTGCTGTGAATTGCCGAATATCCGTATTGATGGTGTCATATTGCAGCAGCAAGCCGGCACGCGTTTTGAGAATGTCTTGATTGAGTTGGTCGTCCAGCGCATACAGTTGTTGCAGGGTGGACAGTATGTTTTCTTGCTGTACGGCGTGCGTATTGCGGGTGTTGAAGTAAAGGAAGGCTAACAGCGCCAAGGCCAGCAAGCCCAACGTGATGATTCGCGTGTGTTTGCTGATACGGTCCAAGGAAATCATAGAGGGTTGCTTTGAATTGGCGCTGGCGCATCGCCGGTGAGCGTTTTGAAGAAAGCCACAATGTTATTCACGTCTTGTTTTGCCATGGTGATGCCGAGGTTGTATTTAGCCATGGTTTCCACGGCTTCTGCCATGGTCTTAGCTGAGC
The DNA here is from genome assembly GCA_046155285.1 of Methylophilaceae bacterium. Taxonomy (GTDB): domain Bacteria; phylum Pseudomonadota; class Gammaproteobacteria; order Burkholderiales; family Methylophilaceae; genus CAILHX01. The sequence continues at coordinate 68,624 of JBJXEA010000003.1, read as the reverse complement.
CGTCGTGGAAATAGGGCGCGGTTTTTTCGATGTTGCGCAGGCTGCTGACTTTGAAATAGTAGCGGTGTGTTTCATTGTGCGTCACGTTGTAATGTCCCAAGTCTGCGGGCTGAATGTTGCCGCGGTCTTTGAAATAGTCGCGCACCGAGCCCATGCGCTCGAACATATTGCCGCCCAGCAGCACGCCTTGGTGGCAGCTCACGCAGCCATAACGCTTGAAGGTTTCAAAACCTTCTTTTTCCTGAAAGCTGATGGCGTTGGCATCGCCGCGCAAAAACTTGTCAAAACGCGCATTGGGGGTGATGAGCGTGCGCTCGAATTCAGCGATAGCGTTGGCGACATTGGCTTTGGTAAGGCCGTCAGCGTAGAGTTTTGCGAATTGCCGCGTGTAGTTGGCATCAGTTCTGAGTTTAGCCAGCGTGATTTCCCAGTCCGAATTCATTTGCTCCGGTAGCGTGAGGACCAACTCCACCTGCTCTTCCAGTGTCACCGCGCGGCCATCCCAGAATTGGCGGAAACCTAGCGCGGCATTCAGCACCGTAGGCGTGTTGACCTTGTTGATTTTGCCGTTTGTGCCTGTGGAATAACGCTTGCCATCCACGCCACCGGTGGAGAGGGTGTGGCAGCTAGCGCAACTGATGCTGTTGTCGCGCGATAAACGCGTTTCAGAAAACAGTTTTTGACCTAGCGCTGCTTTTTGTGGATTGGCATTCAGCGTCAAGGGAATGGGCGTAACAGGCGCACTGGAGACCAGTGTACGGGCTTCATTTTCGACTGGAATGAGCGTGACAGCGGGTGGAGTGGGCGGATTGATTTTGATGACGAATGCTGCGATCAGCACTGCAAACAACACGACCAAGCCGATTTTTATAAATTTCATAGAGTGCGAGTTTTGCATATCGGCGCTGGCCTGTAAAGCGGCTTTGAGCGGTATAATTCACACATGTTGATACCGCTTATTGCCGCTGTTTCTTTGCTCACTTTGCTCGCCGTTATCTGGCTGGGTTTACGTCTGCGAAATATGCTGGGCAGCCAGCTGGAAGAAAAACACCGCGCCATGCTGGTGGATATGCACGACGGCTTGAACAAGCTGGGCGACAGGCTGAATGCGGCTACACAAGATTCGTCAGAAAGATTGCGGGTTTCCGTGGCGCAAGAACTCAACGCCACACGCGATGCTATGCAGGCGTTGCGATTGGCGCAAACCGAAAATCTTACCCAAAGCCGCGAGGCGCTGCTGGAAAAACTCAATACCACCTTTGAAACGCTGAATAAAGCCGTGGAAGCTCGTTTGGATTTAATCAGCGGCAAGGTGAGCGAACGTCTGGACGAAGGTTTTAAGAAAACCAACGAGACTTTCGTTAATGTGATGGCGCGTTTGGCGACGATAGACGAGGCGCAGAAGAAGATAGATGGCCTGACCACCAACATGGTCAGTTTGCAGGAATTGCTAGGCGACAAGCGCTCGCGCGGGGCTTTCGGCGAGGTGCAGCTGGAAGGGCTGGTGCGTAATCTGTTGCCGGAAGCGGCGTTTGAGTTTCAATACAGCTTCTCTAACGGTACCAGAGTGGATTGCGTACTCAAGCTGCCAGAGCCGACGGGCATGGTGGCGGTGGATTCCAAATTTCCGCTGGAAAACTACGAGCGCATGTTTGCCGAAGGTGCAGATCGCACTAGTCCGGCCATATTCAAGGCTGGCGTGAAGAAGCACGTGGACGACATCGCCAGCAAATACATCATCGCCAATGAAACCAGCGACGGCGCGGTGATGTTCATTCCGGCGGAGGCGGTGTTCGCCGAGATTCACGCGCATCATCGTGACATCGTGGATTACGCGCAAAAACGGCGGGTGTGGATAGTCTCGCCGACCACGCTGATGGCGGTGTTGAACACTGCACGCGCAGTGCTGAAAGACACCGAAACGCGCAAACAGGTGCACATCATTCAAGACGAACTCGGCAAGCTGGGCAAGGATTTTGTGCGCTTCGACGAGCGCATGAAAAAGCTCGCCGACCACATCCGCCAAGCCAGCAAAGACGTGGATGACGTGCATATCAGCAGCAAAAAAATCACCGATAGATTCGCCAAGATTGAGGCGGTGGAATTGGCCGGAGAGCCAGGATTAACCGCGTTACCCAGCGCAGAGGATGAGCAATAAATGGAAGACGAACGCGGTGTAATTATGTTGATACAGCAATACGCCATGCGCTTTGGTATTACTTTTAGCTCCAAAGCGATGGACGATGAAACGACCAAGCAAAAAGCCATGCAACTGATGATGGAAGCCATCAGCGGCAAGCGCGGCGCGGTGACGGACGAGGATTTGGGGCTGTGAAATTATTGTATTTTGCCAGTCTGCGCGAAGGTTTAGGCGTGGCGAATGAAGATGTGGATTTGCCAGTCGCTACGGTTAAAGACTTGATGGCAACATTGGCGGCGCGCGGCGGGGTGTGGCAAGAGCAGTTTGATGGTTGCAAACAAATCCGCGCCGCGGTGAATCAGGTATTGGTAGCGGATGATGCTGTGGTTCAAGCGGGTGACGAAGTGGCGTTTTTCCCGCCGGTGACCGGGGGGTAATGTAGGAGGGGCGCCCTCGCCCCGATAGCATTTTCTAGTGTGCCAAATTCATCGCGCCGAGGGCGGCGCTCCTACAGGACTATTTATGACAGTTCGCATCCAAATAGAAGACTTCGACACCGGCGCCGAAATCACCGCGCTACGCCTTGCTCGCCCTGACATCGGCGCGGTCGTCAGTTTTATCGGCCAGATGCGTGATGTGAATGACGGTAGCGCGGTGTCCACCATGACGCTGGAACACTATCCGGGCATGACGGAGAAGGCGCTGCAAGACATTGAAGTGCAAGCCCAAGCGCGTTGGGATATTTTCGACACCCTCATCATTCATCGCATCGGCACGCTCGAACCTACCGACCAAATCGTTTTGGTAGCTGTCACCAGTGCACATCGCGGCGAAGCGTTTGCGGCTTGCGAATTCGTCATGGATTTCCTTAAAACTTCCGCCCCATTCTGGAAAAAAGAAGCCACGCCGCAAGGTGAGCGCTGGGTGGAGGCGAAGGTGAGTGACGACGAGGCGCTAACACGGTGGGAGATATAGGTACGGTGGTGAAACCACCCCGGCGCTTTGCGTCACCACTCCTTGATAAGGAGGGGATGATGGCGTGGGGGATAGTTTGTCCTCCCCACCTTTTTAAGGAGGGGTCGCCGCTTGCGGCGGGGGTGGTTTGATTTGGACACCGACAAAGTAAGGCTAGACAAATGGCTGTGGGCGGCGCGGTTTTTCAAGACGCGGGCGTTGGCGATTGCGGCGATTGAGAGCGGCAAGGTGCATGTGGATGGTGTGCGAGCTAAGCCAGCCAAGGAGATGCGTTTAGGGTTGCTGTTGAGAGTTCGTCGTGGCGACGAAATGCTGGAAGTGCTGGTGACAGGGATTTCGGCACAGCGGCGCGGTGCGCCAGAGGCGGCTTTGCTGTATGAAGAAACGCCCGCCAGCCAGCAAAAACGGGCGGAAATGGCGTTGAGTCAGCCAATGGGGGTTCGCGAGCGCGGTGAGGGGCGGCCAACCAAACGCCAGCGGCGGCATATTATTCGGTTTTTGGGGGAGTAGCGCCTCTAACATCGTCATTCCCGTGTAGACGGGAATCCAGACAAACATCAATGGAGTGCATTGCATCTGGTCATCCCTTTTTGACTTGACTGGATACCCCCTTGCAGGGCGCGTAGGCTTCTGCATAAGCCTATGGTTACGCAGGCGTACAGCATGCTGTGCGAAACCCCTGCTACACCCTTCGCGGGTATGGCGGTGCTTCTTATTTGTCTACTACTACCGGTTTCGCGTGCCAAATCTGTTCTGCGTATTCTTTGATGGTTCTGTCGCTAGAAAACTTACCCATCCCCGCGACGTTGAGAATAGCCCGCTTTGTCCATTCTGCAGGCTTTTGATACAGCTCGCCCACGCGATCTTGTGCAGCGATGTAGGTGGCATAATCTGCTGTCAGCAAATAGTGGTCGTTATGCGTCAGTAGCGCGTCCACAATGGGTTGGAAGCGGTGTGGTTCTTCTGGCGAGAAGAAGCCGGATGCCAGCATATCCATCACCAGCTTGAGTTCGGCGTTGGCGTGCACGTAGTCCCAAGAGTTATAGCCATCGCGGTAGAGTTTTTCTACTTCTGGAACTGTCAGACCAAAGATGAAGATGTTTTCCGGTCCTACTTCTTCCATGATTTCGACGTTAGCCCCGTCCAGCGTGCCTATCGTGAGTGCGCCGTTGAGCGCCATTTTCATATTGCCAGTGCCGGAGGCCTCAGTTCCCGCTGTCGAAATTTGCTCGGATAAATCTGCCGCCGGAGCGATTCTTTCCGCATTGGAGACGTCGTAGTTGGCAATGAACACCACTTTCAGCTTGTCGCCTACGGCGGGGTCATTGTTGACCACTTCGGCGATGTCGTTGATGAGGCGAATGATGCGTTTGGCCATGACGTAAGCCGGCGCGGCTTTACCAGCGATGATGACGGTGCGCGGCGCAACGTTGGGGTGCGTGCCCATGCGGATGCGGTTGTACAGGGTGATGATGTGCAGCACGTTGAGTAACTGGCGCTTGTATTCATGGATGCGCTTGATTTGCACGTCGAATAGCGAATCAGGATTGACGATGATGCCGTTTTTGCGTTTGATCAATTCGGCCAAGCGTACTTTATTAGCGCGTTTAATGGCGCGGAATTCATCGCAGAATTTGGCGTCGTTGGCGAATGGGCGCAGCTTTTGTAATTGATCTAAATCGGCCACCCAGCCTTTGCCTATTTTCGAACTAATGAGGCTGGCAAGCCCACGGTTGGCTTGATTCAACCAGCGCCGCGGTGTAATGCCGTTGGTCATGTTGATGATTTTCTTAGGCGACATCTTGTGGAAATCCGCAAAGATGGTGGTTTTCATCAACTCGGTGTGAATCCGCGCTACGCCGTTGACGGTATGGCTGCCGACCACCGCCAGATGCGCCATGCGCACGCGGCGGCCATTGTCTTCCTGAATGATGGACATGCGGCGCAGGATGTCGGTGTCACCGGGGAAGTGGTGCGCGACTTCTTGCAAAAAGTGGTGGTTGATCTCGTAAATAATTTCCAAATGGCGCGGCAGCAAAGATTCAAATACACCCACCGGCCAGGTTTCCAGGGCTTCTGGCAAAAGCGTGTGGTTGGTGTAGGAGAAGATGCGCGTGGTCAAACCCCAAGCGTAATCCCAAGGCTGCTGGTGTTCGTCTACCAGCAGCCGCATCATTTCCGCCACCGAGATGGACGGGTGCGTGTCGTTGAGCTGGATGGCGACACAGTCTGGCAGCGCATCCCAGTTTTCATGATGCTTTTTGTAGCGCAGCATGATGTCTTGCAGCGAGGCGCTGACGAAGAAGTATTGCTGCTTCAGACGCAGCTCTCTGCCCATGTCGGTGGAGTCGTCTGGATAGAGAACCTTGGAAATATTCTCGGACTCGTTTTTGTCCGCCACCGCCTGCATATAATTGCCCTGATTGAACTGGCGCAGGTTGAAATCTTGCGGTGATTGCGCAGACCACAACCGCATATTGTTGACGGTCTTGCCGCCATAGCCAGGCACTGGCGTGTCAAACGCCATGGCGATGATGTTTTCCGTGTCTTCCCAATGATGTCGGATGCTGCCATTGGCTTCGTGATGTTGCACCACATGGCCGTGAAACTTGACTATATAGCGCACTTCCGGGCGTTTGAATTCCCACGGGTTGCCGTAGCGCAGCCAGTTGTCGGGCGTTTCTTTTTGCTCGCCGCCTTCAATGTGCTGGCGGAACATGCCGTATTCATAGCGTATGCCGTAGCCATAGCAGGGCAGATCGAGCGTGGCCATGGAGTCCAGGAAACACGCGGCTAAACGCCCTAAACCGCCGTTGCCGAGCGCAGCATCAAATTCAATGTTGGAAACGGCCTCCATGTCTTGCCCGACTTCGTACAGCGCCTGCTTGAGCTCTTCGTCAATATCGAGATTGAGTACCGCATTGCTGAAAGTGCGCCCGACTAAAAACTCGAGTGACAAATAGTAAATGCGCTTGGCGTCTTTGTTGTAATAACGCTGCATGGATTCCATCCAGCGCTCCACCATTCTGTCTCTAATTGTGAGTGCGGCGCTGTCAAACCAGTCGCGCGTGGTGGCAGAAGCGGGGTGTTTGCTGATGGTGAGTGTGAGGTGGTTAGCCAGTGAGCGGGCAATGCCGGCTTTATCCATGGCTGGGCTGTCGTACTCCAGTGTGGTGGCCGTTTTGTTTTTTGCGTTATTGTTTTTGGTATTAGTCTTCTCGATTTTTTGCATGGTAGCTCCCGTTTGAATGGATTATTCTTAAACACTCGCCTGCAGCCCATTGTCCGCGTTAATACAATGCTGTCAATAGCTTAGTTGAGTGATAAGGGTTGGTCGGGTTTGCTGAACTTAACCTTACAAGTAAATGGTTCAAGCTTGGGGAGCCATGTGAAAATGATGAGATTAAACATGTCACGATGCTACGCCGCAGAAGCTGCGCGGCGGCAGTAGAGGGTTTTAGCTGTTTGAGGCTAGCTGCTACTTTCCGATCACTTCCGCTCGTAAGGAATTCAGCAGCGGCGTAAAGGTGTCTCCCGCGCGGTATTTGAAGCTGACGCGCAGCGTATCACCACTGTTTACCTTGACCGGATTGGTCAGGGGCAGCGCCAAAAAGTGATTGAGCCAGTCTATGGTGCTGGAATTTTCTGTGATGGCCAGAATGTTTTTGGTGATGATGCGAATGGCGTTCACTGTGCCATCTTGATTCATTACAAAATTGCCTTCCCAGGCAATATCCATACTGGTAGGCTCTATAAAGTCGAGAACGCTATAAACTTCATGAGGTGCCATTTCAGTGGTCGCAGAAAAGTCACCGGGGACTTGCTGAAACTGGATGATGGGTGCTTGGTATCCCTCAAAGCTATAGTTTTCATGCAGTGGTTGTGCGGCCATGACCACCGCGGTGGGGATTAGGATAGGTAAGGCGATATCCGCACCAAAACGCTCACGGTAACGGCGCTTGAATGATTCCATCATTTCTATTTGTTTTTCTCTGAGCATGGCGACGTGGATCATCTCGCAGATGACCGCGTCTACTGGCTCTGGTGGCAAGTATTCAAAGGCATTGGCGTGTATCACCTCCACTTTGTGCCCATGTTGGTTGAGCGCTAAAAAACGCCGCGCTTCTTTGACCATGTCTGGGTTGTATTCCACACACCATACTTTTTCAGCTCCCGCAGCGGCAGCAAACCAAGACAGCACGGCCGTGCCACCGCCTAGCTCCATCACCTTGTGTCCGGGTTTGACTACATATTCAATGGCGGCTTTGAAGTTGGTCATCCGATTCTGATCCATCAGCATGTTGTGATGGTAGTGAACCGGAATAAATTGCCCTAAGAAGTTATCTTCGGCTTCTTTTTCAGTCAAGTTGGACATTGTTGTTCTCGCTTTTGGTCGCTTTATATTAGTTGCTCACGCTTCAATAAAAATACAAACTCATCACCCGCAGCGACTTCTAGCCAAGTAAATGGCAGCTTGGGGAATTGTGCTTCTAGTTCGTCACGGTTGTGGCCGACTTCGACAATCAGCAAGCCGTTAGGATGTAGATGTTCGGCAGTCTTATTTAACAAAACTCGCACATGCTCCAACCCATCTTCGCCCGATGCCAGCGCCAGTTGTGGCTCGTGGCGGTATTCTTGCGGCAACTCATCCATCGTAGGCGCGTTGACGTAAGGTGGATTACACACGATGATATCGTATTGTTTGCCGGTCAGCGCGGTGAGCATGTCCGATTTGATGGTGGTGATGTGGTCGTTCAAGCCGTAGTCAGCAATGTTGCGCTGCGCCACGCTCAAAGCATCGTCGGAAATATCCACCGCATCCACCTGAGCATTGGGAAACGCATGTGCCAGCAGAATGGCGAGACAGCCGCTACCGGTGCAGATGTCGGCGGCGCTGACTATCTCTTCCGGGTTTTCTATCCATGGCGACAAATTTTCGCGCAGCAACTCGGCGATAAAGGAGCGTGGCACGATGACGCGCTCATCTACATAAAACTTGTACTCTCCCAACCATGCTTGGCGCACCAAATAAGCCGTCGGCACCCGCTCGGTAACGCGGCGCTCAATCAAGTGCGCTAAATGCTTGCGCTCGGATTCGGTGATGACTGCATCGAGAAAGGTTGCCAGCGAATCCATCGGTAAATGCAGCGCTGCTAATATCAACCAAGCTGCTTCGTCATACGAATTCTGCGTACCGTGACCGTAAAACAGCTCGGCTTCTTCAAAGCGGCTGACGGTATAGCGCAACCAGTCGCGGATGGTGAACAGTTCGGTGTAGGAGAAAGTCATTTTTTAACCACAGATGAACACAGATGAACACAGATGTTCTGGTTAGAGAATAACGCGCTTGAGTTCAATTTTTGGAGTTCCGAAGTTGATGAGCAGGCAAATTTTATAACCAGTTGCCTTGAGGTAATTCATGCATTGTGCAGCGTGATTTGAGTCAAGCGCTTTTACAGCCTTAAGCTCCACTAATACGCAGTCATTAATAACCAAATCAGCGAAAAAGTCACCTACAACAATACCGTTGTACTCTACCTGAATGGGAGCTTGCTGGGTAATCAACAAGCCTGCCTTGCGTAACTCGATAGCCATGGAATTTTCGTAGACTTTTTCCAGAAATCCGGAACCAAGCGTATTGCTAACGACATAAGCACAGCCGATGATTTGCTCCGTGACTTGGTTAATATCCATCTGTTCTATCTGTGTTTATCCGTGTTCATCTGTGGTTAAACTAACAGTTTTTGCAGCGTGAGTTTGTAGGTGTCTTTCAGCGGGTCTATGTCCGCTACGCCCACGCATTCATTCAGCTTGTGGATGGTGGCGTTGAGCGGGCCGAACTCGATGACTTGCGGGCAGATGTCGGCGATGAAGCGTCCGTCAGAGGTGCCGCCGGTGGTAGAGAGCTCGGGTGTTACACCGTAGCATTGCTGGATAGCTTCTGAAATGGCGGCTGACAGTGCGCCTTTGGGCGTGATGTAGGGTTTGCCGGAGTACTCCCATTCCAGGTCATATTCCACGCCGTGTTTGTCCAGAATAGCGTGTACACGCTCTTTCAAGCCTTCTGGTGTGCTGGCGGTGGAGAATCTGAAGTTGAACAAAATGTCCACTTCGCCCGGTACGACGTTGGTGGCGCCGGTTCCTCCGTTCATGTTGGAAATTTGCCAAGAAGTTGGCGGAAAGTATTCATTGCCGGTATCCCACACCGTGGCGGCCAATTCAGTAATGGCGGGCGCTGCCATGTGGATGGGGTTTTTGACCAAGTGCGGATAGGCAATGTGGCCTTGGATGCCTTTGACTTTGAGATTGCCAGAGAGCGAGCCGCGACGGCCATTTTTAATCATGTCGCCGACGACTTTATTCGAAGTGGGTTCGCCGACGATGCAGTAGTCAATCAGTTCGTTTCTGGCTTGCAGCGCTTCTACCACTTTCACCGTGCCGTCCACCGCCACACCTTCCTCATCCGAGGTTATCAGCAGACCGATAGAGCCAGGATGGTCGGCGTGGAGTTCTTCCAGCGCCACAATAAACGCGGCGATGGAGGTTTTCATATCCGCCGCGCCGCGCCCATAAAGCATGCCATCGCGGATGGTGGGTTCAAACGGCGGGCTGAACCATTGTGATTCAGGGCCGGTAGGGACGACATCGGTATGACCTGCAAATACGACCAAGGGACTGGTCGAGCCACGTCGCGCCCAGAAGTTGTCTACGTTGCCAAAGCGCATTTTCTCGATGTTGAAGCCGAGCTTTTCCAGCCGTTCAATGAGGATTTCCTGACAGCCTGCGTCGTCAGGCGTGAGCGAGCGGCGGGCGATGAGTTGTTTGGAGAGTTCTAGCGTTTTGCTCATGTCGGGAAGTGTGTCTCGTAAATGGCTTCGTCAAAGCCGAGATGGATAATTTTGCCGTCTTGTACCAATACTGGGCGCTTGATGACCGAAGGCTTTTCCAACATCAGCGCCGTGGCAGCGGCATTGTTGCTGATGCTGACTTTGGTCGCATCAGGCAGGCCACGCCAAGTCATTCCGGCGCGGTTCACCAGCCTCTCCCAAGAGTTTTGTTTAAGCCAATCAGCTAGCAGTTCTGCGCTCACGCCGTCTTTTTTGAAATCGTGAAACACAAAAACAACGCCTCTGGTTTGTAGCCAGAGGCGTGCTTTTTTGACCGTGTTGCAGTTAGGAATACCGTAAAGCTTTATCAACCGTCCGCCTGAATTTTGGTGCTGATTTCTTTCAGCGTTTCATTCACCTTGTCATTGGCGATTTGGCAAGTCCCCGCGTTTTCATGTCCGCCGCCGCCGTGTTTCAGCATCAGTGCGCCGATGTCGGTTTTGGAGGTGCGGTTGAGGATGGACTTGCCAGTGGCAAATACGGTGTTTTGTTTTTGCACGCCCCACAATACGTGGATGGAGATGTTGGTTTGCGGGAACAGCGCGTAAATCAGGAAGCGGTTGCCAGCGTAGATGGTGTCTTCATTGCGCAAATCCAACACTACCAAATTGCCATGCACCGTGGAGCAGCGCTTGAGTTGGTCTTCAAACTTGGCGCGATGTTCGTTGTATAAATCCACGCGCTCTTTTACGTCTGGCATTTGCATGATTTGTTCGATGGTGTGGTCTTTGCAATACTTGATCAAATCCATCATCAGTGCATAGTTGGAGATGCGGAAATCGCGGAAGCGACCCAGGCCGGTGCGGGAATCCATCAAGTAGTTGAGTAGCACCCAGTTGCTTGGGTTGAGCACTTCGTCTTTGCTGAATTGTGCGGCGTCAGCTTTGTCCACTGCGGACATCATGTCGTGCCACTCGGCGGGAAAGGCTTTTCTGCCGCCAAAATGGTCATACACCACGCGTGCGGCGGAGGGCGCATCAGGATGCATGATGTAATTGCTGGCCGCTTGATTACGCTCGGCTTCTGAAGAGTGGTGGTCTATCACCAAGTGTGCACCTGCGACATAAGGCAGGTTGGTGGTGATGTCGTCAGGACCGATACTAATCTTACCGTCTTGCATGTCTTTAGGATGCACAAACAATATATCGTTAATCATGTCCAGGTGCTCTAGCAGCACGGCGCAGACGAGACCGTCGAAATCGCTACGGGTGACTAAACGGTATTTTTTGTTTTCTGCCATGGTGATTTTCCTCATCAAAGTGAATGCCTAAAGCACATTCTACTGCAATAACAGAGTTTTTTGGAAGTCAAAATTCGTGACTTATTGCGGGCGTTTAATTTTTAAGTGGAACTATAGCCGTAACGCTCGGAAAGTTGGCTGATAGCAAGGCAGAGCAAGGGTTCCAGCGTGGCCATTTGTTCCCAGCTAATCGTCCAGATGGTTTCATTTTTGAGATAGTCGCTACGGCGGTTGGTGTCTTTTGGGATTTGGCTTGTGTTCCAGTGTGTGTTTTTTACACCCATCCATTCCAGTAGTTCGGGGATTTTTTCTAATAGTTGCTCGACTTGAATCGTGCGATTTGCGGAACGTTCGGCCAGCAAATTCCAGTGCAGCCAGTAGCGCATGGCGAGTAAAAAACGCTGGGAATTTGGGTCTAGCGTGGTTTCATGTGCCTTCAAATGGACTTCCGGCACATTCTTCATGATATAAATCATCGGATTCGGATCATTTTGAAAGATGAACTGCGCGGCGCTGGCAATGGCTAGTAGCGGGTGGCGGACTTGGTGGATGACGTGGTCGAATTGGTAATCAGCGCGGCTGGGGCCGTGTGGCGGCGGCGGATTGGGGTTTTCCAGCGCCATATACCAAGAGGCCATGCCGTCTGCGCCCATCACGCCGTCGGGCGGCATGGGGCGCTCGTGGCGGATGTCCAGCCCGCAGCTTTGCCATACCAAGGCGGCGTATCTCGTGCCGCTACGTCCGCAACCGGTGACGAGGAGTTTCCTTTTTTCCATCACCGAATTGTGCTTGCTTCGTAGCAGCTAATCAAGCCTGCTTGCTTTCCAATTCTTCCCAGCGCGCCAACATACGCTCAATTTCTGCGGCTAAGTCGGCCAGTCTAAGCTGCGCGTTTTTAGCGGTGGTTGGGTCGTTGCGGTACACAGTGCTGTCAGCAAGTGTGGCGTTGATCTGCGCTTGCTCAGCCTCCAGCGTTTCGATTTGTGCAGGAAGAGATTCCAGCTCTTTGGTTTCCTTAAAGCTCAAGCGTGGCTTTTGTGCGGCGGCAGGTTTTGCAGCGGGCGCTTTGCTGCTGGGTTGTAGCTTGGCCTCGGCTGCCCGTGCAATTTGAAAACGCTGCCAATCGTCAAAACCGCCGCCAAATTCGGTCAGTTTTCCGTCGCCTTCAAACGCAATCACTTGGGTCACCACGTTTTCCAAGAAAGTACGGTCGTGGCTGACCAAAAACAGGGTGCCGTTGAACTCTTGCAACAGCGCTTCCAGCAATTCCAGCGTTTCAATGTCGAGGTCGTTGGTAGGCTCGTCCAGCACCAGCACATTGGCAGGCTGGCTGAATAAACGCGCCAGCAGCAGACGATTGCGTTCGCCGCCTGATAATGATTTGACCGGCGCACGAGCGCGTTGCGGCGGGAACAAAAAGTCTTCCAGATAGCTGATGACGTGCTTGCGTTCGTCGCCAATCTGGATGAAATCCGCGCCTTTGCTGATGGTGTCGCTCAGGGTCGCTTCTTCGTCCAGTTGTTCGCGCATCTGGTCGAAATAGGCCACGGACATCTTAGTGCCGCGTTCCACCGTGCCGCTATCGGGTTTGAGTTCGCCCAAAATCAGTTTGAGCAAGGTGGATTTGCCCACGCCGTTCGGCCCCAACAGCCCAATACGGTCGCCGCGCAAAATGCGGGTGGTGAAATCGCCGATGATGACGTTGCTGCCAAAGGATTTGTTGACATGCGTCAGCTCCGCCACCAGTTTGCCTGAGCGCTCTCCAGCATCAATCGCCAGCGACACTTGGCCTAATCTTTCACGGCGAGCGGCACGTTCGCGGCGCAATGCTTCAAGACGCCGCACGCGGCCTTCGTTGCGGACGCGACGCGCTTTGACGCCTTGGCGTATCCACACTTCTTCTTGCGCCAAAAATTTGTCGAACTTGGCGGCTTGGTCGGCTTCTACGGCTAGCAATTCCACTTTTTTAACTTGATATTCGGCAAATGTGCCGGGAAAATCTGTCAACAAGCCGCGATCAAGCTCGGTGATGCGCGTGGCCAGTCTATCCAGAAAACTGCGGTCATGGGTGATGAACAGCACCGAACCCTTAAAACTCAGCAGCAAATCCTCTAGCCAAACGATAGCTTCCATATCCAAGTGGTTGGTCGGCTCATCCAGCAACAACACGTCAGGCTCGGCCACCAGCGCTTGCGCCAGTGACACCCGTTTGCGCCAACCGCCGGATAAACTGGAAACCGGCGCATCGGCGGGCAGCTTAAGCTGGGTGATGACGGTTTCGATGCGGCTTTGCACCTGCCAGCCATTTTCGGTGTCGAGGTCGTGCTGCAAATGCTGCATCTTTTCTAGTAGCGCGTCGGTGTCGGCATCGGCGTGAGACAGCGCCACCGTCACCGCGTGATAATCCACCAACAACTGATGCACCTTGCCTAGCCCAGCAGCGACGGCCTCAAACACGGTATGTTCAGGGTCGAGCGGCGGCTCTTGCGGCACATAAGCAATCCGCGCATTGGGCGCACGCCATACCGTGCCGTCATCCAGCTTATTCTCTCCGGCGATGACCTTGAGCAGGCTGGATTTCCCCGTACCGTTGCGGCCAATCAAGCCGACACGCTCTCCGGCATCGAGTTGGAAAGCGACGTAGTCGAGTAAAGGTGTGAGGCCGTAGGCGAGATGGGCGTTGTCTAGGGTGATTAAAGGCATGTTGAGAACTTCGAGAGGTTGCCACCGCGATTACGGTAAAAGCCACGGCGTGGGCGCGAATCATACATGACATGCGTTGCGGTAACCACCATTCAGTTGCCTAGGCTTGCAAGAGTGCCATTCAATCGTTTTCAATCAATGGGATCAGCTAGACCCCATTGATTTAGGTGAAAAGGATGGTAGTGCCGTATCAGAAATTCGTTGAAATGTAATCTTGCAAGACCTCGCATCAAGGCAATTCAAGTTCATCTTTTTTGCGGTGCATTGCCCATGCCTGCTGTTGCCGTTTGTTGAGAAAAGTCCACGCGACGATGCGGCTTTTTTTCTGTCCTTGCGCCATTTCTATGGTCTTGTTTTCCTGCACTGTTGCATTTTGAAACTTGGCATTTTTCAGTGCGCGATAAACCACCGGCAGGCTGGACGCTCTTGACACGATGGTGGTGAACCACAGGCAGCGGTTTGAAAACTGCGCGCTTTCTGCAATCATGCGACTGATAAAGCCTTCTTCGCCGCCATCGCAGCACAGTTCGGTCTCTTGCCCGCCAAAATTCAACATCGGCTTTTTGCTGCCTTGCGCTGGTTTTCCCAAGTTTTTCCATTTGCGTTCCGTGCCTTTTTTCGCGTCATCCAGCGAGGTGTGAAAAGGTGGGTTGCACATGGATACGTCAAATAACTCTTCCGCTTGCAATACGTTTTGGAACACGCTTAGGGACGAGCTTTGGAAACGTAGCTCAATCGCATCGCGCAAGCCGCTATTGCTGTTAACCATGGCTTTTGCGCTGGCGAGCGCGACGCGGTCAATCTCGGTGCCGACAAAATGCCAGCCGTATTCGCTATGCCCGATGAGCGGATAGATGATGTTGGCGCCGATGCCGATGTCGAGTACGCGGATGGATGCGCCTAGCGGAATAACCCCGTCGTTGCTGGCTCCCAGCAGATCGGCAAGGTAGTGCAGATAGTCGGCGCGTCCGGGGATGGGAGGGCAGAGATATTGCGGTGGCAGATTCCAAGCGCTAATGCCGTACATCTGCTTGAGCAAGGCGCGGTTGAGTGCTCTGACGGCTTCGGGGTTGGCGAAGTCTATGGATTCGTCCTGATACGCATTCAGCGCAACAAAAGCCGCTAATTCGTGGTTGGCTTCGACCAGTTGCTTGAAATCGTAGCGTCCGCGGTGCTTATTGCGTGGGTGAAATCCAGTTTTTTCGGCCTGAGCGGCCCCCTGAGCATTCTGGGTGGGAGTTTCTGTGGTGAGTTTGTTGGACATAAATCTTGGTTATTTGGCCATCCAATAAGTTAATGACAAGGTCAGCGTCAAAAGTGCATTGTTAATAAATCGCTACCCATTCTCCAGCATCGCTTTCATGTGTGCAATCCGGTTAGCCGCGTTGGCCTTGCGTTCTGCGGGGTCGGTGGTGGTGGATTTGCCTGCGTGGCGGATGTCGTCTTCGGGCAATTCCTCGATAAATCGGCTGGGTTCGCAGTGTTCCCAATCGCCGGCGCGTTTACGTTTTTTGCAGTAGGTGATGGTGAGCGAGCGTTGCGCACGAGTAATGCCGACGTACATCAGTCTGCGCTCCTCTTCAATTTGTGCCGCATCGGTGCTGGCATGGTGCGGCAGTATGCCTTCTTCCACGCCGATTAAGAACACATGGCCGAACTCTAAGCCCTTGGCTGCGTGTAGGGTGGACAGTTTCACCGCGTCCGGTTCGCCTTCATCGCGGCCTTCCAGCAGGCTCATCAGCGCCACGGTTTGGGTGAGTTTTAGCAGGCTGCTGTCTTCTTCATCGCCTTTTTTGGTGAGCCAGCCGACAAAATCCAACACGTTGCCCCACTTGGACTCGGCGGCGCGTGGTTCTTCGCTGTCGTACAGAAATACCTCGTACTGGATGGCTGTGAGCAAGTCTTGCAGCACTTCTCCGGCGGGATCTCTGGGGGCGCGTTGCTGCATGCGGTTGATGAAGTCACAGAAGGTGATTAAATCCTCAAGCTGTTTTTTGCCCATGTTGTGCTGAAAAGCTGGCTCAAAAGCCGCTTCAAACAAGGAGATGTGCCGTCCTGCGGCGTATTCGCCCAAGCGTTCTAGCGTGGTGCTGCCTATGCCTTTTTTCGGCGTAGTCGCGGCGCGGATGAAGGCGGGGTCGTCGTCTTCGTTGGCAATCAGGCGCAAATAACTGACTAGGTCTTTAATCTCGGCGCGGTCAAAAAACGATTGCCCGCCGCTGACGGTGTAAGGGATTTTCTGTTGGCGCAATTGCTGCTCTATCAGCCGCGCTTGGTGGTTGCCGCGATACAGCACGGCGTAGTCTTTGTAAAAGGTGCGGTGTTCAAACTTGTGCGCGAGTATCTTCATCGCCACCAATTCTGCCTCGTGTTCCTCATCTTTGGCGGGGTGTATCTGTATCGGATCGCCTACACCCAAATCGCTCCACAACTTCTTCTCGAACAGCTTGGGGTTGTTGGCGATGACGTTATTGGCCGCGCGTAAAATTCGCACTGTTGAGCGATAGTTTTGTTCCAGTTTGATGACCTGCAACTGCGGGAAATCGGTGGTGAGTTGTCGCAGATTTTCCACATCCGCGCCGCGCCAAGCGTAGATGGCTTGGTCGTCATCGCCCACGGCAGTGAACTGGCCTTGTGAACCAGTCAGCAGTTTGACCAATTGATACTGGCAGGCGTTGGTATCCTGATATTCGTCTATCAGCAAATAACGCAGCTTCATCTGCCATTTATGCAGCGCGTCGCGGTGCGTCTGAAAAATCTCCACCGGCAGCCGTATCAAATCGTCAAAATCCACCGCCTGATAGGCTTTCAGCGATTGCTGGTAGAGTTGATAAACTTTGGCGCTGGCCACATCCAGCTCGTCTTCAGCATTTTTTGCGGCGGCTTCTGGCGACATCAGCGCGTTTTTCCATTGCGAAATGCGCCATTGCGTGCGTTTGAGTAATTGCTTATCGGTCGTGGCGAGAATATCGGCAACAACCTTCAGGCTGTCGGACGCATCGAGTATAGAAAAGCGCGGTTTGTAGTCTAGTAACGATGCTTCTGAGCGCAGAATTTGCAATCCCAGCGAGTGAAAAGTGGTAACGGTCAGCCCTTTGCTGGGCTTGCCTTGCAGAAGGCCGCTCACACGTTCTTGCATTTCCCTCGCTGCCTTGTTGGTGAAGGTAATCGCGGCGATGTGCTTGGGGTCGTAATCATGCGCATCAATCAAATGTACGATTTTGTGGGTAATTACGCGCGTCTTGCCGCTGCCAGCACCGGCCAGAACCAATAGTGGCCCGTCCATATATTTGACGGCTTCGCGTTGAGGGTCGTTGAGTTTGGAAAGCATAAGGCGCGAGATTATATAAGGTAGAGGATGCCAGCGGCGAATGTCGTGTTTAGGTAATTCTTCACATGAGCATAGGCAGTCAGTGCGGCACAATGCAACAAATCAATCAACAATCCTAAATACCCGTGAATTTCGACATCCACACCATGCTCTTCATGGTGATCTCTTTAACCCTGTTGCTATCGGCATTGATGGCGCTGGCGGGTTTGCAAGTCAGTAACATACGTGGTGTGCGTTATTGGGCGTTAGCCAGTTTATGTATCAGTCTTGCGTTGTTCTTTACCTTTACCCCGTTAACAGTGAGCCGCAACTGGACAATACTAGCTGGGGCAATGTTGATGGGGGCGGCTTTTGGCTTGCAGTTTTTGGGAATTCAGGCATTTAAGACCGGGCGCTGTGATTGGCGCATATTCTGCTTATGTATGCTGTTGTTGTTTTCGCAAAATCTCATTTTTTCGGTGATTGAACCCAGCGCGTATAACCGCGCCATTGCAAACTCCTTGGTGTATGCCGTCATCAATGGGCTGGCGGCTCGCCAGTTATTGATTCGCATCGAGCAGCCTTTACGTACCGCTTATTGGTTCACCGGCGCTACTTTTGCAGTAATGGCGCTGGTGTTTTTAGAGCGAGCCATTACGGTGTATGCAACCCCGGTAGGCGCATACAACCTCTACGCTACTATCCCAATCAATCCTCTCACTTTCTTTTCAGCCAGTATGATGCAGCTATGCCTAACTTTTGGCTTTGTGTTGATGCTGAATTACCGACTGGCGGTAGATTTGCAAAGTCTTGCTTCCCGTGATGCGCTGACTGGTGTGTTGAACAGACGTAGCTTGGAAGAAGCCGCCGCACGCTTGTGGGCGCGTTGTTCGCGGACTGGTGAAACGCTAGCCATCATGATGATAGACGTGGATCACTTCAAATCGGTCAACGATAAATTCGGGCATATGGTGGGGGACGATGTGCTGCGGCGTTTGGCGGCCGTTGCCGAGCATGCTGTGCGCACCGACGATTATTTTGCGCGTTACGGTGGCGAGGAGTTTTGCGTGCTGTTGCCAGCCACCACCGAGGAGGCCGCCGTAGTGTTGGCCGAGCGTCTTCGGCAAACTTACGCCGCCACCGCAATGGAATTCGACGGCAAAGTTTTACATAGCACCATCAGCATAGGCGTGGCTGATTCTGAGCGTACCGGGCTAGAGTTTGCGCTGCTGGTGGCGGCGGCCGACCAAGCCATGTACCGCGCCAAGCAAACCGGACGCAATCGCGTGGTCGCGTTTTCGACCTTGGAAATAGCGCCAGACGAAGCGCTTGCGCAAATTAAGCAAGACTAAGAGCCAGCATTGCTGCAATCCTGTTAGTCTTCTGTTTTTCTGATTCGCCACTATCCCATGAAGCAAAGCTCCGCCTCGCAAATCTTGCACGATGTATTTGGCTACGCCAGCTTTCGCGGTGCACAGCAGGTCATCGTCGAACACGTCACCAACGGTGGCGATGCCTTGGTGTTGATGCCCACCGGCGGTGGGAAATCTTTGTGCTACCAGCTTCCTGCTTTGTTACGCGACGGTCTGGCGATTGTGGTTTCGCCCTTGATTGCGTTGATGCAAGACCAAGTAGATGCGCTGCAACAACTGGGCGTGAAAGCCGCCTTCCTTAATTCGAGTTTGGATGCCGAAGAAGCCCGCAATGTCACCAGCCAGATACAAAATGGCGAACTAGACCTTCTTTACGTCGCGCCGGAGCGCTTGCTGATGCCCGGTTTTCTAGCCTTGCTAGAGCGCCTAACTCCCTCCCCCTCTCAGGGGGAGGGCAGGGGTGGGGGTGCGATGTCTCCAGAAGGCATTGCCCTATTCGCCATAGACGAAGCCCACTGCGTATCCCAATGGGGTCACGATTTCCGCCCCGAATATCGCGGCTTAACCGTGCTGCACGAACGCTTTCCCAACGTGCCACGCATCGCCCTGACAGCCACCGCCGATGCGCCTACCCGCGCTGAAGTCATCGAGCGTTTGCAACTTGAAAACGCGCAGCAATTTGTCTCCAGCTTCGACCGTCCGAACATCAGATACCGCATCGCGCACAAAGACAACGCACGCAAACAACTGGAAGATTTTTTAACCGCCGAGCATCCCAACGACGCGGGTATCGTCTATTGCCTGTCGCGCAAGCGCGTAGACGAAACCGCCGAATGGCTGAAAACACGCGGCTGGGACGCGCTGCCTTATCACGCCGGAATGAGTGCAGATTTACGCAACAAAAATCAACGCCGATTTTTGCGCGAAGAAGGCGTGATTATGGTCGCCACCGTGGCCTTCGGCATGGGCATAGACAAGCCCAACGTGCGCTTCGTGGCGCATTTGGATTTGCCCAAAAGCATGGAAGGCTATTATCAGGAAACCGGCCGCGCAGGCCGCGACGACTTGCCTGCCAACGCGTGGATGGTCTATGGTTTGGGCGATGTGGTGAGCATGCGTCAGATGCTGGATTCCGGCGATGCGCCGGAAGAGAGAAAACGAGTAGAACGCCAGAAACTTGATGCGCTGCTCGGCTTCTGTGAATCCACCGCCTGCCGTCACCAAACGCTATTGCGCTACTTTGGCGAAGAACATCAAGGCGATTGCGGCCAGTGCGACAACTGCTTAACGCCGGTGGATACTTGGAATGCCACACAAGCCGCCCAAATGGCGCTGTCATGTGTGTATCGCACTGGTCAGCGCTTTGGTGTGGTTCATCTAATAGATGTGCTGCTAGGCAAATCCAACGCAAAAATTCAGCAGTTCAACCACCAAACCCTTTCCACCTACGGCATCGGCAAAGAGCTAAGCCAATCTCAATGGAGCAGCGTATATCGCCAACTGGTCGCAGGTGGATTTCTGGAAAGCGACATCGCAGCCTACGGTGGCCTGAAACTCACCGAAGCCGCAAAACCAGTGCTGAAAGGCGAACAAGAAGTCTGGCTGCGCCGTGATGCCGAACCTGTCAGCAAAGTTAGCAAAGCCGAACGCGCCAGCCGCACCAAAGAAGGCTATGAAGAAGTCCGCGACGACCCGCTGTGGCAAGCGCTCAAAGACAAGCGCATGGAGCTGGCAAAAGAGCAGGGCGTGCCACCGTATGTGATTTTCCACGACAGCACCTTGCTGGAAATGTTTAACCAAAAACCGCAAACGCTGGATGAAATGGGGCGGATTAGCGGGGTTGGACAGGCTAAGCTGACACGGTATGGGGAGGAGTTTTTGCGAGTGTTGGAAGATTTGTAGCCGCCTCATGTAGGTTTGCTCTGAATGAAATGAAGCCCAACAGCGATGTTGATTAACCACGCTGTTGGGCTTCGCTGCGCTCAACGCCAACCTACAACTGCAACACTATTTTTAACCACTTGAATTATGATGTTCGGCATCTCTATCTTGGAGTCGCACATGAAGAATCTTCTCCTTACCCTCCTTTTCTTGACCCATTCCATGCTGGTTTCCGCGGCCACTGTTCACCAGTTCACGCCCTTAGGCTTGGTGCGCGATGCCGAAGTCGCCACCGCGGTATTCAGCACTGATATAGCGCCTCTAGGTGCGATTGAGGAGATACAGCCGTTTGAGGTGAAATGTCCGGTGACGGGCAAGGGCAGCTGGAACGATCCGCACACTTGGAGCTATCGATTTGCACGGACGTTAGAACCCGGTGAGCAATGCGTTTTTCGGCTTAAAAAAAATGTTAAAGCGCTGAATGGCGAAGCCTTGGCTGGTCAGAGCGACTTCACCATCACCAGCCCCGGTCCTTGGGTAGTCAACATTCAGCCCGGCGCTAATGAGTACAGATTTGAGCAGATTGAAGAAGATCAGATTTTCCTCATCAGCCCACGTTCGCCCGTCAAACCCAACAGCGTAGAAACCCATGCTTGGTGTGAGGTGGAGGGCGTGGGCGAGCGTTTGCCGCTGAAGGTGTTGTCGGAGGCGGTCTTGCAAAACATTCTGCAAGGTATCAAACAAAAAGCTACGCAAGGCATGTTTGCCGCTCAGTGCAAGAACAATCTACCTGCTGGGGCCAAGTTGAAAGTGGTTTGGGGTGCGGGCGTGCAAAGTCTAAACGGTGGTGTGGTACGCGATAAAGAGAGCTTTGCTTATCAGGTGCGTGTGCCATTCCGTGCGGCTTTTAGTTGTGAGCGTGAAAAGCCCACATCCCCTTGTTCCCCGTTGTCTGATTTGCGCGTGCAATTTAGCGCTGACGTGGCTTGGCAAGCGGCATCTGGCATTCGTCTGGTCACTGCCAATGGTGAATTGAAACCTTGGCGCGAAAAGAATGCCCGAGAGAACACGGTGGGTGAGGTGGTGTTCAAGAGCCCATTTCCATCATCAATGCAGGCGCAGGTCAAATTGCCCAAAGACTTACAGGATATCAGTGGGCGCAAGTTAGCCAACGCCAAAAACTATCCGCTCAAAATAAGCGTGGGCGAGATGCCGCCGCTGGCTAAATTTGCCGCACCCTTCGGCATTCTGGAGGCTAAGGAAGGCGGCGTGTTGCCGGTCACCGTGCGTAACGTGGAATCCAGCATCAAGATGCGTGTGGCACGCTATGGCTCCATGGATGAAATGATGGGTATGACGCGCGAATTGCATGAACTTGAGAGCAAGACGCGTGAGATCGCCATCCCCCAACGTGCCGAACAGGTTCTGCAACAGGAAAGTGGCGTGGAAGGTTTGGAGGCCTTGCCGCCAGCAAATAACGCAGTAACGGATTATCTTTATCCACGTGAGCTGTCTTTTTTGGAGGATAAGGTGAAAGAAAGCCGCAGCCTGCCCAAACCCAATGGCGCCAAGGCGTTTGAGGTGATGGGCATTCCACTGACTAAACCGGGGCTTTATCTGGTGGAGCTGGAAAGCAAGCTGCTGGGAAAGTCGTTACTGCTGCAAGATAATCTGAAAGACCCTAAACCGATGTACGTGCGTGCCACGGCCTTGGTGACGGATATGGCTGTGCACTTCAAAAAAGGGCGTGATAATAGCCTAGTGTGGGTGACCTCGCTTTCAAGCGGCAAGCCTGTGGCGGGCGCGCAGGTGGAAATTGCCGATTGTAACGGTAGCAGGCTTTGGTCTGGCAAGACGGATGCACAAGGTCGTGCATTAGCTGAGGCAAATATAGAGGCATCGCGTCCGCAACGCTGTTTTGGAAATACCTACGGTTTCTATGCCAGTGCCAAGTTGGGGGATGATTTCTCCTTCGTCCAGTCTGATTGGAATCGCGGCATCGAGCCATGGCGCTTTAACGTCAATACTTGGGCGGATGCGCAAACCCAGCTAATTCACGCCGTGCTGGATCGCACTTTGTTGCGTGCGGGTGAGACGGTCTCGATGAAGCTGGTCGCCCGCAAGCCCAAAATGTTGGGTTTTGCTTATCCTGAAAATAATCTCCCCAATGAGGTGACTATCGCCTTGATCGGCGGCGAAGACGAAGAAAAAATCCCGCTGGATTGGGATGCGCGCGGCGTGGCGATTGCCCAGTGGAAAATCCCGGAAACCGCCAAGCTGGGGAGTTATGCGCTCAAGCTGGAAGGCCAGTGGCAAGACATAGGCGAGTTCCGTGTTTCGGATTTTCGCTTGCCCGCCTATGCCGGAGCAATACGCGCTGCCAAGTCCAGAATGGGCGGCGTGAGCGAGATTCCTCTCAGTATCAATTTGGCCTATCTCAATGGCGGAGGTGCCAGCGGGCAGACAGTGCAACTTTCCAGCATGATGGAGCCGAGTTATGTGAGTTTTCCCGAATATCGAGAATTCAATTTCTCAGCGCCGAACGTGCATGAAGATAAGCAATTGCTGGCGGATAAGACGCCGGTTACGCTGGATAAACACGGCAACGCTAAGACCAGTATCAAGCTGCAAAAGCCGATTCTTACGCCCATGCAGGTACTCAACGAAATGACGTTTTCTGACCCCAGTGGCGAGATTCAGACCATTGCCGGAGAAGCCGAACTCTGGCCGGCTGATCTGGCGGTGGGGCTGCGGGTGCGGGAGGAGTTGTCGCCTGCGGGCAAGCGAGTGGCACAAGCTATTGCGCTGGATTTACAGGGCAAACCTAAATCAGGAGTGGAGATTAAGCTTACCGCCGAGCGCACGCTACAAACCAGCCATCGCAAACGCATCATTGGTGGCTTTTATAGTTACGAAACCGAAGACAAAAAAGAAAACTTAGGCAAGGTGTGCAGCGGTAAAACCGATGAACGCGGCATTTTGCGCTGCGAGTTTGCTACGGATAAATCAGGTGAAATCGCACTGTTGGCGGATGTGGCTGATAGCAATGGCCATCACGCCCAAGCTGGGACGACGTTCTGGGTTTATGGGCAGGCTGAAGCCTGGTTTGAGCAGGGCGACCAAGATCGCATGGAAATCACCCCTTACAAGCGCGAATATCAGGCGGGTGAATCGCTCAAGCTACAAGTACATACGCCATTCCGCGAGGCTACGGCCTTGATTGCTGTTGAACGCGAAGGCGTGGTTGAAACCTTCGTCAGGCCTTTGCTGCGGCACGATCCTGTGGTGGAAATTCCGGTCAAGGCTGACTGGGCGCCCAATGTGTTTGTGTCTGTGATGGTGGTGCGTGGACGGCTACATGATGTGCCTTGGTATTCTTTTTTGCAGTGGGGTTGGCGCACGCCTGTTGATTGGTACAAGGAGTGGCGTAGCGGTGCGCCACAGGCCACAGCGATGGTAGATTTAGCGCGTCCGGCTTATAAATTTGGTATGACGGAAGTGAATGTCGACAAGGCTGGGATGACGCTGAAAGTGAATGTCACCGCCGACAAGACCCAATATGCGCCGCGTCAGGTGGCAAAGGTCAAGATTAAGGTGCTGTTGCCTAACGGTAAGCCTGCGCCTATGGGTAGTGAAATTGCCGTCGCTGCCGTGGATAAAGCGCTTCTGGAACTCTCGCCCAACCCGTCATGGAATCTACTGGATGCGATGGTGCAAGACCATGCCTACATGGTGGAAACTTCCACCGCGCAAACGCAGGTGGTGGGCAAGCGCCATTTTGGCAAAAAAGCCTTGCCTGCTGGCGGTGGTGGAGGCAAGCTCAATACGCGTGAGTTGTTCAACACGCTGTTGTACTGGAACCCTAAGGTTAAGCTCAATGCCAACGGTGAGGCTTTAGTGAATGTGCCGCTCAATGATTCACTCACCGCATTCAAACTGGTGGCTATTGCCGATGTGGAGTCGGGTCTGTTCGGCACGGGCGAGTCAGAAATCACCTCTAGTCAGCTATTGCAGATGATCTCTGGTCTGCCGCCGTTGGTGCGCGAAAATGATAGCTATCGCGCTGCTGTCACGGTGCGTAACGGTTCAGATAAACCGGCGCAGATTAGCGTGTCGGGCAGAGCGGGCAATCTGCTGTTGCCAGCGCAAACGCTCAAACTTGCCGCCAATGCCGCGCAGGAAGTCGCGTGGCAAGTCAAAGCGCCGGATCAATCGGGCAATGTGAATTGGCTGGTGGAAGCTAAATCTGCTGTGGCTAGCGACCGCATCAAGCTCACGCAGAAAGTCATTCCTGCCGTTCCGGTGGCGGTGCAACAAGCCAACTTTTTACAGCTGGTTGCAACCTATTCTGTGCCAGCACAGTTGCCAAAAGGGGCGCTACCCGGCAAGGGGGGGGTTGACGTCAAACTTTCGGCTTCGCTCGCCAGCCAGAAGCAGGGCATTGTGGATTACTTCAATGTTTATCCCTATTCGTGCTTGGAGCAGCAGACCTCCATCGCCGTTGGTTTGCAGGATAAAGCGCGTTGGGAAAGCGTTGCCGCCAACCTGCCTAATTACCTAGATAGTGATGGTTTCGCCATGTATTTTCCCGGGATAGGGCATGGCAGCGATGCATTAACCGCCTACCTGTTGAGCATCACCCAAGCGCAAGGTTTTGCCGTGCCAGAAGACAGCCAAAACCAAATGCAGCAAGCCTTGCAAGGCTTTGTGGAAGGGACGCTTAACCCTGACTTTTGGACGCCCGTTGCGAACCTTACCGATCGCCGCATTCATGCGCTGGAAACCTTAGCCAGATTGGGCAAGGCCGATGCACGCATGGTGGGGATATTCGAAATCAAACCCATTAACACCGCTACTGCCACATTGATTGACTGGTACTCCATCCTGCAAAAAGTGCAGGACGTACCGGAGCGCGAAGCTCGTCTGCAAGAAGTGGAGCGTGAACTGCGTAACAGGCTGAGATATGCCGGCAGTGGGCGACTGTCGTTTAACACCGAAGAGCGCGACAACTGGTGGTGGCTGATGGGCAATGGCGACGTGAATGCGTTGCGCATGCTGGATATTGTGCTGGATAACCCGGCGTGGAAAGACGATGCCTCTGCACTGCTGCGCGGAGCTTTGTTGCGGCAGGATAAAGGCCATTGGAGCACCACCGTCGCCAATGCTTGGGGCAGGGTGGCGCTGGCTAGATTTGCCAAGGCGTTTGAAAGCGAGCCGGTGACCGGCATCACGCAAGCCAGCATGGCCGCCGCCAAAGGCAGCTATGCTTGGAAAGCCGCAGATAAAACCGAAACCGGCAACATCAGCTTGCCGTGGCCTGTGGATAGCAAACCCGCTACCCTGACGCTCAATCAAGAAGGCACGGGTAAACCATGGACGACCATGCTGGTGCGTGCTGCTGTGCCAAATCAATATGCTAATCGAGGCCTTAGCGTTAGCCGTAGCGTGACTCCGGTAGAACAAAAAGTCGCAGGCAAATGGAGTCGCGGCGATTTAGTGCGGGTGCGCGTGACGGTGAAATCGGCACAGGAAATGAGCTGGGTCGTGGTTTCCGATCCCACCCCGGGTGGAGCCAGCATTTTGGGTAACACCACACGCGATTCCAACATCGCCCGCAAGGATGAAAACAAAGAGCTGTGGAAAGACAACGCCGCTTGGCCGTCCTTCACCGAGCGCGGCTTTGGCTTTTTCAGAGCCTATTACGACTACGTTCCTAAAGGCAGTTTTTGGGTGGAATACACGGTTCGGTTGAATAATGCGGGCAGCTTCTCTCTCCCCGCGACACGGGTGGAAGCGATGTATGCGCCGGAGGTATTTGGGGAATTGCCTAACGAGAAAGTGACTGTGCAACAGCGGTGAAACGCCTTCTTTTCGTTTTTTTGACGATGTGGATTGCTGCCGTGCAGGCAGCGCCTACATTTCAGGAGGTCAAATCTGCTTATGTTCCATCCGACGCATGGCTACTCGCCCGCGACGGACGGGTGTTGCAGCAACTACGACTGGATAAGCAAGTGCGCCGCTTGGCTTGGACGCTTTTAACAGAAATTTCACCCACCTTGCTTCGCGCCCTGATTTATTCCGAGGACAAACGCTTTTATGCGCATTCTGGGGTGGATTGGAACGCCGTTTCGGCCGCCGCTTGGGGTAATTTGTGGAATACCAAAACGCGCGGAGCGAGTACGCTGACAATGCAGCTTTCTGGCTTGCTGGAAGACGATGCAGGGCGTAACCAGCGCCGTAATGTGCTGGAAAAAGCGGGGCAGGCGAGGAGGGCGTTGTGGCTGGATACGCGCTGGAATAAGGCGCAGATATTGGAAGCGTATTTGAATCTGGTGAGCTTTCGCGGCGAGCTGCAAGGAGTTGCCGCAATGAGTTGGGGTTTGTTCGGCAAAGCGCCATCAGGTTTGAATGAGCGCGAGGCGGCGCTGGCGGCGGTACTGATTCGTGCGCCGCAGGCCAAACCAGCCAAGGCCGCAGAACGTGCTTGCGTGTTGCTCAAAGCGCTGCAACGCCCAAAACAATGTGCAGGGCTGGAGGGTTTTGCCGCGCTGCATCTGCAAGCGCCTTTTGACCTCAAAACTGCCAACGATGCGCCGCATGTGGCGCATAGCCTGCTGAAAAAACCGGGGCAACGTCTCAAAACCAGTCTTGATTTCGATTTGCAGCGCAAAGCCAACCAAAGCTTGCGTACCAATTTATTGCAACTGGCGCAGCGCAATGTGCAGGATGGCGCGGTGGTGGTGCTGGATAACGCTACAGGTGAAGTGCTGGCTTGGGTGGGTTCTAGCAGTAGTTTGTCAGAAGCGCCGGAGGTGGATGCGGTAATGGCGCCACGTCAGGCGGGGTCTACGCTTAAGCCGTTTTTATATGCCTTGGCGATTGAGCAGCGCCAGTTGACCGCGGCATCCATCCTCGACGATTCACCCATCAATATCACCACTTCCAACGGGCTTTATGTGCCGCAGAATTACGACAAAAATTTTGTTGGTCCGGTGAGCTTGCGTATGGCATTAGGAAGTTCGTTGAATGTGCCAGCGGTGCGCACTTTGCTGCGTGTGGGCGGCGATGACTTTTACCAGCGTTTGAAGATGCTGGGATTGGAGACACTGCGTGAAAATAGCGATTATTACGGCTACAGCTTGGCCTTGGGTTCGGCGGATGTGTCGCTGTTGCAGTTGACAAATGCGTATCGGGTGCTGGCTAATGGCGGGGAATGGCGGCCAACGACCCTTTTTCAGCCTAGTAAGAAGGCATTAAAAGTATTTACTCAGCAAGCTGCATTCATCGTGTCGGACATTCTCTCTGACCGCACCGCACGTTTTCACACGTTTGGGCTGAATTCAGCGCTGGCCACGCGCTACTGGACGGCTGTAAAAACCGGCACCAGCAAAGACATGCGCGATAACTGGTGCATTGGTTATTCCAGCAAATACACGGTGGGCGTGTGGGTGGGGAATGCTGGCGGTCAGCCTATGCATGACGTTTCCGGCGTTTCTGGCGCAGCACCGGTGTGGCTGGAGGTGATGGACGCGCTGCATAGGCGGCAGGGGGATGTCGCCGTGCGTAGCGATGCACCGCCCAAGCCCACGGGTGTTGAAACGCGGCAGATTCGCTTTGAACCCGCATTAGAACCCGCAAGAAAAGAGTTTTTTTTGGCTGGAGCTGGGCAGGATGTGATTCAAGCCAACAACGCGACGCTTAATCGCTTAGGTTTAGAAACGGAGAATAATCGTTTGCAGCGCATTGCTTATCCCGGCGCGGGGACTATTATCGCGCTCGACCCTGATATTCCACCGGATAACCAGCGCGTGATATTCAAGGCCAGTGGCTCCTTGCCAAGCGGTTGGCAATGGCGGCTGGATGGGAAGATTGTCGGAAATGCAGCGTGGTTTCCGCTCCCCGGAAAACACTCATTGCAACTGTTGGATAGCAAAGGTGAGACTGTGGACAGCGTAAGTTTTGAAGTACGAGGTGCGGTGTTCAAAAAGGGTGTCATGCGGTAAGCTACAGCTTCTTTTTTCACCTTCTACAGACCCTTAAAAAACTATGGCTCAATACGTCATGTCTATGCTCCGCGTGAGCAAGATAGTTCCCCCTAAACGTCAGATTATTAAAGACATTTCCCTATCGTTTTTCCCCGGAGCCAAGATTGGCTTGCTGGGATTGAATGGTTCTGGTAAATCCACGGTGTTACGCATCATGGCCAATGCCGATCATGAGTTTGAGGGTGAGGTGCAGCATCAGCCGGGGGTTTCTATTGGTTATTTGCCGCAGGAGCCGGAGCTAGACCCTAATAAAACCGTGCGCGAAGAGGTGGAATCGGGCTTGGGCGCGGTGCATGAGGCCAAGCAAAAGTTGGAAGAAGTATATGCGGCTTATAGCGAGCCGGATGCCGACTTTGACAAGCTGGCGGAAGAGCAGGCCAAGTACGAGAACATTATCGCGGCCAGTGGCGCTGACCTCGACACGCAGTTGGAAATCGCCGCCGATGCGCTGCGCTTGCCGCCTTGGGATGCCAAGATTGCTCCGCTTTCTGGCGGTGAAAAGCGCCGCGTGGCGTTGTGTAAATTGTTGCTTTCCAAGCCGGATATGTTGTTGCTGGATGAGCCGACTAACCATTTGGATGCTGAATCCGTGGAGTGGCTGGAGCAATATCTGGTGCGCTTCCCCGGCACTGTGGTGGCGGTGACTCATGATAGATATTTCCTCGACAACGCCGCCGAATGGATTTTGGAGCTGGATCGCGGTCGCGGCATTCCGTGGAAGGGTAATTATTCAAGCTGGCTGGAGCAAAAAGAGGCGCGGCTGGAGCAGGAGAACAAGCAGGTGGATGCCCACATGAAGGCGATGAAGACCGAGCTGGAATGGGTGCGACAGAATCCCAAGGCGCGGCAGGCCAAGAGCAAGGCGCGGCTTGGGCGCTTTGAAGAGCTTAATTCGGTGGAATATCAAAAACGCAACGAAACCCAAGAGATTTTCATCCCGCTGGGCGAGCGTTTGGGTGATAAGGTTATCGAATTCAATGGCGTATCTAAAGCCTTTGGCGACCGTTTGCTGATTGATAATTTGTCATTTAGCATCCCGCCCGGCGCGATTGTGGGCGTGATTGGCCCTAACGGTGCGGGTAAATCCACGCTGTTCCGCATGATTATGGAAAAGGAAAAGCCGGACAGCGGTGAGATTGTGGTGGGGCCTACGGTTAAGATTGCAGCGGTGGAGCAGACGCGCGAGGGCTTGGAAGATGAAAAAACGGTGTTCGAGGCGATTGCCGGCGGGGCGGATATTCTGACCGTGGGCAAGTTCGAGATGCCCAGCCGTGCTTATGTCGGGCGCTTCAACTTCAAGGGCGGCGACCAAGCCAAGCTCGTCGGTAGTCTTTCTGGTGGTGAGCGCGGGCGGTTGCATCTGGCCAAGACTTTGATTGCTGGCGGTAACGTGCTGTTGCTGGATGAACCATCCAATGACTTGGACGTGGAAACCCTGCGTGCATTGGAAGACGCACTGCTGGAATTCGCTGGTTGTGTGCTGGTAACTTCGCATGATCGCTGGTTTCTCGACCGCATCGCGACGCACATCTTGGCGGCGGAAGGCAATTCTCAGTGGACGTTCTTCAACGGCAATTATCAGGAATATGAGGAAGACAAGAAGAAACGGCTGGGCGAAGAGGGTGCCAAGCCCAAGCGTATACGCTACAAGCCTATCAGTCGTTAAATTTTCCTTGCTTGAGCAGGCACGAAGATTGCTCATACAGGACTGTCAGGTCGTCATTGGCACATGAATGCATGATTTTATGCCCCAAAAAGATGGATATGCTAAATTTTTTGGTGCGTTATAATTTCATGGTCAATCAGTCCGACATTTATCTAACATTAACTTTAAGGAACTTTATGAATACGCTAATTAAATCGATTGCTGCTTTATTTGTTGCGACCATGTTATTGAGTGCATGTGGCGCAAAAGATAAAGAGGCTGCAGCACCTACTGAAGCAGCGGCGCCGGTTGAAGCTGCACCCGCAGCACCAGAAGCAGTGAAAGAAGAGCCGGGTGGTTGGGTTCCTCCAGCAGCAGAAGCCGCACCTGCTGAGGCTGCTCCCACTGAAGCCCCGTCTGTAGAGGCTGCACCTGCAGAAGCAGCTAAGTAATCGGCTTTCGCTTTAATCTTTTACGAGAAAATGGCGGATGCAATGCATCCGCCATTTTTTTAGTACTTGAAGCGTCATATTATTCGACTAGAATGTTGTATTTACTGGGTTGAGATGCATATCCAATCTTTAACCCATCATTGGATTTGATTGTTGGTGATGCAGATGAATGATTGAGGGAGTCAATATCATGAAATGGTTTTCTAGTCTGAGCATACGCTGGAAGCTGCAAATCTACTTTTTTGCGGTGACCATCGTCACAACCATCTACAACCGTGTGCTGGCGGCACATGAGTTGCAGAAAATGGTGGATATTGCCAAAGCCAGCGGTGTTTCTGAAACGGTAATTCAGCAGTTGGCAGATAACCGTAGTCACTATATTTTGAGTTCAGTCTGGGAATCTGGCCTTGAATTTTTAGTGCAGTTTTTTGTCATTGCCTTTGTCGCAAGCTTGTTCGTCAAGCCTATTCAGCGCCTTTGCCACTCCTTGCAGCAGGTGGAAAAAGGCGATCTCACGCATCACATAGAAACCACTTCGCACGACGAAATAGGGGTGTTGGAAAAGATTTTCAATTCTGTGCTGGAGCGTTTTAATACCGTGTTGGGGCAGGTGGAAGACAATAGTCAGCACATGAACCAGTCAGCGATTCAAGTCACGACCATCTCGCACGAGATTTCTCGCGTGGGGCATCAGCAAGAAGAGCGCTCCATCGAGGTGACGGTGGCGATGATGGAGCTACATATGCTCTCGGAAAGAGTGCAAAAACAGGCGGGGAAGGCTACCGAATACTCCAAGCAGGTTGAGTCTTTGGCGCAAGAAGGCATTGCCAGCGTCAATGTTAACGTGGGTGCGATGGATGACACCATGAGCGAAGTGAATCATGCCTCGCAGCAGATTCAGGAGCTGGAGCAATCGGCGCAGAAGATTCACGATATTGTCAGCACCATTTTGGAAATTTCCGCGCAGACTAATCTGTTAGCGCTGAATGCTGCGATTGAGGCCGCGCGTGCCGGTGAATATGGGCGCGGGTTCGCCGTGGTGGCAGATGAGGTGCGCAAGCTGGCGGTACGCACTTCAAATTCTGCTGGGGAAGTTGGAGGCATTATCAATCAGCTTTCCGACAAAGTGTTGCAGGTGACCAAGGCGATGTCGGTGGTGGTGGACAAGGTGGTCACAACGCAGACCGACACCAGTAAAACCGCGCAGACCATACAGCAAATGGCGAATAATTCGGTAGAAACGGCGCAGGCCAATATGGCGATTGCCGACGCCTGCCAAGAGCAACTCAATAACTTCCAACAACTGCAAACCACGCTGCAAATGCTTTTCTCCACACTCAAAGAAAACAGCACTAAGGTCGAAGCGACGGCGACGATAGGCGAGAATTTGCGCGGCATTAGCGGTAAGCTGAATGACTTGATGGCGGACTTTAAGTTTGCGCACTATGCTGCCTCTAATGCCTTGCAAGATGAAAGGCGTACCGTGCCACGAACGGATAAAAGCTTGATGTTGGAACTGCGCCAAGGCCCTGAGCTACGCAAAGCCATCACCCGCGATTTTTCGATGACCGGGATGAGTTTCGGTGTTAGCCAGCGCTTGAACAAGGATGCGCCGATAGAAGTCACTTTCCACATGCCATGCGACGATGTGGACCAGTATGGCAAGCAGCCGCCGGTGCAGATTAAGGCGCGAGTGGCTTGGCAGCGTGAGGAAGGCGGCAAGCAGCTATGTGCGCTGGAGTTTGTGGATATCAGCCCAGCGGCGCGTCAACAGGTCAAAGAATGCTTCGCCTACTTTAATCAGTCTGCTGAGTTTTCCAAATAAAAAAGCCCTCAAATCGAGGGCTTTTTTACTAAAGGCTACAACTGATTATTTCTTACGACGTGCTACAAAACCTATCAAACCAAGACCCAGCAACATCATGGCGTAGGACTCAGGCTCTGGCACGGCGGCGATTTGCTGGTTTTGGAAGCCAGCAGTCACGCCGAGGTCGGCATCCGTGAATTTGAACACGTAGAAGTTATTAGAACCTGCAACGCCTGGCACAAAGTCATTGTCGTTGGCGACATAGAGTGTATGAAAGGTGGTTGCGCCTTCGATAATATCTTCACCAAAAGCCATGCCTTCCAGCTTGGCGGGAATATTGGTGTCAGTAATTCCGGCGGCATTGAGAGAAGTCTTCAAGTCCAAGAACAACGATTTGTTGACCGCATAAGGCAAAAGATTAGCTTCACCACTGATACCCAAGCCGCCATTCAGCAGGCTGATGTCGGTGGCGCCGCTCAGGTTCACTTTGTATATTTGCTTGATCACGGCGGAGCTACCATCACCCTTGCCTTTGCCGTCACGTTCCAACACCAGCAGCTCATTGCTGTTGATGGCAAGAACTTCGCTGCTGTTATAGGTTTTTGTGCCAATCTTGTTGTCATAGACGAATTGCTTGGTAGCGCCGGTAGCAACATCAATGCTGACGATGCGGTTGGCACGACCACCGTCGCCACCATCTTGGATCAATGGGCTTTGCTCAAAGCCAAACAAGGTCTTGCCATCGGGAGAAATTGCCAGGCCTTCCATGCCTTTATTGGCTACGCGACCACTGGTGTTGCCACTGATTTCGATAGCGCCGTTTGGACTCAGATTGTTAGCGGTGAATGCAGTAGGCAGCGCGAATGAATTAATGCGCTGACCCGTCGTGCGGTCGAATTGATACACGTAAGGACCGTACTCGTCGCTCACAAATACACTCTTGCCGTCGTTGGACATGCGGATGCCTTCTGGGTCTAGGCGAGCATTATTGGCGTTGGTAGAGCCACCAACCGAGAAGTTGTCAGAGCGACCATCGAAGTAGAACTTGCCAGCAGTATTAGCAGCAGGGGTGACAGCGCCATAATTAAGCGCAGTATTGCTGTAGAACAAGGTGGTGCCGGTGAGCGTTGGGGTCAGAGTGTAAGGCAAAGAGCCGCTGGGACTAGCGGTGAGTCCCAGCGTGACTGTTTGCATACGCGCAATGTAGGAAGTGGTGTTATCAACGCCAGCATTCCATACGGTTGCGTTCGGGCCGCGGTCTGGCAGCGCCAAAAAGGTATTACCGCCTGCCCAAGCTAGACCAGAACCAATACCACCCAAGGTGTTGCCGTGGTCAATGCCGTTTTCCAGTGTGCCAGTTAATCCGGAGAGATCGGTCGTGTTGGTGAGGCTGCCAACGGCAATCAGACTGGGCGCAGCTTGTGCGGAAGCGGCAAACAGTCCGGAAACGATGGAGGCAATAATCAATTTCTTCATAGGTCATTTCTTCCTGATAGATAGTTTAGAATTGGTTTGTAATATCTATACAAACCATTGGAGTAATTTAATGTTGGATTTTTTACTAATTAGATTGCAATCGGATGAATTGCGCATGAGCCATTCGGCAGGGGGTATGTGATAGATACCTTAAGTCATGCCCTATGGGGTTACGGCCTGTTTGGGCAAAAGCGCTGGCCTTGGCTGGCACTGTTTTTTGGCGCGATGCCGGATTTGATTTCGTTTGGCTTGTTCCTGGCGATACAGGTGGGAAGCGGTAATTGGCATCCGGGCCCGCCACCCCTGGACAGTATTCCAACTTGGCTGTTCATGAGTTACAACGTCGGCCACAGCTTTGTGGTGTGCGGTGTGGTGATAGGGCTGGTGGCGCTGTGGGATAAGCGCTACGCCTTTGTCATGCTGGGCTGGCCGTTCCATATCGTGCTGGATTTCCCGTTTCATTCTTACAAATACTTCCCCACGCCCATGTTTTGGCCGATTTCGGACTTCAAGATAGACGGCATTCCGTGGTCGCATCCGGCGATATGGTTTTCTAACGTAGCGGGACTGATTTTTTTGTTCATGTACAGGCGCAGACAAAAACGTCATGGCTGATGCTTTGGAATTACGCACCGGCCAATCTACCGAGCTGCTCAAGGAGTTGCACATCCTCACCCGCGATGGCAAGCTGAATCAGGACAGCCGCCGCAAACTCAAACAGGTCAACCATCTCTACCATTTTATCGAGCCACTGCTTAAGGACGTCGGGCAAGACATCCAATTGGTAGACCACGGCGCGGGCAAGTCTTACTTGGGTTTCATCCTCTACGATCTGTTTTTTAAGGAGTTAGCAGGAACATCGCACATCTTCGGCATTGAGACCCGTTCAGAGCTGGTGGAAAAGTCGCAGGAACTGGCGAAAAGACTGGGTTTCGAGCGCATGAGTTTTCTCAATTTCTCGGTGACCGATTCCATCACCTCCGGCGCATTGCCTTCAAACGTGGATGTGGTCACTGCGCTACACGCCTGCAACACCGCCACCGACGATGCCATTCGTTTTGCGCTGGCGAAACAGGCCAAATTCATCGTCCTTGTGCCGTGTTGTCAGGCCGAAGTGGCGGCGTTACTTAAGAAAAATAAGCCACAAGCCATGAAACACGCGCTATCCGAGATATGGCGTCATCCCCTCCATACCCGCGAATTCGGCAGTCAAGTGACCAACGTGCTGCGCTGTTTGCAACTGGAAGCGCAGGGTTACCAAGTCACAGTGACGGAGTTGGTAGGCTGGGAGCACTCGATGAAAAATGAACTGATTATCGCCCGCAAACAAGAGCAAGCAAATCGCCGTGCGGCGGAGCGCTTGCAGGAAATGTTGGATATTTTAGAGTTGACCGAACTTAGTGATAGATTTTTTGTGAGCTCAATATGCAAACCATAGATTTTCAACTCAAGGGCGAATTCGTCGAGCTTAATCAATTGCTCAAACTTACTGGCGTGTGTGATAGCGGAGGTGCGGGCAAGCATCTGGTGGCAGAAGGCGTGGTGTGCGTGGATGGTCAGCAGGAGTTGCGCAAGACCGCCAAGATACGAGTGGGGCAAGTGGTGAGTTTAGGAGATGTGGAGATTCGCTTGAGCAGCGGTTAAGTTGATTGTTCAGTTCCTAACGCATCCACCCAGCTATTAGGCGTTTCAAAGAGGCGCACACGTTCCAATTTCAAATGATTGCCGTAAGTGTCTTGATAGCAGGCTTTTAGGATACGAAACGCCTCAGCTGCCATGTTCTCAGCGGTGGGAACTTCATTCATGACCACGGTCTTGTGGTCGGGCAGGGTGTTGAGGAAATCCAGCACAGTTTTGTCGTTTTTGTATACCAGGAATGCGTGATCCCATTTATCCAAAACTTCACGTCTAGCAATGGCTTTGACATCGGAGAAGTCCATCACCATGCCTTGTTCTGAGGTGTTTTCTTGTTCGATGATGTCACCTGACAAGGTGATTTCAATGGCATAACGATGGCCGTGCAGGTTGCGGCATTGGCTTTTGTGGCTGGGGATGCGGTGTCCGGCATCGAACTCTAGGCGGGTGGTGATTTGCATGGGCGGATTATAGCAGCCCAGCCAACGTCCTGACGTGCGCTTCGGCGCTGTCTGCCAAGGCGGGCAGGTGATAGCCACCTTCCAGCACTGATACTACGCGGTCTTTTGCATATTGTTTGGCGATGTCCATGATGAATTCGGTAATCCAAATATAGTCTTCACGCACTAGATTCAAGCCTGCCAGCGGGTCGTCCTGATGTGCGTCGAATCCGGCGGAGACGAACACCATTTGCGGCTTGAATTGGGTGAGTGCGGGTAAGAATTCGTTTTCCACGGCAGCGCGGAAACCTTTGCCGTCGGTGCCAACTTTGAGCGGTACGTTGACCATGCGCTGAGTGCGGCTATCTGCGCCGCGTCCGGGGTAAAACGGATGCTGAAAAGTGGAACAGAGCATGACTTTCGGATTGTCTTTGAAGATATTTTCCGTGCCATCACCGTGGTGTACGTCGAAATCTATAATCGCCGCGCGTTCTATGCCGTATTTTGCTATGGCATGTGCCACGCCGACAGCCACGCCGTTGAAGATGCAGAATCCGGCTGAGTTGGCGCGGCCTGCGTGGTGGCCTGGCGGACGCACGCAGCAGAAGGCGTTTTGCACCTCACCACTCATCACCAAATTCACGCCCTGAACTACTGCACCGACTTGATGCAGCACGGCAGCGAGCGTCATGGGCCCCATGGCGGTATCACCGTCTAAGCGCACCAATCCTGCGTGTGGGGCGATGTGACGGATGTGCTGTACGTAATTATGCGTATGCACACGTTCAAGCTGCTCGTCAGTGGCGGCTGGCGCTTCATAAACTTTGAGTTGCTTGAGCAGGCCGGTGGCGGCCAGCCTGTCTTTAATCGCGGTGATACGGGCTGGGGATTCAGGATGAGTGCCATCCATGACGTGGAGCAGGGTGTCGGGATGACTGATGAACGCTGTTTGCATGATATTAAGCCGGTTGTGCGACGACCTTATGGTAGCACTGCAAACGGCTCTCGGTAACAGCCCCTTTGGCAACGGCGGCGCGCAGCGCGCAGTCGGGTTCGTGCAGATGGTGGCAGTCGTTGAAGCGGCATTTTCCCAAATACGGGCGGAATTCTACGAAAGCATTTTCGATTTTGTCGGCGCTGAGATGCGCTAAACCAAACTCTTGCAGGCCGGGGGAATCAATCAGGTGGCTGTTCTCATTGAGATGGTAAAGCCGCGCAGCGGTGGTGGTGTGTTTGCCACTATCCAGTGCGGATGAAATTTCGCGGGTTTTGACTAGGGCTTCGGGCAGCAGTGCGTTGACCAGCGTGGATTTTCCCATGCCGGATTGGCCTACCAGCACGCTGGTTTGGCCTTGTAACCAAGGCAGCAACGGCGCGATGTCTTCATGAGCCGACAGACTTAGTAGCGAGTATCCAAGCTGCTCATACAGCTTGAGCTTTGCCAGCGCTTCCGCACTTTCCGGTAAATCGGCTTTGTTCAGCAATATTAGCGGGCGGATGTTTTCAGCTCCGGCGGCAATCAGGCAGCGATCTAGCAATTCTGGGTAATACGAAGGCTTTGCCGCCAGCACGATGATGATTTGCGTGACGTTGGCGGCGAGGAGTTTTGTGCGAAAGTCGTTGCTGCGGTAGAGCAGGCTGGTGCGGGGCAGGAAGCGCTCTATGACGGCCTCGCCAGCGCTGGTGGATTTGATTTCAACTTGGTCGCCGCAGGCTAGCTCGCTTTTTTTGGCGCGGGTGACGCAGCTAATGATTTCGCCGCTGGGGAGTTCTACGTCGTAGCGTTTGCCGTGCGAGGCGGTAACTAAGCCCTGAGCCAATTAAGGTAGATGGTAATAGGTTTGGTTAAGATACGCCGCCACGGCCAGTTCTTCATCGTCAAACCACTTCAGGCCGAGGTTGGTGTTGCAGTTACGCACTTGCTGAATCAAGCCTTTGGGAGTTTTGATGATGCGGTCTTCGCGGGTGTACATTTTTGAGCCGTCAGCGCCGAAGCGCGAAGCGTGGCAGGCGATGCAGTTTTTTTCGACCAGTTGTTGACCGAGCTTGACATCGCCAGCATCCAGCGGATTAGCTTGCGCGATGGAGGCGAGTAGAAGCAATGGGATTGACCAGAATTTCATGTGATTCCTCCTAAGGGCACTCCTAGGCCATCAAAGTCTGCAAGCGGGCCACTCTTAGGCTGGCAGGCGGATGTGAATCGTAGAACGCCGAGTGTATTGGGTCGGGCGTGAGCGTCGAGGCGTTGTCGCGGTAGAGTTTGACCAGCGCTTCGATCAAATGCTGGGCGTTGCTGTACTCGGCGGCGTATGCGTCGGCTTCAAACTCGTTGGCGCGGGAATAGGCAGCAAAGATGGGGCGCAGCACGAACATCAGCACTGGGGCGACGAGCAGGAATAATATCAGTGCCATGTGGTCGCTAGCCGTGTTGACGCCTAAGCCGGTGTAGAACCACTCGGCTTGCTTGAGCCAGCCCAGCAAAGCTAAGCCAGCAAAGCTCACCGTGAACATCATAATGATGCGTTTGATGACGTGGTTGCGGCGATAGTGACCAAGCTCGTGGGCGAGTACGGCTTCAATTTCGTCCGGCTCTAGGCGCTCTAGCAGTGTGTCGAAAAACACCACGCGTTTATTTTGACCAAAGCCGGTGAAATACGCATTTCCGTGGCTGCTACGGCGTGAGCCGTCCATCACAAACAATCCTTGTGACTTGAAGCCGCATTTAGCCAGCAATTTCTCAATGCGGGTTTTCAGCGATTCATCAGTCATCGGTGAGAATTTGTTGAAGAAGGGCGCAATAAATGTGGGATAAACCGCCAGCATCAGCAGATTAAACGCTGACCAGACACACCACAGCCATAGCCACCAGTATTCGCCAGCGCCCTGCATCAGCCACAGCGCGGCTAGTAGCAAGGGCAAGCCCATCACTAAACCTAAAATTGTGTGCTTCACCATGTCCTGAAAAAACATGGCGGGCGTCATTTTGTTGAAGCCAAAGCGTTCGTCTATGACGAAGTTTTTGTAGTAATCAAAGGGTAAATCCACCACGCTAGTGACGAACATGGCGGCTAGCATGACCAATACACCGCCTAGCATTGTTTGTTCGGGTAATACGCCAATGATGTTGCTGTCTAGCCATTGCAAGCCGCCACCTAACGTGAGCACCAATAAAATCGCACTACTGGCGAGTGTTGCGCCCAGATTCAAGCGCGATTTAGCGACGCTATAATCTGCTGCTTTGTGGTGGGCTTCTAGGTCTATGCCGCTGGTGAATGCAGCAGGGACGTTGTTGCGATGTTGAGAAACGTGGGCGATTTGTCTGCGACCCAGCCATTGTTGGATGAGCGTGGTCGCCACCACGAGGGCAATAAATAAAATTGTAAAGGTTGTCATAAGTGAAATTAGTTTAGAATCTGAGGCAATTGGAACATAAAACAAAGGTTGGGTTCATTATGGCACAGGATAAAGACAATCTGATATGGCTGGACATGGAAATGACTGGCCTATTCCCAGATACCGACAAGGTGATAGAGCTGGCGGTGGTGATTACCGACGTGAATTTGAACGTGCTGGCGGAGTCGCCAGTGCTGGTTGTGCATCAGAGTGATGCTGTACTGGCCAAAATGGATGACTGGAATCAGAAGCACCACGGGCGTTCTGGCTTGATTGATAGGGTAAAAGCTTCCGCGACGGATGAGGCTGAAGTTGAGGCGCAAATGATCGCTTTCCTCAAGAAATATGTTCCTAAAGGCAAATCACCCATGTGTGGTAATTCTATCTGCCAAGATAGACGTTTTATGGCGAAGCATATGCCGCATTTAGAGGATTATTTTCACTACCGCAATTTGGACGTGAGCGTGTTTAAGGAGCTGGCTAAGCGTTGGCGGCCAAAGTTGTATGGCGGCTTTAAGAAGGTGAGCAAGCACGAGGCATTGTCCGATATTTACGAATCTATTGAGGAGCTTAAGTATTACCGCGAGCATTTTTTGCGGCTAGAGTAAGACGAAATCAATAGAGCAAAAAAAAGCGGGCGTACTATCTGTGAAGAAAGCACGCCCGAGAGGGGAGGAGATTCAAGCAAAATAAATCGCTTGAATACCCATAAGCAACATCAGTGCCAGAATTTTTTTTGGCTTAGGATTTGAGTAGGTTGCGATAGATGGCGAGGTACTTTTTGGCGCTTGATTCCCAGCTAAGGTCTTGTTTCATACCATTTTGTTGTAACTGTGCCCAAGCCTTTTTGTCGTGGAATGTCCGCATAGCGCGACAGGTGGCGCTTAAAAAATCCAAGGTGGTCGTTTTTTCAAATACAAAGCCATTGGCTTTGCTTGGTGCAACCGCACCGAAATCATGCACCGAATCCGCCAACCCGCCGGTGCGCCGCACCACAGGCGGGGTTCCAT
Organism: Methylophilaceae bacterium; assembly: GCA_046155285.1. Classification (GTDB taxonomy): domain Bacteria; phylum Pseudomonadota; class Gammaproteobacteria; order Burkholderiales; family Methylophilaceae; genus CAILHX01. The sequence goes on along the minus strand of JBJXEA010000003.1, from coordinate 28,212 downwards.
AGGCCAAGCCATACATCTGATTGAGTCCACAAGGTTCAAAGCGCGAGGGCATGAGAAAGATGTCAGCCCCCGCCATGATTTGATGCGAAAGTGGTTCATTATAGCCAATAGTGACGCTGACCCGCCCCGGATGCGCTTTGGCGAGTTGGTTGAAGCCGTATTCCAGCGTCGGATCGCCGCTACCCAACACCGCTAGTTGAGCACCGTCATGCACCAAGCTGCTGGCGCAATTGAGCAAAATATCCAAGCCTTTTTGATGTGCCATGCGGCTTACCACAGCCAACAATGGTGCTTTCGCATCGATATTTAGCGCTAACTTATCTTGCAAAGCCTCTTTATTGGCGCTTTTTTCGGCCAGTTCGGTGTGGTCATAGCCATGGATGAGATGCGGGTCTGATTTAGGGTTCCACTCCGTGTTGTCTATGCCATTCAGAATGCCGTGCAGTTTGCCACGTTGTGCAGTGAGCAGGCCTTCCATGCCATAAGCATATTCTGCGGTTTGAATTTCTTTGGCGTAATTGGGACTGACTGTAATCATGGCATCGGAATAGTTAATTCCTGCCTTCAGAAACGATAAGAGGCCATGAAACTCAACCCCAGCAGGCTGGTAACTCTGTGGGGGCAAGCCTAGCAGCCCCACCCACGCGTCTTCAAAATTGCCTTGATAAGCTAGGTTGTGGATGCCCAGCACGGTTTTGGCGCGCGTGGTGTTGAAGAAGTGCAGAATCGTCGGAGCTAAGCCGCTTTGCCAGTCGTTGCAGTGTAGTATGTCGGGCTTCCATTCTAGCGGGCTAAAGCCAGAACCCAGCACCGCTGCTACATGCGAAAGAATCCCAAAACGCAGCGGGTTGTCCACCCAGTCTTGTGATTTTGCGTCCTGATAGGGCGTGCCGTCGCGCTCGTACAGCCCAGGATGCTGGATGACGTAGATCGGCGTTTTGGTGTCGGGCATTTCACCTTGCAACAAGGTGGCGCTGCCGATCTGCGGCAGATAATCCAGTTTGGCGACAGGTGCCAGATTTGCAGCCTTCTCCAAGACCAGCGGATAACCGGGGAGAAGAATGCGAGTGTCGGTTTTGAGTTTGTGTAAGGCGGGCGGCAATGCGCCGACTACATCTGCAAGGCCGCCGGTTTTAATCAGAGGGTGAGCTTCGGAGCTTACAAAAAGAATACGCAAGGGAAATTTGCCTCTTGTTTCGGTATAATGTGGGAAGTTACGGATTTGGGTGTTCTGGCTGGATAATACCCGCAGCCATCATAGCGGCGCAAGTCGCAAAATTGCATAGGAGAAAAATGATGAAAATCGGCATGGTTGGTTTAGGAAAAATGGGCGGTAATATGGCGCGACGCTTGCTGAAGGCAGGCGTGCAAGTTGTAGGTTATAACCGCGACGTGAGTGCAACCGAACAGCTGGCCAATGACGCTGGCTTGATTGCGGCAGAATCGCTGGCTGATGTCGTCGCCAAGCTGGAAACCCCGCGTGTGGTGTGGTTGATGCTGCCATCCGGCGGCCCTACTGAAGACACTATCAATGAGCTGAAAGGCATGTTGTCCAAGGGTGACGTGTTGGTAGAAGGTGGTAATTCCTACTACAAAGATTCAGAAAGACGCGGCCTTGCCATGAATGCGCTGGGTATAGGCTATGTGGATGCGGGTACTTCTGGCGGCATCTGGGGTTTGAAAAACGGTTATGCCTTGATGGTGGGTGGCGAAAAGTCTGCCGTGGATAAAGTGATTCCGTTTATCAAGGTATTGGCACCTGGCGAGGCAACTGGCTGGCTGCACTGCGGTCCTAGCGGTTCTGGACATTTCACCAAGATGGTTCACAACGGTATCGAATACGGCATGATGCAAGCCTATGCTGAAGGCTTCGCACTGATGAAAGGCAAAAAAGAATTCAGCTTGGACATCGCTGCCATCTCTGAAATGTGGCGTCACGGCAGCGTGGTACGTAGCTGGTTGCTGGACTTGACCGCGACCTTCCTCGCTAAAGACCAAGAGTTGGAGTCTATCGTTCCGTTCGTGACCGACTCTGGCGAAGGCCGTTGGACGGTGCTGGAGTCGGTAGAGCAGGGCGTGCCTACGCCTGCGATGACTTTGGCGCTGATGGCACGCTTTGCCAGCCAAGGTGAAGGTGACTTCGGTAATAAGATGCTGGCCATGATGCGTAAAGGCTTTGGCGGTCACGACGTAAAATCTGGAGGTTGATGCATGAGTAATGGTGAAAAAGGAGCTAGTCCCGCGCACTTCGTTATTTTTGGCGCGACGGGCAATTTGGCGACAATCAAGTTGCTGCCCTCGCTCTACAATCTTGAAGCGGCAGGGCGAATTCCTGAAGGGATGCGGATATTAGCATTGGGTCGCCAAGAGTATACGCAAGAGGCTTGGCTTGAACACCTGAGTAAAGTGTTGAAGGATAAGTTTGGCGATAAGGTTAATCAAGATATCGCTAAGACTTTTGCCCAGCGCTTTTCTTACATGGCGGGGGACTTGCGCACGCCGGAGTTCTACCCTCTGCTAAAGAAGGCTGTAGCTAAGACTGCGCCTAATGGCGACGATACCGTCGCGTTTTATCTTTCCATAGGTCCGGGTGATTTCAACACTGTCATCAATAATCTGGATGAAGTCGGTTTCTCGCAACCACGCGGCAAGCACCGCATCGTGGTGGAAAAACCTTTCGGCACCGACTTGGAAACCGCGCAGCAGCTCAATCGTTCGCTGCACAAGCATTTTGACGAGGAGCAAATCTACCGGATTGACCATTATCTCGGCAAAGAAACTGTGCAAAATCTGCTGGTGTTCCGCTTTGCTAACACCATGATCGAGCCGTTGTGGAATCGCAACTACATCAACCACGTGCAAATCACCGTGGCGGAAGACTTAGGGATCGGCACGCGTGCTGACTATTATGATAAATCCGGTGCGATGCGCGACATGCTACAAAACCACTTGATGCAATTACTCACGGTAGTGGCGATGGAACCGCCATCTTCCTTAGAAGCCGACGCGGTGCGTGATGAAAAGGTGAAAGTGTTGAAGTCCATGCGGCCTATCCCGAAAGGCTCGGTCAATGCACACGCCTTCCGCGCCCAATATGCGGCTGGTACGATAAAAGGCCAGCCAGTGGTAGGTTATCAGGACGAGGCCGGAGTGGAAAAAAACACCGCGACTGAGACTTTTGTCGCCGCCAAGTTCTACATTGATAACTGGCGCTGGCGCGGCGTGCCGTTCTACTTGCGCACCGGCAAGCGTTTGGCCAAGACACAGTCACACATTGCCATTCGTTTGCGCCATCCGCCGCAGCACTTATTTCAAACTACGCCTTTGGATCAAATTGAACCCAACTGGATTACTTTGGAGTTGCAGCCAAACGATTCTATGCAAATGGAATTGCAGGTCAAAACTCCGGGCTTGGGCATGGGTACCCGCCAAGCCAAACTGAATGCGCCTTACCGCCAAGGTAACGAGGCACCTATGGAGTCTTACGAAGCGCTGATTTTGGACGTGATTGGTGGTGACAAAACCTTGTTTATCCGCTTCGACGAAGTGGAATGGGCATGGCGCGTGGTGGATCCGATTGTCAAGAGCTGGTCGCAAGAACGCGATTTTATCCACACCTATCCCGCAGGTTCTTGGGGTGCGGAGGAGTCAAGCCGTTTATTTGATTGCGAAGATCAGGAATGGCGCAACGAAATCTAAGGCTGTACCTTCTTGGGCTTTAGCGCCTTCCTGGCGGTAGGCGTGGGTGCGGCACTCGGTGCTTGGTTGCGCTGGGGCTTAGGCGCATGGCTTAATCCACTGCTGCCAAGCCTGCCGCTAGGCACACTCACAGCAAATTTAATCGGCGGTTATCTCATCGGGATAGCCGCCGGTTTTTTTGCCTTGTCTTCTAGCTTGCCGGTAGAATTGCGTTTGCTAATCATCACCGGATTCCTTGGCGGCCTCACCACATTTTCCACCTTCTCATCTGAAGCCGTTGATTTGCTCACGCGCAGCCAATATGGCTGGGCAGCGGCGCACGTGTTAGGACATGTGCTGGGTTCGCTGGCGATGACGGCGTTGGGTTTGCTGACAATTCACTTGCTTAAGTCTTAACGATTCGGCATCAACGCCACGGCCATATTCAGCGCTTTAATCCTATTTCTCGCGGCATCCGCGGTGCTTTTGTTGTTGAACGGACCGACCAACACTCTGGTTTCGGAGCGCGATGTGAATCCCGCATTGGATAGCGTTGATTGCACTTGTTTCAGGCTGGCTAAATCGTGACTAAAACCTGCGCGTAGCAGCAGGCCACGACTGCTGGATTCTTCTGTGAAAATGCCGCTGATGCCTGAGGCTTGTAGTTTTTCTTTGGCGGCTTCCAGTTCGGCGGCATCGCTAAATGGTCCAATGCGACATTTGCTCTCCAAGCGAGATTCTATGCCATGTTTGGCTAAGTTTTCGCGTTGCTTTTCAGCGTTGTTAGGGTCTCCAAAAACGCCGACTTGCAGAATGAAATCGCCAAAATCTGAGCTTGTAATGACTTTGTTAGATTCCTTCACCAGATCTTTTTCCATATGTGGTGCAGGCTCTTCTGCTGCTGGTGTTGCATCAGGACTTGCAGTGAATGACTGCAAGCTTGGAAAAGCCTCGTAATTGGCTGGCGGCGGTGGCGCTTTCTCTTCTGGTGTTTCGGCCACCGCGTCAACGACGACAGGCGCTTTCTGCGGCGTAGTCACCACTGCGGCCACTTTGGCTTGTAGCGCAGTTGGCCTTGGTTTGTGGTTTTTGCCTGCGAGCAGCAAGCTTACTACTGCAATCACCAATAGTGCCGTGGCAATGCCTAAGCGGATTTTGGCGCGGTGCATCATGGGGTTTTGGTCTTCGATAACGACGGTGGCCATAGTGTGGTTTTCATGTTAAACAATGTTGAGAAATTGCCCTCACCCCTAACCCTCACCCCGAGGGCGAGGGGGATGAGGCTTCGCTACGCGAGATTCTGATTCATGGGCGCATATTAACCCGAAACTGTTTGATTTGACTTAGCCTTTTGCGTATAATCCGCGGCCTTTAGTCGGCAATAACGCCAGCTAATAACCTTGCCTCACCGCACTCGCATTGCGGGAGGCTCTTAAAATCCACAAGGAGACTTCATGCGACATTACGAAATCGTATTTATCGTTCACCCTGATCAAAGTGAACAGGTTCCCGCCATGATCGAGCGCTACCGCGCCCAAATCACCGCCAGCAAAGGCGCGATTCACCGTCTGGAAGACTGGGGACGCCGTCAACTGGCATTCCCGATTGAAAAAATCCACAAAGCACATTATGTGTTGATGAACATCGAGTGCGACCAAGCTACGCTGGACGAACTGGAGCATGGTTTCAAGTTCAACGATGCCGTGCTGCGTCATTTGACTTTGGTCACCAAGGCTGCCGTGACTGCACCATCGCCTATGATGAAGGAAGAGAAATCCAGAACCATCGTTGGTACCGAGCCAGTTGCAGCGCCAGTACCAGCACCAGAGGCGGTAGCCGCTTAATGTGGTCAATCAATTAACGCTTTCAGGAGAAGTCACCAGCCTAGAACCCTTACGCTACACGCCCGCTGGCATTCCCATCGTGAGCTTCCGCTTACGCCACACCTCAATTCAAGACGAGGCAGGGATGAAGCGGCAAGCGGATTGCGAAGTGCCGGTGGTGGCAATGGCGGAAATGGCAGATAAGGCCAAAACGCTGCAAGTGGGGGACAGTATTAAAGTGCTTGGATTCCTCACCAAGAAAAGCTTAAAGAATGACCGATTAGTGCTACACGTAACCAAATTAGACCAGTTAACTTGAATCATTAGACAAATTATTTGAAAGGCAAACACCATGTCACGCGATATGTTCAAACGCAAGCGCTACTGCCGTTTTTCAGCAGACGGCACCGTAGAAGTAGATTATAAAGACGTTGAAATCCTTAAAGATTTCATTACCGAAAACGGCAAAATCATTCCGGCACGCATCACCGGCACCAAAGCTCGCTTTCAGCGTCAGCTTTCCACCGCAGTCAAACGCGCCCGTTTCTTAGCGCTGCTGCCTTACACCGACAAGCACTAACAGGAGCCGAACATGCAAATTATTCTATTGGAAAAAGTAAACAAGCTCGGCCAACTGGGCGATGTGGTTAAAGTCAAAGATGGCTATGGCCGCAACTTCCTTATCCCACAAGGCAAAGCCAAGCGTGCCAACGAAGCTAACATAGCTGAGTTCACCGCCAAGCGTGATGAGTTGGAAAAGAAGCAAGGCGAAATTCTGGCCGATGCTGCCAAACGTGGTGAAAAACTTGCCGGTTTGATGGTGCAAATCACCCAGAAATCTGGCGTGGATGGCCGTCTGTTCGGCTCTGTGACTAATCACGATATCGCCGAAGCACTAGTTGCCCAAGGCCACACCGTAGTAAAATCTGAAGTACGTATGCCTAATGGCCCACTGAAGACCGTGGGTGACCATGCAATCAGCGTGGCGCTGCATCACGATGTGGTGGTGGACATTACGGTGTCGGTGCTGGGCGAGAGCTAAGCTAGAAGCAGGGGACGGTTTATAACCCTCTTACTTGCTTGGTTCAACACTGTTGTGAAAAAAGGTTGCTCCGGCAGCCTTTTTTATTGGTGGTGAATCAAAAAAAGTTGTGGGAACTTACGATGGTGGATGTTGAGGTTCGAGTGTTGTTTTGTTTAGGACCAAGAGCGCGTCAGTAGTTCGTCCAAAGCATCGCTGATGCGGCCACCTTCTTCGGTTAGTGAAGCAACTTTCTCTCCAAGCTGTTCTGTCGCTACGGAAACCATCTCCAGTGGATGCAGCACCACCTCGACTTCGGCAATGGTAAATGCCGGATTCATGCGGTTTTCGGTAATACCTAACATGCTTTTAAGCACCAGCGGCACCACCACGCGGCGACGGTAATTGTCGAATAAAGAAGATTGGACAATCACGACAAAAGGGATGGTCTCGCGGTGTTGCCCGCTATTGCGGTGAACATCAAACTGCGCCATTACAGGGTGGAATGCTCGTCGGCGAATGTACCAGAGTGCTCATTGAAGGTGTTCCACGCCTGAGCTGTCAATTCCGCTTGGCGCATTTTTGTTAAACGCTGCTCCTGGTGCTGCGCCACATAGTCTGTCAACAGTGACTCAACCACCGCTGAAAGGTTGTCGGTCATGCCCTTGGCTTGAGATACTAATTGCTCATTCAGGGTGAGATTCACTGGACGTTTTCGTAGCGGGCTGGTTTGAACTGCGGTCATGGCACACCTCCTGTGCGCATTTTATGCGCATAATGCTTATGGTGTAAACCCCACGTTTTGGTTGCAACTAATTTTGGTTGCAAATTTTGATGGGTTAATGGATGATGGCCGCATGGGAAAACATGAAAAACTCCTCGAAAGGTTGAAAAACCGCCCACGCGATTTTACTTTTCAGGAGTTGACGACTTTACTTTCCAGTTTGGGGTATGTGCTAAACCAAAAAGGCAATGGCTCTAGGGTGAGCTTTGAGAGCGACACTCACCCGCCAGTGTTGATGCACAAGCCACATCCAAACAACATTCGTAAACAATATCAAGTGGATATTGTGTTGGAGGCTTTGCGGCAGGAGGATTTGATATGAAAAACATGATGCAATACAAAGATTACGCCGGTTCGGTGGAATATAGCGCCGAAGACGGCTTGTTGTTTGGCAAAGTGCAGTTTATTCGCGCCTCGATAAGCTACGAGGGTACGGATGCCGCCAGTTTGAAGGAAGATTTTCAGGCAGCCGTAGATGATTATCTGGATTTGTGCGCGACACGTGGCGTTGCTCCTGAGCAGCCATTCAAAGGTTCGTTTAATGTGCGTGTGGGAACAGACTTGCACCGTAAGCTCTCGATAGAAGCTAGGCAGCGTGGGGTAAGTTTGAATAGTCTGGTGTCTGAAAAGCTGGAGCAACGGGTAGGGTAGGTAGTTTTCCGTAATCTGCTACGCTATTTACGGCTACGCTTGCTAGATTGGTAAGGTGTGGCTTACCGCACCAAATGGTACGTGGTATGCACCTTAACTACTACTTCTTCTTCGCAAGGTAGTTATAGAGGGCTTCTTCACTAAACTGACTATCGAAACTAGCGACAGAAAACCACATGATCACCTCCTCGCATCCCAACCGAGCTACGGACGGACGCAATTTTGCCACTATGCCATTTGTATCTTTCCGAGCATTTTCGGCCATCTTGTCTATCGTGAGTTCAGATAGCTCCATTCCGTTTCGTTCAAATGCGGCTAACCAAGTTTTTTTTATTTCTTGTTCAGTGTCCGGCTTCTCAATGATGCATGCCAATGCCCCAGGTCCAGTGAGTTGAATAGCAATAATTTGGCGAAAATGGACGGAAAACCTTGGGTTGCGATATTGACTCACTATCGTTTGGCATTTTTCTGCGGCTTCCGTTGAGGGTGCTTTGATCGCGGCAGTTTTGCTAATACCTTTTTCCAGCGAATCCCAAAATGATGGAGGGAGTTTTCCTAACGAATTGCTTCTTCCAGTTGCAAAGGCCTCCTGCAATTCTTGCTGCGATTCAATACCGTATTGAGAACACTCACTAATCTGCGCAATAGACTGTACGAACCATAGAAATGTCGCATCTTGTGCATTCGTCGGAAGCGGTGCGACAAGAACAGTGGTTAATGCCAGCGAGACGAGAAAGTTTTTCATGGTTGTGTACACTAGCTAATAAGTAACCGTCCTAATTAGGGACAAAAAAACGAGCGGATGTTTTTTCATTTTTCTCAGTTTTCCATGAGGTTGCTTGAATGATAGAGCGCCCATCCAGAAGGGTCAATCAGCCTAAATCTGCATCAAGTGTTATTCATACCCCGCTTCGCGTTGATGCCGTAGCCCCAAAATAACCACGGTGTTACGTGCTTCAATAAACTCGTACAAGGCAATATATCCGGTGTTGCCTCTGGAAATCACCAGCTCCCTCACGTTTCTTTCTGTAGTCGGGCGTCCCACTTCCGGATGGCGCGCCAGCAGCATTACCCCATCCTGAATAATGTCGGTTGTTGCTAAGGTGGTATCAGCATCTTGAACCAGCAGAAATTCCCCCAAACGGTCAATATCATCCAGCGCTTGTGGGCTGTATTCGATGACCGTCATGTTCAGCGTTTGATGGGTTGGGGTTTCGCCGGGTTTTTGCCCTGAATTTTTGCTTTCAGGTAATTGTGTACATCTTCTGCCGCATAAGCGATGCCAGTTTGTTCATATTCCTGCTTAGCTTCTATAGCACTTTGTAGAAAGGCATGACGCTTTTCTGCACGCTCAGCTTGCTCAGTCAGCGCTTCCACCATGAAGGCGTGAGGTGTTTTGCTGGCGGCTTCGGCAAGAATACCGATGCGTTGTTTGAGGGTGTCGGGAAGTTTGAGGCTGGTGGTGACCATAGTAGGGTGCTCCAATGTTCAGGTGCTAACAAGGTAACACCGTAATTTTTTTTGGTCAATGTGTCATTTCGTCATTCCCGTGCAGACGGGAATCCAGTCAAATATCAACGGCGTGAGATGATTTTCTCTGGCTTGTCTGGATTCCCGTCTGCACGGGAATGACGGTGGTGCTTAGACTTGCAACGCCGGTTCCTGCATCAGCGCCACCTGTTCCCTTAACTCCAGCACTCTGTCCTGCCAATAGTGCTGGGTGTTGAACCACGGGAAGGCCATAGGGAAAGCCGGGTCGTCCCAGCGCCGTGCCAGCCAGGCGGAATAGTGGATCAGGCGCAACGTGCGCAGAGCTTCAATCAAGTGCAATTCACGCGGGTGGAATTCGGCAAAATCCTCGTAACCCGCCAGTACGTCCGAGAGTTGGCGGGTCTGGTCGCCGCGCTCGCCGGAGAGCAGCATCCACAAGTCCTGTATCGCCGGCCCCATGCGGCTGTCGTCGAAATCTACGAAGTGTGGGCCGGAATAATCGGTGGAGGTTGCCCACAGCACATTACCTGCGTGGCAGTCGCCGTGCAGGCGGATGTTGGTTACGTCTCCGGCGCGGTCAAAAGCGGCTCTTACGCCCTCTAGGGATTGTTCCACGATGCCAGTCCAAGCTTCCAACAAGTCGGGGGGGATGAAATTGTTTTGCAGCAGAAAATCGCGCGATTCTTCGCCGAAGCTTTTGATGTCCAGCGTAGGGCGTTGCTGGAAGGGTTGCAGCGCACCCACAGCGTGGATGCGCCCTAAAAAGCGCCCCATCCATTCCAGCGTGTCGGGGCTGTCTAGCTCCGGCGCGCGGCCGCCTTGTTTGGGGAATACCGCAAAACGAAAGCCCAGCGCGTGGTGCAGAGTTCTGCCGTTGATGGCTAGAGGCGGCACGACAGGAATCTCGCGGTCAGCGAGTTCCTGTGTGAACTGGTGTTCTTCAAGGATGGCGTCATCCGTCCAACGCTCAGGCCGATAGAACTTGGCAACCAAGGGCGCAGTATCTTCCATGCCCACTTGGTACACCCGGTTTTCATAGCTGTTAAGCGCCAGCAGATGTCCGTCGCAGCGTAGCCCAATACTCTCCAATGCGGTCAATAGCGTGTCGGGTACAAGTTCGCTGAAAGGGTGATTTGCGGGGTTCATGCGCTTCATTGTACAGGGCATCGTGTATCATTCTGCTGAAAAATCAGCGAGTAAAAATGATGGGAATGATGCGACACGCACCGCGCCGGATTGCGCGATTTGTTTCAAAAATACGAGATGGCGTGCCAGAAGTGGACGTGAGCGAGCAGGACGGCGTGCGCTCGCTGCATCTGGGCAGCAACACGGTGCAAAGCTCGATGCTGGTTGCCGCGCCATTCGATTTGGAAGTCACCTATACGCGCGGCATGATGTGCTTTCTGCTGTTCACCAAAGTCGCCAAGACTGTGCTGGTGATAGGCTTGGGCGGGGGGTCTATTCCCAAGTTCATTCATCACTATATGCCGGAAATACACACTACCTCGGTGGAGCTGAATCCGGCGGTGATTGAAGCTGCGCATAACCAGTTTTTTCTGCCGCCGAATGACGAGCGGCTGGAGGTGATCGCCGCTGACGGCGCGGTGTATATCGCCGAGCGCATGGAAACGCACGACGTGATTATGCTGGATGCCTATGACAGCAAAGGTTTGGCGGAGGATTTGAGCTCACAGAGCTTTTATGACCACTGCCAACGTGCGCTGACCGCGGACGGTATTTTGGTGGTGAATCTGTGGGGCAGCGATAAGAATTTTGACCTGTATGTGCAGCGCATGCAGCACAGTTTTGACGGCGCGGTGCTGATATTGCCTACCGGCCATCCCGGCAATATCGCGGTGTTTGCCTTCAAGCGCCACGCGGGTGATTTGCGTCTGGTGAGTTTGCGTGAACGTGCGAAGAAGCTGGAAGCGAATCTCAAAGTGGAGTTTGGCGAATTTCTTAAGCGCTTGATTGATTACAACGTGCATTCCGTGAATCGTTTGATCGTGTAACGCTCACTTAGCTTGTAATGCAGGCGAGCCTGCCTAAGTTACAATACGGCTAATCTTTCCGAGTTTTCCTCAACATGCAAAACCAATACTTCGCCACTTGCCCACGCGGCTTGGAAGCGCCATTACAAAACGAACTCGCAGCACTTGGTGCACAAAAAATCACACCGGTTGACGGTGGAGTAGGGTTTGCGGGTGACTTGTCTTTAGTCTATCGCGCTAATTTGGAAAGTCGTGTTGCCACCCGCATTCTATGGCGCGTAGGCAGTTGCCGTTATCAAACCGAAGATGACATCTTCAAAGCCGCGCTTACCCTGCCGTGGCCGACTTGGTTCGATGTCAGTTGCAACATCATGGTCAAAGTCACCGCCGTTAAATGCCCGCTCAAAAGCCTAGAATTCATCACGCTACGCATCAAAGACGCCATCTGCGACAAATTCCGAGAAAAAAGCGGCACACGCCCCAGCGTGGATACGCGCGAGCCTGATGTGCGCATTCATGCTTATCTCACCTTCGACGAATGCCAGTTTTATGTGGATACCTCCGGCGCGGCGCTTTACCAGCGCGGTTTTCGCCAAGCCAGTGTAGATGCGCCTTTGCGCGAAAACTTAGCGGCAGGCATTTTGAAATTGACTGGCTGGCAACCTGGCAGCCCGCTACTCGACCCCATGTGCGGCAGCGGCACGTTTTTGATAGAAGCTGCACTCATGGCGCTCGACATCGCCCCGGGATTAAAACGTAGTTTTGGTTTTGAGAAACTGAAAAACTTTGATGCGAAAGCGTGGGACGGCATCAAGCAGGCGGCGCAAAAGCGCGTAAAACCGGCCTCGCCCATGCCCTTATTCGGCAGCGATTTAGACTTCAGATCCGTCCGTGCCGCACGCCAAAACTTAGAGGCGGCGGGGCTTTCCAACGTGGTGCAGATTCAGGAAATGAACATCCTGCAAGTCGCAGCGCCCGCATTGGCAGAAGGCGTAACTGGAACGCTGCTTACCAACCCTCCTTACGGCGAGCGCATTGGTGACGAAGATGAACTCGGTGATTTATACCCACAACTCGCCTCGGCCTTAAAAGCCAATTTCGCCGGATGGAATGCATTTTTTCTGACCAGCGATTTGCGTATGCCAAAAATGATGCGGCTTTCACCTTCAAGGAAAACACCGTTGTTTAATGGCCCGCTAGAGTGCCGATTGTTCGAGTTCCGTATGGTGGCGGGGAGTAACAGGAAAGAGCGTGAGGTCTGATGTGTGGGGTGTGGAAAGTTTACCCACTGACCTTGCCCCCGAATTTCGGATACCGAGCCCAGTAGAGTGGGCAACGCGTTGCCCACGTTTGGTTGACTCCTGCGAGGGCAAAGTGTCTGTCACTCGCAGTGAAGCTGATTACCGCATCTGGTGTGTACTCAGCCAGTCTTTGAGCGCTGCATCAAGGCGTGTTTGCCATCCTCTGCCTGTCGCCCGAAAGGCGCTAGAGACTTCTGGCGACAGGCGGATGGTGGTGGGTATTTTGGTCGCCGCTTTTTGTACTCCACGCTCACCGCGGCGCACGAGTTTGCTACGCAGAGATGATGGCAAAGCAGAAAATTGCACAGCACGCGCAGTATTTTCCGCTGTCCATTCTGGGGCATCGTCATCAATCAATTCAGGATTCGGTTTGTTGCTCATACTGTTTCACCTCTCGTTTGTTGGCTTTGCGCAAGCTAATGACACGAATGCCTTTAACCGTCTCGACGAATATCAGCATATGCACCCGCCCATTGAGGATGCCCAAGGCTATTCGTCTGGTTTCGCCATAATCGCGCCGGTTGTCCACGTCGAACATGGCGGTCACTAAATCAAAATCGGCTGCGCGTTCAAATGACAACCCGCGAATTTGTGGGATCGTATTCGATGTCCATTGAATCATATTGTAACAACAAAAAAATGATTGGCGACTTTTTTGTTAGTACGTTTTTTTTAGAGGATGGTTCTTGATTAAAAGGTTGAGGGGAAATTCTTCCAAAAGGTAAAAGATGGATTGGATTATTCTGAGGCGCTCATAAAAACCAAGCGTGAATTTATGGCAGACCCTAAGTATTCCGACCCATTCTATTGGGCAGCTTTTGTGCTTTATGGGGTTTGATTTGAGGTTTTGCGCTTGCGGCCAAACACTCACCAGGTCTGTGAGCCTATCAAAGAGAACGGACTTATCATTGCGGCCACTGCTGCGAACTGTGCAACACACGCAAAATCTCAACGCGCTTTGCTTCTGGTTTAACGCGATAGATCACTACAAAAGATGTGCGGCTAATCACCAGCTCACGTGTACCTTGCTTGCGTCCAGCTCGGCCTAATTCTGGATAGGTAGATAATTGGTTAACTTGCTGCGCGACTAGGTCGCCATGCTCGATGGCCGCTACTGGATTGGTCTCAGCAATATAGTCAAGTTGGGCGTCACGTGTAGAAATTGCCTTTGGTAGCCATTCAACTATCATGCGCGGTTTGTAGCTAATTTACCTAACTCAGCACGTTTATTCGCCCAGCTCTTATTGGCATCTTCATTGGATGCCCATACCGTATTAGGATCATCCGCCTCTACAATGGCCGCTTCTATCTCGGCACGAAACCATTTGTCATAGGCGGCTGCTTTGTGCGCCTTGGTCATCGCGGCTGAACTGTCTGGCCGTGCACGAGTAAGTTTCATACTGGCCGCATCGTAATTGACGGCATCCACTTCAAAGTGAGCAATGCCAACACCTTTAAGGTAAGTCACTAAGGTTTCAAACTTCCTGAAGATACGCATCTGGTGACTACGTTGTGCTGCTAAAGCGCGTTCGGTCATGCCGTACTTGACTAACACCCCCCAACCGCCAGCTTGGCCAATAATATGAGTGCTGCTAACTGCACCTGCTTCAGCCAATCGGGAGAGAGTGGTGTGGTCGATGGTTTCCGTGTTCATGGTGTTCTCCATAGTGTTGCAGTAGTATTAGCAGCTATATTATGCGTGATTAACAGATAATTGCAATAATGTTATCTGATTAGACAAAATGAGTGGTCTGCAAGTAGAGGACTGGACAGTGGATTAACGGAAAGGCTTGCATGTCGCACTGATGGCTTGTTGACGCGAATTATTCCTTACTTTATAGTAAGGAATAATTCAATTGGAGGTATATATGTCAGCTGCAACTATGACAAGCAAAGGACAAGTTACGATTCCTGCTGTAATTAGGGCGGGGTTAGGGGTGGGGGCGGGAGATCGCTTAGAGTTCATTGAGATTGCTCCGGGGCGTTACGAAATGGTGGCTGCAACCCAATCGGTGACCGCGCTTAAAGGCATGGTTCGCAGTCCGGCGAACCCTGTGACGATTGAGTTGATGAATGCTGCTATTGCCGCGATTGGTGCGGGTGCTAAATGATAGGGCTGGATACCAATGTGCTGGTGCGTTATCTGGCACAGGATGATGCGATACAGTCGCCACAGGCATCAGCACTGATTGAATCCTTGACTGTGGACTCGCCGGGTTCTATCAGCCTGGTGTCGGTCGTTGAGTTGGTGTGGGTGCTGGATGGTTGTTACGCTACGCGTAAGCTTGAGTTATGCGAGATTTTGGAATCGCTATTGCGGACTAAAGAGCTGGTGGTGGCGCAGGCCGAGGTTGTGTGGAAGGCGCTCCGAAAGTTTAGGGGGAATAACGCAGACTTTGCCGATTGCTTGATTGTGTATTTGGGAGACGCGGCAGGCTGCGAAGATACCCTGACCTTTGACAAGGCCGCTGTTAAGGGCTGTGGCATGAGGTTGCTTGGTTAAGCTCATTCTTGCCGAGTGTTCCGGTAGGGTAGGCAACCTTTCGGCAAGCTCAGAACATGCTTGTTGCTCACGTGGATTGTGAATGCGTGGAATTGGCCGAACCATTCCGCGTGGGTACGGTGAAACCGTACCCACGCTGTTTGACACCCACGCTACGAAATCCTAACCTTTCACCTCGCCGAATTAGGCTTCTTCAACTGGTGGCGTGACTGCCCAATCCCCCCATAAACACCCGCCGCAACATACATGAGATATGCCTTGATATATGACACTCATCAGACCTATACTTTAGCCTCCGTCAGCACCATGAGGATGCCACCATGTCCCAAGCCACCGTCAAGCTTTTTGCCAATGGCCGCAGCCAAGCAGTGCGCTTGCCGGCGGCTTATCGTTTTGATACCAAGGAAGTATTTATCCGTCAGGACGCAGAAACTGGCGACGTAATTTTGTCGCGCAGGCCAGCGAGTTGGGATGGATTTTTTGAGGCGCTGAATCAGGTTACGGTTAGTCCTGATTTTTTGAATGAAACAGAACGCGCCCAAGGTGCACAGCAGCGTGACCCGTTTGAGGGTTGGCGCGAGTGAAGCGGTACATGCTCGATACCAACACGGTGAGCTATCTTATCAAGCAGCATCCAGCCGTGGTTCAGCATGTGTTGGCGGCACCGATTGCAGCGCTGTGTATTTCGTCTATCACCGAGGGAGAGTTGCTTTTTGGTTTGGCGAATCGGCCAGAAGCCAAGCGTTTGCATCTTGTTGTACGCGAGTTTTTGCTGCGCGTTGAAACCATGCCGTGGGTGAGTGCAACAGCCGAGTGTTATGGAACGATGCGGGCAGATGTTATGCGACAAGGCAAGAGCTTGGCTCCGCTGGATATATTGATTGCTGCTCATGCCTTGAGTGTGGATGCGGTGTTGGTTAGTAGCGATCAGGCGTTTAGCCAGATAAGCAATTTGCAGGCAGAAAACTGGACAGTGGATTAACGGAAAGGCTTGCATGATGCAAAATCAAGATAGCTTAGATGCGTTGCGTGAACGCTTAACTGCGTTTGTATACGAGCGCGACTGGGAGCAGTTTCACTCGCCCAAAAATCTGGCGATGGCGATGATAGTAGAAGCTGCCGAGTTGGTGGAGCATTTTCAGTGGATGACGGAGCAGGAAAGCCGTGAATTAAGCGCCGAGAAACGCGAGCAGGTGGCGCATGAGATTGCCGATACCTTTGTGTATTTATTGCGGTTGTCGGATGTGCTGGGGATAGACATCATAGAAGCTACCAACGCCAAGATTGCCCTCAACGCCAAGAAATATCCGGTGGAAAAAGTGCGTGGCAGCAATGCGAAATATACCGAGTACAAATGACAGAACCTGAAACTCCCACCCCCAACTGCCTAGAATGCGCCCACTATCACATCACGTGGGATAGTCAGTTCCCTTATGGTTGCCGTGCCATGAACTTCAAGAGCAAGCGCCAGCCACAATTAGATGTCTTGGCGTCGAGTGGTGAGTATTGCATGCGATTTGAGCCTAAAAGTAGCGCCACTTCGACTTAACCACGTTTGGTTTTAACGACATATTGCACCCCAGCTATCCCCGCAAAATCTTCGTCTTGCGTCCACAGCGTGGCATCAAAGCTGCGGGCGGTGGCGAGAATGATGCTGTCGGCCATGGGCAGTTTGTGGTTGATGGAAAGCTCCGCTGCGTGTAGGGCAAGCGCACCATCTAACTCCACCACTTTGCCACCTTGCATGGCGTTGATGGCGCGTAGGGCTTCTTTTTCGTTGCTTTGCAGTATCAGACGCTTGAAAACTTCAAATAAAGTAATGCTGGGAACGACTAATGACGGGGTATCGAGGATGATGGGGCGGAAAAATGCGCCATTCGCTCCGGCGGAGAAAAACTCTAGCCAGCCGCTGGAATCTACCACATTCATACGCGATCATCCTCGCGTTCAACGGTGGTGTCTATGCCTTTAAGGAAGCCGTAAAAAGATTCTATGGGCTCTTCGGGGATGAGCTGGATTCTTCCATCATAGGACAGTACCTGCATTTTTTGTCCCGGAGTAATCCCCATTTTTTTGCGTATTTCCAAAGGAATCACGACTTGATATTTGGGCGATACGGTAACAGCGTTCATGACATTCTCCTTAACTTTATAACGATACTATAATCGTTAAACGGTATTCTGCTCGATAGTTTATTTGGAGTCAATTCTAATCATAAAAAGCCTCTGTATAAGCTAAAAGTTGCCTATGTTTTCCGGTAAAATTGACCCATGAATTCCCCGTCTTTTGTTCACCTGCGATGCCACAGCGAATACTCCGTGGTGGATGGCATGGTGCGGGTTGGCGATTACGTCAAGCGTGGGCTTGATGACAATATGCCAGCGTTGGCTCTCACCGATTTATCCAATCTTTTTGGCGCGATTAAATTCTATAAAGCCGCACGTGGTAAGGGCATCAAACCTATCATCGGTTGTGATTTCTGGTTGGAAACTGAAGCCAATCGTGAGCAGCCTTTCCGTTTTCTGTTGTTGTGTCAAAACCATGCGGGCTATTTGCGGCTGTGTGATTGGATGACGCGCAGTTTTACGCAAAATCAGCATCGTGGCCGCGCCGAGATTAAACGTGCTTGGCTGGAGGAGGGGACTGATGGTCTGGTTCTGCTTTCTGGTGCGATGGCGGGCGACGTGGGGCAGGCACTTCTAGCAGGCAACGATAGCGCCGCCACCAAGCTGGCAAAGGATTGGAGTGCGCTTTTCCCCAATCGCTTCTACATCGAATTACAGCGCGTGGGGCAGGAACAGGAGTCGCTGTACGACGCTAAAGCCCTGCAACTCGCCGCAGAGCTGGGTTTGCCGCCTGTCGCCACGCATCCGGTGCAGTTTTTAGACCCTGATGATTTCAAGGCGCACGAGGCGCGAGTGTGCATCGCCGAGGGCTATGTGCTGGCGGATAAGCGCCGCCCCAAGCTGTTTACCGAGCAGCAATACTTCAAAACACAGGCTGAAATGAATACCCTGTTTGCCGATGTGCCGGAGGCGCTGACCAACAGTGTTGAAATCGCCAAGCGCTGCACTTTGGAACTCACTCTCGGCAAAAACTATCTGCCGCAATTTCCTACCCCTAATAACGAAAGCTTGGATGACTACTTGCGTAGCCAAGCGCTAGAAGGCTTAGAAGGCCGTTTGGCGGTGTTATATCCCGATGCTGCGGTGCGTGAAAGCAAGCGCCCTGAATACGTGGCGCGACTGGATTTTGAAGCGGCGACGATTATTCAGATGGGTTTTCCCGGATACTTCCTCATCGTGGCGGACTTCATCAATTGGGCCAAGCACAACGGCGTGCCAGTCGGTCCTGGGCGGGGCTCTGGCGCTGGTTCTTTGGTGGCATATAGCTTAGGTGTTACCGACCTCGACCCGTTGCAATTCAATCTGTTGTTCGAGCGCTTTTTGAACCCGGAGCGGGTGTCCATGCCTGACTTTGACATCGACTTTTGCCAAGAAGGCCGCGACCGTGTAATTGACTATGTGCGCGATAAATATGGGCGGGAGGCCGTGGCGCAGATTGCCACCTTCGGTACCATGGCCGCTAAGGCCGTGATTCGCGATGTAGGCCGCGTGCTGGATTTGCCGTTCAACTTTGTGGATGGCATCGCCAAGCTGATTCCTCGTGAGCTTGGCATCACCTTGGATGATGCGATTAAGCAAGAGGAGCAATTGCGTGACCGCCGCGAAAAAGAAGAGGAAGTCAAAGAGCTATTAGAGCTGGCGTTAAGGCTGGAAGGCCTGACCCGCAACGTCGGCACGCACGCGGGCGGGGTGCTGATTTCGCCCGGGAAAATCACCGACTACTCACCTATGTACTGCCAACAAGGCAGCGAGGCGACCGTCAGCCAATACGATAAAGACGACGTGGAAGCCGTGGGACTGGTGAAGTTCGACTTTTTGGGCTTGCGTACTTTGACCATCCTCGATATGGCGGTGGAATGGGCGAATGAGCAGCGCGTGGCGGTGGGTGAAGTACCGATTGATCTGGCGACGCTGGCGTTGGATGACCCAGATTCTTACAAGCTGCTACGGAACTCCAACACCACTGCCGTGTTCCAGTTGGAATCCTCCGGCATGAAAGACATGCTCAAGCAGGCTAAGCCGGACTGCTTTGAGGACATCATCGCGCTGGTGGCGTTGTACCGGCCTGGCCCTATGGATTTAATTCCGGATTTTTGCAAACGCAAACATGGGGCGACTTTTGAATATCCGCATCCCGCCGTTGAGCCAGTGCTGAAAGAAACCTACGGCATCATGGTGTATCAAGAGCAAGTGATGCAGATGGCGCAGTTGGTGGGCGGCTATAGTCTGGGTGGGGCGGATTTGCTGCGTCGCGCGATGGGTAAAAAGAAACAAGAAGAAATGGACGCGCAACGCGCGGTGTTTGTAGAGGGCGCACAGAAGAATGGCACATCAGCCCATCAGGCTGGGCAATTATTTGACTTGATGGAGAAGTTTGCCGGATACGGCTTTAATAAATCCCACGCGGCGGCTTATGCGCTGGTGGCGTATCACACGGCTTGGTTGAAGGCGCATTATCCGGCGGCATTTATGGCGGCGACTTTGTCAGCCGATATGAACAACACCGACAACGTGCAGATTTTCTTCAAAGACACCTTGGCGAATGGCGTGAAGGTGTTGCCGCCTGACATCAACCGTAGCGAGTTGCGCTTTAAGCCCATAGACGAGAAGACGATTTTGTATGGCTTGGGTGCAGTGAAAGGTACGGGCGAAGCGGCGATCAGCGTGATTTTAGCGGCGCGTGAGCAGGATGGTGATTTCAAGGATTTATTCGATTTCTGTAAGCGTTTGGATTTGCGCAAGGTGAATCGGCGTGTGGTGGAATCTTTGGTGCGTGCAGGGGCTTTTGACGGTATACACCCCAACCGGGCTGAGCAATTAGCTGCGGTAGGCGTGGCGATGGACGTGGGCAGTCAAGCCGCAGGCAGCGGACAAGATAGTCTGTTTGGCGAATCGCACGATACCCCAGAACAGGCGCTGCCGGTGGTGGCTGCGTGGTCGGAGCGCGAACAACTCATTCAGGAAAAAGCTGCACTGGGGTTTTATTTCAGCGGGCATCCATTTAGCGCGTGGCGCAAAGATATTGCGATTTTTGTGAAGACCGAACTGGCAACTTTAAGCCCCAAAGAGCAACCGCAAATGTTGGCAGGCGTGGTGATGGCGACGCGCACTAAAATGACAGCGCGTGGCAAAATGGCTTTTGTGACTATAGACGACGGCACGGCGCAGATGGAAGTCGCCGTGGGAGGTGAGTTGTGGATGCAACAGCAAGCCTTGCTCAAAGAAGACCAGCTGCTGATTGTAGAAGGCAAAGTGAGCAAGGATGAGTACACGGGCGGTTTGCGCGTCAATGCACGGCGCTTGTTTGACTTAAGCACCGCCCGCACTGCGAATGCTCAATTGCTCAAGCTTTCATGCAATGGGCAGGCTGATGCAGCCAAGTTGCGCGAGCTGCTGAATCCTTATCGCCGTGCAGAGTCGTGCAAGGTGCTGCTCAATTATCATAATGGCCAAGCAGCTTGTGAAATGGCGCTGCCAGACGAATGGCGAGTAGAGTTGCGTGACGAGTTGCTAACAGGCTTGCGTGGCTGGCTAGGCGATGATGGCTTGAAAATCCTGTATCATTCTTAGTAATTAGACTTGTGGAACGACCTCAATGAAAATCAGTTTTTTAGATTTTGAACAATCCATCGCCGAACTCGAGAATAAAA
This sequence comes from Methylophilaceae bacterium, assembly GCA_046155285.1. GTDB lineage: Bacteria > Pseudomonadota > Gammaproteobacteria > Burkholderiales > Methylophilaceae > CAILHX01. Next base: position 7,193 of record JBJXEA010000003.1, on the reverse strand, counting down.
TCGAGGATTTGCACACGGTGAATGATGATAATGACAACTCATCGCTGGATATTTCGCAAGAAATCTCCACGCTTACTAGTAAAAGCCAAAAGCTTACTAAAGAAGTTTATGCCAAGCTCGGCGCGTGGCAGATTTCGCAAGTGGCGCGGCATCCGCAACGGCCTTATACGCTGGATTACCTGCAGGGTATGTTCACCCATTTTGAAGAGCTGCACGGCGACCGCGCGTTCTCTGACGACCCCGCCATTGTGGGCGGCTTGGCGCGATTTAATGGCGAACCAGTGATGGTCATCGGCCAGCAAAAAGGCAAGGACACCAAAGAAAAAATCTACCGCAACTTCGGCATGCCGCGCCCAGAGGGCTATCGCAAGGCGCTGCGTTTATATCGTTTGGCGGAAAAGTTCGGCTTGCCGATTATTACGCTGATTGATACGCCGGGGGCTTACCCAGGCATTGGCGCGGAAGAACGTGGACAGTCTGAGGCAATTGCGCGTAATTTGTATGTGATGGCCGAGTTAAAGGTGCCTATCGTTGCCGTGATTATCGGCGAGGGTGGCTCTGGTGGTGCGTTGGCACTGGGCGTGGCAGACCAGATGCTGATGTTGCAATACGCCACGTATTCGGTGATTTCGCCCGAAGGTTGCGCGTCTATCCTTTGGAAAAGCGCCGACAAAGCGCCGGAAGCCGCAGAAACGCTGGCGATTACCGCCAACCGCCTGAAATCCTTGGGGCTAATAGATAAAATCGTCAACGAGCCGCTTGGCGGCGCACAGCGAGACCCAGTAGCCATGATGCAAACCCTAAATAAAGCTCTGGCCGAAACCTTGGCTCAGCTTCAGAAAAAATCTGTGGATGAGCTACTTGCGCAACGCTACGAGCGCCTGATGAGCTATGGCAAATTCAAAGAAACCGCGGCGCGTAAATAATCCCGCCGCGCTTGTTCAACACTTAAACTTTTTCCTACAGCACTACAATACACCGCCTCAGCCCCTAGTGTTGGGCTTGAGCGGCGGACTGGACTCTTGCGTGTTGTTGCATCTGTTGGTGCAAGCCAGACAGCTATCACATTTCCCATTTTCAGTAATCCACGTCAACCATCAAATCAGTCCTAATGCTGATTCATGGGAGCAGTTTTGCGTTGAGTTGTGTGGGCAGTATGAGGTAGATTTCCAAGCGGTGAAAGTGGATGTGCCACGTGATAGTGGCCTGGGATTGGAGGCCGCTGCACGTGAAGCTCGCTATGCCGCGCTATTGGCGGGCGAGGGTGATGTGTTGCTGGCGCATCATCAGGATGACCAAGCTGAGACTTTGTTGCTGCAATTGCTACGCGGTGCGGGTGTGAACGGCCTAGCGGCCATGCCGGCATTACGAGAAGAAGTAGGGAAACGTCTCTTGAGACCTTTGCTGGATGTGCCGCGTAGCCAATTGTTGGATTACGCAAACACACATCATCTTAAATGGATAGAGGACGAAAGCAACGTTAGTTTGCATTACGATCGCAATTTCTTGCGACATGAAATTTTTCCAAAACTGGGGAAGCGAATTGTTGGTTATCGTGGCACCTTGGCGCGCGTGGCTTCAAACTTGGCAGAAGCTTCTACTTTGCTGGAACAGATCGCGCGGGAAGATGCAGAAAGAGCAGTTGCAGATGGCCGTTTGGATATTGCTTGGCTGAAAGCGGCAACCCCAGAACGAGCGATGAATCTGCTACGTTGGTGGATATACGATTTAACTGGCTTAAACCCAAGTAATGCAAGGCTGCACGAGATATTGAACCAGCTCTGCCACGCCAAAGCTAATGCACAGCTTGTGTGCAAGTTAGGTGATGCCAAGCTGCGCCGTTATCGTCAATTTGCTTATATAGATAAAGCAACTGAGGTAAAACCTTATGTTTTGGTATGGCGTGGTGAGAAGAGTTTGCATTTGCCTGATGGGAGCGAATTATGGTTTCGTGAAGTCATAGGTAAAGGTCTAGCCCGAACCAAGATTCAAGACAGTCTGCGTGTAACCAGTCGAATCGAAGGAGCTACGCTACAGTTGAGTGCTAATCGACCAAAACGAACCTTAAAAAATCTATGGCAAGAGGCTGGAGTTCCTCCTTGGGAGCGTGAGCGGATGCCTTTAGTCTGGCATGGAGATGAGTTGGTAGCAGTGCTGGATATAGGGATTGATTGCGAGTGGCGAGCAAAGCCTGAAGAGGCGGGGTTGTTGGTCCAGTGCTATAATTCTTCACTTTAATGACTAGCATTTTGGATGTTGCGTGGAGATGTATGGTTAAGTTGACTAAGGTAAAGCTCGGCGTTATTGGGTTAGGTTATGTAGGACTTCCCTTGGCTGTTGAGTTTGGCAAGAAATACCCCGTTGTTGGATTCGACATCAACCAATCGCGTATTGCAGAGCTTATTGCTGGAAAAGACGCCACACTTGAAGTGGACCGCCGTGAATTGCAAGAAGCGATTTCACTTTCATACACAAGCGATATAGAGCAGTTGCGAGAATGTAATGTCTTTATCGTCACAGTACCGACTCCGGTTGATGAGTATAACCGTCCTGATCTGACCGCCTTGATCAAAGCCAGCCATATGTTGGCAACGGTAATTAAAAAAGGGTGCGTGGTCATCTATGAATCCACGGTTTATCCAGGAGCCACAGAAGAGGATTGTGTTCCTATTATCGAGAAGATTTCGGGTCTGAGATTCAATCAGGATTTTTTTGCAGGATACAGCCCGGAGCGTATCAACCCGGGTGACAAGAGGCATCGCTTTACCGCTATCAAAAAGGTGACTTCCGGCTCTACCCCCGAGATCGCTGATTTTGTGAATGATCTGTATGCCAGTGTGGTGGTGGCAGGTACCCACAAGGCAAGTTCCATACGTGTGGCTGAGGCCGCCAAAGTGATCGAGAATACCCAGCGCGACGTGAATATCGCGCTTATCAACGAGTTATCCCTGATTTTCAACCTCATGGGTATCGATACCCAGGAAGTGCTGGAAGCTGCGGAAACCAAGTGGAATTTCCTGCCTTTCCGCCCTGGTCTGGTGGGTGGGCATTGTATCGGGGTCGACCCGTATTATTTGACGCACAAAGCGCAGGCATTAGGTTACCACCCGGAAGTTATTCTGGCTGGTAGGCGCATCAACGATGGTATGGGCGCGCATGTGGCAGGGCAGGTCATCAAGTTGATGACCAAAAAACGCATACAGGTGGCAGATGCCAATATCCTGGTGATGGGGCTGACGTTTAAAGAGAATTGTCCCGATCTGCGAAATACCAAAGTGGTGGATATCATTGCTGAATTTGAAGCCTACCATGCCAATGTCGAGGTTTATGACCCTTGGATAGATGCTGAAGAAGCCGAGCATGAATATGGCATCACGCCCGTATCGAAACTGCAGGATGGCTGCTACGATGCCATCATCCTCGCCGTTGCGCATCAACAGTTCGTACAGATGGGTTTGGCCAGCATTCGCGCTCTGGGCAAAGCCAACTCAGTGCTTTACGACGTGAAATACCTGTTCCGTACTGAGCAGGTAGATGGCAGGCTCTAATACCAATGAAAATCCTTAATCCATGAAGATACTAGTCACGGGAACCGCGGGTTTTATCGGTAGCCATCTCGCACTTCGCCTGCTGCAACGCGGTGATGAAGTGATCAGCGTTGATAACATGAACGACTACTACGATGTTAAGTTGAAAGAAGCGCGGCTGGATCGCATCAAGCACCTTCCAGGCTTTACTGAAGCTCGTGTAAGCATTCATGACCGTGCTGCGATGGAGCAGGTATTCGTCAAACACAAACCTCAGCGCGTGGTTAATCTTGCTGCTCAGGCAGGCGTGCGTTACTCGCTGAAAAATCCCTATGCCTACGTGGATTCGAATCTACTTGGATTTGTGAATATTCTTGAAGGCTGCCGGCATCATGATGTAGAACACCTGGTGTATGCCTCCAGTTCCAGTGTTTACGGCGGGAATACAACATTACCATTCTCTGAACATGACAATATAGACCATCCGGTCAGCCTGTATGCGGCAACCAAAAAAGCCAATGAACTGATGGCGCACACCTACAGCCATTTGTTTGGACTGCCAACCTCAGGTTTACGGTTTTTTACTGTCTATGGACCGTGGGGGCGCCCGGATATGGCGTTGTTTCTGTTTACCAAGGCCATGCTTGAAGGCAAGGCAATAGATGTGTTTAATCACGGCAATATGATGCGTGATTTTACCTATATCGAAGATATTGTCGAAGGCGTTATCCGGGTTTTGGATAAACCCGCAACAGCCAACCATGTATTTGATGCTAACCTGCCAGATCCTGCCACCAGTAATGCGCCTTATCGAGTTTTCAATATCGGTAACAGTCAGCCGGTCAAGCTTATGGAATATATAGAGGCATTGGAAGCTGCTCTGGGTGTGGCCGCTGAAAAGAACTTACTCCCCATGCAGCAGGGAGATGTTCCAGCCACCTATGCGGATACATCGGAATTGGGTGACTGGGTTGATTTCAAGCCAAAAACCCCCATTAAAGAAGGTATAGAACGCTTTGTTGCGTGGTATCGGGATTACTATGCACATTGATTGTATAAGGGGCTCACGTTGATGTTGAAAGTATTGGTGCTCGGTGTGACCGGCATGCTAGGCAATGCCATGTTCCGTGTGTTATCAGAACATGCTGGTTTGGCTGTTTACGGCACCGCGCGCAACGAAAGTGCCAGGCAGTATTTTCCTGACAGTTTACCCGGGCAACTCATTGTTGGAGTAGATGTTGAAGATCACGATTCATTGGAGAGCGTATTTGCTACCGTTCGCCCCGATGTTGTCGTTAATTGCATCGGATTAGTTAAACAACTGGCAGATTCCAATGATCCGTTGCAGGTAATCCCCATTAACACCTTATTGCCGCATCGCCTGTCGGTACTTTGCCAGGGTATTGAAGCGCGCCTCGTGCATATCAGTACAGACTGCGTGTTCTCTGGTGCTAAAGGTAATTATGTGGAAACAGACTTTCCTGACGCTGATGACCTCTATGGACGTTCCAAATTGCTTGGTGAAGTTGATGGCCCGCATGCCATTACGCTACGCACCTCAATTATTGGCCATGAATTATCAGGACAGAGAAGTTTGATCAACTGGTTCCTTGCGCAGCAGGGTTCGGTAAAAGGCTACACCCGCGCCATTTTTACCGGCTTTCCTACGGTTGAATTAGCAGCTATTGTGCGTGATGTGGTGGTACCGCGCAAAGAGCTTTACGGCATTTACCATGTTGCTTCCAACCCTATCAATAAGTTTGATTTGTTACAATTGGTGGCTAAGGTCTATGGGAAGACGATAGAGATCATCCCGTCAGAGGCGGTTGTTATCAATCGCTCCTTGAACCCAGAGCGGTTTACGCAGGCAACGGGATATGTATCGCCTGCATGGCCTGTTTTAGCGCAACGGATGTATGAATTCAACAAGTGATAAAGGATTTAAAAAATGATGTTTGTTGACAAAATCCTCATGATTACCGGCGGTACAGGTTCGTTTGGGAATGCGGTTCTGAAGCGCTTTCTGGAAACAGATGTTAAGGAGATCCGTATTTTCAGCCGTGATGAAAAAAAGCAGGAGGATATGCGAATCGCTTTTAATAATCCTAAGCTGAAATTTTATATCGGAGACGTCAGGGATTACGATAGCACCCATGATGCGATGAAAGGGGTAAATTATGTATTCCACGCGGCGGCACTAAAACAGGTGCCTTCGTGTGAGTTTTACCCTATGGAAGCAGTGCGTACCAATGTGTTGGGTGCAGAAAATGTGATGAACGCGGCGATTACCAACAACGTAGAGCGGGTAGTCGTGCTTAGTACCGACAAAGCGGTATATCCGATCAACGCGATGGGTTTATCAAAAGCGATGATGGAAAAGCTGATGATTGCCAAGGCGCGTATGCGACTGGAAGGCGAAACCGTGCTCTGCGCCACCCGTTACGGCAATGTCATGGCATCGCGCGGCTCTGTTATTCCGCTATTCGTTAAGCAACTTAAAGAAGGCAAGCCGCTCACCGTAACGGATCCGGCAATGACACGTTTTCTGATGTCGCTGGAAGACTCTGTTGATCTGGTTTTATATGCTTTTGAGCATGGACGGCAGGGCGATATTTTCGTACAAAAAGCACCTTCGTCAACCATAGAAGTATTGGCTCAGGCACTGAAAGAATTGTTCGCCAAAGGAAATGAGATACGGGTGATTGGTACACGCCATGGCGAGAAGTTATACGAGTCTCTTGTATCAAGGGAAGAGCTCGCGAAAGCAGAAGATATGGGCGAGTATTACAGGATATCTCCTGATAATAGAGATCTGAACTATGAGAAATTCTCAGTAGAAGGTGAAATGGAAATTGCGAATTTCGAAGATTACACTTCTCACAACACCACTAGGTTGGATATTGAGGGTGTAAAGAAGTTGTTGCTTAAGATCGACTTCATTCAGGAGCATCTGAATGCTTAAGAGTTTAACTGTCGTAGAAATCCAGCAATGACTGATACCAGGACTGATTACCTGCCTTTTGGTAAGCCGAATTTCTCCCAGGTGGAGATAGATGCTGTCACTAAGGTGGTTCGCTCCGGGTGGATAGGCATGGGGCCGGAAACGATCGCCTTCGAAAAAGAGCTTGAAGCGTTTGTTGAAGCCCCGTATGTGGTCACTGTCAATTCATGCACTTCAGCATTGTTTCTTTCATTACTGGTGTCTGGAGTAGGACCTGATGACGAAGTGATCTGCCCCAGTCTGACCTGGTGCAGTACTGCAAATGTAGCGCTTTACCTGGGTGCCAGGATCGTATTCTGCGATGTGGATATCGATACGCTCTGCGTAACCGTAGATAGCATTCTAGAGAAGATCACGCCAAGAACCAAAGCTGTTATGGTGGTACATATGGGCGGGTTAGCTGTAGATGTCGCAGCTTTGCGTAAAAAGATCCCAGCACATATTGAAATCATTGAAGACGCTGCACATGCCATTGGCGCGAAGTATCCAAATGGTAAACCTGTTGGGAGTTCTGGCAACCTGACCTGCTTCAGCTTTTATGCGAACAAGAATCTGTCAACAGGTGAGGGCGGCGCGGTTGCATTGCACGATGAAGGAAAAGCAGAGCGCCTGAGATCACTGCGTCAGCACGGCCTGTCGAGTGATGCATGGAAACGTTTTAGCCA
>JBJXEA010000002.1:0-43688 GCA_046155285.1 Methylophilaceae bacterium | reverse complement strand
CATTGGTAGCCGCCAACGCAGGCGGTGTCACGGTCGCGGGCTCCACCACCAACAGCATCGTATTGACTGGCACTTTAGCCAACATCAACACCTATTTAGCCACGGTAGCCAATCAGCCCACCTACACACCAACCTTGAACTACAACGGTACTGACACCTTGACCATGCTCACCAACGACGGTGGCAACACGGGCGGTGGTGCGTTGACTGATAGCGACCCTGTGACCATCAATATTACCGCGGTCAACGACCCCCCAGTGCTTTCCAACTTGGCAGGAGATAGTTCTGGCTATGCCATAGGCTCTGGTGCGCAAATCGTAGATCAAGGCGCTGCGGCGACGGCGCTTGACCCAGACGTGAACTATAACGGTGGCAATCTGACGGTGTCTTTGGCGGCAGGCGGAGTGAATGCAGAAGACATATTGGCGATTCGTAATCAAGGAATGGGCGCTGGGCAGATAGGCGCTGCTGCGGGCACTGTGTATTACAGCGGCGTAGCTATAGGTACTTATGTCGGCGGCACTGCCGGTGCTAACTTGGTCATCACCCTCAATGCAGCAGCCGACAATACTGCCGTCACTGCCTTGATGCAGAATATTACGTTCCAAAACACCAATGGCAGCAACCCGATAGGCGGCGACAGAACCGTGCGCTTTGTGCTGACCGACAATGCCGCCGCCACTTCCGGCAATATTGATGCCACGGTCACGGTACAAAGTTTGACGGTGGATACTGCCAGTGACGTGAGCGATGGTAATACCAGCTCGCTCGCCGCGCTGTGGGCGAATAAGGGTGCGGACGGTAAAATCTCGTTGCGTGAAGCCATCGCCGCGGCCAATGCCAGCGCGGGGTCCGACACTATCCGCTTCCAGATTGGTACTGGCGCACAGACCATCAACATCGCCAGTGCGTTGCCCATCATTACCGACACCATCATCATTGATGGCACGACGCAATCGGGCTATGTCGCGGGTATTTTTAACCCCATTAGTCTGGATGGCGGTGGTGTGGCCATCAATGGCTTAGCTTTGAGCAATGCTGCTACAGGTTCAACCATTAAGGGATTGGTCATAGGCAACTTTAATGGTCACGGTTTGATGATTTTAAACGGATCGAACAACAACGTCATCCAAGGTAACTTTATCGGATCATTCGATAATAATGGGAATGACCTGGGTGCCGGCGGAAACAGTGCCAATGGCATCATAATCTTAGCTGCTACTGGCAATACTATAGGCGGTGCCACGGCGGCACAGCGCAATTTGATTGGTGGTAATAACCTTGATGGTATTGATCTAGTAGGAAGCACTAGTAATACTATACAAGGCAACTACATTGGTACCGATGTAACGGGTACCGGCGGCGTTGGTAACAATAAAGGAATATTACTTAGTTCTGGCGCAACGAGTAACATCATTACCGGCAATTTGATTTCTGGGAATGTTGGATCGGGAATAGAGTTGGGTGCCCTGGGAGCTAATAGCAGCAACACCATTAGCAGCAACCTGATAGGGACAACAATCACCGGCACTACAGCTTTGGCTAACACGGGTGATGGCATACGCGTTGGCTTTGGTGGCACTGCCAACAATGCAATTATTTCCTCCAACACCATAGCATTTAATGGTGGTGACGGCATCAGCCTGATTGCCAGCACGAGCGTGAGAATCCAAACCAATTTGATTTTCTCCAATACCGGGCTGGGTATAGACCTGACTAACGACGGAGTGACCCTCAATGATTTAGGTGACGCGGATACTGGCGCTAATAACTTGCAGAACTTCCCGGTGATCACCTCGGTGGTGTTCAACGGCGCTAACTTGGCGATTACCGGTACGTTTAACAGCAATGCCTCAACGAGTTATAGCGTCGAATTTTTCGGCAATCCTGCTGGCAATGTGGATGCCTCTGGTCATGGTGAAGCTAGGGTTTATCTGGGGGTTATCACTTTTACTACCGATGCCAGCGGTAATGCTTCATTTAGTACCACAGTAGTCCCTAGCGGCTTGGTAGTGGGAGATTTTGTCACGGCGACGGCGCGCAGATTGGGCGGCGGTGGCGGCGATACCTCTGAGTTTGCACTGAATACCATCATTTCTCCTAACACTGCGCCAGTGATCAGTAGCAATGGCGGCGGCGCTACTGCCGCAGTGAGCGTAACCGCGCTCACCACCGCCGTGACCACGGTCACCGCCAGCGATGCGGGCGGTTTGGCTGCCACGCCTTTTAGCTTTGGTGTTGGCCCGGATAACGGATTCTTTACCCTGAACACCACCACCGGCGTATTGACCTTTACCGTGCCACCTGCACTTGGTGCCACCCCAGATTTTAATGGCGACGGCGTGTATCAAGTCACCATCATCGTCACCGATGCCGGTGGTTTGACCGATACGCAACAGATTTTTGTGAGCGTGATTGCAGCGCCTGGCGTCGGCACGCCTAACGCCACTGGCAATCCGCTGATTACCGGCACGGTGACAGAAAACCAAACCCTCACCGCCACTAATGGCACGATAGCCGATGCCAACGGCATAGGCGCGTTCAACTATCAATGGTTCCGCGATGCTTCCAGCACCTTCTCTGCTAGTTCGGTGGCTATTGCCGGTGCAACGCATAGCACTTACACCCTAGGCAATGCTGATGTGGGGCAGTACATGTTTGTGCGCGTGGTGTATCAGGATGGCGGCGGCAATCTGGAAACCTTGGTCAGTGCTGCCACCACGCAAGTAGCGGGGGTTAACGATGCACCCAGCTTCAATGTTGGTACGGGCAGCCTTATCCAAGTCATAGGTGCCGCCGACGATGTGGGCAATAGTGTGGCAGTGCAGGTGGACGGCAAAATTTTGGTGGCGGGCTATAGTGATAGCGCCACCAACAAAGACTTCGCCATTACGCGTTACAACGCTGACGGCAGCCTAGACACCAGTTTTGGCACTGCGGGCATCGCCATTATCGCGGTGGGGACTGGTGACGATTTCACCACCAGCATCGTGCTGCAAAATGACGGCAAGATACTGGTAGCAGGCTATGCCAGAGTGGGCGGAAATTATGATTTCGCCCTAGTGCGACTGAACAGCAACGGCACTTTAGACGGCACGTTTGGCACGGCGGGTAAGGTCACCACGCCGATTGGTGCAGCTGGTGACATTGCCAACAACGTGGTATTGCAAGCGGACGGCAAGATATTGCTGGTAGGCGCCAGCTTTAACGGCAGCAACGATGACTTCGCCGTGGTGCGCTATACCGCTGCTGGCGTGTTGGATACTTCCTTTGGTGCGGGCAATGGCATCGCCATCACGGCGATAGGCGCAGGCAACGACAGCGCACAAAGCGTCATCGTGCAAAACGACGGCAGGATAGTGGTGGCGGGTAACAGCTTTAATGGCAGCAATAACGACTTTGCCGTGGTGCGCTACACCACTGCCGGCACTTTGGACACGACTTTTGGCACGACAGGTATCATCACCGCCGATGTCAACGGTAGTCAGGACGTGGCTTATAGCGTGGCTTTGCAGCAAGATGGCAAGATTGTGGTGGCAGGCTACAGCGCTAACGGCAGCAATAATGATTTCAGCCTAGTGCGCTACAACGCCAACGGCATCTTGGATGGCACTTTTGGCACGGGCGGCAAGGTGGTGACTACTGTAGGGACTGGGGATGACCTTGGTTACAGCTTGGTGGTGCAGTCTGACGGTGCCATAGTAGTCGCGGGCTATGCTTTCAATGGCACAGATAACGATGTCGCCTTAGTGCGCTATACCAGCAGCGGCGCGTTAGATGCTACTTTTGGCGTGGGCGGCAAGGTCATCACCAGTGTCGCAGCCGACCAAATTGGCTATAACCTGCAATTGCAGTCTGACGGCAAGCTGGTACTTGCGGGCTATAGTGATAATGGCACCGATAACGACTTTTCTTTACTACGTTACAACACTAACGGCACGCTGGATACGCAGTTCAACCTGACTGGCACCACGCTGGGCGGTGTGCGTGCTTTCACCGAAGGCGCTGGCGCGGCACTAGGTACGGCGGTGGTGTTGGATGGCAATGTCACATTGTTTGACGCTGAACTCTCAGCAGCCAACAACTTTAATGGGGCTACCTTAACCTTGGTGCGTAACGGCGGCACCAATGTGGATGACGTGTTCTCTGGTTTGGGTGGTTTCGCGGCGATTGGTACGGTCACCACCAACAGCGGCGGTACTTTGCTGATAACGCTTAACAGCTTTGCCACCAATGCGCTGCTCAATACGGCCATGCAACAAATTACCTATGCCAACAGCAGCCAAGACCCACCGGCTTCGGTACAGATTGACTGGTCTTTTGATGACGGCAATGCTGGCGCACAAGGTACGGGCGCTGGTGTGGCGACGGGCAGCGTTACGGTTAACATCACCGCCGTCAACGACACGCCAATCAATAACGTCCCCGCCAGCTATACCACTGACGAAGATATTACTTTGGCATTGACTGGCCTGAGCATCACCGACGTAGACGCCAGGGTTGGCAGCTTGACGGTAACTTTAACCGTCACCAACGGCACGCTGACGGTGAGCGGCGGCAGCGCAGGCATAGCAGGCAGCGGCACTAGCACAGTGACTTTAACCGGTACGATAACCGCCATCAACGCCACCTTGGCGGCTACGGTCAACTATGTACCAACCGCCAACTATAACGGCAGCGCCACGTTGACGATGGGTGTCAATGACGGCGGCAACACCGGCACGGGCGGCGCTAAGACAGATTCCGATGTGATCAACATCACCATCAACTCGGTGAATGACGCGCCAGCGGGAACCAACAAGACCATCACCTTTAACGAGGATGCTGCTTATACTTTTAGTGCGGCAGACTTTGGATTTAGTGATGTGAACGATGCGCCTAACACCTTTAGCGCCGTGACGATTACCACTCTGCCGTTGTTGGGCGTGTTAACGCTCGGTGGCGTGCCTGTTTTGGCTGGTGATAGCATCCCCGTGGGCAGCATAGGCACATTAGTCTATACCCCAGTGGCCGATGCTAATGGCGCGGCTTACGCCAGCTTTACCTTCCAAGTGCAAGACAATGGTGGCACAGCGAATAGTGGCGTGGATATTGACCCCACTCCTAACACCATCACGTTTAATGTGACCGCCGTCAACGATGCCCCAATTAATACCGTCCCCGGCGCACAAAGCACGAATGAAGACATCACCTTGGCAATCACAGGCTTGAGCATTGTGGATGTTGACGCCGCGGCGTCTAGCGTCACCGTCACGCTGATTGTTACCAACGGCACATTAACTGTCAGCGGCGGCACGGCGGGCATTGCAGGTAGCGGCACATCTACAGTCACCTTGACTGGCACAGTCACACAAATCAACGCGACACTTGCGGCCACGGTCAATTACGTCCCAACCGCCAACTACAACGGTAGCGCCACGTTGACTATGGGTGTTAATGACGGCGGCAACACTGGCACGGGCGGAGCTAAGACAGACTCCGACGTGATCAACATCACCATCAACTCGGTGAATGACGCGCCAGCAGGCACCAACAAAACCATCACCACTCTGGAAGACACCGCATACACCTTCACCGTGGCGGATTTTGGGTTCAGCGATGTCAATGATGCGCCTAACACGCTGCTCAATGTAAGAATCACCACGCTGCCATTGACTGGAAGCCTCACGCTAACCGGCTTTGGCGCAGTGACCGCCGGGCAGTTTGTGCTGGCGACCGACATCGCCGCAGGCAAGCTGATATACACCCCAGTGACAGACGCTAATGGCTTGGCCAATGCCAGCTTCACCTTCCAAGTGCAAGACAACGGCGGTACGGCGTTTAGCGGCATTGACCTAGACCCTAGCGCCAACACCATCAGCATTGATGTCACTTCGGTGAATGACGCGCCGATTGGCACGAATAACACCGTCACCACCAACGAAGATACCGTCTACACCTTTGCTGTGGCGGACTTTGGCTTTACCGACCCGAACGATACGCCAACTAATAGTATGACTGGTGTCAGGATTACCACTTTACCCACGGCTGGGACACTGACCTTGACCGGCGTTGGAGCGGTGACAGCAGGGCAGATTATCACTGTGGCTAACATCACTGCTGGCAAACTGATATTCACTCCGGCGCTGAATGCTAATGGCGTGGCCTATTCCACTTTCACCTTTCAGGTTCAGGATAATGGCGGTGTGGCTTCTGGCGGCGTGAATCAAGATACCACCGCCAGAACCATGACCATAGACGTGACTGCCGTCAACGACGCGCCGATCAACAACGGCTTAGTCGCGCAAACCACTAACGAAGACACTAGCAAAACCATTACGGGTTTGAGCATCACTGATGTAGATGCCGCCAGCGCCAGCATCACCACCACACTTTCGGTGCTGAACGGTGTGCTGAATGTCTCTGGCGGCACTGCGACGATTACCAATAGTGGCACTAACACTGTCACACTGACCGGCACTGTTGCGCAGATTAACGCCACCTTGGCCGCTACCGTGAGTTATGTCCCCACCGCCAACTACAACGGCAGCGATACGCTGACCATGGTGACTAGCGATAATGGCAACACTGGTAGCGGCGGCACACTGACCGACACTGATGCCGTCAGCATCACTATCAACTCGGTGAACGACGCACCTAGCGGCACTGATAACACCATTAGCACCAATGAAGACACCGCCCAAACCTTTACCGTGGCGGATTTCGGCTTTAGTGATGTAATTGATAGCAACAGCCTGACTGGGGTCAGAATCACCACGCTGCCATTGACCGGTAGCCTGACTTTAAGCGGTGTGGCGGTGACAGCGGGGCAAACCATCACGCTCGCCAACATCACTGGCGGCAACCTCAAATTCACACCAGCGGCTAACGCCAACGGCCTCGCCAATGCCAGTTTCACCTTCCAAGTGCAAGACAGTGGCGGTACGGCGTTTGGTGGCGTTGACCTAGACCCTAGCGCCAACACCATGACCATAGACGTGAACTCGGTGAATGACGCGCCAACCGGCACTAATAACACCATTACCACCAACGAAGATACTGCCCACACCTTCACTTTGGCAGAATTTGGCTTTGCTGACAGCCTAGATAGCCCTGCTAATAATGCGTTCCAAGTCAAGATTACGACACTGCCAGCACTGGGCAGCCTCAAGCTCAACGGCGTAGCAGTCACCGCAGGTCAGTTTGTGTTGGTGAGCGACATTACATCTGGTTTGTTGGTCTATACCCCAGCGTTGAACGGCAACAGTGCGGCTTACACCAGCTTTACCTTCCAAGTGCAAGATGACGGCGGCACGGCCTTGGGCGGCATTGATCTCGACCCCGTGGATAACACCATCACCATCAACGTGACGGCGGTGAATGACGCGCCTGTTATCACCAATGGCAGCACGGTGACCTTGACTGGTACTAACGAAGACACCACTTCCAGCGGCACTTTGGTCAGCACCATTTTGGCGGCGGCGGGATACAGCGATGTGGATGTGAGCGCTTTGAGCGGTATCGCCATCATCGGCAAGATGCGTAATGGCAGCTTTGAATATTCCACTGATGGTATTTCCTGGAGAAACTTTGGTGCAGCGCCTTTGAGTACCAGCAGTGCACTGTTACTCACTTCGGGTACACAGATACGTTACATTCCCGATCAGCAAAATGGAGAAACGGCTACGCTGACTTTCCAAGCTTGGGATCAGACCACAGATACTGCCTCTGACAACGCCACGCCGCGTTATGGGAATATCACTGGTAGCGGCGGTACAGCAGCCTATTCCACGGGGATCGCGACAATTTCCATTACTGTTAATGATCTCAATGATGCCCCGCTCCTTAACAGTGGCTTTGTCTATAACTTGCCAGGCACCGATGAAAATACGCCAAATGATGCGGTACTGATTAAGGTCAGCGATATTTTGTCCGCGCCAGGTTCGGGTTATAGCGATGTAGACACAGGCTCTTCGCTTTCCTATGGGATTGCGGTTACCGGAGCGTTTCGCAACGGCTCTTTCCAATATTCTACCGACGGCACAACGTGGACATCAGGGGTGCTTAACTCAGCCACCCCTGCAAATGCACTGTTGCTGGATTCCAGCACCTATATTCGTTATGTTCCTGATGGTAAAAATGGAGAAATTGCTGCGACCTTCACTTTCCGTGTTTGGGATAGAACGGTTGGTACTGCCTCAAACTTCGGCACCCAATCCTATGCTAATGCCAGCAGCACAGGCCTTACTTTTGCGTTCTCTGCGAATACAGGGACTGCATCGGTTGCCGTCAGTGATGTCCCTGATGCGCCTGTCATTGGCAGTGATGGTGGGTTGGCAACAGCCAGCATCAATGCTTTTGATGATACCAATGCTGTAACAACTGTAATAGCCACTGATGTGGATATTGGCTCCACCTTAACCTTTTCTAAAGCAGGTGGCGTGGATGCTAGCTTCTTTAATCTTGACCCCAATACAGGCGTACTGACATTTATCAGCATTCCAGACAGCTTTAATCCATTGGATTCTAATGCCGATAATGTTTATCACGTGGTTGTGCAGGTGATAGATAACACCGGACTGATTGACACCCAGAGCATTGCCGTGACGGTTGTGCCGACCACCAACAAGGCGCCGGTGATTGATAACAACGGAGGTGGAACCACGGGAGGCGGTGCAACTGCCAGCGTCAATTTTGCAGAGAATACTGCAACGGCAGTGGCTACCGTGCATGCTACTGACCCAGACGCCCTAGACACTGTGACTTACAGTATTTCAGGCGCTGATGCGGCCTTGTTTACTATTAACCCAACGACCGGTGTACTGACGTTTAACAGTCCGCCCGACTTTGAGAACAAGCTGGATAACGATAGCAACAATAGCTATATCGTGACCGTGACGGCTACCGATAATGGCAGCCCGAATCGTAGGGATACGCAGATTATTACGATCAATGTAACTCCTGTGAATGACAACGCGCCGGTGATGATTAGCTCGGCTACATTCACCATGTCTGAAAACTCCGTTGATGTCACCCCGATCCTGACCGCTAATAAAACGATAGAGGCTACAGATGCAGATTTGGATGTACGAACCTATTCTATTGTTGGAGGTGTAGATGCCAGCAAATTTACCCTCAATAGTGCGACTGGACACCTGAGTTTTGTTATCGCTCCTGACTTTGAAGCGCCGACAGATGTGGGCATAAATAATGTCTACAACCTCACGGTGCAAGCCAGCGATGGTACGTTTAATACTACTCAAAATATTACGGTGACCGTACTCAATGGTAATGACGCACCTGTGGCTGTTAATGACGCATCCAGCGGCAATGCTGGCACTGCGCAGTCTGGCGCGGTTCTGGGCAATGATAGCGATCAGGATACCAATGCCTTGGTCGCCGTGTTGGCAACCGGCCCTGCGCATGGCTCAGTAACATTGAATGCCAACGGTACTTATACCTACACGCCTACGCCAGGCTTTAGCGGTAGCGATTCATTTACTTATCGCGCTACTGACGGTGCGCTGAATTCTAATCTGGCAACGGTGAGCTTGACGGTAGTGTTTGTTGCCCCGATTATTCCCATAATACCTCCTCCGCCACCGCTGCCTCCTGTACCGACACCAACGCCAACGGCCATTACACCGCCGTTAGAGTCAGATATACAAACTCAGCGTGCTTTGCTCGAAGCTGAGCAAAAGCCTAAGGAAGAGTCTTTGATTAGCGCCAATGAAGGACAGGCAGTGACGCAAGTGGTGGTGGGTAGTGGTGTGGTGATTGAAGCTCCCAAGACCAATAACAACACATCCACTGACCTCACGACCACCCCGATTCAGTTGGTGGATGCCAATCTTGCCAAAAATCAGGCCAATGGCTTGAATGGGGCGTTTGGCAGCTTATCGGGAAATAAGATCATCATAGAAAGTGTCAACTTGCTGGGTGGCCTAGAAACAGAGGGTGGTAACGGTGAGCAAGGCATACTTTCAAAACTCAGCCTGCAAAAACAAGTGCAGCTTTCTGGCACAGCGGCGTCTTTGGGCTTGGTGTTCTGGGCGTTGAACTCTGGCGCGATTATATCTTCGGTAGTGGCTTCATCGCCCTCATGGACTGATCCCATTTCACTGTTGGACGACAGCGATGCAGAAGTGCCAGATGAGGACGAGGATGAGAATACGGCGAACTCTGAAGAGGGTGCGGCGGACATGTTGTCGCAATAAGTAAGGAAGTCTCTGAATAACCCTCTCTCCCACGCAGGAGAGAGGGTTATTCATTTACAGTATTCTCCTGAATACTGTAAACAACGCTAGGATTTCTTACATCTAAAACTTCTTTGCTATACTGTTTACAGTTGTAACTTTAGCTAAGGAAACATCATGGCATCCTCATCAGTCGTCAGTGTACGCATCAACGCGGAAGATGAGGCATCACTCCGCCAGCTGGCAGAAGCCACTGGCTCTAACAAATCCAAATTGGTGGCGGAAGCCATCCACCATTACGTTGAAATCAACGATTGGCAAACCAAACTCATCCGCGAACGGCTAGAAATTGCAGACCGTGGCGAATATGCCTCGCGCGACCAGGCGAAAGCCATGTTTGCCAAATGGGGCGTGAATGCAGGTTGAATGGCTGCCGCAAGCTTTGGCAGATTTTGACGAGGCCATGGCGTGGATTGCCGAACGTAACCCTGAAGCCGCCCAACAAACCGCAATGAGCCTCTTAGGCAAGTGAATCAGCTCTCTCTGCACCCGCTGATGGGGCGCGTTGGCAGGGTTGCCGATACACGAGAGCTGGTTGTTTCACTCACCCACTTTGTTGTTCCCTATCGCGTAAACATGCAGAAAAACTTGATTGAAATATTGGCACTGATGCACAACGCAAGGCAATGGCCGGAGAGTTTTGAATAGCTAGATGGACATCACCCTCACCCCCGAAGACAACACCCGCCTCGCCAATTTGTGCGGGTCGTTGGACGAGAATCTGAAGCAGATTGAAGCCGCGCTGGACGTGGGCATTGCGCGGCGTGGCAATGTTTTTCACATCTCTGGCGACCAAACTCAAACCAATTTAGCCGCACAATTGTTGCAGGATTTTTATGTGCGCGCCAAGAAGCCTATCGAACTGGAGGAGATTCAGCTTGGGTTGGTGGAATTGGGAAAATTGTCACCAGAGAATCTTGCCACCAACGCCATGCCGCTGTTGATGACGCGCCGCCGCGATTTGCACGGGCGTACGCCGCGCCAGGTGGCGTATTTGCAGCAGGTGCAAGAGTTTGACATCACTTTTGGCATAGGTCCTGCGGGGACGGGAAAGACCTATTTGGCAGTGGCGAGTGCGGTGGATGCGTTGACGCGCGATAGGGTGAAAAGGATAGTCTTGGTGCGGCCTGCGGTGGAAGCTGGCGAGCGTTTGGGCTTTTTGCCCGGGGATTTGGCGCAGAAGGTTGACCCGTATTTGCGCCCGCTCTACGACGCGCTGTATGACTTGATGGGCTACGACACCGTGGCCAAGATGTTCGAGCGCAACGCGATTGAAGTCGCGCCTTTGGCTTATATGCGGGGACGCACCCTGAACCAGAGTTTTATCATTCTGGATGAGGCACAAAATACCACGCCGGAGCAGATGAAGATGTTTCTCACGCGCATGGGTTTTGGCTCTAAGGCGGTGATTACCGGTGATGTGACGCAGATAGACTTGGCGCGGGGGCAAAAAAGTGGCTTGATAATCGCGCAAGAGGTGTTGAAAGACGTGCGCGGCGTAGCGTTTACGCATTTTTTGTCCGAAGACGTGGTGCGGCATCCGCTGGTGCAGAAGATAGTCAACGCTTACGAGCGGTATGAGAGTCGGGATAGTGGCTAGGCTGACAGAACCAGTAGCGCAGGTGGTCTCGCTTGCAAGCCCGCTCCCGCGGGGAGAGGGAGTTTCAAAGCCAGAACTTGCGCTGGCCGTACAGTTTGTAGCCAAGCCAGACGGCGCTCCCACACGCCATCAATTCAAAAAATGGGTACTCGCCGCACTGCAAACCGATGCCGAAATTACGCTCAGAATCGTGGATAGTGCCGAGGGTCAAACCCTCAACCGTGAGTATCGCAACAAAGACTACGCCACCAATGTGCTGACTTTCCCACTGAACGAAAATCCGCTGATGGGCGACATCGTACTGTGTGCGCCCGTGGTGGCGCTTGAGGCCGCCGAGCAGCATAAATCACTACATGCTCACTACGCCCATCTCACCATCCACGGTGTGTTGCACCTGCAAGGCTTTGATCACGAAAATGACGCTGACGCAGAGGCAATGGAAGCGCTTGAAACACAAATTGTCACGCGTTTAGGGTATCCTCCACCCTATCTTATTCTGGAGAACGCCATCGCTCATGGCTGACGATTCAAGTAACAAACCTAATTGGTTGGAACGCATGTCCAATTGGCTCTCGCGCGAACCCGAAGACAGGGAGGAGCTAGTAGAAATCCTACACGCCGCGTTTGAAAAAAATCTGCTGGATGCCGACGCACTCGCCATGATTGAAGGCGTGATGCAGGTTTCTGAAACACAAGTGCGCGACATCATGATTCCGCGTTCGCAGATGGACGTGATAGACATCTCCCACCCGCCGGAAAAATTCATCCCTTTCGTCATCGAAACCGCGCACTCGCGCTTTCCCGTGATTGACGACAACAAAGACGACATCATCGGCATTCTTTTAGCAAAGGATCTGCTGCGCTATTACGCAGGGGAGGATTTCAACGTACGCGATATGCTGCGCCCAGTGGTGTTCATCCCAGAATCTAAGCGATTGAATGTATTGCTGAAAGAGTTTCGCGGCAACCGCAATCACATCGCCATCGTGGTGGACGAATACGGCGGCGTGGCGGGCATGGTGACAATTGAAGACGTGCTAGAGCAAATCGTCGGCGACATCGAAGACGAATACGACTACGACGAGGACGAAGACAACATTTTTGAAGACTCGGCGGGACGTTTCCGCGTCAAGGCGCTGACTGAAATCGCAGACTTCAATGAAGTGTTAGAGACTGACTTTAGCGACGAGGAATTTTCTACCATCGGTGGCCTAATAGTAAGCAAATTCGGGCGCTTGCCCAAACGCGGCGAGCAGATGGTGTTTGCTGACATGAAGTTCACCGTACTCCGCGCCGATAGCCGTCGCCTGCACACATTGCTGCTGGAAAAACTCCCCCCAGAAAGTGCGCTGGGAACTTAAACGTTCAATCGCCTTCCAATCTTGACTTAACTTATTACTCAAGGAGTGTGTGATGAAAGTTTTATTGGCTGTGCTGTTGCTCTCGCTTTCCACTTTTGCTGCGGCTAAAGACGAATTGCCGCTCAATGAACACGGCTTTGTGGATGCGGTGAAAACCATGAAAACCGACAAAATCGCGGCACTTTTAGGTAAACCTGCAAGGCACTATGAACTCAAAGATGACCGCACTGGCGCGGTCATCGGGCAAGTGTGGCAATACGAGTATTTGAATACCAACGAAACTGGCGAATACTACCCCACCACCGAATTGGACATTATCGACAACCAGGTTGCCACGGTGGTGTTTATGAATGAGAATTCACCAAACCCAGACTATGTTGAGCCCACTCAAGTTGAAGAAGTGCTGCCGGAATGCAACCCAAGTTGCTAAACCCTCGCTCAATCCGTAGGTTGGGCTGAACGCAATGAAGCCCAACGCCAATCTCAATCATCGCTGTTGGGCTTCGCTCATGCTCAGCCCAACCTACATCACTTAAAACACTCCTTAAACCTCGGAAGTACAGCAAGCGCAGCGCGTCGCCTTGATTGCAATTTCGCTAAAGCACTTTGGGCAAGGTTTGGTGGTTGGTTCAGCCGTGACTACTGGCTTAGGCTTGTTAATAGCACGTATCAGCATAAATATCGCAAACGCCACGATGACGAAACTCACCACGGAGTTGATAAACAAGCCGTAATTCAAAGTCACCGCACCGGCCTTTTTAGCTTCTAGCAATGACACATAAGGTGCCGCCGCAGTCGCGCTTTCTTTCAACACCACGTACATATTGCTGAAATCCACCCCACCCATAAGCAAGCCTATCGGCGGCATAATCACGTCATCCACCAGCGATTTGATGATAGTGCCAAACGACGCACCGATGACTATCCCCACCGCCATATCCACCACGTTACCGCGCATAGCAAACTCTTTGAATTCCTTTAACATCCTAAATCCTTTCATAAAAAATAAAAAACCAGCCGCTATAATGCAGGCTCTTTCCCTCTGGGTCTAGCTTTTATGGTCAACCGACTTGGCATTTCGATTGCCTTGGGCGCTTTTGCGGTGCTGGGCTACGCGCCGTTTTATTTTTATCCTGCGACTATTTTGGCCTTGGCTGGTTTGTTTTGGCTGGTTGATTCCGCCGCCACCCCGCGCCATGCGACATGGCTGGGATTAGCCTTTGGCGCGGGACTGTTCGGCGTGGGCATTTCATGGCTATACATCAGCCTGCATGATTTTGGCGAGATGCCGATGCTGCTGGCTGCGCTGGCCACGGCGGCTTTGTGCGGCTTTGTGGCGCTGTTTCCTATGATGACTGCATGGCTTGCTACGCGTTATTTCCCCAATAAAAAACTCTTCGCGCTACCGCTACTGTTGGCGCTGCTGGAGTGGGTGCGGAGTTGGATTTTTACTGGCTTTCCGTGGCTCACCGTGGGTTATTCGCAAGTGCCATACAGTCCATTGGCAGGCTTGGCACCTGTGGTGGGCGTGTATGGCGTATCACTAGCAACGGCGGCTTGCGCGGCACTCATCGCCGCCGCCGTTGCCAAAAAAATCTCCGTCAAAAAAATGGGCTTATGGCTACTAGTGTTTTGGGTAGGCGGAAGCGCCCTCAAGCACGTGGAATGGAGTACGCCATTCGGCAAACCGCTCACCTTCAGTCTGCTACAAGGCAACATCTCGCAATCGCTCAAATGGCAAAAAGACGAGCTTCCGCACACGCTACAAATCTATCTGGACATGGTGCTGGCAAGCCGCACGCAACTCATCGTCATCCCCGAAATGGCACTACCCCAATTGGCAGAAAATCTACCTAACAATTATCTCGGTAGCATGGCTCAACATGCCGCCGCACAAGGCGGCAACGTGCTGATCGGCATTCCAGAAAGCGCCGCCAAAAACGGCGAAACCGTATATTTCAACTCAGTTATCAGCCTAGGCAGCGCGCCCAGCCAAAGCTACCAAAAATCGCACCTAGTCCCTTTCGGCGAGTTCATCCCTTTCAAATCCCTTATCGGTTGGATTTACGACGACGTGCTGCACATCCCGCTCGCTGATCTTGAACGCGGCACGCTACAGCCGCAACCCATGAATTTATCCGGCCAAAAAGTCGCGCTCAACATCTGCTACGAAGACGTATTCGGCGAAGAAATCATCCGCCAACTCCCAGCGGCAACACTGTTAGTCAACGTCAGCAACGATGCCTGGTATGGCGAATCGCTCGCCGCCGAGCAACACCTGCAAATGTCACAAACCCGCGCCCTAGAAACTGCCCGCGCCGTGCTGCGTTCTACCAACACCGGCGTTAGCGCTGTCATAGACCGCGATGGTCGCGTGCTGGCACAACTCCCGCAATTCACCCAAGCAGCACTAGAAGGCCAAGTGCAAGGCTACCAAGGCGTGACACCCTATGTAATGTGGGGAAATTGGGCTCTGATTAGCTTTGTTTTGATAGGTCTTGGAGTTTTACGACGTCGCAAATATAGTTAATCATTATAAACATATAGCCATAAAGTATTTCTGATTGTAAATGCCCTCTTGTATGCTCCTCACACTTTTAGCCATCAGCATTGAGGATTCGTTACATGAAATTAAGACATGTAGATTTAAGCGCCAACCCGGTCAATGACGCACATGAGGCATTAGGCTTGCCTCCCATAGAAGAAGAAATCGCACATCCAAGCGGACACCCTTATCTAAGAATCGCGGTTTGGCTGGCAATTTTTATGTTGATTGGCGCTGTGGGCTATTTGTCCATGCGCCTGATTAGCTTTTCTGGGAATCTTGAGGGCGCACAACAAATAATCTATGCGACGCTGCAAAGCGAACACTTCTGGAGCGCAGTAGCCGTTGGGCTCATCGCACAAACCATAGATGGCGCCTTGGGCATGGCCTACGGTCTGACTTCCAACACTTTTCTGCTCGCTTCTGGCATCCCTCCCGCTGTGGCAACCGCCAGCGTACATATTGCTGAAGTTTTTACGACTGGAGTCTCCGGCATTTCTCACGTCAAAATGAAGAATGTCAATGTGAAACTATTCTTGCGCTTGCTGGTGCCGGGGATGATAGGGGCGCTCACCGGAGTAGTGGTAGTGTCGTCTATTGATGGCGCATTACTCAAACCATTCATTTCGATCTACCTGCTCATCATGGGTTTATACCTAGTGAGCAAAGCATTCCGTCATCGCCTCCTCACTAAAAGCGAACCCAAGCACGTAGGCAAGCTGGCTTTATTCGGCGGATTTGTTGATGCGGTGGGCGGCGGCGGCTGGGGACCTGTGGTGACGACAACGCTGGTTGGCTCAGGCCATGACCCAAGAACTACCATAGGCTCCGTCAATTTCGCAGAATTCTTTCTCACCTTTGTCAGCGCGATTGCGTTCTCTGTGCTGGTGGGCGAGGGGCCTTGGCCTGTCGTTGCCGGTCTGGTGCTAGGTGGCGTATTCGCAGCCCCAATAGCCGCCATGCTCACACGAAAAATACCGGCAAAGAAACTGTTAGTTCTGGTCGGGATTTTGATTTGCTTAGTCAGCTTGGTTAGTTTGTACAAGGCGTTCTTCGCCTAATTTATTTGCTATCCATCCACCAGATTTTTATATACTGTACCCGCAGGCACTTAAATATTTCTATCAATCATTGAGGAGGCATTATGAGTACTCTCAACATCGCCATCATTGGACTAGGAAAAGCTGGCACGGCCTTTCTTGGCGCCATCCTTAACAAAAAACAGAACGTGAATCTAGCCTGCGTCGTTGAACCCAACGACACCACCGGCAAAGCAAAAGCTATCGCAGCGGGAGTCAAATCCTGCACCATAGATGAAGTTGTCGCCATGGGTAAAGACCTCGACATCATCTTCGACCTGAGCGGCAATCCAAGCGTCGCCAGAGAACTAAGACATAAGCTCAATTCCACCTTCAATGGTCACACTGTAGTCGCCCCTGACAGCATCACTCGCTTGGTCTGGGCTTTGATTGCTAACGCTTGATTGCTAACACTTAAACTGTAAGAATATCCTAGTGAAATAATGACTTGGCATTCCCGTCGGCCAAGTCATGTAACTCTTTGAATGTCCTACTCTTGCAAGCCCGCTGTGGTTCGAATGTAGGGTTTTGCGGTAGAATCCACATCTTTCCAAGCACTCCGGTTCGTCATGCTTACCTTTCAGCAAATTATTCTCACCCTCCAGCAATACTGGGACAAGCAAGGCTGCGCATTGCTGCAACCTTACGACATGGAAGTCGGTGCGGGGACTTCGCACACTGCGACTTTTTTGCGCTCACTCGGCCCCGAGCCGTGGAAAGCCGCTTACGTACAACCCAGCCGTCGCCCCAAAGACGGGCGCTATGGCGAAAACCCAAACCGTTTGCAGCATTATTATCAGTACCAAGTGGTGCTGAAGCCTGCGCCAGACAACATCCTTGATCTGTATCTTGGTTCGCTCGAAGCGCTGGGTTTTGACCTGAAAAAGAACGACATCCGCTTTGTGGAAGACGACTGGGAAAACCCCACCTTGGGCGCATGGGGCTTGGGCTGGGAGGTATGGCTGAACGGCATGGAAGTGACGCAATTCACCTATTTTCAGCAAGTCGGCGGCATCAACTGCAAGCCGATTACCGGCGAAATCACCTATGGTTTAGAGCGCCTCGCCATGTATCTGCAAGGCGTGGAAAACGTGTTCGACCTCACTTGGACGGACGGCCTGAAATATCGTGACGTGTATCACCAAAACGAAGTCGAGCAATCCACCTATAACTTTGAGTTCAGCGACGTGGAATTTCTGCTCGGCGCATTTGGCAGCCACGAAAAAGAGGCGCAATTGCTAATAGAAAATCAATTGTCCTTGCCCGCTTACGAACAGGTATTGAAAGCCGCGCACACCTTCAATCTGCTGGATGCCAGAGGCGCAATAAGCGTTACCGAACGCGCCGCATACATCGGCCGCATCCGCAATTTGGCAAGGGCTGTGGCGCAAGCTTACCTAGAAAGCCGCGCACGGCTGGGCTTCCCGATGGCACCCAAGGATTGGGCGAATGAGGTGTTGGCGCAAATGGAGAAGAAGGCGGCGTAATGGAATGGCTTCACACCATTCCCGTCCACATTGAGATGTCAAAAGTGACGGTTATGCTGTCAGCCCACTTGACTGGATTCCCGCCTTCGCGGGAATGACGAGGTAACGAATTAGTATGGCGCCCCTATTTTGTACCGTCATTCCCGCGTAGGCGGGAATCCAGTCAAGCCAACTATGCAACCTTGCGTTTACATCATGGCCAGCAGTAGAAATGGGACGCTGTATATTGGGGTGACCTCGAATTTAGTAGCAAGAGTTTGGCAACATAAGAACAATGCGGTTGAAGGCTTTACAGAAAAATATGAAGCGCATCTATTAGTTTGGTATGAGTCGCATGAAAACATGGAATCCGCCATTAGCCGCGAAAAAGCACTCAAAAAATGGAACAGGGTATGGAAACTACGACTCATTGAAGAATTTAACCCTGAATGGCAAGATTTATATGATCAACTTACTTGACTGGATTCCCGCCTACGCGGGAATGACGAAACAACGATGAGCAGTGCAAATTTATTAGTCGAATTACTGGTAGAAGAACTACCCCCAAAATCCCTGAAAAAACTGGGCGAGGCTTTTACCAATGGTCTGTTTGAATCACTGAAAAACCAAGGACTGATTGGCGAAAAAGCCAAAACCACGCCCTATGCCACGCCGCGTCGTTTGGCAGCGCACATCAGCAATGTGCTTGCAGTGGCCCCCGATCAGGAAACAACGCAGAAGCTGATGCCCGTGGCTGTGGCCATCACCGCCGATGGCAAGCCCACGGATGCTTTGCGTAAAAGGCTGGCCAAGGAAGGCCGCGAACATCTGGCTGATTTGTGGCCGGAGGCTGAAGAGGGTTCAGATAAACTTTATGTGGCTTCTGATGGCAAGACCGACAATGTTTTTCTGAGCGGCGTAGCCAAGGGCGCTAGCCTGCAAACGGCTTTACAGAGCGCCCTCACTGAAACGCTGGCCAAACTACCCATCCCCAAAGTGATGAGCTACCAATTGCAAGACGGTTGGGAAAGCGTCAATTTCGTACGTCCGGCGCATGGATTGGTGGCGCTGCATGGGCAAGACATCATTCAGATAACCGCGCTGGGATTGGCTTGCAGCAACCTTACTCAAGGTCATCGCTTTGAAGCTGCCAAACATCCAATAGCCATTCTCGATGCCGATAGCTACGTCACGCAACTAGCAACAGAAGGCGCTGTGATTGCAAGCTTTGCCGTGCGACGCGCCGAAATTGAGCAGCAACTTAGCTTAGCTGCACTCAAAGCAGGAAAAGGTTTGCAGCCAATTGCCGATGACGCGCTATTGGACGAAGTGACCGCGCTGGTGGAACGCCCCAATGTGCTCATCGGCCAATTTGAAGAAGCGTTTTTGGAAGTACCGCAAGAATGCTTGATTCTGACCATGAAGGCGAATCAGAAATACTTCCCGCTGCTGGATGCAGATGGCGACTTGAGTAACAAATTCCTGCTGGTTTCAAACATCAATCCTAAAGACCCTAGCGCTGTGATTCAGGGCAATGAACGCGTGGTGCGCCCACGCTTGGCAGATGCCAAGTTCTTCTTCGACCAAGATCGCAAAAAGACCTTAGCTGAACGTGTAAGCGGCTTGGACAAGGTGGTATACCACAACAAACTGGGCAGCCAAGGTGAACGCACGCAACGCGTCGCCAAGCTCGCCAAACATATAGGCGAACAGCTAGGTGGCGCAGTGTTGGCAGGCTTGGCCGAGCAAGCCGCCTTGCTCGCCAAAGTGGATTTGCTCACCGACATGGTGGGTGAGTTTCCCGAATTGCAAGGCATCATGGGCGGCTATTACGCGCTGCATGACGGTTTGGCGGCGGACATCGCCGAGGCGATTGAAGATCACTACAAACCGCGTTTTGCTGGCGACGATCTACCGCGCAACATGGTGGGGACTTGCGTAGCGCTGGCTGAC
Source organism: Methylophilaceae bacterium (assembly GCA_046155285.1). Lineage (GTDB taxonomy): Bacteria > Pseudomonadota > Gammaproteobacteria > Burkholderiales > Methylophilaceae > CAILHX01. The sequence goes on along the minus strand of JBJXEA010000002.1, from coordinate 23,449 downwards.
AAACTAGAAACTCTTGTGGGTTTGTTCAAGATTGGCCAAGTGCCTACCGGTGACAAAGACCCGTTTGCTTTGCGCCGTCACGCTTTAGGATTGATTCGCATGTTGGTGGAACAAGAACTGGCGCTACGACTAGACGATTTACTGACTACAGCTTCCCACCTGTTCGATGATTTTGCCGAAGATGCTACCAAAATCCTCCCTGACTTTATTTACGAGCGCTTAAAAAACTATTTTCAAATTTCTTCTTTCGATGAAGCTGCTAGAGCTAGAGCTGATACTGGAAATCGAGAATTCCATAGCGAAAGTATTACAGAGAGGCTTAAATTTAGCCCCCAACAAATTGAAGCTGTTTTATCGCAGCGGCCAGACTACCTTCATACTGTTAAGCCAAGACTTGAAGCCGTCTACTCATTTGAAAGGTTGCCAGAAGCACCAGACCTAGCCGCTGCTAACAAGCGCGTAGGCAATATTCTGAAAAAAGTGGAAGGCAAAGTGCCGCAAAATGCGGACTTAGTGTTGCTGCAAGAAAAAGCCGAAATCGCACTATATCAAGCACTGGGCGCGGTTAAGCCAGAGTCAGATTCAGCCTTTACCCGTGGCGACTACACCACGGCATTAAAAGCGCTGGCTGGCTTAAAGGCGCCGATAGATGACTTTTTTGAAAATGTCATGGTCAACGCCGAGGACGAAAAATTACGCATGAACCGCTTGGGGCTGTTAAATCTGTTGTATCAGTCTATGAACCGTGTCGCTGACCTTTCCAAACTGGCCTCATGAAACTCGTCATTCTCGACCGCGACGGCGTCATCAATGTTGACTCCACCCATTTCATCAAAAATCCGAGCGAATGGAAGCCTATTCCCGGAAGTCTAGAAGCCATTGCCGAGCTAAACCAGGCAGGCTTCCGCGTGGTGCTGGCCACCAATCAATCTGGCATTAGCCGCGGGCTGCTGGACATGTCCACGCTCAATGCCATCCACGACAAAATGCACCGCGCTTTGGCGCAAATGGGCGGCCGCATAGACGCGCTATTTTACTGCCCGCACGCCAACGAAGATGCGTGCAACTGCCGCAAACCTAAGCCAGGCTTGATGGAAGAGATTGCCAAGCGCTTTGGTACAGACTTGGACGGCGTACCGGTGGTGGGGGATTCCCTGCGCGATTTGCAAGCAGGCGTGCCGCTGGGATGCAAGCCGATATTGGTGCGTACCGGTAAGGGCGAAGATACGCTCAATGCGGGCGGCCTGCCGCAAGGCACAAAAATCTGTGCCGACTTAGCCGAAGCCGCACGTTACATCATCAACGAGCTATGACCATGTGGCTGCGCGTGTTCATTTTTAACCTGGGCATGTGGCTGATGGTGTTTCCTTACACGCTGCTGGCCTTGTTGCTGATTCCGCTCCCAGCCCCCAAACGCTCTCACATCGTCGCTGGCTGGGCGCGTTTTGTGGTGCGCTGGCTGGCGCTAACTTGCAACTTGAAGTATCGCGTCATCGGCGCACACAACATCCCAAGACATCCGTGCATCATCCTTTCCAAGCATCAATCAGCATGGGAAACCATCGCCTTTCAGGCCATCTTTCCGCCGCAAATTTGGGTGTTGAAACGTGAGTTATATTGGATACCATTTTTCGGCTGGGCGCTGTGGGCGGTGAATAGCATCGCCATCAACCGCGCCGCTGGCCGCTTTGCGCTGATGCAAATGGTAGAACAAGGCAAAGATCGGCTGAAAAAAGGCTTGTGGGTGGTGGTATTCCCCGAAGGCACGCGCACGCCGCCCGGGCAAAAGGGTAAATACCACATCGGCGGCGCTTGGCTGGCGACACACACCGAAGCCACCGTGGTTCCCGTAGCCCATAACGCAGGCGAGTTCTGGGGCAAAAATAGCCTGCACAAGCATAGCGGCGTCATTACCGTCAGCATAGGCGAGCCTATCAACACCAAAGGCATGAAGTCGGACGCACTCAACGCCCAAGTCGAGGCGTGGATAGAAGGCGAGATGCCGCGTCTCGGCGAATATGTCTAGCTTGCAACACAGCATTGCTATTGCTGGTAGAGAAATCCCCTACCTCCTCAAAGTCAGCGCACGCCGCAGAACAATTGGAATGCGCGTGGATCGCAACGGCCTGACGGTACATATTCCCAGCCGTATGCCGCGCCGCGATGTTCCGAACATATTGCTGAAACATGCCGACTGGATAGAGAAAAAACTAGGCCAATTGACCGAACGCTTGGATGACGTTACGCCTGTTATGCAATGGGAACAAGGCGCGGCGCTGCAATATCTGGGGCGAGAACTCAAGTTGGAATTACAAACAGGCGGCATTCGTAGCATCCCTATAGTGAATGGCGAAACACTGTTGGTTTGCCTGCCAGACCCAAGCAATAGCGCCGTACTCAAGCGCAAAGTGCTGAGTTGGTTACGCGCCCAGGCGCTAGAGGACTTTGGCAGGCGCATCGCCATCGGTGCCGCGCAATTGGGCGCAAGCACCCCGCCCCTCAAGCTTTCTAGCGCCCACACACGCTGGGGAAGTTGCAATTCAAAAGGTGAAATCCGCCTCAATTGGCGCTTAATCCAAGCGCCGCCGCACATCATCCATTACGTCGTCGCGCATGAACTCGCACATCTGAAAGAAATGAACCACAGCCCCCAATTCTGGGCTTGGGTGGGCAAGCTATGCCCAGAATACAGCGCCCACAGACGCGCATTAAAAGTCCTCTCGCCGAGCTTGCATTTATTGTAAATTTTTAACAGAATGCACAACGTTGTCGGGGGGACAATGAATTCCTTAATCTCCCCCCCCCCGCTAATCCATAAAAATGACCTTAAAAATTCGCCCCACTACTGAGGAAGATGCGCCTGCGCTGGCTGAATGCATAGGCCTCATCGCCCATGAACGCCATTTCTTAGCTAGCACCAAGGGCTTTAGCGTAGCGCAAACCCGCGACTATATTGCGTCACTCATTATTTGTGGCATTCATCTATTGCTGCTTGACGGCACCAATGTTGTAGGCTGGTGCGACATCACTCCGGGCATGTTTGAAGGCTTAGATCATGCGGGGCATCTGAGCATGGGTCTATTGCCCGTCTATCGCGGGGTTGGCTTGGGTAAGACCTTGCTACAAGAAGCTCTTAAGATGGGGTTCGCCGATAAATTCGAGCGTATAGAACTAGAAGTTTTCGCCTCCAATATCTCTGCTCTAGCGCTGTATCGCAACGCTGGCTTTACTGAAGAAGGTCGTAAGCGTAAAGCGCGAAAACTGGATGGTGCGTATGATGACATCATCAAGTTTGGCATGCTGCGCGAAGAGTGGCAAAGCACTACAGCAGGCCACGCTCGCTGAACGACAGCGCCACATTCCCCGCCACCACAAAGTGATCCAGCACTTTCACGTCTATCAACGCTAGCGCGTCTTTCAAGGTTTTAGTCAGCATCTCATCAGCACGACTGGGCTCGGCCACGCCGGAAGGGTGATTGTGGGCAAATATCACCGCCGCCGCATTGTGATGTAAGGCGCATTTGACCACCTCACGCGGATAGACCGAGGTTTGCGTAAGTGTGCCAGAAAACAGCTCCTCGGTTGCCAACACGCGGTTTTGTGCGTCCAGCAACAGCACCATGAACACCTCTCGCGTCAGCCCGCCCAGCTTCAGCTTCAGATAATCGCGCACCGCCACTGGAGAAGCCAGCACGTCACGTTCGCGCATCTGCTCTTTCAATGCGCGTTGTGACATCTCAAAAATGGCTTGTAGCTGCGCGTATTTGCTGTCGCCCATGCCATGCACTTGAGTAAGCTGGGCGCGGCTGGCGGCAAAGATGCCGTTTAAGCTGCCAAATTCTAAGAGCAGCTCACGCGCCAAATCCACCGCGCTCATGCCCGTCACGCCCACCCGCAAAAAAATCGCCAGCAATTCGGCATCGGATAAGGCCGATGCGCCTTGCAGCATGAGTTTTTCACGCGGACGTTCGTCGGCAGGCCAATCGGTAATCGCCATCACATCAACTCCACAATGGTAGAATGTCCGCATTATCAATGAAATAGCGCTCCATGAGCATTCCCTCCAAAAAAATTCTGCTAGGCCTCACCGGCGGCATCGCGGCTTATAAAGCGGCGGAGTTGGTGCGTTTGCTGGTTAAACAAAACATGGACGTGCAAGTGGTGATGACAGCATCCACCTGCCAATTCATCACCCCGCTCACCTTGCAAGCGCTGTCTGGCAAGCCCGTGCTGACCGACCTTTGGGATAACACCGGCAACGGCATGTCGCACATCACCTTGGCGCGGGAAGCGGATGCGATTCTGATTGCGCCTGCCAGTGCCAACTTTATCGCTAAGCTAGTTCATGGTACGGCAGACGATTTACTCTCCACCTTATGCTTGGCGCGTGGCCAATGCCCGCTACTGGTCGCCCCCGCCATGAATATGGAAATGTGGCAAAACCCTGCGACCCAACGCAACATCGTGCAACTCACGCAAGACGGCATCGCAGTGCTTGGCCCCGACAGCGGCGACCAAGCCTGTGGCGAAATCGGCGTAGGGCGCATGATAGAGCCGCAAGCCTTGCTTGAGGAATTGGAAGCCAGTTTTCAACCCAAGCTGCTTGCTGGAAAAAACGTCCTAATCACCGCTGGCGCGACATTTGAAGCCATAGACCCGGTGCGCGGAATCACTAATCTAAGCTCAGGAAAAATGGGCTACGCAGTAGCGCGAGCAGCACAGGAAATGGGTGCAGCCGTGACTTTGGTCAGCGCCGCTTGTCTGGATGCGCCACGCGGGGTGAAGGTCATCAGCGTGGCAAGCGCGCAGAACATGCTGGACGCGGTGATGGCACATATTGCAAACCAAGATATTTTTATAGCCGTAGCCGCCGTGAGTGACTATCGTCCCTCCCATCCATCTGACCAAAAAATCAAGAAAAATGGCGCCGGATTAACCTTGGAGTTGGTGCAAAACCAAGACATTCTCGCCACAGTGGCAAACCTGCCCAAACCACCCTTCTGCGTCGGTTTTGCCGCCGAGAGCGAAAACCTGCTGCAATTCGCCGAACAAAAACGCCGCAGTAAAAAGCTGCCATTACTCGCTGCCAACCTAGTGCAAGATGGCTTTGGTGGCGATAACAACACGCTGATTCTGCTAGACGACCACGGCACACACCCTTTACTCACCGCCGACAAACTCACACTTGCACGCCAACTACTGCAACACCTCGTCCCCCTCGCCCGTGAACGGGAGAGGGGCTAGGGGAGAGGGAAAATCTCTCAGCCACCATCGCCACCCATCAGGAAAGTAAATATGTCACTACCGCTTCAATTAAAAGTCAAACTCAAAATCCTCGACGAACGCCTCAAACACCAACTCCCCGCCTACGCCACACCTGGCTCTGCCGGGCTGGATTTGCGCGCCTGTATCGAACACGTGCTGACGCTAGAACCCGGCAAAACCGAGCTGATACCGACGGGGATGGCGATACATCTAGGCGACCCCAATTATGCCGCCTTGATACTGCCACGTTCAGGCTTGGGGCATAAACACGGCATCGTGCTAGGTAATTTGGTGGGGCTGATTGATTCGGACTACCAAGGCCAATTGCTGGTGTCATGCTGGAATCGCGGACGCGAGCCGTTCATCCTCAATCCACTAGAACGCATCGCACAGCTGGTCATCGTTCCGGTGATACAAGCCAGCTTTGACCTGGTGGATGAGTTTGATGCCAGCGAGCGCGGTGAAGGTGGTTTTGGCAGCACAGGAAAACACTAATTTTGTTGAGTAAATGAGCTGTTTCGTGGTATAAAGCACGTCTTTCAAAATTTGACCTTGTTTAGGAAATAGCAATGGCACGTAAATGTCAGGTAACCGGCAAAAAGCCGATGAGTGGAAACAATGTTTCTCACGCCAATAACAAAACCAAACGCCGTTTTTTGCCTAATTTGCAAAATCGCAAATTCTGGGTCGAAAGCGAAAACCGTTGGGTTCGCCTTCGTATCACCACTGCAGCGCTCCGCACCATAGACAAGAACGGCATTGATAGCGTTCTGGCCGATTTGCGTGAACGCGGCGAACGCATTTAAGGAGAACAATCATGGCTAAAGGCGGACGCGAAAAAATCAAATTAGAATCCAGTGCAGGCACTGGTCATTTCTATACCACCACCAAAAACAAACGCACCATGCCGGAGAAGATGGAGATCAGCAAGTTTGATCCTGTTGCTCGCAAGCATGTGGCGTATAAAGAAACCAAGCTGAAGTAATTTTGGTTTGCTTAAGAAAAAGCCCGCAATTGCGGGCTTTTTTATTTGGTAGGAATCACTCCCAGCGCAATGCTGATGTTATTAGCGCGGAATCCTTCTAGAATCTTGATATAAAGCGCCGACTGTAATGCCGCCGCACCAGTTTCAGGGTCATTGATCCACACAGTCAACTGTAACTCTACGCCGTTATCCGCCAGATGCTTAACCGCCACATCCGGTAATGGTGCGCTCAACACCCGTGCCACACCCACTGCAGACTCACGCATAGCCTGTATGGCCGCTTCTAGCGGGCTATCGTAACTTACTCGCACCGACACCGAAACGCTCGCCTTACGGTCTGATAACGAGTGGTTGATGACAGTGGAGGTAATCAGCGCATCGTTGGGGATGATGACTTCGGTGCCGTCCAGCTTGCGTAGCAGCAAATACCTTGCGCGTAGTTGGTGTGCTACGCCATGATGCCCATCCACCGTCAGTACGTCGCCGGGGTGTAAAGAGTGATCCAGCAAAATGATGAAGCCACTGACGTAGTTGCTGGCAATTTTCTGTAGGCCAAAGCCTAAGCCCACACCCAAAGCCCCGCCGAATACTGACAATAGCGTAATGTCGAAACCCACCATGGGTAAAGCGGTAAGTACGCCCACCAATATCAACAGCACCCGTAACAGCTTGGAAAGCACTACGCGCAGATTCATATCCAACTGCTGGGCGCGCATCAGCTTGTTTTCCAGCATACGCCCCACCCACAGCGTGATGACCAACGTCAGCACGGCGATGAACACAGATTGAATCAGCAGCAATAGTGAAAATTTGTGCGTGCCGACGTGGAAGCTAAGCTCATCGAGAAAGGTCGTGAAGTCGGCCAATTGCCCGGTTAAATGCAGCGCCACCAAGCCCCACACTAAGAACACCACAAAATTCTCAGTGGTGCGTACCCACTGCGCGGCGGAGAATACATAGCGCAGCGCGTAGGCTACCAGCCGAATCACCGCCATCGCCAATAACAAGGTGATGGCGAGCTGCAGCAGGCTGCTGTGCTGCGCACCATGTTGCAACAACATGCGCCCTAGGCTGACGAACACCAAAGCGCTCAGAGGGAAAACCACGCGTGCGATTGCTCCCACGCCTATTTGCCAGGATTCCGGTGTGTTTGTCCTGAAGCGCCGCACCAGCAGCCTGTTCACCACCCAAGCAAAACCTAAGCTAACGAATAGCACGGTCAACTGCAGCCACACAACAGTGGTGCTTAAATCAACCATGATCTCTTGCCAGAATGCATTCATAGTAAAAATAGTGTAGCCAAACCTAAGAAGATAAAGAAGCCACCGCTATCAGTAACGGCGGTAATCAGCACGCTGGAGCCTACCGCGGGGTCGCGTCCGGTGCGCACCATCAGCAGTGGAATAGCCACTCCCATCACTGCGGCGAGGAGTAAATTCAGCGTCATAGCCGCCATCATCACCGCGGCTAGTTTTGCATTGTGGTACAGCATATAGGTGAGTAGCGCCAATACGCTGCCCCAAATCATGCCATTCAACAGGCTTACACCCAGCTCTTTGCGGAACAACGGCTTCATATTAACGGCGCTCACCTGCCCCAGTGCTAAGCCGCGTACGATCATGGTGATGGTTTGATTGCCGGAATTACCACCTATGCCGGCAACGATAGGCATCAACGCGGCTAATGCAACAATCTTCTCAATCGAACCTTCAAACGCGCCGATCACGCGAGAGGCAATGAACGCTGTCACTAAATTCACCGCCAACCACACCCAACGGTTTTGTACCGATTTCCACACCGAGGCAAAAATATCTTCTTCTTCACGCAAACCCGCTAAGGACAAGGCTTCACTCTCAGACTCTTCACGCAAGAAGTCCATCACCTCGTTCACCGTTAAGCGTCCTACTAGCTTATTGCCCGCATCCACTACCGGCGCTGTGACTAGGTTGTAACGCTCAAATGCGGACGCAGCCTCTGCGGCATCGTCTTCGGGATGAAACAACACAGCGTCTTCCGCCATTACGTCGGCCACGACAGCCTCGGGGTCAGCTACCAGCAAGCGTTTCAGCGATAGCACACCACGCACGGTATCGTCACGATTCACCACAAACAGTTTATCGGTATGGTCGGGGAGTTCGCCCAATCGCCGCAGATAGCGCAACACCACTTCCAGCGTAATATCTTCGCGGATAGTGACAATATCGAAGTCCATTAACGCGCCCACCGCGTCTTCGGGATAGGATAAGGCCGACTGCAGGCGCTCGCGGTTTTGGCTGTCTAGACTTTCTAACAGCTCTTGGAATACGTCTTTTGGTAAGTCGGGTGCAAGATCGGCAATCTCATCGGTGTCCAGTTGCTCGGCTGCAGCCAGCAACTCTTCGGTGTCCATCTCGGCGATGAGACTTTGCCGTACCGCATCGGAGACTTCCAGCAAGATTTCACCGTCGCGCTCAGCCTTGACCAGATCCCACACGATCAAGCGCTGGTCACGCGGCAATGCTTCCAGAATGTAGGCTACGTCGGCAGTGTGCAGCTCATCCAGTTTCTTTTGCAGCTCAACCAGATTTTGCTTGTGGACTAGGCTTTCTACCAAGGTTTGGCGCGGCATGTCTTGCTTATGCACGAGGTCTTCCACCAGCTTGTGCTTATTGAGCAAGCTAAGCACCTGTTGCAAGCTGTCTTGCAAACTTTCTTTAGATTGTTCTAGATCAGTCATAGTAAGAAGATAGCGCAAATGTGCCTAAGCACGTTAGAATTTTAGCGATGCATCCACAACTCATCTTGTACGGCACTGCCATCTGTCATCTCTGCGAACTCGCAGAAGCTATCGTAGCCCCTATCGCTCACAAACATCGCATCCAACTATCCCTAGTAGACATCGCCGAACAATCCGGTTTGGATGCCTACGAAACCCGTATTCCAGTGCTAGGCCTTGAATTTCGAGAGGGATTGATCGAATTGGACTGGCCGTTTGACGCCGCCGCTGTCACCAAACTCGTCAGCACAAAAAACTAAAGCCGGAGCGCATCTCTGCATCTCCGGCTTGCTTAAGCGTTGCTAAAACAACGCTTATTCCGCGGCGATTATTTCTGCCACTTCTGGACGATCCACCAGCTCCACCAAAGCCATAGGCGCATTATCACCATCGCGGAAACCGCACTTGAGGATACGCAAATAGCCGCCATTGCGTGTTGCATAACGTGGGCCCAACACATCAAACAGCTTGACCACCATGTCACGGTCACGAGTACGGTTAAAGGCCAAACGGCGATTAGCCAAAGACGCATTTTTACCCAAAGTAATCAACGGCTCTGCAATCTTACGCAGCTCTTTGGCCTTAGGTAAGGTGGTCTTAATCACTTCATGGAGAAACAAGGAGTTCGCCATATTGCGCAGCATCGCCATACGATGGCTACTAGTGCGGTTTAGTTTTCGGTTACTGACGCGATGACGCATGATATTTCCTTAAACTCTTTCTAAATTGGCAGGTGGCCAATTCTCTAATTTCATACCCAAAGTCAAACCTTTAGATGCCAGCACGTCTTTTATTTCATTCAATGACTTACGGCCAAGGTTAGGGGCTTTGAGCAACTCGTTTTCACTACGTTGGATTAAGTCACCAATGTAGAAAATGTTTTCTGCTTTGAGACAATTGGCAGAACGCACGGTGAGTTCCAAATCATCCACCGGACGCAACAGAATCGGGTCTATCTGCGGTGCAGCACCACCAGACTCGGCTTCCATCGGCGCGCCTTCCAAGTCAGCAAATACCGACAACTGACCCATCAGAATACGCGCCGCATTACGAATAGCCTGCTCTGGGTCTATGGTACCGTTGGTTTCAACGTCCATTACCAGCTTGTCCAAATCGGTACGCTGCTCAACACGCGCGCTGTCTACATGATAGCTTACCTTGTGTATTGGGCTGAAAGAGGCATCCACCATGATGAAGCCCATGGTGCGGTCTTCTTCAACAGCTTTTTGACGCATGGTCACAGGCTGGTAGCCACGACCCATTTCCACCTTAACTTCGATAGAAAGTTTGCCACCCTTAGTCAGGTGAGCAATTACGTGATCAGGATTGACGATTTCTACGTCGTGGCCAATTTCAAAATCAGCAGCAGTCACTGCGCCTTCGCTAGACTTATTGATGGTCAGCATGGCTTCAGTCTTATTGTGCAGCTTGAGCGCCACACCTTTAAGATTGAGCAGAATGTCCACCACGTCTTCTTGCACGCCATCCAGCGTCGAATACTCATGTACCACGCCGTCAATCTTGATTTCGGTAATCGCATAACCCGCGATGGAAGACAACAGCACACGGCGAATGGCATTACCCAAGGTGTAACCAAAACCACGTTCCATCGGCTCCAGAGTTACACGCGCACGGTTAGGGGAAAGTGTCTCCACCTCCACTACACGCGGCTTCAAATACTCATTTGGATTGCTTTGCATCAGATTTACCCTTAAATAAAACCTACAAATTACTTGGAGTAAAGTTCGACAACCAAGGACTCATTGATGGTTGCTGGCAATTCATCACGCTGCGGACGTGCTTTGTAAGTGCCTTTCAGCGCTTTCACATCCACTTCCAGCCATTCTGGGAAGCCACGTTGCTCAGCGGCTTCAACAGCGCCTTTAATACGCAATTGTTGCTTGGAGCGCTCAGCCACTTCCACCACGTCACCCGGGCGTACTTGGTAAGAAGGAATATTAACGCGACTACCATTCACCAAAATGCTGTTATGACGCACAATTTGACGCGCTTCGCTACGCGATGCACCCAAACCCATACGATAGGCTACGTTATCCAAGCGACTTTCCAGCAACTGCAGCAGATTTTCACCAGTAATGCCTTTTTGGCGGTCTGCATCGGCGTAATAGCCACGGAATTGCGCTTCCAGAATGCCGTAAATGCGGCGCAGCTTTTGCTTTTCACGCAATTGCACACCGTAGTCAGAAAGGCGTGAGGACCGTTTTTGGCCATGCTGACCGGGTGGGAAGTTGCGCTTTTCAATAGCGCATTTGTCGGTGAAACACTTCTCACCTTTCAAAAACAGCTTCTCACCTTCTCGGCGGCACTGGCGGCACTTTGCGTCAAGATTTCTTGCCAATTTCTTCTCCTTAAAACTTCTATGCGCTTAAATACGGCGCTTTTTCGATGGACGGCAGCCGTTGTGCGGCACCGGCGTCACATCAGAAATACTAGTAATTTTGAAACCTGCCAGGTTCAAAGCACGCACAGCAGATTCGCGGCCAGGACCAGGTCCCTTAATACGCACTTCCAAATTCTTTACGCCACACTCTTGCGCAGCTTTACCGGCAGCTTCAGCGGCTACCTGCGCAGCGAAAGGAGTACTCTTACGTGACCCCTTAAATCCTGCACCACCAGAAGTCGCCCAAGACAGCGCGTTACCCTGACGATCGGTAATAGTAATGATGGTGTTGTTAAAAGAAGCATGAACGTGCGCGATGCCTTCGGCAATGTTCTTCTTTACCTTCTTCTTAACCCGTGCGTTGCTAGTTGCTTTAGCCATAATGTGTCCTATAACCCCTGATTACTTAGCGGCTTTAATTGCCTTGACCGGACCTTTGCGGGTACGGGCGTTGGTCTTGGTGCGCTGACCGCGGACTGGCAAGCCACGACGGTGACGCACACCGCGATAGCAACCTAAGTCCATCAGGCGCTTGATGTTCATCGAAATTTCACGGCGCAAATCGCCTTCTACCTTGAACTTAGCAACTTCATCGCGCAGCTTTTCAATCTCAGCGTCGCTCAAGTCTTTAATCTTGGCAGTAACAGCGATACCAGCTGCCGCACAAATTTTCTGTGCCGCGCTACGCCCTATCCCAAAAATCGCGGTAAGTGCAATTTCGGTATGTTTGTGGTTGGGGATATTTACCCCTGCAATCCGAGCCATGTTTTACTCCATGAATGGCAAGCTAAAAAGCTTAAAATTTTAACAGTTTACAACCGCCCCATCAACTCCGAATTACCCTTGGCGCTGCTTGTGACGCGGGTCGGAGCAGATGACACGCACGACACCGTGGCGGCGAATAACTTTGCAGTTACGGCACATCACTTTTACCGACGGACGAACTTTCATCTCACATCCCTTCTATCTATCAACTCTTGCCAATTATTTGGCGCGGAAAATAATGCGTGCCCGCGACAAGTCATACGGCGTTAATTCAACTGTTACCTTATCACCAGGCAAGATACGGATATAGTGCATACGCATCTTGCCGGAGATATAACCTAATACCACATGGTCATTTTCAAGTTTGACGCGAAAAGTTGCGTTGGGAAGATTCTCCAGAATCTCGCCTTGCATCTCTATCGTGTCTTCTTTGGCCATGTATCAATCGTTCCTAGCGTGGCAATCCAGCGCCGCCGCCCTTAAAGTTTGCCTTCTTCAACAAACTCTCATACTGATTGGACATCAAATAAGCCTGTACTTGCGCCATAAAATCCATGGTCACCACCACAATGATCAGTAAACTGGTGCCGCCAAAATAGAACGGCACGTTGTACTTCACAATCAGAAACTCTGGCAACAAACACACTGCGGTAATGTAGGCAGCACCTACCAGTGTCAAGCGGCCCATGATACGGTCTATATACTTGGCGGTTTGCTCACCGGGACGTATGCCCGGAACAAACGCGCCGCTTTTCTTCAGGTTGTCCGCCGTCTCTTTGGGATTGAACACCAAAGCGGTATAAAAAAAGCAGAAAAAAACTATTGCCAAGGCATAAAGCCCCACGTAAATCGGCTGTCCTGGCGATAAGGCCGCGCCTATATCCTTCAACCACAACATGCCTTCACTATGACCAAACCAGCCCGCCATCGTCGCCGGAAACAAAATAATACTGGAAGCAAAAATCGGCGGAATCACTCCGGCCATATTCAACTTCAAGGGCAGATGCGAACTCTGGCCGCCAAACATCTTGTTGCCTACTTGGCGCTTGGCATAATTGACCGTAATCTTGCGCTGCCCACGTTCCACAAACACCACGAACGCTGTCACCAATATCGTTGCTGCAAACAAGAAAAGCACCAGCGGAATGGAAAAAGCACCTGTTCTTGCCAGTTCCAAAGTCCCGCCAATAGCATGCGGCAAACCAGCCACAATGCCTGAAAAAATGATGATTGATATGCCGTTACCTATACCACGTTCGGTAATCTGCTCACCCAACCACATCAAAAACATCGTTCCCGTAACCAGTGTAATCACCGTCACCAAGCGAAAAGCCAAGCCCGGTTCCAGCACCAAACCATTCTGGGCTTCTAAAGCAATGGAGATACCTATCGCCTGAAAAACTGCCAGAAAAACCGTGCCATAGCGCGTGTACTGGGTAATCTTGCGGCGCCCAGCCTCCCCCTCTTTTTTCAGCTGCTCCATCTGTGGCGACACTACGGTCATCAACTGCATGATGATGGAAGCAGAAATGTACGGCATGATGCCCAGCGCAAACACGGTAAAGCGCTTCAATGCCCCACCGGAGAACATGTTAAACATGCCCAAAATACCGCCACCCTGCTTTTCAAACAACTGCGCCAGCACGTCTGGATCTATCCCTGGCACCGGAATATGCGCACCCAACCGATAAACCACCAACGCCCCGAGTACAAATAGCAAGCGCCCTTTGAGCTCCTGCATCTTGCCTGCCGCACCCAGCAAAGAGTTTTGATTTGCCAACCCGATTACTCTACAATCTTGCCGCCAGCGGCTTCAATCGCTGCACGTGCGCCCTTGGTCAGCAACAAGCCTTGTACCGTGAACTTACGGGAAACTTCACCCGCCAATATCACTTTAGCTGTCTTGGCCAAGGCTGGAACTATCTTGGCAGCCTTCAAAGCCAACAGATCTATTACCTCAATATCGCACAGGCTCAAAGTGCCAGTTCGCACTTGAGCGGTATCACCAGCGGTCAAAGACACGAAGCCACGCTTAGGCAAACGGCGTTGTAAAGGCATTTGACCGCCTTCAAAACCGACCTTATGAAAACCGCCTGCACGAGACTTCTGTCCTTTATGACCACGCCCAGCAGTCTTGCCCAAACCAGAACCAATGCCCCGACCAACGCGACGCCTGTTCTTTTTTGCGCCTTCTGCTGGCTTAATTGTATTTAGCTTCATTGCGTTATCCATCGTCTTAACCCTCGACCTTCAACAGATAGCCCACTTTGGTAATCATGCCGCGGTTGGCGGGCGTATCTTGCACTTCCACCGTTTGATGCATACGGCGTATGCCTAAACCACTGACGCAAGCACGATGCGATTGGATACGACCAATCACGCTCTTGATTTGGGTCACTTTAATGGTGGCCGTTTCTTTTTTAGCTTTAGCCATGATCAACCTCTAATTTCTTCAACCGATTTACCGCGCTTGGCAGCCACTTCAGACGGCGTATTCATTGCTTGCAAGCCGTTCAACGTAGCACGCACTACGTTGTAAGGATTGGTAGAACCCATGCACTTAGCCAGCACGTTGGTCACTCCCATCACCTCAAAAATCGCACGCATCGCGCCACCGGCAATAATCCCAGTACCTTCAGACGCTGGCTGCATAAAAACTTTAGCCGCGCCATGTTTGCCCACCACAGCGTGATGCAAAGTGCCGTTATTCAGGCTCACTTTCACCAAATTGCGACGCGCTTCGTCCATGGCCTTTTGAACGGCCACTGGCACTTCACGCGCCTTACCCTTGCCCATGCCGACCGCACCGTCACCGTCACCCACCACGCTCAATGCTGCGAAGCTCATAATCCGACCACCCTTGACCACTTTTGTCACACGGTTCACCGCGATCATCTTCTCGCGCATGCCGTCGGTTTGTTGTTCCATTTCAACTTTTGCCATCATCAACCTCGTCTATTTAGAAGGTCAGGCCGTGTTCACGGGCTGCTTCGGCCAACGCTTTTACGCGGCCGTGATATCTGAAACCGGAGCGGTCAAACGCTACCGTGGTAATACCTGCTGCCTTTGCTTTTTCTGCAATGCGCTTGCCTATGGCCGTTGCTGCTTCGATGTTACCGCCATTTTTAACTTTTTTACGCACATCCTTTTCTAAGGTCGAAGCACTTACCAACACCGTATCACCAGTCTCAGCAATGATTTGCGCATAGATGTGGCTGTTAGTACGATGCACACTCAAGCGCGTCGCCTTCAACTCTGCAATCTTAGCGCGGGTTTTTTTCGCGCGACGTATCCGTGTATCTACAATATTCATTTTTAGCCCTTACTTCTTCTTGGTTTCCTTGATTGCTACCACCTCGTCGGAATAGCGCACACCCTTGCCCTTATATGGCTCTGGGCTGCGATAAGCCCGCACTTGGGCAGCAACCTGACCCACCACTTGCTTATCCGCACCCTTGAGGATGATTTCAGTTTGCGTCGGAGTTTCCACCGTCACACCCGCTGGCATTTTATGATTGATGGTATGCGAATAACCGAGTTCAAGATTCAAATTCGACCCTTGCGCCGCCGCTTTATAGCCCACGCCGACCAAGGTAAGCTTACGGGTAAAGCCTTCCGACACGCCGCGCATCATATTGGCGACCAAGGCACGCACGGTACCCGACATCGCTTGTGAGTGCTGGCTGTCATTGACCGCAACAAAAGTCACCGCATCACCCTCACGCGCCACTTTTACGTTGCCGCACAGAGACTGAGAGAGCCTGCCCATAGGGCCGCTGATGGCAATGGCTTCGGAAGTAATATTCACCTCTACTTTAGCCGGAATAACAACTGGATTTTTAGCTACGCGTGACATGGTTCACCTCTTAAGCCACAACACATAGCACTTCGCCACCGATACCGGCTGCGCGCGCTTTGCGATCTGTCATTACGCCTTTAGACGTGGACACTATCGCCACACCAAGACCATTCATAACCGTAGGAATTGCACCTGTACCACGATAAACACGCAGACCAGGGCTACTAATACGCTCAATTTTTTCGATTACCGGACGACCTGCGTAGTATTTCAGGCCGATGTTTAGGCTAGGCTTGCCGTCATTGGCTTGCACCGCGAAGTCTTCAATATAACCTTCGTCTTTTAACACACCGGCAATCGCGCTTTTCAGCTTGGATGCAGGCATAGAGACACTAGGCTTATTCACCATTTGGGCATTGCGGATGCGTGTCAACATATCGGCAATCGGATCATGCATACTCATAGTATTTCCTCCGTTACCAGCTAGCCTTGACCACGCCCGGCACTTCGCCGCGCATCATCAGTTCACGCAATTTACTGCGACCAATTCCAAACTTGCTAAACACACCACGTGGACGACCCGTAATCGCGCAACGGTTACGTTGGCGCACTGGGCTTGCGTTGCGTGGCAGCGCTTGCAATTTGGTACGAGCGGCAAAGCGGTCTTCATAGCTTGCCTTGGGATCATTGATTACCGCAAACAATTCGGTACGCTTGCCTGCGTATTTTTTTACTGTTTCGGCACGCTTCAATTCGCGTTCAATCATGCACAACTTGGCCATTCCATTAACTCCTAAACGGAAAACTGAATGCTGTGAGTAGCGCACGCGCCTCATCATCCGTTTTCGCAGTAGTGGTAATCGTGATGTTCATGCCGCGCAGGGCATCAACCTTATCGTAATCAATTTCAGGGAAAATGATTTGCTCCTTAACGCCCATGTTGTAGTTACCACGGCCATCAAAAGATTTTCCAGAAATGCCGCGGAAGTCACGAATCCGTGGAATCGCAATGGTAATCAGGCGATCCAGAAATTCGTACATACGCTCTTGACGCAGCGTTACTTTGCAACCCACTGGGTAATTGTCACGAATCTTGAATCCTGCAATAGACTTACGCGACAAAGTAACGATAGGCTTTTGACCAGCAATCTTCTGCATGTCACCCACCGCATTTTCCATAATCTTCTTGTCAGCAACGGCCTCGCCCACACCCATATTGAGAACAATCTTCTCAATGCGCGGCACTTCCATCACCGATTTATAGCCGAACTGCTCGGTCAACTTCTTGACCACAGCCTCTTTATAAAATTGTTTAAGTCTCGCCATGATTATTCCTTAAGCGTCCACGACTTCGCCGTTGGACTTGAACACGCGCACTTTGCGATTGTCATCCAGCACCTTGAAGCCTACGCGATCAGCCTTTTGTGTAGCGCTATTGAACAAGGCCACATTGGAAGCATGAATCGACATCTCTTTTTCGATAATACCGCCCTGTATGCCCTTGGTTGGATTGGGGCGCGTGTGCCGTTTAACACGATTAATACCCTCAACCAGAACGCGGCCAATATCCAGCACATTTAATACCGTTCCGCGCTTGCCCTTGTCTTTACCAGTAGTGACGATCACTTCATCACCTTTACGAATCTTGTTCACTCGAAGTCTCCTTACAGCACTTCAGGCGCAAGCGAAACGATTTTCATAAATCGCTCACTACGCAGCTCGCGCGTCACTGGCCCAAAAATACGGGTACCAATCGGCTCTAGCTTATTATTAAGAAGTACCGCTGCGTTTTCATCAAACTTCACTAGCGAGCCATCAGGGCGACGAACACCTTTGGTAGTACGAACTACCACGGCGCTATAAACATCACCCTTTTTGACACGAGCACGCGGCGCAGCATCTTTAATACTGACCTTGATAATATCGCCGATACCGGCGTAACGTCGCTTAGAGCCGCCCAACACCTTAATGCACTGCACTTCACGTGCACCAGTGTTGTCAGCAACCTCCAAACGGGATTGCATTTGAATCATGGAAATATCTCCAACTTAATCCGTCAAAAATAAGTTATTTGCGTTTTGCACAACTAACTTATGCGGTCAGTATTGGGGCACCAGCTTTCGGGCGCCAACAAAGCCGAGCATTATAGCTAGGCTTCCTGCCTAACACAACAACATTTACTAATAAAACTAAACGGTTTGCGCTTTTTCAACTATTTTAGATACGCGCCAAGTTTTGGTACGTGACAAAGGACGACTTTCAATAATAGTCACCAAATCGCCCTCTTTACATTCGTTAGCTTCGTCGTGTGCGTGAAACTTGTTGGAACGACGCACAATCTTGCCATAAAGCGGGTGTTTAACGGTACGCTCCACTAGCACGGTGATGGTTTTGTCCATCTTGTCACTGACCACACGACCCGTCACGCTACGCACTACCTTATTCGTTTTTTCGGCTTCAGCCATATTTGCTCCCATTATGCTTGAGCCGCTTTTTCAAGCGTCTTTTCAGTCAGTACGGTACGTACACGCGCAATGTCACGGCGCACTTTCCCAATTTGGTCAACTTTTGAAAGTTGCTGGGTCGCCACTTGCATACGCAACGAAAACTGCGCACGCATCAATTCGACCAACTCACCCTTCAAATCACCTACGGATTTTGCTCTTAATTCAGCGGCTTTCATGCTTAACTCCCTATATGACGGGTGGCGAACGCGGTTGGAATCGGCAGCTTGGCGGCAGCCAGCTTGAATGCTTCACGTGCCAAATCTTCGGTCACTCCATCCATTTCGTACAACATTTTGCCAGGTTGGATTTGGGCAACGTAATACTCGGTACTGCCCTTACCGTTACCCATACGCACTTCAGCTGGCTTCTTGGAAATCGGCTGATCCGGGAAAATACGAATCCACACCCGCCCACCACGCTTGATGTGGCGGGTCATTACGCGACGCGCCGCTTCAATTTGACGCGCAGTAATCCGGCCACGGCCAATCGCCTTCAGACCATATTCACCAAAGCTCACCTTATTGCCGGTTGTCGCAACGCCTTTGTTGCGACCCTTTTGCATCTTGCGATATTTTTGTCTAGCTGGTTGCAGCATTTTTTGCTCCCGACTTTCTTACTTTTCTCTCAGGCTCTGGCATTGGCAGAGCGGTTGCAGGCACTGCTGGCTGCTCACCCTTACCTAAAATTTCGCCCTTAAATACCCAAACCTTAATCCCGATGATGCCATAGGTAGTGCTGGCTTCAGCCACACCGTAATCCAAATCGGCACGCAAGGTATGCAATGGCACACGACCTTCACGATACCACTCGGTACGTGCAATTTCGATACCGTTCAAACGACCAGCGCTCATGATTTTGATGCCTTGTGCGCCCAAACGCATGGCGTTTTGCATGGCGCGCTTCATGGCACGTCGGAACATCACTCGCTTTTCCAGCTGTTGCGCGATATTCTCAGCAATCAACGTAGCATCAATTTCTGGCTTACGCACTTCTTCGATGTTCAGATGGACAGGAACTCCCATCATGCGCTGCAAAGTCGAACGCAATGTTTCAATATCCTCGCCCTTCTTGCCGATCACAATGCCAGGACGCGCACTATAGATGGTGATTTTGGCGTTCTTGGCTGGTCGCTCGATGATGATTTTACTCACCGCAGCATGCGCCAGTTTTTTCTTCAAATACTCACGCACCTTAATGTCGCCTTGCAACATGCCGGGGAAGTTTTTGCTATTGGCATACCAGCGTGACGTCCAGTTCTTTTGAACTGCCAAACGAAAGCCGATTGGATGTATTTTCTGACCCATATTTAATCTCCCACCATCACGGTGATATGACATGTTGGTTTGATAATGCGACCAGCACGACCCTTAGCGCGAGGACGAATACGCTTCATCACCATGCCTTTGTCTACATAAATCGTGGTCACTTTCAATTCATCAATATCAGCGCCTTCGTTATGCTCAGCGTTAGCGATGGCAGATTCCACTACACGCTTGATAATATCTGCGCCTTTTTTCGGGCAGAACGCGAGGATATTCAGCGCTTGGTCTACTTTCTTACCGCGCACCATGTCAGCTACCAACCGCGCTTTTTGCGGTGACAGGTGAACCCCTTTGACTACTGCGGATACATTCATCGTCATGCTCCTATTTCTTAGCCTTTTTGTCGGCAGCGTGACCCTTAAAGGTACGGGTCAGGGCGAATTCGCCCAGCTTGTGGCCAACCATGTTTTCAGAAATCAGCACCGGAATGTGTTGCTTACCGTTGTGCACCGCGATTGTTAGGCCAATGAAATCCGGCAAAATGGTAGAGCGGCGTGACCATGTCTTAATCGGACGGCGGTCTTTAGCTGCGGTCGCAACCTCTACTTTTTTTGCCAAATGGCTATCAATAAATGGACCTTTTTTAACGGAACGTGCCATGTGAATTACCTCTTACCGGAAGGACGACGGCTCACGCGCATATTGTCCGTCCGCTTGTTGTTACGAGTACGATAACCCTTGGTTGGTGTACCCCATGGGCTTACTGGATTCATACCAGCAGCGGTCTTACCTTCACCACCACCGTGCGGGTGATCCACTGGATTCATCACCACACCACGAACGGTTGGGCGAACACCGCGCCAACGCATAGCACCCGCCTTACCAATGGAACGCAGAGAATGCTCTTCATTACCCACCTCACCCAAAGTCGCTTTGCAATCCACGTGTACGCGGCGCACTTCGCCAGAACGTAAACGCAATTGCGCGTAAGTACCTTCACGCGCCAGCAACTGGATTGAAGTGCCTGCAGAACGCGCCAACTGCGCACCTTTGCCCGGCATCAACTCCACACAGTGAATAGTGCTGCCGACTGGAATGTTACGTAGCGGCAAAGTATTGCCCACTTTGATGGGTGACTCAGAACCAGAAATTAGCTGCGCACCAACTGCCACGCCACGCGGCGCAATGATGTAGCGACGCTCACCGTCGGCATAGCACAGCAACGCCAAGTGTGCGCTACGGTTAGGATCATATTCCAAGCGTTCAACGGTTGCTGGAATGCCGTCTTTATTGCGACGGAAATCCACCAAACGATAATGCTGCTTGTGACCGCCACCTTGGTGACGAATAGTGATACGACCACTGTTGTTACGGCCAGCATTCTTGCTTTGGCTTTCCAACAGCGGGGCGTAAGGCTTACCCTTATACAAATCAGGGTTTACCACCTTTATTACTGCGCGACGACCGGGGGACGTCGGCTTGACTTTAACCAATGCCATCGTATTCTCCTTATTCGCCAGCCGCGAAGTTGATTTCTTGACCTGGCTTCAGGCTCACATACGCCTTTTTCCAGTCCTTACGTGAACCCATACCACGACCAAAGCGCTTGGCTTTGCCCATGACATTGATCACGCTTACCGCATTCACTTCCACCTTAAACAGTAACTCCACCGCAGCTTTGATTTCAAGCTTGGTAGCATCAGTGCGAACTTTGAACGCGATTTGTTGGTTGTTGTCTGCCAAGCGCGTAGCCTTCTCAGTGATTTGAGGTGCCAGTATCACTTGCAACAGACGCTCTTGATTGATAGCGGGTGTACTCATGCCAGCATCTCCTCAAGTTTTCTAACAGCATTTTTAGTGGCAATCACGCGCGGGAAACGCACCAGACTGACTGGGTCAGCATGTTGCGCCTCGAGCACCAACACGTGCGGCAGATTGCGTGCTGATAAGAACAAGTTCTCATCAAAACCATCTGTCACCACCAACACACCCTCGGTACAACCCATTGCCTTGATCTTTGCAGCCATCAGCTTGGTTTTAGGAGCCTCAATGGCAAACTCCTCTACCACCGATAAACGGTCTTGACGCACCAACTCAGACAAAATGGACTGCATACCAGCGCGATACATTTTCTTATTGAGCTTGTGGCTGAAATTCTCATCAGGAGAATTTGGGAAAGTGCGACCACCTCCACGCCAGATCGGACTGGAAGTCATACCTGCACGTGCACGTCCAGTACCTTTTTGGTTGAAAGGTTTTTTCGTGCTGTGATTCACTTCTTCACGGTCTTTTTGCTTGCGAGTACCGGTGCGAGCATTGGCCATATAAGCCACCACCACTTGATGCACCAGCGCCTCGTTAAACTCACGGCCAAAGGTGGCATCGGATACTTCTACACCCGTCTTGCCTGCCTTACCGTTATTATCTATTAGTTTCAGTTTCATTTTGCACCTGCTCTCAAAGCTTTAACAGCAGGACGCACAATTACATCACCGCCCTTAGAACCAGGCACTGCGCCCTTAATCAGCAGCAGGTTGCGCTCAACATCCACGCGCACCACTTCCAGATTTTGCACAGTACGCTTAACTGCTCCCAAGTGTCCCGTCATGCGCTTACCCGGAAACACACGCCCAGGATCTTGCGCCATACCGATGGAGCCAGGAACATTATGCGATTTGGAGTTACCGTGGGTAGCACGGTTAGAGGAGAAATGGTGACGCTTGATAACACCAGCGTAACCCTTACCCTGGGTCGTACCAGTCACGTCTACGATTTGCCCTGCGTGAAAAGTCTCAACGGTGACTTGGCCGCCAGCAACTAAATCGCCAAGCTCCTTAGCATCAACCGGAAACTCGAACACACCGCGACCAGCAATAACACCCGCTTTCGCAAAGTGTCCAGCCATCGCCTTAGTGACACGGCTCGCGCGGCGCTCGCCGAAAGTGACTTGAACGGCAGTATAGCCGTCGTTGCCCTGAGTTTTGATCTGAGTCACGCGGTTGGGCGAAACGTCCAGCACTGTTACCGGAATACTTATGCCATCCTCGGTAAAAATGCGGGTCATACCCACCTTGCGACCTACAAGCCCTAAGCTCATGATCGTTTCCTTATTTATAGTTTAAGAGCCGATTACAATTGACCGGCACTGTTTGCGAAAGGGCGTGATTATATCGATGCCCCTCATAAATTACAACACTCTTTACAGCTTAATTTCTACATCCACGCCTGCCGGTAAATCCAACTTCATCAATGCATCTACCGTCTTGTCGGTTGGGTCAAGAATATCCATCAATCGCAAGTGGGTACGAATCTCAAACTGATCGCGCGAAGTCTTGTTGACGTGCGGCGAACGCAGAATGTCAAAACGCTCAATGCGGGTTGGCAGCGGCACTGGGCCTTTAACTACAGCGCCAGTACGTTTGGCAGTTTCTACAATTTCCTGAGCAGATTGATCAATCAAACGATAGTCAAAAGCTTTTAGGCGAATACGGATTTTTTGGCTTTGCATAATTTTCTTTCAAAGAGCGTAATGTTTCTAAATAAATAGCAAAGACAGGTCTTATGCCCTGCCTTCCTTCTGCTGTTACTCAATAACCTTAGCCACCACACCAGCACCGACCGTACGACCACCTTCGCGGATCGCGAAACGCAGACCGCTTTCCATGGCGATAGGGGCAATCAAGGTGACGGTGATGGAGACGTTGTCGCCC
>JBJXEA010000001.1:0-69160 GCA_046155285.1 Methylophilaceae bacterium | reverse complement strand
GTGAAACGAGTGCATGAAGATGTTGCGGTGTTGCTGGAATGGGGCTTTGTCGAGCGGGATGCGGCAGATAAGTTGCATGTACCGTTCGCGGATATTCATGCGGATTTTAATTTGCGGGCGGCGGCTTGAATTGTAATTACTTAGATGGATGAAATACTCATGCTGAAACATCCCGATGTAGGGTGCATCCCTGCTAACCTCATTCCGGTGGTGAAGATGTGGTTTTGCAAGACTTGACCCCGATGCCGCTGTTGCAATGTGAATTCACCAATGAATGAAAAATGAATGGGGTCAGACACGATTATTTTATATAAAAATCATTGTGTTAACTCGGAACTCATTGGCGGATTAGCCGTAGGCGTTATCCGCCAAATGACTTTCAAAATCACATCCGGCGGAAGGCGCTACGCTTTTCCGCCCTACCCAACTAATCACCCCGGCGGTGTTGATGTTAAAAACACCAAAAATTGATTACGGGTCAAGCTCGGAATGACGGTGGAAAGAGGGGGAAGATTAGCAAGCGTAGCCCTTATGGAGCAAAGCGAAATACGGGGCAATTGATATTCTCACTCTAATCATTGTGGCTGAACGCTCAAACACAATTCTTACGTTCTAGGCTTAAGCCTAAACCCCCTATTTCGGGTAAAATTCTTTCCTTTGCAACTCAAAGAATAATCATGCTCCGCATCCGTGGCAGTGCCGCATTATCTCCTTTCCGACTCGATAAAATTGTCAGTTCGCTGAAATCCAGTGCGCCACGCATTACCCATATCTACGCCGAGTTCTGGCATTTTGTCTGGACGAAGCAAACGCTCAATCCTACACAAAAGAATACGCTGCAGCAGATACTCACCTATGGGCCGAAGATGACCGAAGAAACGCCCAAAGGCGAGCTGTTGCTGGTGATTCCTCGTCCCGGCACGATTTCACCTTGGTCATCACGCGCGACTGAGATTGCCCAACATTGCGGGTTGGAGGATGTGACGCGAATCGAGCGTGGTGTGGTGTTTTATGTGGTAACGCAAGATGGTAAGCCGCTTACCAAGGATGAGAAAGCCGCGTTGTTGCCGCTGATCCATGATCGTATGACCGAGGCGGTATTTGCCTCGCTGGATGACGCGGCCAAACTGGTGGAGGTTGCCAAACCTACGCCTCTCAGCACGGTGGATGTTCTCAAAGGTGGCAAGGTCGCGCTGGATAAGGCGAATCAGTCTATGGGTTTGGCTTTGTCGGCGGATGAAGTGGACTATCTGGTGGAAAATTTCCAGCGTATTGGACGCAATCCGACTGATGTGGAGTTGATGATGTTCGCGCAAGCCAATTCTGAGCATTGCCGTCACAAAATCTTTAACGCGGATTGGGTGATAGACGGCGAGAAACAAGAGCATTCGCTGTTTGGCATGATACGCAACACGCACAAACTGAACCCTGGCAGCACGGTGGTAGCCTATTCAGATAACGCTTCGATTGTGGCGGGTGAAACCACGCAGCGCTTCAACGCTCAGCCCGATGGCCGTTACGGCTACGAACAAGACGACATGCACTTTTTGATGAAAGTGGAGACGCATAATCACCCGACGGCGATTTCGCCTTTTGCTGGCGCGGCGACTGGTGCTGGTGGTGAGATTAGAGATGAGGGTGCGACGGGCTGTGGGTCTAAACCCAAGGCGGGGTTGACGGGATTTTCGGTGTCAAATTTGGAAATTCCGCACTTCAAGCAGCCGTGGGAGTCTGGTTACGGTAAGCCGGGACGCATAGCCTCAGCTTTGCAAATTATGGTGGACGGCCCCTTGGGCGGCGCGGCTTATAATAACGAGTTTGGTCGCCCCAACATTGCGGGTTATTTCCGCACCTTAGAGATTGAAAGTAATGACGAGGTGCGCGGTTATCACAAGCCCATCATGCTGGCGGGTGGCATTGGTGTTATCTCGGCGCGGCATTCGTATAAACACGCCATTCCTGACGGCGCGATTCTTATTCAGCTCGGCGGTCCTGCCATGTTGATAGGTTTGGGCGGCGGCGCGGCATCGAGCATGGGCAGCGGTTCTAATGCGGAAAATCTGGATTTTGATTCGGTGCAGCGTGGCAATCCTGAACTGGAACGTCAGGCGCAGGAGGTGATAGATCGCTGCTGGCAGATGAACGAACAGAATCCTATCTTGGCAATTCATGACGTGGGCGCGGGTGGGCTTTCTAATGCTTTCCCAGAGCTGGTGAACGATGCCGGACGCGGGGCGTTTTTTCAGTTGCGAGATATTCAAAACGAAGCGCCGGGCATGTCACCCAAGGAGTTGTGGTGCAACGAGGCGCAAGAGCGTTATGTGCTCGCAGTGTTGCCGGAGCATGTTGAACTGTTCAAGCAGCTCTGTGAGCGTGAGCGCTGCCCGTTTGCGATTGTTGGCGTGGCGACGGAGCAAAAGCACCTGACGGTGGCGGATAGCCACTTTGACAACAAGCCGGTGGAGTTGGACTTGTCGGTGTTGCTGGGCAAACCGCCGAAAATGACGCGCGATGTGCAACGTCAATCCCGTCAACTTCCCGCGTTTGATTACAGTGAAATTAGCGTCACCGAAGCCGCCCAGCGTGTGTTGCGGTTGCCCGGCGTGGCGGATAAAACTTTCCTTATCACCATCGGCGACCGCACTGTGACGGGACTGGTGGCGCGTGACCAGATGGTAGGGCCGTGGCAAGTGCCGGTGGCAGACGTGGCGGTGACGCTGGCAGGGTATCAAACCAATCGCGGCGAGGCCTTTGCTGTAGGCGAAAAAGCACCGCTGGCTTTGATAGACGCGCCGGCTTCTGGACGCATGGCGATTGCGGAGGCGATTACCAACATCGCCGCTGCGGGGATAGAAAATTTAAGCGACATCAAGCTCTCTGCCAATTGGATGGCTCCTGCCGGGCATCAAGGTGAAGACGCGGCGCTCTACGACACCGTACGCGCTGTAGGCATGGCACTTTGCCCAGCTTTGGGTATCAGTATTCCGGTGGGCAAGGATTCGATGTCCATGAAGACGATGTGGGAAGAGGACGGTCAACAAAAAGCCGTCACCGCGCCGATTTCCTTGGTGGTCACCGCTTTTGCGCCGGTGGCGGACGTGCGTAAAACGCTAACCCCACAACTACGCAGCAATATGGGTGAAACGGTGTTGATGCTGGTGGATTTAGGCATGGGTAAGAACGCGCTAGGCGGCTCGGCGCTGGCGCAGGTCTATGGTGCAACGGATAACATCGCGCCGGATTTGGATGAGCCGGATAACCTCAAAATCTTCTTCAACGCGGTGCAAAGTTTAAATCAAGCGGGCAAGATTCTGGCCTATCACGACCGTTCCGACGGCGGTTTATTCGTTACTTTGGTGGAAATGGCGTTTGCTGGGCATTGTGGCATCGTCGTGGATTTAGGTATGACTGAAGCCATTCCTGCTTTATTCAGCGAGGAGTTGGGCGCGGTGCTGCAAGTGCGGGCGAGTGACGTGGAGGTGGTAGCTATGGCCTTCAGCGGCATGGCACAGGTGGTCGGCATGGTCACCGGCAAACACATCCGCATCGTGTGCAACGGCGAGATGGTGTTCGACGAGCGCCACAGCGACGTGCACCGCTGGTGGTCGGAGACCACTTTCCATATGCAAAGCCTGCGTGACAACCCGCTGTGTGCGCAACAGGAATACGACCGGTTGCTGGATTCTTACGACCCCGGCCTTCACGCGCGGCTGGAATTTGATCTCAATGACGACATCGCCGCGCCATATATCGCTAGCGGAATTCGCCCGAAAATGGCGGTGCTGCGCGAACAGGGCGTGAATGGCCAAGTGGAAATGGCGGCGGCTTTTGACCGCGCCGGATTTGAAGCGCATGACGTGCATATGAGTGACATCATCGCCGGTCGTGTTTCGCTGCAAGACTTCGCCGGATTGGTGGCCTGCGGCGGTTTTTCTTATGGCGACGTGCTGGGCGCGGGCGAAGGTTGGGCGAAGTCTATTTTGTTCAACGCGCGAGCTAGGGACGAATTTAGCGCCTTCTTCCAGCGTAAAGACAGTTTTGCTTTGGGTGTGTGTAACGGCTGTCAGATGATGAGCAATCTGCACGACTTGATTCCTGGCGCTGAGTTCTGGCCACATTTTGTGCGCAATAAATCTGAGCAATTTGAAGCTCGCTTTGCCATGGTGGAGGTTTTAGACTCGCCTTCGTTGTTCTTTGCGGGCATGGATGGAAGCCGCATGCCGATTGCCGTAGCGCATGGCGAAGGTTTCGCGGAATTTTCTTCCAGCGTCGCGGTCGAAATGGCGCGGAAGCAGAATTTGATGACGCTGCGCTTTGTGGATAATGACGGCAGAGCCACCGAAATCTACCCGTTCAATCCTAACGGTTCAATTCAAGGAGTTACTGGATTGACCACGCTGGATGGGCGTTTCAGCATCATGATGCCGCATCCTGAACGGGTATTCCGCACCGTGCAAAATAGCTGGCATCCGGATGACTGGAATGAAGATGCACCGTGGATGCGGATGTTTAGAAATGCACGTAAATTTGTAGGTTAAAATGGGTTCAGAAGCGTTAGTGATAATGTGGTTAACAAACTAGGAGAGTTAAATTGAAGTTTATCAAGAGTGTAATTTTGGCGGTCGCGTTGTTGGTTCCATTTGCTACTTATGCGGTAACAGATGACGACTCGATAGCGTTTATGACTGCGGTCACTGAGGGCGATACCGCCACCGTGATCAAGCATCTCGACGCAGGAACGGTGTCAGTGAAGGACATATTCTTTGGTTGGTCTCCCTTGCTGTCTGCCGCCGCAAAAGGCCAGACAGCCGTGGTCAAGCTGTTGGCAGAGCGCGGCGCTGACGTGAATTATCGGCATCCTATTACCAAAATGACCGCGGTTGCTCATGCCTCATACGATGGTAATAACGAGTTGTTGAATGTGTTGTTAGATAAAGGTGCTGACCCCAACATCAAAGGTCGCGCTGGAGTGACCGTGCTGCGCATGGCAACTGATCAGAACCACCCCGATACGGTCAAAATTTTGATCGCACATGGTGCTAAAGATGACGGTTGCCAAGATGAGCAGTGCTTCTAAGGTCTACGCAGGATTGTGCTTGCTAGTGAGCGTCTCGGCCGCATTTGCGGCTGAGCCTAACAGCCATCTGCGCGTGTTGGCGGCTTCTTGCGCGGCCTGCCATGGCACTAATGGCAACAGCGTAGGCATTACGCCGGTGTTGGCGGGGCTGGATAGAACGCATTTCATCACGCAGATGAAGGCGTTTCGCGCCGGCGAGCGACCTGCCACTGTCATGCATCATCACGCCAAAGGCTTGACCGAGGCCGAGATTGAGCAGCTGGCTGATTACTTTTCTACCCAAGCGCGCAAGGCATCGGCGGCCCCCATGCCGCTCAATTTCTGATGCAACGCCGCGATTTTCTTAAACTGGTAGGTGCTGGGGTTGCCTTGGGTGGCTTACCGCAGAATAGCTGGGCAAGCGTGCCTAAGCGCATCATTATCATCGGCGGCGGTTATGCTGGCGCTAGCTTTTCCAAGTATTTGCGGCTGTGGGCTGGCGAAGCGGTTGAAATCGTACTAATTGAAAAGCACACCACGTTTGTATCCTGTCCGGTGAGCAATCTGGTGCTGGGTGGAAGTAAAAAGATTGGCGACCTGACCTTTAATTATTCTGGTTTGGATAATTATCGTATCAAGCGCTTATATGCTGAAGTCGCGGCGGTGGATGTGGCTAAGCGCCGCATCGTGATGGACGATGGCGATGAACTGGGCTATGAGCGTCTCATCATCGCCCCCGGTATAGATTTCATGTGGGATGCGCTGCCTATGCTGCGAAGCGATGCTGCGCAAGAAAAAATTCCTCATGCGTGGAAGGCTGGCGAACAAACGGTGAATCTACGCAAGCAGATGGAGGCCATGTCTGACGGTGGTGTGTTTGTTATCAGCATCCCAAAAGCGCCTTACCGCTGCCCGCCGGGTCCGTATGAGCGGGTTTCTCAAGTGGGGTTTTATCTAAAAAACCACAAGCCAAAATCCAAGATTATTGTGCTGGATGCGAATCCTGAAATCACCTCTAAAAAAGGCCTGTTCACCAAGGCGTGGGCAGATTTGTATCCCGGTATGATCGAATATCGGCCTAACAGCCAAGTGATAGACGTGGACGTGGAAAGTCGCATGGTGAAGACTGAATTCGAGACCGTCAAAGCCGACGTGCTGAACGTGATTCCACCACAACGCGCGGGCAAAATCGCGCAATTAGCGGGAGTTGCCAACGTGGATAAACGCTGGTGCGAGGTGGACTTTTTGACTTACGAATCCAAAATCGCGCCCAATGTCCATGTGCTTGGTGATTCTGTTTCTGCAGCTTTGCCCAAGTCCGCACATATCGCGACTTCGCAAGCCAAAGTATGCGCCTCGGCGATTGCTAATTTGCTGGCCGGGCAAGAGCCTGATCCACAACCTGTGTTTGCCAATACCTGTTACAGCTATGTGTCGGACAAACTGGCGATGCACGTGGCTAATGTGTACCGCTACGATGCGGCTAAAAAAATTATGTTGCCAGCCGAAGGCGGTGGCGTTTCGGACAAGCCAAGCGTGCAGGAGGGCGAGTTTGCGCAGGCTTGGGCAAAGAATATCTGGTCGGACGTGTTGACCTAAATATTTAGCCACAGATGAACGCAGATAAACACAGATGAAAACCACAATTGTTTGACAGCTAAACTTAATACTATGAAAGACGTTTTAGCTCTTATCCGTGTTCATCTGTGTTCATCTGTGGCTAAATTGTTTTTAGTCTTTTTTGTACTCACATTTGTGGTTGCCGCTCGTGCCGACATGGCTTCGGTGTTGCCTGTGCCGCCAGACCCCAGCGCCGCACTCAAACTCCCCTCAGGTTTTCAAGCTAACATTTTCGCCAGACTAGACCCCGGCGGCGGTAGCTTTGTGCGTGGTCCACGCATGATGGCGTTTTCGCCGCAGGGTGAGTTGTATTTGTCTTTGGGTGTGGACGACAAGGTGGTGATGTTGCCGGATGCGAATATGGACGGCGTGGCGGACAAGGTTATTACTGTGGCGGATCGTCTCAATGCGCCGCAAGGCTTGGCGTTTGTCGGCGATAAGTTGTTTGTGGCGAATCAGGATGGCGTGGTGAGGTTGGAGCATGGCCGTGCAATTCCTGTGATTTCTGGTTTGCCATCGGGTGGCCACACCATGAAAACGCTCAAGCTATCGCCTGATGGTTTTTTGATTTTGAATGTGGGTTCGAGTTGCAATGTATGTGTGGAAAATGAGCCACTACGCGCTACCATGCTGCGTTACTCGGTAGAGGGCAAGCCCGCCGGAGCTCTGCAAACATTAGGCCGCCATGCACCATCGCCAATCTGGGCGACAGGGTTACGCAACACGCAAGGATACGCGTGGCACCCAAAAACAGGTGAGTTGTTTGCCACTAATAATGGCGCGGATATGCGCTCTGGCACTAAGGGCGGGGTGGTAAACGACGATCTGCCACCGGAACATCTTAATCAGATTCAAGCGGGCGGTTTTTATGGCTGGCCTTATTGTTGGGGCAATAGGTTCGTTGACCCCAATTTTTCTGGTGATTGTTCTGCGATGCAGTCGCCAGCCATTACTCTGCCCGCACATTCCACGCCCATAGGCATCGCTTTTCTGGACAAAGCCACGTTTCCAGCGGAATATCGTGGCGATGCGCTGGTAGCCTTGCATGGTTCGTGGAACCGAAACCAGCCTTCAGGTTACAAAGTAGTGAGAGTACACTTTGAGCAAGCCAAACCAGTCAGTGTGAGCGACTTCATCACTGGTTGGTTATCCAGCCAAGGCGCTTGGGGCAGGCCGGTGGATGTGGCAGTGTCACCTAAGGGCGCAGTATATGTGTCGGACGACAGGGCGGGTTTGGTCTATAGAATTGTTTATACAGGAGCAGCCAAATGAAGCGATTATTTTTGGCAATAATGTTAAGTGCGATGGCGCTGAATACGGCATGGGCAGCTGAACCCAGTTTGCTCGTTTATACCAGCCTGGACAGGTACGGGCATCCCACTGTAGTGGGTGTTGCCCCACTTTATACGCGTTGGGTGGATTACACCGTCATTGCTGAAGATGCCGCCAGCCATGCTTTGGCGAAGCGTTTTAGCAGCGTGGGCGCGTGCGAGGCAGGCAAGACGGCGGATCTCATCGCTTGGGTCAATTCGCGCCTGGTGTATAACCCCGCATCGTCCACCTATTACGCCAAGCTCAAAGTGCAGTTGCATCGCGGTGACGGTCAGCCTTTGGCTACTTACAAGGCTGAAGGTCAACAATTTGGACAATTGACCTCAATTTATCAGGATAAGGAAGTCAAGCAAGCGTTTGATGCCGCCATGCAAAACATCATGACCCAGATGCAAGCTGACGGCGCGTTGCAGCGCAGCATCCAAACCGCGATGGCGGGCGATTTTACGCGCTCTCCTTGCGGTATCGTTTCTATCGTCGGGCGTGAGCCCAAGTTTGGTTTTTTTGAATATTTTTAGGGAGTGACTAAGTTGAAAAATAGTATTCTAGTTGTTGCAATGATTGCCAGTTTTAACGCCTACGCTGCGGAGAATAAAGTGGTCACCGGCTTGAAGAATCCTGAGTCGGTGGTAGTTGCAGATGGGCGTGTTTATGTTTCCGAGATAGGCGAATTCGGCAAAGATGGCGACGGTGTGATTAGCGTGATAGGCGCGGATGGCAAAGCTAAAGTGTTTGCTAGCGGCATGGACGACCCCAAAGGTTTGGCCTATTCAAAAGGTGCGTTGTACGTGGCGGATAACAAGCGCATCCTGAAGGTGGGCAAAGACGGCAAATGGAGCGTGTTTGTTGCGGCGGAAGCCTTCCCCGTTAAACCACTATTTTTGAATGACCTAGAATTTGGCAAAGACGGCAGCTTGTTCGTGTCAGACAGCGGCGACCTCAAAGGCAAAGGTGGCGCGGTGTATCGCGTTGCGGCAGATGGCAAAGTGACCACTGTAGTCAACGGCGACGACCCGCGCGTGTTAGCTCCCAACGGTTTGCTGGCCGACGGCGACGACCACTTGCTGATGGTGGATTTCGTCTCCGGCGCGTTGTATCGCATCACGCTTAAAACCGGCAAGATGGATTATCTGATTGAAGGCTTTGGTGGTGGTGATGGCTTGGTGCGAGACAAGCGCGGCGTCGTATGGATTAGCGACTGGAAAAACGGCCGCCTGTTCACTTACAAAAAAGACGGTACGCAAGAATGGGTAAAGGCGCAGTTCCAATCTGCGGCGGATATAGGTTTGGCAGCGGATGGCAGAACCATTTTGGTGCCGGACATGAAGGCAGGGACGTTGACTTGGTTTAAGAACTAAAGAGGGGTTAGGCGTGAGGGAAGTTAAAAATTAACTTCTACCACGCCCTCGCTCTTGGCGATGCCCTTAACAACCGCGCCAGACTTCGTTTTCACTCCCACCACCTGCCCAGCTTGGGCATTGTTCATAGCCACGCCTTCAGTGCTGACTTTGATGTGAGCACTTTGCGCCACCACCACCACTTGTTGACCTTGTTTGATGACCATCTGCGCGCGTAACACTTCTGCCCGAAATGGCGCTCCGGCGGCGATGCTGTTGGCGGTGACTTTGCCTATGGCTTGCTCTGGGGTTTTGAATACACCTATGGGATAAGGTGTTAGGTCTAGCGTTTCGACTGCGACATCTTGCGCCTCTATGGTTTGTCCGCCGCCGATGGCGCGGGTGGCGACCACGGCTTGTCCCACGACTTTGATGTTGACTGGAACGCGCAGCGACCATTTGGCGGGCGAGCTGCAACTGACTGTGACGCTGGTTCTGCCCCATAGCTTGTTGCCAGTTTGTAGCGAGGTTTCTAGCTGATCACATTTGGCGACTTTTACCCGTGCATCGGGTGGGGTGCTGGTGATGGTGACTGTGCCGTCTATGCTGGCGGTTTTTTGCGCGACAAAGCTCTCGGCGGCGGCTTGAAGTGACTCGCGCGATTGCCATTCGGCGGCGTGTGCGAGGCTGCAGCAGAGCGCGAGACCGAGTGCGAAACAGGAATTGCTTGGGCGCATGGCTTGATTCACGAGGATTAAAGATTTAGCGTATTCTAACGCTATCAGAGCTAGAACAACGCAGCAACCAACAATCGGAATACTCATGGCAGAAGAACAAACACAGGTACAAACCCCCACCGACATCGCCCGATTGGCGCTCAAAACGCTTGTGCAGCGCAGACAGCCGCCCACGCCGGATAACTTCAAGCGTGCTTATGACGAGATAGCAGGCGGTAAATCTGAAGATGCGTTGCAACTGTTGATACGCTTGTTGCGTGACGCGGGTAGTACGCATTCCAAGTGGCTGGGGCTGGCGGTGCAGATGGAAGCTGCGGCCAACAAGGGCGACGTGGCGGCCTTGGAGCAGCAAGTGCGGCAGTTGATCCCAGCGGGCAATATGGCGGGAAATTGGGGCGAGGTGTTGCGTGAGTTATTGCGCGAGCTGGAGGCGAATCGCCCCGGATTCACCATTAGTAAAAAGCGCGAGGCGCTGGAGCGCGTGCTGGGTAATTTTGGCGGCGATGCGGCCGCGCTGGCGACCAAGCTGCAAGGGCTGGTCAGCTTGTGGAAGGGGAGCGGCGAGGATTTGGCGCCGGAGTTGCTCGCTGAACTACAAGAACAGGCACCGGCGGAAGTGGAAGATTCTTCTGGTTTACCCACGGCAACTGCGATTTGGTGGCGCGAGATGCTGATTCAAACCTTGGCGTTTGGTATCGTCTCGCGCTTGGAATATTTGCCGG
This sequence comes from Methylophilaceae bacterium, assembly GCA_046155285.1. Lineage (GTDB taxonomy): Bacteria > Pseudomonadota > Gammaproteobacteria > Burkholderiales > Methylophilaceae > CAILHX01. The sequence goes on along the minus strand of JBJXEA010000001.1, from coordinate 58,356 downwards.
AACTGGAGCGCCACGCTAAGGACGTGCTGGAGCAGGCGAGAGGCGCCAAGTCTGACAAGGAAATGGAAAAGCTGGGCGAGGCGCTCAAGGCTTTCTGGTACCGCTTGGAGATGAACCAGAATGCTGAATCGCGTTTACATGAGGAATTACTGCAACTAATGCGCTTGTTGGTGGATAACATCGGCGAACTGGTGGTGGACGACGAGTGGATGCAAGGCCAGACGCAGATTATCCGTGACATCATCGCCCAGCCGCTGGATATTGAGGCCTTGTACGACGCGGAAAGTGCCTTGAAGGAGCTATTGTTCAAGCAAGGCAAGCTCAAGCACAGCGTGATAGAAGCACGTGAAAGTTTGAAGCGCATGGCCGAGGATTTCGTGAACAAACTGGCGCAGATGACCGAATACACCAGTAAGTATCACACCAAGATTGAAGGTTATCAGGCGCAAATCAGCAAAACTGCGGACATCGGTGATTTGAATGTGGTGCTGGATGGGCTGATGCGCGATACGCACTCGATGCAGATGGATGCACTGCGGGCACACGATGAGATGCAAGAGTTGCAAGTCACCGCAGATGAGGCGCAGGAGAAAGTACGCGAACTAACATTGGAAATTGTGCAGCTTAGCGAATTGGCGCACGAGGACTTTCTGACAGGCGCATTAAACCGGCGCGGCATGACCGATGCTTTCGAGCGTGAGTTTGGTCGTGCAGAGCGTAGCGGAACGCCCATCAGCGTTGCGATTTTGGACATAGATCATTTCAAAAAACTCAATGATGGAATCGGCCATGATGCAGGTGATGCGGCGTTGACGCACTTGGCTAAAGTGACGCGTGATGCGTTGCGGCCATCAGACGTGTTGGCACGTTACGGTGGCGAAGAGTTCGTGATTATTTTGCCAGAAACGCCACGGGACGAGGGTGTAGAGGTGATGACGCGTGTGCAGCGCGACTTGACCAAGAACATTTTCTTGCACGATAACCAGAAGATATTGATTACCTTTAGCGCGGGTGTGGCAGAACGCTTGCCTAAGGAATCGCAAGAAGACATTATCAAGCGTGCTGACCAGGCTATGTATAAGGCTAAGCATGCTGGACGTAATCGGGTGTTTGCTGCGGAAGGACTTTAACCACCCCGGCGCTTTGCTGTGGAAGAGCTTTAACCACCCCGGCGCTTTGCGCCACCCCTCCTTGGAAAGGAGGGGAGTGAGTAATTTGACACAGGGTACTCAGAGCGGATTTTGACTTTATCTCCCCTCCTTCTCAAGGAGGGGTCGCCGCTTGCGGCGGGGGTGGTTAAGCGCTGTAACCCTTGCCATAAGCGGCAAGCGCTTGCCGCGTCAGCTTTATATTTTTTCTCACAACTCCTCTGCAAGCCTTTGTTTTAAGCCACTCATCACTATCTGGCACAGATAATGCTTTACCTGCTGTGTCTTGTTATGAAGTGAACGGTTATGAACAGTATTGATAAAGCTTTTGCGTTTCAAGAAAAGGCGCTCGAAGTTCGCAGCTTCCGCCAGCAATTGATCGCATCCAACATCGCCAATGCCGATACTCCGCACTATAGCGCGGTGGATATTGATTTTGCCGATGCCATGAAAAAGGCATTGAGCAACGTCAAAAAAGGCATAGAGATGAAAGTCACTTCTGAGCGCCACTTACAAGGTAAGACTAAAGACACTCTTTATGGCATCGAGCCGATGTATCGCAATGTGTCGCAACCCAGCATTGATGGCAACACTGTAGATACCAACATCGAGCAAGCGCAGTTCACCGAAAACTCACTCAAGTATATGTCCACGCTGACATTCATCAACGGCACCATCCAGGGCGATAACGTCGCCCTCAGAGGAGGTAACAACTAATGGCGTTATTTAACGTATTCGATATCGCAGGTTCGGCGATGACGGCGCAGTCCATGCGCCTCAACGTGACGGCCAGTAATATGGCCAACGCCGACAGCGTAACCAGCTCCAACGGCAAGCCTTATGTGGCCAAGCAAGTGGTGTTTGAAGCCAGGCCCATCAACAAGGGTTCGCCAAAAGGTACAGCGGGTGTGGTGGTGCAAAAAGTCATTGATGACCCGGCACCGATGAAGATGGTGTATGACCCTTCCAGCCCATACGCCAATACCGACGGCTACGTCACCATGCCGAATGTGAATGTGGTGGAAGAAATGGTCAACATGATTTCTGCGTCGCGCTCTTATCAAGCCAACGTGGAAATGATGAACACCACCAAGCAAATGATCCAGCGCACTATTGCGCTCGGCTCTTAATCAGGAGAAGTAAATCATGGCAACCTCAGTAGACTCAACCTCAGCACTTATCTCGCAAACAGCGCAAACCAAGAAGAATGCCACTACGGCAGAGGCGCAACAAGACCGCTTCTTGAAGCTGTTAGTCACGCAAATGAAAAATCAAGACCCGCTAAATCCTTTGGACAACGCGCAAGTCACTTCACAAATGGCGCAGCTCTCTACCGTTACCGGTATCGAGAAACTCAACGCCACTTTGGCCGCGATGAGCCAATCGCAGGCTTACCAGTCAGCATCGTTGATCAACCACGGCGTGCTGGCTCCGGGATCATTCGTTGATTTGCAAAGAGATAGCGCTGGTAACGGCTCTGCGCTGGCCGGTGTGGAATTAGCTACCGCTGCGGATAGCGTGAAAGTCACGATTATGGATGCCGGCGGTAATGTGGTACGCAAGCTAGATCTTGGCAAGCAAGATGTTGGCTCCTCAGTGTTTGGTTGGGATGGCAAAACGGACGCTGGTGCTAATGCCCCAGTTGGGGCTTACAAATTTATCGTACAAGCCACGCAAGCAGGTAACGCTGTGGCGGCCACTAACCTTGCGGTGGGTACGGTTAACAGTGTGCTGATGAATACAACGGGTCCAAGCTTGAACGTGTCAGGCTTTGGTTTGGTAAACATTTCTGACGTTAGACAAATCCTCTAACTTTACGACAACAAATTTAGGACTAAGGAGAAAATAATGGGCTTTCAACAAGGGTTAAGTGGTCTGAATGCATCAGCGAGAAGCTTGGATGTGACTGGTAACAACGTAGCAAACGCGAGCACTGTGGGTTTCAAACAATCCCGCGCAGAGTTTGCCGATGTGTACGCCAATTCTTTGGTGGGTGCAGGTAACAGCAACGTGGGCTTGGGAACTAAAGTAGTCGATGTGACCCAACAGTTCACCCAAGGCGGCGTTACCGTCACCAACAATCCATTGGATGTGGCGATTAATGGCGGCGGTTTCTTCCGTATGAGCAATGCTGGCGCAGTGACTTACACCCGTAACGGTCAATTCCAGTTGGATAAAAATGGCTATGTGGTTTCTGCTGAAGGTTACCGGTTGCAAGGTTACCAAGCGACTAGCGGCGTAATCGCGCCTATCGTGACGGACGTGCGTTTGTTTAACCCAGCTAACACTTCTGATATTCCGGCAGTAGCTACGGGTACTAATACCAGCGCTGCCTTTCAAGGCATTCAAGCAGTTATTAATCTTGATTCGCGTGAAGCTAAGCCAACAACAGCGGTATTTGACTATAGCGATCCAACCTCTTATAACCGTTCTACTGCGATTAGTATCTATGACAGCTTGGGTAATGCCCACACCTATCAAATGTATTTCGTAAAAGACCCTGCAGCTGTTCCTACACCTGGTCGTTGGTTTGTCTATGCCACGCTTACCAATCCAGCGGGAGCTACAAATGCATTTGTCGATTTGACGCGAGATGCAAACGGAGATGGCGTTCTTACTGGCGGTGAAATCGGTGGACCTACGACTGCTTTGGGGTCTATTGACTTCAATACTTCAGGTACTATCGCTGCTACTACTATTACCACCCAAACAATTACGGCAGCGCAATTAGGTTCTCCAGGCATCAATGCTGCGGCCATGACAGGCGCTACGGCGATTCCTGTAAGCTTTAGTAATTCGACACAATTTGGCTCTGGCTTCAAAGTCAATAACTTGACTCAGGATGGCTATACCACCGGTTCTCTGGCTGGCTTCAATGTGGGTGCTGATGGCGTAATCGTCGGCCGTTACACCAATGGCGTATCGCAAAATCTTGCTCAAGTGACCTTGGATTCTTTCCGCAACCCACAAGGCTTGCAACCTATCGGTAACAACCAATGGGTGGAAACGGCTGATTCTGGCGCTGCGCTTAACCAAACTCCAGGAACCGACGGTAATCACGGCCCATTGCAAGGTGCAGCGACCGAAGATTCCAACGTGGATTTGACGCAGGAATTGGTGAACATGATCATCGCCCAGCGCGTGTATCAAGCCAATGCGCAAACCATCAAGACGCAGGATTCTATCTTGCAAACCATCGTCAACTTGCGATAAGTAGCGAGTTAACTTAAGAGAACGACATGGACAGACTGCTCTACATTTCGATGACCGGTGCCAAACACAGCTTCTATCAACAAGCTGTGCTGGCCAACAATCTGGCCAACGCTTCTACCGATGGCTACAAGGCGCAGAACACCGCGTTTCGTGCTTTGCCGGTATATGGCCCTGGCATGCCTACGCGTACTTTTGTGGTGGATTCCACGCCGAATTCGGATTTATCCGGCGGCACGTTGAAAACCACAGGTCGTCCGCTGGATTTGGCGATGCAAGGGCGTGGTTGGTTTGCCGTGCAGGATGCCAAAGGCAACGAGGCTTATACCCGCAATGGCGCAGTTGAAATTACCAGTACCGGATTGCTGGTGACCAATAATGGTCGCCCATTGATTGGTGATGGTGGTCCGATTACGGTGCCGGAAGATTCAGAAGTGTATGTTTCCAAAGACGGCACAGTGAGCTTGGTGACGAATAACCAAGTGCAAAACGCGGTGCAAGTGGGTAGGCTCAAATTGGTGAATCCAGCCGATCAAGACTTGGTGCGCGGTGATGACGGTTTGTTCCGTCAAAAGAATGGTCAGCCTGCATTGGCTGATGCTGGCGTCAACCTGGCTTCTGGTGTGTTGGAAGCTAGCAATGTGAGCGCTGTGAATACCTTGATTAACATCATCGAAGCTTCGCGTATGTTTGATATGCAAGTGAAGATGATGCAAAAGTCTGACGAAAGCACCGCAAAAGCCGCATCGGTGATGTCGCTTACTTCTTAATAACAAATAACTACTTTTTAGGAAAATATCATGCTTAGATCGCTCTGGATTGCCAAAACCGGGATGGAATCCCAGCAAACCAACATTGACGTGATTTCGCACAACTTAGCCAACGTCAGCACCAATGGCTTTAAGCGCTCACGTCCAGTGTTTGAGGACTTGATTTATGTGACTTTGCGCCAGCCTGGCTCGCAAGCCTCGCAACAAACCCAAGTGCCTTCTGGCCTGCAGCTGGGTACTGGTGCGCGTCCCGTAGCTACCGAACGCATCCATATTCAGGGCGGCATCCAGCAAACCGAGAATTCGTTTGATATGGCGATTCAAGGCAACGGTTTCTTCCAGATTCAGTTGCCTGATGGCACCTTGGCGTATACTCGTGATGGCGCGTTCCAAGTGAACAATCAAGGCGTGATTGTGACCGCCAATGGCGACCCGTTGCAGCCACAAATCACCGTGCCTGTGGATGCGATTTCTGTGGCGGTTGCGCGTGATGGTACGGTAACAGTTACCCAGCCTGGCAATGTGGTGACGACTCAAGGCCCGATTACCTTGACTAACTTTATCAGCCCAACCGGTTTGCAAAGTGTGGGTGACAATCTGTACTTGGAAACCACCGCTTCTGGTACGCCAAACACAGGTACGGCGGGGACAAACGCGCTGGGGAGTATCCAGCAAGGCTTCTTGGAAAACTCCAACGTCAGCGTGGTGGAAGAACTCATCAATATGATTCAGGCACAGCGTGCTTATGAAATTAACTCCAAGTCTATTCAGGCATCGGATCAGATGCTGCAAAGACTGGTTCAGTTATAAAGGATGATGAAGTTGAATAGTTTGATTCGCTTTTGTTTTTTGCTTATCGGCGCTTTGGTGCTGGTGGGGTGCGACAGCGACCCTCCAACCCGCGTGCAGTTGCCTACCACGATACGCCCCAATCCTGCGCCAGTTGCGGTCGCGGACGGTGCTATCTATCACGCAGCGAATAGTCGCCCGATATTTGAAGATCGTCGTGCGCGTTTTGTGGGCGATACGATTACCGTGTTGCTGGTAGAAAAAACTTCGGCCAATCGTACAACCAAGGAAGCAGCCAATCGTAAATCCAGCGCGGCTGTGGCGATTGGGACGCCTAAGGTGTTGGGCGTGACGCCAAAATTGCCTTTCTCGGCCAACGTATTGAATACCCAGATAGATAATGACTTGAGTTCAAGCTTTAATTCCAGCTCCGATGTCTCTACTTCGGATGATCAAGACGATCGCAACACCAATACCGTGACTGGTTCTATTACCGTAACGGTGATTGAGGTGCTGCCAAATGGCAATCTCATGGTCAGCGGCGAGAAGCAAGTAGCGGTGAACCAAGGTACAGAGTTTGTGCGCTTGTCCGGCGTGGTGAATCCTATCAACATTAGCGGTAGCAATACCGTAAATTCAACACTGCTTGCCGATGCGCGTATCGAGAGCAAACAGAATCAGTCTATAGACACCGCGCAAGTGCTGAGCGTGATGGCACGCTTCTTTACCTTGTTGTTGCCTTTTTAAGAAAGATGGGCATGAAAAATTTCCACTCAAAATTACTGTTAGCGCTGCTTGCTACGCTGTTGTTTTCAGCCTCGGTGCAGGCTGAGCGCATCAAGGACATCGCCTCTTTGCAAGGCGTGCGTTCTAACCAGCTGGTGGGCTACGGCTTGGTAGCAGGCTTGGATGGCACGGGTGACCAAACCACGCAAACGCCTTTTACTGTGCAAAGCATCGTCAATATGCTGGGGCAACTGGGTGTGAACATTCCGGCAGCGACAAATTTGCAATTGAAAAACGTGGCAGCGGTGATAGTCACTTCAAATCTGCCGGCTTTCGCCAAACCTGGACAACAGTTGGATGTGACGGTCTCTTCTCTGGGTAATGCCAAAAGCTTGCGTGGCGGCACGTTGCTGATGACTCCGCTCAAAGGCGCTGATGGCCAAGTCTATGCGATGGCGCAAGGCAATATGGTGGGTGTTGGCGCTGGTGCGGCTTCGGGGGGCTCTAGCGTGCAGATCAATCACCTCAATGCTGGACGTGTGCCTAACGGCGCTACGGTGGAACGCGCAGTGCCTACCGCTGTAGGTCAAGGCGCTTTCATCAATTACGAACTCAATCAAATGGATTTCACCACGGCTTCCAGAATGGTGAATGCAATCAATCGTAGCTTTGGCAATGGCACGGCGGTGGCTGTGGATGGTCGCTTGATTCAAGTAAACGCGCCGGCTGATCCCAATCAACGTATCGCTTTCATCTCTCGCGTAGAAAATCTTTCTGTGGCTCCCGGCGAAGATATTGCTAGAGTGATTTTGAACGCGCGCACCGGTTCTATCGTGATGAACAAAGAAGTGACCCTGGATTCTGTTGCCGTGGCGCACGGCGCCTTGTCGGTGATTATTTCCAGCGAACCGCTGGTGAGCCAACCTAATGCGTTTTCGCAAGGCACTACCGCTGTCGGCTCGCAAGCTGAAATAGAAATCAAGGAAAAGAAGGGTGAGTTGGTGATGTTGCGCTCTGGTGCGACTTTGGGCGAAGTGGTCAAGGCACTCAACGCCGTCGGCGCAACGCCGCAAGACTTACTCGCAATCCTGCAAGCGATGAAGTCCGCAGGCGCACTTAAAGCCGAACTGGAAGTTATCTAAAGTGGCACTCGAAACTTTAGCCAACCAGCTGGCAATCAATCCACAAGCCCTGGATCAGGTAAAGTTACAGGCTAAAAAACAGGATACGCATGACGGTATCAAGACTGCTGCACGGCAGTTCGAAGCATACTTTTTGCAGCTCATGCTTAAAACCATGCGCGATTCAGTGCCTAAAGACGGCCTGTTTGATAATGAAGAAACTAAAAGCTTTACCGAGATGTTTGACCAGCAAATGGCGCAAACCGTCTCGCAAGGAAAAGGCTTGGGCATGGCCGATGCGTTGTTGGCGCAAATTGAACGTAGTTTGCCTAAGGCCGCGGGTGGTATCAGCGTCAGTCAGCCTACAGCTTACGACATCCCGATGTCGGCCAAAGCTACAACTGGCCTCATGAGTGGTGTGCTAGCTGCTAACCCAGTAGCCGCCTCCATTTCTAACGAATTCATCCAAAAAATGCAGCCCTATGCGACTGCCGCAGCAAAAACCTTGGGCGTTCCAACTGAGACGCTATTAGCACAGGCCGCCGTTGAAAGTGGTTGGGGCAAAAAAGAACTGAAAACTGCGGATGGCGGCAATAGCTATAACGTGTTCAACGTCAAGGCTGGCACACAGTGGACAGGCCCAACGACGGTGAAGGATGTGAACGAATACATGCACGGCAGAATGGTCAAGTCTTCTGAAAAGTTCCGCGTGTATGGGTCTTACGATGAAGCCTTTGCCGATTACGCCAAACTCATCAGCGGAAACTCACGCTATGCGAAAGCCCTGAATCAAGATGCGGCTGGCTTTGTGAATGGCTTACAGCAAGGTGGCTTTGCCACTGATCCTAACTATGCCTCCAAGATTATGGGCGTTGCTAACAGCAACTCATTCCGTGATCTTTTCAAGTTGAATGCGCTGCAAGGTGCTATTGGGTAATAAATCACATTTTCTTGCTAGGCTTTAATGCTTGGCAAAGCGCATTAAATAGGGTGGTTAGCAAGATTTGTTACACACTTAAAATTTACAAAAACTCACTCAAGTTTTAGCTTTTTTAGCCGCTAACAAAGCATATGAGTAAAGGTGATAAAAAATGACTTTTCAAAGCGTAGGACTTAGCGCACTTCGTGCCGCACAAATTGGATTAAGTACCGCAGGGCATAACATCGCCAACGCGAGTACCCCTGGTTATCATCGTCAAGGTTTGATTCAGTCGAATGCGTTTCCATTGCAGACCGGTGCTGGCTTTATTGGGCAGGGTGTCAATGTAGATACCGTGCGCCGTCAGATGAGTTCGTACATCGAAACGCAACTGAAGCAAGTGCAGGCGACTGGCGCACAGCTGGATTCTTACCTTTCCCAGATTCAACCCATAGATAACGCTTTAGGCGGCCCAAACTCTGGTTTGGCGACCTCGCTGGAAGAGTTTTTCAAGAGTGTTGCTGATGTTTCCTCAAACCCGGCTTCTGTGCCTTCGCGTCAAGCGTTGCTGAGTGGCGGCAGTGCTTTGGTATCCAAGTTGCAGAGTCTGGCAACACGTTTCTCGGAAGTACGCGATGGGTTGGATACGCAAATTGCGGATTCGGTGCAGCTTATCAATAGTTATGGGTCACAGATTGCTAACCTTAATAACCAAATCGCGCTGCAAAGTGCCGGTAACCCTACCCAAGTTCCTAATGATTTACTGGATCAGCGTGAAAATCTAGTTTCTCTGCTGAATAAGGAAGTCGGAACCTCTGTCATTACTCAATCAGATGGCAGCATCTCGGTATTTTTTGGCAGCGGTCAGCCCTTAGTGATTAGGGATACGGTGTTCACTTTGGTGGCAGCCGCAGGCCGCGAAGACTCTCAACATCTTGAAGTTAACTATCAATTTAATCCCACCACCAAGATTCCTATTGGCAGCAACAACATCAGCGGTGGGCGGCTAGGCGGTTTGCTGGCGTTCCGTGATCAGTCGCTAGACGTGGCTGAAAACTCTTTGGGTCGCATTGCGATTACTGTCGCTACAGCATTCAATAACCAGCACGTGCTAGGCCAAGACCTTGCAGGTACTGCGGGGGGCAATTTTTTCACCCCCGGTACTGGCAGCGTGTTGCCGGGAACAGCCAATACAGGTGTTGGTGTGTTGACTACTACTTTGGCAAATGCGCAGCATTTGACCACCAGTGATTATCGTCTGGTCATCACCGCAACGGGCGGCACATTGACTCGTCTTTCGGATAGTACGCAGAGTATATTAACAACTGCTCAACTGACCGCTGGAGTTACTGTTGATGGAACTACACTTCAACTAGCGGCAGGCGCGTTGACTGGCGACACTTATCTCATTAGACCCACACGCACTGGTGCGGCTGGTATTGCACTAGCTTCTGGTATTAGCACCACAACCATTGCCGCGGCTGCGCCTATCAGCACTTTAGCGACGTTAGGTAATTTGGGCGATGGGAAAATTAGCGCTGGTTCGGTGAATTCTGTTAATGACAAAGTAACTATTACATTTGGCTTGCCTGCGGGTACTTTTACTGCAACCGATAACACTACTGGCGCACCGCTTATTAACACGGTTACTGGTACGACCTCATTTACTTATGCGTCAGGCAGTAATATCAGCATAAATGGCTGGACAGCCGTGATATCTGGAGCCTCAGCAGTTGGTGATACGTTCGTAGTTGATAAAGGAGTAACTTCCAAGACGGCTTCTGCTGGCGGTTCTACCACAGCTATTAATAACGCAGTGATTTCGGTCAGCCCATTAAATGCCAATCTGCGTCAGAGTGTGTCTATCTCTTTTAATAGCACAACTGCTGCGGGTACTGCGGCTGGTGTGGTGATTGCTGGTCTTGCTGTCGGTGCGACTGCTGCTACGGCTTTGGCGGCGATTACTGCAGTTGCTGTAACGGGGTCTGGGGGTACAGTTGCGCTAGCCGCAACTGGCGCAGCTACACCGGCATCATTAGCGCAAGCAAATAAATCAGCTTCTGCCATTGCCGACGCAGCCAGAGCGGCAGCGGCCGTCACTGGAGCAACTGCTGCCAGCGTACAGGCCGCAGCCGTTACTGCCGCTCAAAACGCTTTCCTTGAATACACGGTTACAGGTACCGGCGTGCCAGCTGCTCAGACTTATTCTTATGACACTATTTCTGGCGCACCTATTACCTATAACGGCTGGTCTGCCAAGCTAACAGGTACTCCAAAAAATGGTGATACATTCACTGTTGGACCCAATGTTAATGGCACTGCGGATAATCGTAATGCCCTAGTTCTGGCGCAGTTGGAAACGTTGTCTACCATGAGTGGTGGAAGCACTTCTTTCCAAGGTGCGTATGCCCAGATGGTGAGTTTGGTAGGTAATAAAACCAGTGAAATTCAAGTCACTGGAGCCGCGCAAAAAGAATTAGTCGTGCAGACTCAAGCCGCACAGCAATCAATTTCCGGCGTAAATCTGGACGAAGAAGCCGCAGATTTACTGCGCTTTCAGCAGGCGTATCAGGCCGCTGGCAAGATGTTTGAAATTTCTTCGACCTTGTTCAACTCAATATTAGCGGCCATTCAGTAAGAATTTAACGCTTAGGTAATTAGGAGGCAGTATGCGTATTAGTACCAGCATGATTTATAGTTTGGGCACGACTTCGGTTCAGAACCACGTGAGTGAGCTGTATAAAATACAGAACCAAATGTCTAGTGGCAAGCGCATTACTACGCCTTCTGATGACCCCTTGGCAGCCGCGCGCGTATTGGAAATTAGCCAGTCCAAGTCGGCGGCGGAACAGTATCAAGTCAATGGCACTGCTGCGACCAGCGCGTTGCAATCCCAAGAGGCAACGCTGGCTCAGATTTCCAGTGTGTTGAACGATGTGCGTGCTTTAGCTGTGCAAGCGGGAGATGCTTCACTGACTAAAAATGACAAACTTGCTGTAGCGACTGAGCTGGAAGGTAAATATAACTATTTGATAGGTTTGGCCAATACGTCTGAGAATGGTAAATATTTGTTCTCAGGGTTCAGGGGTGAGACTCAGCCATTCTCCGAAACATCTCCTGGGGTGATTGCCTATAATGGTGATCAGGGTCGGCGTTTGGTTCAGGTTAGCGCTTCACGCCAAGTTCCAGTGAGTAATTCTGGTGTAGATATATTTCAACGCATTAAAAATGGCAATGGTGATTTTGAGGTGGCTGCAGCGACCAACAAGGGGACTGGAGTCGCGGCGCCGGGTTCAGTATTGAATCCGACATTATGGGATGCCGCAGGCAATACCAAGGATTACAAGGTAGTCTTTGCGGAAGATACCTCAGCTACACCCGGACCATCAGTTTATACCTATGATATTGTGACGACTTCTGCGACTACGATAAACGGGGTAGCTTATGCAGCCGGGGATTCACTTCTTAAAGGTAGCTCTTTAGTTGCTCCGTTTCCAACGGGTTCTGCTCCAACACTTTCAGCGACTGGCGGTCCAACTTATCCTAGAGCTTATATTCCAGGAGCAACGATTAGTTTCAAGAATGTTGCTGGTGATACCAACCCAAGTGCATGGGATTTGGGAGTTGAGTTCAGTATCACTGGAACACCGAGTAGCACTCCAACTACGGGTACTGTCATTGCGCCAGACACCTTTACTTTGAAGGGCAGCACCAACAGCCAGGATATTTTTGCCACTATCCATAACTTGGTTGGTGCGTTGCGAACCTCTGGCGGAGCTGCGCTTTCTAACACGGTGATGAACACATTGGCTAATTTGACCCAAGCTGAAGATGCAGTGTTGACAGCAACGGCTGATGTTGGGGTCATCATGAAAGAGGTTGATTCACATAGTGGTGCTAATGAGGATGCGGTGTTGCAATACAAAACCACTATTAGTAAGCTTGAGGATGTTGATTTTGCTCAGGCAGCAACTGATTTGGCACTTAGAAATACCAATTTGGAAGCAGCACAAAAATCCTTCCTTACCGTGTCTGGTTTGTCTCTGTTCAATTACATCCGTCCGTAAAGCAAACCTGCGGGAATTTCAGCTTTGCGGTAAAATCCGCATCCTGAAATCAGCCATACGAAAAGGGCGCGTTATGCGCCCTTTTCATTTAGGAAACCGCCAGTTAAGCCTGTCATGAACAACATCCGCAACTTCTCCATCATCGCCCACATAGACCACGGCAAATCTACGCTGGCGGATAGGATTATCCATCTTTGCGGCGGATTATCCGACCGTGAGATGGAGGCGCAGGTGCTTGATTCTATGGACTTGGAGCGTGAGCGTGGCATCACCATTAAGGCGCAGACGGCGGCGCTGAGCTACAAGGCGCGTGACGGGCAGATTTACCAACTCAATCTGATTGATACGCCGGGACACGTGGATTTCTCCTATGAGGTTTCACGCTCGCTAGCCGCTTGTGAAGGTGCGTTGCTGGTGGTGGATGCTTCGCAGGGCGTAGAGGCGCAGTCGGTAGCTAATTGTTATACGGCTATTGAGCAGGGCGTAGAAGTTGTGCCGGTATTGAACAAAATAGATTTGCCCTCCGCCGACCCAGAGCGGGTGATGCAAGAGATTGAGGATGTGATTGGCGTGGAGGCGATAGATGCAGTGCGCTGCTCGGCCAAGACAGGCTTGGGTGTGGAGGATGTGCTGGAAGCGGTAATAAGCAAAATTCCGCCGCCCAAAGGTGACCCAGATGCGCCGCTGAAGGCGTTGATTATTGATTCATGGTTCGATAATTATGTCGGGGTCATCATGCTGGTGCGGGTGGTGGATGGCCGACTCAAACCCAAAGATAAAATTCGTTTGATGGCCACCGGTGCGCAGCATTTGTGTGAGCAAGTGGGCGTGTTCACGCCGAAATCCCGGCAGAAAGAGAGTCTTTCCGCGGGTGAGGTGGGCTTCATCATCGCCGGTATTAAGGAGTTGGCAAACGCCAAGGTGGGCGACACCGTGACCTTGGCCGATAGGCGCGCGGATGCTGCGTTGCCGGGGTTCAAGGAGATTAAGCCGCAAGTATTTGCTGGTCTGTATCCGGTGGAATCCAACCAGTACGAAGCGCTTAGAGATGCTTTAGAAAAGCTACGTCTGAACGATGCCAGTTTGCAATATGAGCCGGAAGTCTCGCAAGCGCTGGGTTTCGGCTTCCGTTGCGGGTTCTTGGGATTGTTGCACATGGAAATCGTGCAGGAACGCTTAGAACGCGAATACGACATGGATTTGATTACCACCGCGCCGACCGTGATGTACGAGATACTCACCAAGTCCGGCGAAATCCTGATGGTGGAAAATCCCGCCAAACTACCTGAGCCTTCCAAAGTAGAAGAAATCCGCGAACCAATTATCACTTCCACCATTCTTATGCCGCAGGAGTACGTGGGGCCGGTGATGACGCTGTGCAACAACAAGCGCGGGGTGCAGCGCAATATGCAGTACATGGGACGACAGGTGATGCTGACCTATGAAATGCCGCTGAATGAGGTGGTGATGGATTTTTTCGATAAGCTCAAGTCTACTTCTCGCGGTTACGCCTCGCTGGATTATGAATTCTTAGAGTTTCGTTGCTCCGATTTGGTCAAGCTGGACATCATGGTGAATGGCGAAAAAGTGGATGCGCTGTCGCTGATTGTGCATAGAGCCAATAGCCTGTACCGTGGGCGTGAGCTGGCCTCCAAGATGCGCGAGTTGATTCCGCGCCAGATGTTTGACGTGGCGATACAGGCCTCGATAGGCGCCAACATTATCGCGCGTGAGACGGTGAAAGCCATGCGTAAGAATGTGTTGGCAAAGTGCTATGGCGGTGACATCAGTCGCAAGAAAAAGCTGCTGGAAAAGCAAAAAGAAGGCAAAAAACGTATGAAACAAGTGGGCAATGTGGAGATTCCACAAGAGGCCTTTTTAGCCATATTGAGAGTGGAAGACAAGTAAATGGAATATGTATTTTTTGGAATAGTGGCGCTTGGCTTGTGGGCGGTATTTCAAAGCCTCATCAGTTTCGCTATGTTCATGTTGTTGCTTATCGCGCTCACAGGCGGTTTGTGGCTATTAGACATTTTCCTGTTACGTAAAAAACGTGCCGCGGGCAGCGCCGACCCAGTTGCTATCGAATATGCCAAGAGCTTTTTTCCGGTGATTCTGGCGGTATTTCTGGTGCGTTCGTTCTTGGTAGAACCGTTCAAGATTCCTTCCGGCTCAATGATGCCGAGCCTGTTGATAGGTGACTTTATTCTGGTCAATAAATATACCTATGGCCTGCGCGTGCCTGTCCTTAACAATACTTTTGTTGAGGTAAACCATCCGAAAAAGGGCGAGGTAATGGTGTTTCATTTCCCCAACAATCCGTCATTGGATTACATCAAGCGCGTGGTGGGAACGCCTGGCGACCACGTGGATTATCATCATAAGCAATTGACCATCAACGGGAAAGTTTTGAATGTCAGTCCTGCTGGTAGTTATGAATATGTTAAGCCAGGTCTCAATTACATCACTGGTGACTTGCAAAAAGAGCAACTGGGCGAGCACGAACACATTGCCATGACCAACCCGCAAAAACCTACTTATACGCCTGAACAAGTCGAGCATTTTCCGCTGAATGAGAACTGCCGCTATGACGAAGAAGGCTTCTCCTGCACCGTGCCCGCAGGGCATTATTTCATGATGGGCGATAACCGCGACGACAGCAACGACAGCCGCTATTGGGGATTTGTGCCAGAGGCCAACATCGTCGGCCGCGCGTTTTTTGTGTGGATGAGTTTTAACTGGACGGACTACGTCGTCTTCAATCGCATTGGGACTGTCATTAAATAATGAGCCAAGCCGCCTTGCTCGTTAGCCTTGGTCACGAGTTCCGGCAACCGGCATTGCTCACCCAAGCACTCACCCACCGCAGCCACAGCAGCGCCAACAACGAGCGCTTGGAGTTTTTGGGCGATAGCGTACTCAACTGCGTCATCGCCGCACAGCTTTATCAGCGCTTCCCACAATTAGCAGAAGGCGACTTGAGCCGACTTCGTGCGCATTTAGTGAAAGAGCCTTCGCTGGCGGAAATTGCTACGCGTTTGGACATTGGCGCACAACTTAAACTAGGTGATGGTGAGATTAAAAGCGGTGGATCTAAACGTCCGTCAGTGTTGGCAGATGCCATAGAAGCCTTAATCGGCGCGGTGTATCTGGATGCAGGCTTTGCCGCAGCGGAAACGCTGGTCATCAGACTCTACGCCGATTTGCTGCAACACCTCGACCCTGTGCATCTGGGTAAAGATGCCAAAACCATGCTGCAAGAGCATTTGCAAGGCTGCAAAATAGACTTGCCAAAATATACCGTGGTGGAAACGCAGGGCGAGGCACATTGCCAGACCTTTATCGTGGAATGTAGCATTCCCGCATTGAAAATAAACACCAAAGCTCAAGCTGGTAGCCGCCGCGCCGCGGAACAACTTGCCGCACAACTAGCCTATGAGGAAATTAGCCATGAAAGATAGTCCTGATTTTCGATGCGGCACAATTGCTATTACTGGCCGCCCCAACGTGGGAAAATCCACCATTCTCAACCACATCATGGGCTTAAAGCTCAGCATCACCTCGCGCAAAGCGCAAACCACGCGCCACCGCCTGCTCGGTATTCACACCACGGACGATACGCAATTTTTGTTCGTGGATACCCCGGGCTTTCAGCTACAACACGTCAATGCCTTGAACAGCGCCATGAACCGCACAGTGAAACAAGTGTTGTCGGAAGTGGACGTGGTGTTATGCGTGGTGGAAGCCATGAAATTTGGCGCAGGCGACGAAAAAGTGTTCGAGATTTTGCCTACTCACTGCCCCGTGTTACTAGCGGTGAACAAGGTGGATTTGGTTAAAGACAAAGGTAAATTGTTGCCCTTTATCAAGGAAATGGCTGCCAAATTCCCCTTCGCCGATGTCATTCCTGTCAGCGCTAAAAAGAGCCTGCAACTGGATGAGCTATTGGCGACCCTACGCAAACATCTGCCCGAACAGCCGGCTATCTATGGCGTAGATGAACTCACCGACCGTAACGAACGCTTTCTTGCCGCCGAGTTGATACGTGAAAAGCTGTTCCGCTTGCTGGGCGAAGAAATCCCTTACGCCATCAGCGTAGAAATTGAAAAGTTCGAGCAAGAAGGCGGCCTACGCCGCATCCACGCCGCCATCATCGTGGACAAAGAAAACCAAAAACCCATCGTCATCGGCAAGGATGGCGAAAAACTCAAACGTGTTTCTACCGAAGCCAGACTGGACATGGAGCGCCTGTTCAACGCCAAAGTATGGCTAGAAACCTGGGTCAAAGTCCGTAGCGGCTGGGCAGATGATGTTAGGGCGGTGAAGAGTCTAGGGTATTAAGTTAAAAAGGGGACAGACCACTATTAACGGGCTGATGTTAATAGTGGTCTGTCCCCTTATGTACTTTTGTATTACACCAGCAGCAACAAATGCTCGCGTTCCCACGAGCTAATCACGCGGTTGTAAGTACCATATTCCAGTTCTTTCACTGCACAAAAAGCGTCTACGAAGCTCTCTCCCATTAGGTCATGCATTACTGAGCATTCACGCAGCAACTCAATGGCATCTTCTAGGTGACGCGGTAAATCGTGCGACATATTCCAAGCGCTGGAACTTAGCGGTTCTGCGGGTGGCAGCGCTTCCATCATGCCTTGATAACCACACGCCAGCGTAGCGGCAATCGCCAGATAAGGATTCACGTCAACGCCGGGAACACGGTTTTCCACGCGTCTTGCATCGGCTTCTGAATTGGGGATGCGGATGCCGCAGGTGCGATTGTCATAACCCCAGCTCACGTTGGTCGGCGCAGACATAAATGGCGCCAGCCGTCGGTAAGAATTGACGTAGGGCGCGAACATGGGCATCACCTGCGGCACGTATTTCTGCAAGCCAGCAATGTAGTGAAAGAAGGCCGGACTGGCGTTACCGTCGGTTTGGCTGAAAATGTTGCGGCCATCGGTATCGAGTATGCTTTGGTGGATGTGCATGGCGCTGCCCGGTTCAGCTTCCATAGGTTTAGCCATGAAAGTGGCGCAGATACCATGTCGTAACGCCGTTTCACGCACTGCACGTTTGAACAGAAATACGCGGTCTGCCAACTCCAACGGGTCACCGTGGGTAAAGTTGATTTCCATCTGTCCGGCACCTGCCTCGTGTATCAAGGTTTCCACACCTAAACGATGCACGTCACAAAATTTGGAAAGTTCCATAAAAAACGGGTCAAAATCGTTCACCGCGTCTATGGAATAACTTTGCCTTCCCGCCTCCTGCTTGCCGCTGCGGCCTATTGGCGGTTGCAGCGGTTCGTGTGGATTGTGGTGTCGCGCCACCAGAAAAAACTCCATTTCAGGTGCCACCACTGGACGCCAGCCGCGCTGGGTGTAGAGGTCAATAATGCGACGCAGCACGGCGCGTGGCGAAAGCGCCACTGGTGACCCATCCCATTCTACGCAATCATGAATCACCACCGCCACTGGCTCGGCCGCCCAGGGCACTACTCTGAAAGTTGTGGGGTCGGGCAGGCACACCATGTCGGGGTCAGTATCGCCCACATAGGGCGCATTGTCTGGCTGCTGGCCGTTGACGGTGTTGAGCAGCACGCTCTTGGGCAGGCGCATTTCGCCCGCGCTCAGAAACAAATCCTTGGGCAAAATTTTGCCCCGCGCGATGCCGGTGATGTCAGGAATCACGCACTCCACCTCGTGAATGTGATGCTCGGCAATGAGTTCGGCCATTTGTTGGTTCATGTTGTTCCTTTGGTGGAATTCGCTGCATCTAGTTTGAATGCGCCAATGGAGTTGCTCAAGTTCTCCGCCTGTTCCTCTAGGTTTTCTGCGGCGGCGGCAGATTCTTCCACCAATGCGGCATTGTGATGGGTGACTTCTTCCATTTGTGCGACGGCCTGATTGACTTGCGCTATCCCCACGCTTTGCTCTCCGGAAGCTGCCGAGACTTCGGCCATGATGTCGGTGACACGCTTGATGGAGCTTACGATTTCTTCCATGGTTTTGCCGGCAGCAGCCACGATTTTTGAACCGTCTTCCACACGCTCTACCGAGTTCCCAATCAGCGTCTTGATTTCTTTGGCGGCGGCGGCAGAGCGTTGTGCCAGACTGCGTACTTCACCCGCCACTACGGCGAAGCCACGGCCTTGTTCACCGGCGCGAGCGGCTTCTACAGCGGCGTTGAGTGCGAGAATGTTGGTTTGGAAGGCGATACCATCAATTACCGAAATGATAGCCACGATTTGGTGTGAAGATTCCTTGACCATGTCCATGGTATGCACCACCTGAGACACCGCCTTGCCGCCCTTGCTGGCGATGTCCGAGGTGCTAATCGCCAGTTGGTTGGCTTGCTTGGTATTGTCCGCATTTTGTTTGACGGTGGAAGTCAGTTCTTTCAGGTTGGCTGAGGTTTCTTCTAAGCTTGAGGCTTGCACTTCGGTACGCTGGGAAAGGCTGCTATAACCATCCGCAATCTCTTTGGACGCGGCGTTAATAAAGTCGGCGCTTTCCTTGATGTTGGAAATGAGGCCGGTCAACACATTTTGCATATTCTGCATGGCGGTGAGCAGTTGCCCGATTTCATCTTGGCTACGCACTTGAATTGTAGAAGACAAGTCGCCATCCGCAATTCTCTGGGCAACCGTCACCACCTGATTCAATGGCTTGATGACCAGCTTATTTGCTAGCCAAATCAGCAAGCCTATCAGCAGGCCACCCATCAGCACGCCAATCACCACGACGTTGATGATGTCCGATTTTATCAGCGTACGTACATCACTTTTTGGGTAGGCGGCGACGATTGTGAATCCCCAAGGGGTGAAATCCTCACGCTGCACGACCCAATCGCCCGTGGTATTGCCGATAACGCTCAAGGTGGCCTCGTCACTGAGGTTGTCCGAATGAAAGCGCACCCGGTTTTTGTCGTCTATCAGCGCGACCAGCCCATTACTCAGAATGCGGCTTTTGGCGATGGACTGTTGCAATACCTTCATGTCCACTTTGTAACCCACATACCAGATGCCAATCTGCTTGTGCTGGTGGTCTAGAATGGGTTCATAGCCGGTGAGAAATGGGCTACCCAGAATGTCCACCTGACCATAGAAGCTTTTGCCTGCACGAATGTGTTGAATGGCCTTGCCCTTGGGGTCAAGGGCTGTGCCTATGGCGCGCTGGCCGTCTTTTTTGACGTTGGTGCTGATACGGATGAATGTATTCCCCGCTTTTGAAAACAAAGTGGCGGTGCCGCCTTGGCTGGCGGTCAAGCCGTCAACCAAATCAAAGTGATTAGCTTGGGCTTGATTACCCAGCAATAGCTCGGGTACCGATGTGCCATTCACCGCTATCGGGCTTCCCTGCTGCGCTGCGCCTAGTTTATTACCACGCTCCATGAATAATTTCATCGAGGCATTGACGCGCTCCATCATAATGGCGTCGGTGGTGGTAAGAAGTTGCTCTACGCCGTAGATTTTTTCTGTAATGTCGGTCTGTGCCGCTTGTTCTACATCCCTGCTTTTGCTCACTGAGAGTACGACTACCAAGCTAAGCGTGATGACCGCGATAAGCGCGGAAACGGGAGCTATGAATTTCGTTTGTAGACTGCGAAATGACATTTTTGAGTTACTGTGAATCCGTGAAAACCTAGTTTAGCACTTAAGGCCTTGGTTCCGTGGAGTGTTGCCAATGCTTCAGAATAAGCTGCGTGGTCTTTTGACCATTGTATTCATTTACGCCTAGCTGATACACCGCTTTAATTTGCTCAGGTAGGTTTTCAGCGTGAAAAAATAACATGGCCTCAAGTGGCTTTCCATCTTGATCCAACTTGAGTTTCAGGTGTTTTTCGCCCACCACGCGCTGGCTTGCAACCTTGAACATGCCTTCAAAACTCGGCGTAGCAAAACCTTGTCCCCACACGCCGTCCTCCAGCAATTGCGCGAGCGCTAGGTCGGTGTCAGCAGCATTTAAGTTGCCGTCGGTTTCTATCAGGCGTTCCAAGTCTGCGGGAGTGAGCAGTTGGCGCACAGTTTGCTCAAAGGTTTGCGTAAACCTTTCTAAGTTTGTGTGATGAATAGTCAAACCCGCCGCCATGGCGTGGCCGCCGAAGCTCAATAACATGTCGGGGTGGCGCTTGGCGACGATGTCCAGCGCATCGCGCAGATGTAAGCCGTGGATGGAGCGGCCTGAGCCTTTGAGTTTGCCGTCATTGGCGCTGGCGAAAATAATCGTGGGGCGGTGGTATTTTTCCTTGAGGCGCGAGGCGAGAATGCCGATCACGCCTTGATGCCAGCTTGGGTCGAGTAGGCATAGGCTGTAGCCGTCCGTGACGTTGATGCTTTCCAAGCTGGCGAGTGCGCTGTCTTGCATGTCGGCCTCAATCTCGCGGCGGCTGCGGTTCATCTGGTCTAATTTCAGCGCGATGTCGTGGGCGATTTTGGAGTCGGTGGCAAGCAGACATTCTATGCCTAATGCCATGTCTTCCAGCCTGCCAGCCGCATTCAGGCGCGGCCCTAGCGCGAAGCCCAGGTCGTAAGTGGAAGCGCGTTTTGGATCGCGTCCAGCAATGCGCAGCAAAGCCTGAATCCCGGGGCAGGCCAATCCGGCGCGGATGCGCTTCAAACCTTGGTCAACCAGAATACGGTTGTTGTCGTCCAGCTTCACCAAGTCGGCCACAGTACCGAGCGCCACGATGTCGAGTAAATCGGTCAGTTTGGGTTCAGGATTTGCGTCAAACAGGCCGCGTTGCCGTAGCTCGGTGCGCAGTGCCAACAGCACATAAAAAATTACGCCCACGCCCGCCAGGTTTTTGCTGGGGAAATTGCAGTTAGGCGCATTGGGATTGACGATGCAAGCGGCGGCGGGGAGCTGGTCGCCAGCCAAATGATGGTCGGTGACCAGCACCGAAATGCCCAGCCGATTAGCCTCGTCTATGCCGTCTATGCTGGCGATACCGTTATCCACGGTAATGATGAAGTCTGGCCGTTTTTCAGCCGCGAGGCGCACGATTTCCGGTGTCAAACCATAACCGTGGTCAAAGCGATTCGGTACTAAATAATCCACCACTGCGCCAAAACTCCGCAAGCCGCGCATCCCCACCGCACAAGCGGTAGCGCCATCGGCATCGTAATCGGCCACAATCAACAGACGTTTTTGCTGGGTGATGGCATCGGCGAGAATGTTGGCCATATGGCTGGCGTTGCTTAGTTGGTCAGGCGAGATGAGCGCACTTAAATTGGTAGCGAGCTGGACGGCGCTCAGAACGCCACGTGCCGCGTAAATCCGCGCCAATACTGGATGCAAGCCTTGCTCGTGCAGTGTTGTGGCGATTTCGGTGGGATAAGCGCGAGCAGTGATATTGGTGGTCATGAAGGTGATATTTGGCTATTTAACGTGGTTGGATTTTACTGTGAATGCTACTATGATTCAGCTAAGAGCATGTTGGATTAGATGTAAGCTGAAAATCAAGCAATAAAACGTGGTCTGTCCCCTAATTAGAGAAGGAAATGAATGATGAGTGACTCACTTGCACATGACGCGGAAGGTGTTTTATCCGGTATCAAAATTCCGCCACGCCCAGGCGTGTTGACTGAGCTGATAGAAGAAAGCCGTTTAGAAAATCCTAGTATTCAGAAAATCGGGCAGCTGATTGCCAAGGATGTGGCGCTTTCCGTGGGTGTGTTGAAGCTGGTCAATTCGCCTTTCTACGGCATGAAGCGCAAGGTGGAAACGCCGCAACAGGCCTCCATTATTCTCGGCGTGAACATTATCAAGGGTATCGTCACCGGCCTGTCGCTGAAAGGCGCTTATGACCACATCGAGGGCATGGATGCGTTTTGGGGGCGTGCCGAGTTGGTGGCAAACGTGTGCATGGTCATCGCGGCCAGTTTGCCCGGCGTGTCCAAAGAATCGGCCTACACCTTTGGCTTGTTCCGCGATTGTGGCATTCCGCTGCTGATGCAGCGCTTGCCGGCCTATCGCAAGGCTTACGAATTGGCAGTAGCGGAGCGCAATCGCCCGTTTACAGCAATAGAGCTGGAGCACATCCCAACCACGCACGTGATTGTAGGCACCATGATGGCCAAAAGTTGGGCTTTGGCAGACGACATTATCGAGGCCATCACCCATCACCACGAACCTAATGTGTTCAATGACGACTTCCAAATCTCCGCCAATGCCGCGGCGATGGTTGCAGTAGGCCGTTTGGCGGAATACGTGATAGATCCTAGCTTCTTCCCTGATGGCCAAACCTCTGAAGGCTACGCGCTGACTTTGGGCGACCATCTGGGCTTTGACGAGGTGGACATTCAGGAGTTTGTTGACCACGCCATGGCCGGGGGTAGTTAAATTAAGTTGTTTTCTTCCCGCAGAAATGCGCTGCTTTCTCAGTTAGGCAATGGCGTAGCCGTCATCCCAACGGCTACGGAGAAGCAGCGCAATAGCGATGCGCATTATGCTTTTCGCTTTGATAGCTATTTCTGGTATCTGACTGGATTCAACGAGCCAGAAGCCGCACTGGTATTGGTCGGCGGTGATGAGCCACAATCCATCTTGTTCTGCCGTGATAAAGATGAAGCGCGGGAGATTTGGGATGGCTTTCGCTATGGGCCAGAAGGCGCAAAAAGCGAATTTGGCTTTGATGCGGCTTTTTCCATCAATGAACTGGATGCTAAATTGCCGGAGTTAATCGCTAACCGCGCCACGCTTTGGCATTCCTTGGGACATGACGCGGCTTGGGATGCGCGTATCAGCGCCGCACTCAACGCAGTCCGCGCCCAAACCCGCGCTGGTAAACGCGCCCCGAGTCAAATCCATGACTTGCGTGCGCCGCTGGATGCCATGCGTCTCATCAAAGATAGCCACGAAATCGCCACCATGAAACGCGCGGCAGATATTTCCTCAGCCGCACACGCCCAAGCCATGCGAGCTTGTAAAGCCGGTTTGCACGAATACGCGCTGGAAGCCGAGCTGAGCTACGCCTTCCGCAAAAATGGCGCTGATGCTCATGCTTACACCCCCATCGTGGCTGGTGGCGACAATGCTTGTGTGCTGCATTACGTCGCTAATAATCAGCCCTTGCAAGATGGCAGTTTGGTGTTGATAGACGCAGGTTGTGAGGTCGAGGGCTATGCCTCGGACATCACCCGTACTTTCCCCGTCAATGGCCGTTTCAGCGCCGCCCAGCGCGATGTTTACGAGATTGTATTAGCCGCTCAAGCCGCCGCTTTTGCCGTTATCAAACCGGGCAACACCTTCATCGCTCCACACGAAGCAGCGCTCAAAATTTTGACGCAAGGCATGGTGGATTTGGGATTATTGAAGGGCGAAGTGAGCGGTCTGATTGAATCCGAAGCCTATAAACCGTTTTTCATGCATCGCACCAGCCACTGGCTTGGATTGGACGTACACGACGTGGGTGAATATAAAGACGGTGAAAACTGGGTAAAGCTGCAACCTGGCATGGCGCTGACGGTGGAGCCGGGCATGTACATCCGTGCTGCCGACGGCGTTCTAAGCCACTTGCACGGCATCGGTATCCGCATTGAAGACGACGTGCTGGTGACCGCGCAAGGCTGTGACGTCTACACCACCGCACCCAGAACCGTAGCCGAAATCGAAGCGGTGATGCGTTCATGAACGATGTTGTCATCGTTGGCGGCGGCCCAGTTGGCGCAACGCTGGCTTTGGCGCTGGCTGATAGCGGTTTCAACATCACTGTGCTGGAAGCACAAAGCACACAAAAATCCGACCCCCGCGCCATTGCGTTGGCCGAAGGCAGCAAGCTGATTTTGCAACGCTTGGGCGTGTGGAACGACTTAGAAACCACGCCCATCAACACCATCCACGTTTCGGAAAAAGGCCGTTTGGGGCGCACCATATTGAAAGCCGAGCAGATGCGGCAGGAGGCGCTGGGTTACGTGGTGGATTACGTACAGCTTTCAGCCGTCTTGAGCGAGGCTTTAGCCCAATCAAAAGTCAATTACCAACGCGGCGCGGCGGTAAGCCAGTTGCTACCAGCCGCACAATCGTGTGGCGTAGCGTTTGAGCAAGACCAGCAAGCGCAACATATTGAAACCAAGCTCGCCGTATTGGCCGACGGTGGCCGCAGTTTGAACGAAGTACACAATTTGCCGCGCACGGTGCGCGAATACGAGCAAAGCGCTTTGGTGGCAAGGATAGAAACCGAACTGCCGCACCACAACATTGCTTACGAGCGCTTCACCAAACAAGGGCCAGTGGCTTTGCTCCCTTGGGGTGAGCGCGGTTTTACTCTAGTGTGGACGGTCTTGCCAGAAGCAGCACAAGCCTTGCGCGAATTGGATGAAGCGCAGTTTTTAAGCCAACTCCACACGCATTTTGGCGACAGACTTGGTGCGTTTACAAAAGTTACCGCCCGCATGGTATTCCCGCTGAAAATGGCTTGGGTACGTCCTTCCACCGCAGAACATCTCGCGGTCATAGGCAACGCCGCACAAACCCTGCATCCCGTCGCCGGACAAGGCTTTAACTTAGGGCTGCGTGACGCTTGGGAGCTCTCGCAAATCATCCGCGAAACTCCGCCAGAAAATTTAGGCAACGCCGATATGCTGACAAAGTATCGCGCCACGCGGCGCATGGATACTGGTGCCAGCATGTTGTTCACCGATTTGCTGATACGCGCTTTTGACGCCCGCTTGCCCGCTTCCGGCTTATTGCGTGGCGCAGGGTTGGCGGCGCTGGAGTTGTTTCCACCAGCGCGTAATTTTTTGCTAAGAAAAATGAGCTTTGGAGCGCGTGGGTGAAGGTTGATATTGTCATCATCGGCGGCGGAATCGTCGGCGCGAGTGCGGCTTTGGGATTGTCTCGCGGTGGCTTAAGCGTGGCTTTGGTGGAAGCCCATCTGCCGCAACAAAGTAGCGCAGAGTGGGATAACCGCATCTACGCCATCACCCCCGGCAGTGCGGCATTTTTACGCGACTTAGGTGTTTGGGATGCGCTGGATGTCAGCCGCATCAATCCCATCCACGCCATGCAGGTGTGGGGCGATACGGCGAGCAATCCGTTGACGTTTGACGCTTATGCAGCGGGCGTGGCCGAGTTAGGATTTATTGTTGAAAATCGTTTGCTGCATAGTACATTGTGGAAGGCACTGGAACAGGCAGACTTGGAAGTCCTGTGTCCGGCGCGTTGTGCTGCGTTGGAATTTGATAAAGATGCCGCGCATTTAACGCTGCAAGATGGCTACAGTATCAGCGCTAAACTGATCATTGCCGCCGATGGCGCTAACTCTTGGGTGCGCCAGCAGGCAGGGATGGAAATGACTGCAGAGCCTTATCATCAGTTAGGCGTGGTGGCGAATTTTGAGACTGAAAAGTCGCATGGCAACATCGCGCGTCAGTGGTTCAAAAACGATGGCGCGTTGGCTTGGTTGCCGCTGCCTGACAAGCGTATTTCCATGGTGTGGTCGGCGTTTGAGACGCAGGCTAAAAACTTGTTAGAACTAATACCGGAAGCGCTGTGTCACACCGTGGCTGAAGCAGGGAGTCATTGCTTGGGTGAGATGCAACTCATCACGCCGCCCGCCGCATTCCCATTGGTGTTGCAAACGAATTCCAGTATCATCGCGCCGCGCTTGGCGTTGGTGGGCGATGCCGCGCACCAGATTCATCCGCTGGCGGGGCAAGGCATGAATTTGGGGCTGCGTGATGTGCAAGTGCTGGCTGAAAATTTGCGTAAGAACCAGCGTGACGTGGGCGAATGGGCAACGCTGCGGCGCTATGAGCGGGCGCGTAAGGCCGATGTGTTGGCGATGAGCAGTGTCACCGATGGCTTGCAAAAGCTTTTTAATAATGACGACCCGATGTTGGGATTTTTACGCAATACTGGCTTGAAAATGGTCAATCATCTGCCCCCGGTGAAACGCGCTTTAATGGCGCGGGCGCTGGCTTAAAATAAGGAAATCCACGTTGAAAAAAGTATTAGCAATTCTGTTATTGGTAAGCGTATTTGCTGTTCACGCCGACGAAGCCACCATTCGTAAAACCATGCAATCCATGTTCCCCAAATTAAAGGTGGAAAGCGTCACTAAAACGCCATATGACGGGCTGTACGAGGTCTACATCGGCGACCAGATCATCTACACCGACGAAAACTTCACATTTTTAATCGCCGAAGGTCGTTTGATGGACGTGAAAAGCCGCAAAGACATCACCGCTGCGCGTATTGATGAACTCTCACGCATTGATTTTGACAGCTTGCCGTTTGAGCAAGCGATTAAGGTGGTGAAGGGTAACGGCAGCCGAAAAATGGCGGTGTTTTCTGACCCCGATTGCCCGTTCTGCAAAAAATTGGAAAAGCAGGAATTAAGCTCGATTACTGATGTGACGGTGTATACCTTTTTGCTGCCATTAGAAAATTTGCACCCCGATGCTGCGAATAAATCCAAAGCTATCTGGTGTGCGCCGGATCGCGCCAAAGCTTGGTATAGCTGGGTGAATAATGCGTTTTTGCCACAGGGCAAGGCTGGCTGCAACGCCCCGCTAGAAAAAATCGCCGCACTCGCCAGCAAGGTCGGCGTGTCTAGTACGCCAACCATATTTTTTGCCGATGGCTCGCGCATGCGCGGCGCATATCCGGCGGATGATATTGAGAAAGCACTGAACGTGGCGGCAAAGAAATCTAAGTAAGTGCTTGACTTGAGTGAAAAAGTTGTTTCAAAATAGATGTAGGCGTTTGCATTCATGCTGTTACGTTTAGGTCTGAAATACAAACTTTTTCGGGGCGCCTCCCCGGTTTTGCTAAGGAAATAAGCAATGGCAACAGGTATTGTGAAGTGGTTCAACGACGCCAAAGGCTATGGTTTTATTACCCCTGACGGCGGCGGCGACGATTTGTTCGCGCACTTTTCGGCGATCAATGAAGCCGGTTTCAAAACGCTAAAAGAAGGTCAGAAAGTCACGTTCGAGATTATTGACGGCCCTAAAGGCAAACAAGCTTCTAACATTCTCAAGGCTGCTTAACAGCAATCTTATTAAAAACGCCCCGTGTGTCAGCCCGGGGCGTTTTTTTATGCCTATTTTTTTATAGGGTCAGTAGAATGTGACAAAATTACTTCAGCCTCAAAACAAGAAACCTCAATTGGTCTGCCCATGGATGCCGCTAAAGCAATCAAAAAATGTCCGCTGTTTAAGTCGCTGGGGCGTGTCGAACTTGCTCGGCTTTCTGCGGAATTAGAAGAATTATCTCTTGCGCCAAACGCCGTATTGTTTGAGAAAGGTGATGCTGGCGATGCGTTCTACATCGTGCGCTCTGGCCAAGCTGAGGTCTACACCAACGGCCAGTTAGAAGCACACAAGACGGTTCTATTAAATGCCGGCCAAGTTTTTGGCGAAATGGCGCTGCTTACCGGAGAGGTACGTTCTACCTCGGTGAGGGCGCATACAGAGTTGCAACTGTGGTGCATGTCAGCGGAGCGTTTTTTTGCTTTGCTCGCCAAAAATCGCAAGATCGCCTTGGCCATCGAACAAACCTTGAGTCAGCGCCTTAGCGAGGCCATGCAGTTGCAAAGCAGCGCTTTGGATGTCTCATATCGTTTGCTCGCAACGCTGGGTGAAAGCGCACGGCGTTTGATGGTGTGTCTCGCACAGCG
Source organism: Methylophilaceae bacterium (assembly GCA_046155285.1). Lineage (GTDB taxonomy): Bacteria > Pseudomonadota > Gammaproteobacteria > Burkholderiales > Methylophilaceae > CAILHX01. Next base: position 29,982 of record JBJXEA010000001.1, on the reverse strand, counting down.
GGAAAAATGGCCAGCACGCACGATAGAGGCCATTCGCAGCCAAGATGCCGATACAGCAAATGCGCTGGATCAGATGCTGTCGCACTATTGTTTATTGTCACTCGACAATGCCAACATCGTGGTCGAATCCTCACTCAGGGAAGTATTCGCCTCCAATATCAATCAGGCAGATCGCCTATGGCTGGCAGATTTGGCTAGCTACTTGGCCGCGGCGGGTGACATTGAAGAGGCGATTCACATTGATTTTCTCGCGGGGAAGGCCGAACCTGCAGCCCAGTGGATGATTAAGTATGGCGCTACCCTGCGCGCTGGATGTAGTGAGGAGATGCGCCAAGCTTGGCTAAACCGCTTGGCTGAATGTGGTTTAGAGGATAGCGTTTTAGCGCAAGCGCGACTTTGTTTGGGGTTTGCGGCAGAAAATGCTGAATTGGATGAAGCTAACTTTTCCACCACCATTGCCGATGTCAAACCCTGGTGGCACAAGATCAAAGGTGCCAAAACTTTGGCTATCGTATTGTCCCTGGGTTTGATCTTGGCTGCTTGGCTAGCACCTGTGCCGGAACAGTTGACGCGCCCAGCCTTTGCCGCATTGATGAGCATCGCCGCTACGGTTCCCTTGTTACTGGCCGAGGTGCTGCCCAACTACATCATCAGTATTCTGTTGGCTGCCGCCATCATCGTGCCGAAAATCGCTACCCCCGCGGTGGCTTTGTCAGGGTTTTCGTCTACCTCGTGGTTGTTGATGGCTATGTTGTTCGCCCTGAGTAGCGCGATTGCAGAATCCGGGCTGATGTATCGCCTCGCTTTGCTCATGTTGCAACGCTTGCCGGGAAATCTCATTGTGCTTACGTTCAGTCTGCTGGGCTTATCAACCGTCATCACGACCGGTATTTCCAGCTCCAGCGGACGCGCGACTTTGGCTGCACCGTCTATTCGTGATCTGGCCGATGCCATGCGCTTGAAAGCGCGTTCGCCAGGTGCCGCGCTGCTAGGTGTGGCTGGTTTGCAGATGTTTGTGGGCATGGGTAGCCTGTTCATTACCGCCTCGTCTACCAATTTGCTGCTGCATGGCATGATGCCAGAAGCTTATCGTGCCAATACCACTTGGCTGGCCTGGCTTGCCGCCGCCCTCGTGCCGCATCTTCTGCTGTTTACCATGCTGCTACCTGCATTGTTCTTGATATACCGCCCCAAAATATCCAATCCGGTTGACCACGCGCAGGTCAATGTGCAACTGGGTTTGCTGGGCAAGATTACCCGCAAAGAAAGGGTGAGCATCGTTGCCTTAGGGCTGCTCGGCCTTGGCTTTGCCACACGGCCTTTTCACGGCATTCCCGATGTGTGGACGGCAACGGTGGTATGTGTCATGTTCTTCGCCACGCACATGCTCAACGATCGCTCGTTTCAGTCGGGCATCAATTGGGGAGTGATGGTCTATAGTGGCGTGCTCATGGGACTTAGTCAAATATTGGCGAGCTTGAAGGTGGATACCTGGCTGATAGGCATCGCCGAAATGAGTCTGCACTCAAGCTTGGCGAATCCTTATGCTTTTGTTTTTGGCGTTGCCGCCTTGGCCGCGAGTTTGCGCTTTCTGGTGCCATCCAAAACCCTCTCGCCGCTTATGGCGTTAGTCGCCATCCCGCTGGCTATCTCGGTGGGCATCAATCCTTTGGTCGCCGTGTTGGCTATTCTCATCGCGGTTGACCATAGTTTTTTCCCTTTTCTCAACGACGCGTACCCGACCTATTATCACGCGATGGGCGGGCATCTGTTCAGCGACAAACAGGCGCGCCCAGCACTACAAACCGAGTTCTTCCTGAGAATCATCGCGCTGACGGCCAGCGTGCCATGCTGGCGCTGGATGGGCTTGATTCCAACCGCTTCCTAGTGTTTAAGCGCGCCTAAGCTACATCTGAGCTACTATCTCTTGACCAAATTGCGCACTGCCTACCTGCGTAGCGCCTTCCATCTGGCTGGAGAAATCATGGGTTACACGTTTAGCACGAATCGCTTTCCCCACACCTTGCAACACTAAATCCGCTGCTTCCACCCAGCCCATGTGGCGTAGCATCATCTCGGCGGAGAGGATGAGTGAGGAGGGGTTGGCGATGTCTTGCCCGGCGATCTTGGGGGCGGTGCCGTGGGTGGCTTCAAACATAGCGATGGTGTCGGACATATTGGCACCGGGGGCGATGCCGATGCCGCCGACTTGGGCTGCTAGGGCGTCGGAGATGTAGTCGCCGTTGAGGTTCAGCGTGGCTACTACGTCGTAGTCTTGCGGGTGTAGCAGGATTTCTTGCAAGAATGCGTCGGCGATGCAGTCTTTGATGACGATACCGTTTGGCAGTTTGCACCACGGGCCACCGTCAATCGGTTCGGCGCCGAATTCCTGTTTCGCCAGCTCGTAGCCCCAGTTTTTGAAGCCGCCTTCGGTGAATTTCATGATGTTGCCTTTGTGTACCAAAGTCACTGATTGTTTTTTGTTATCAATGGCGTATTGAATGGCTTTGCGTACCAAGCGCTGGCTGCCTTCTTTGGAAACCGGTTTGATGCCGATGGCGGTACTTTCGGGAAAGCGGATTTTCTTGGTCGCGCCCATTTCGCTCAAAAATGCCATGACTTTTTTGCAATCTTCCGTGCCCGCCGCCCATTCGATTCCGGCGTAAATGTCTTCGGTGTTCTCGCGGAAAATCACCATATTGGTTTTTTCTGGGTGCTTGAGCGGGCTGGGTACGCCGGGGAAATATTGGATAGGGCGCAAACACACGAATAAATCTAATTCTTGGCGCAAGGTTACGTTCAAGGAGCGGATGCCGCCGCCGACGGGGGTGGTGAGCGGGCCTTTGATGGAAATCACATAGTCGCGCACCATGGTCATGGTGTCTTCCGGCAGCCATTCGCCATATTGTTCCAGCGCACTTTCTCCGGCGCAGACTTCCATCCAGTGTATCTTGCGCTTGCCGCCATAGGCTTTGCTCACAGCGCTATCTATCACATATTGCATGGGTGGCGTGATGTCCACACCTATGCCGTCGCCCACGATAAATGGGATAATCGGCTGGTCGGGTACATTCAGGCTGTGGTCAGCGTTGACCGTGATTTTTGCGCCGCCGGCGGGGATGTTGATTCTTTGGGACATGGTTAAATCCTATTAAAAAATGCTAATTTTGTTCAATAAGCCATTCGGGGTGATTTGCCAGTTTGCGCCGCACGACAAGCACCCAACGCTGAAAAATTATATTGCGCTGCCCAATGTGTACGCGGCTGGCAGGCTGGATACCGATAGCGAAGGTCTGCTCATTCTAACCGATGATGGCAAGCTGCAACACCGGCTTTCGCATCCCAAGCATAAACTGCTCAAAACTTATTGGGCGCAGGTAGAAGGTGCGCCTAAAGAGGCGGATTTAGAGCCGTTGCGAAAAGGTGTGGATTTGGGCGACTTTGTCACGCAGCCCGCCAGTGCGCGAGTGATGGAAGAACCGCCTAATTTGTGGCTGCGCGAGCCGCCGATACGTGAACGCCAAGCGATACCCGCGGCTTGGTTGGAAATCAAAATCAGCGAAGGCAAGAACCGCCAGGTGAGGCGTATGACGGCGAAAGTGGGGTTTCCGACACTGCGTTTAATTCGTTATGCGATTGGCGATTACACGCTGGAAAATTTAGCGCTCGGACAATATAGGAACTTCCAACCATGAAGCCCATCGCCATATTTCGCTATATCCCTCATGAAAATCCCGGTTATCTAGCTGATTTTCTGGATGCGCACGGGTTGGATTGGCAGCTCATTCGCATTGATGCGGGCGATGCTGTGCCGTCTTCAGTCAACGATTTTAGCGGCCTAGTGTTCATGGGTGGCCCGATGAGTGTGAATGACGAACTGCCTTGGATACCGCAGCTGTTGAACTTGATACGTGAAGCTGTCGCCGCAGATATTCCGGTGTTGGGGCACTGCTTGGGAGGACAGTTGATGGCTAAAGCGCTGGGTGGCACGGTGGGCAGCAATGTGGTGAGAGAAATCGGCTGGGGCGAAGTGATGGTGGCGAATAATGCCGAGGCTAAACACTGGTTTGGCGACATAACCCGCTTTCAAAGTTTTCACTGGCACGGCGAAACCTTTAGCCTGCCAGTGGGCGCTACTCAGTTGCTCGCTAGCGCTTATTGCAAAAATCAAGCGTTTTCACTGGGCAAGCATCTGGCGTTGCAATGCCATATTGAAATGACGGCTGATATGGTGCGCGAATGGTGTCGCGTGGGTGCGGATGAGATTACCGAGGCTTTGAGCCACGCCGGAGTGCAGTCAGTCGCCGATATTGAGCGCGATTTGAAGCTGCGCGTGACTGCGCTTAATCATGTTGCCGAGCGCGTTTACTCGCGCTGGGTGGTGGGGCTAAGTGCCGCCTAAACGCAATCGCAAAAAACGGAGATGTTTTTGGCGAGCAAAGCTTGTTCAAAAACAGTGCGGATGAATTCTGCATTTTCAACGTAATCTTGGCTGGAGTCGTTTGAGGCTAGTAAAGAATAAGGCAAAACTTGTGGTAGATAGTCAACAGGCGGCGTTTTTGGAGCTATATGAGCGGTTTGCATGATGCTGGTTTCCTTTTGAGAAGTCTTAAAATTCGGCCGAACGGTAATTCGGCATTGGTTGGAGTGGGCTTGATTGAAATGATTCAATCCACATGCAACACGCGCAGTATCTGCCTGCTGTGTGACAAGACTGTGACCAGATGCAGGGTATGGTTATGCTAAAATTGCCGCAGCTTATTCAAGAGAATTTTCGATCATGTCAGGCAATACCTTAGGCACTTTATTCACCGTCACCTCTTTCGGCGAAAGCCACGGCCCAGCGATAGGCTGCGTGGTAGATGGTTGCCCGCCTGGCATGGCCTTGTGCGAAGCGGATATTCAGCTTGAGCTGGATAGACGCAAGCCTGGCACTTCGCGCCACGTTACACAGCGGCGCGAGCCGGATTCGGTAGAGATTCTGTCCGGCGTGTTTGAGGGCAAGACCACCGGCACGCCGATTGCACTTTTAATCCGCAACGAAGACCAAAAAAGCAAAGACTACGGCAACTTGGTGGAGACCTTCCGCCCTGGTCATGCTGACTACGTTTATACGCAAAAATATGGCTTCCGCGACTATCGCGGCGGCGGGCGTTCATCAGCACGAGAAACCGCAGTGCGCGTGGCTGCTGGAGCGATTGCCAAGAAGTGGCTGAATGAGAAATTCGGCGTGCTGATACGTGGCTATATGAGCCAGCTTGGCGAAGTAGTGATTCCCTTTAAAACTTGGGATTCGGTGAACGACAACCCGTTCTTTTCGGCCAATCCAGATAGGGTGCCTGAGCTGGAAACTTATATGGATGCGCTCAGAAAATCGGGCGATTCGGTGGGTGCGAAAATCAGTGTGGTGGCCGAGAACGTGCCCGTAGGTTGGGGCGAACCGGTGTACGACAGGTTGGATGCAGAATTGGCATATGCGCTGATGAGCATCAACGCGGTGAAGGGCGTAGAGATTGGCTCCGGCTTCGCCTCGGTGGCGCAAAAAGGTACCGAACATGGCGATGAAATGACCCCCGCAGGATTCCTCAGCAATAACGCAGGTGGCGTGTTGGGTGGCATTTCCACCGGCCAAGACATCGTTGCGCATATCGCGGTGAAACCTACATCTAGCATCCGTCTGGATCGCAACACCGTAGATAGCAAAGGCAAAGCGGTCATCGTCAACACGCATGGCCGTCATGACCCGTGTGTGGGCATCCGTGCGACGCCTATCGCCGAAGCCATGTTGGCGCTGGTGTTGATGGATCACGCACTGCGTCACCGCGCCCAGTGCGGCGATGTGGTGGTGTCTATGCCCAAAATCCCCGGCAAAGTTAAAAAGTAGTTTCACCTTATGTCTGCGGTACCCTACTGGCGGCTTTCCGCCTTCTATTTCGTCTATTGCACCTTTATGGGTGCATTCATGCCGTACTGGAGCTTGTACCTCAAGTCTCTCGAATTCTCGGCATTCCAGATCGGTGTGCTGATGTCCTTATTCCAAGTCGCGCGTATTTTCGTCCCCACATTCTGGGGCTGGCTGGCCGATAAAACCGGGCATCGCGTCCGAATCATCCAGTTCACCGCAGCGGCAAGTCTGCTGTTCTATTTAGGCGTATTTGCGGGTAATGGTTTTGGTTGGTTGTTTTGCGTGATGGCGCTCATGAGTTTCTTCCTGAGTGCACCTATGCCCTTGATAGAAGCCATCACCTTGAAGCATCTGGGGGAAGATGAATCGGCCTATGGACGGATCAGGTTGTGGGGTTCTATCGGCTTTATTGTCGCGGTGATTGGGTTGGGTTACTGGTTTGACTATGCGCCTATTAAATCTTTGCTGTGGGTGTTATTAGGGCTGAAAGTAGGCACCTTGCTCACTTCGCGCTGGTTGCCAGAGCCGCCCACGGTGTTCCAGGCGCAGCCCAAATTCAGCGTATGGGAAATCGTCAAACGCAAAGAAGTCATGGCGTTTCTGGTGGCGTGTTTCCTTATGGCCACCGCGCACGGTACTTATTACACTTTTTACTCTATCTATTTGGTGGATCAGGGCTACAGCAAAAGCGCCGTGGGCTGGCTGTGGGCGGTGGGGGTGATATGCGAGATTATGGTGTTTTTGGGTATGCCCAAACTCACCGCGCGCTTTGGCTTACGTAAAATCTTGCTGGTCAGTTTTTTGTTGGCGGCATTACGTTTTGTGTTGATAGGCTGGGGAGTAGGCATTCCCGCGTTAGTGTTCTTTGCACAGACCTTACACGCCGCCACTTTTGGGGCTTTCCACGCGGCATCGGTGGCGGTGATGAACCGCGTGTTTCAAAGCAGTCATCATGCCAGAGGACAGGCGCTATACACCAGCGTTTCTTACGGTTTGGGCGGCACTCTGGGAGGTTTATTAGCGGGCGGCTTATGGGAATCTATGGGTGCGGTGTTCAACTTTAGCCTGTCGTCAGTGGCAGCTTTGTTAGGGTTTTTGCTGCTATGGCGTTGGCTCAAGCTGGAGCGTTATGAAACATAAGTCCAAGGCGTAAAAAAGCGCGGTTACCCGCGCTTTTTTATTCAGCTTAAGCTACTGCTGATTAGTTAAGAGAGAGTGTTGTCTTCTTTTCCAAAGGCAGCGTTGCTGGTGAAATCTCCGTCACGCGGCTGATCTCTTTGCCTTTAGCATCGAAATAAATCAGAGCAGGCAGCGCCGAAGCATCAAGATTCAATGTTTTCAAGGTCTCCACTCTGGTTTCTGGAGAAAGCGTCAGCAGCATAGGCGTGTATTTGTCGTTGCGTTGCACTTGCTTGGCTACTAACCAAGCGGTTTCGGTAGAAACTTCACCGCGCTCGGTCACTGCCACGATCAAACCACCTTTGCTGAGTGCAGCGCGCACTGCAATTTGGCTTTTCAGGCTCGCTATTTCTGAGTCGTCGGCCATTGCACTCGCTGCAAATGTGAGAGATAAAATTGCATAAATAATAGTACGTTTCATGGTAATGCTCCTTTAGGTTAAAAAGTCCGAATGATTAACGAGTCGCTACCTTTTGGGTTTGTTGTCAATTAAGCATAAGGTGTGCCAATGATGGGGATGGACAATGAAATTACAATGGCTATGGCGTGAATGTTTTGTTGCAGAGGCGTGAAGGGTGGGTTTATGGAGGTGTGGCAGAGATGATTTTGCCTAAAATTGGTGCATTAGGCAGGTATTGCTTCCAGCATTTCATGCACTTCCAGCCAGCGCGTTTCGGCTTGTTCTATCATTTGCGCCAATTCTGCCTGACGTTTGAGCAGCCCCTGTAACGGCGCTTTGTCGGCGGCGGCGTAAATTTCAGGGTTGCCTAGACGTGACTCGCAGTCGCTTTTTTCCTTCTGCCAGTGCGCCATGTTTTGTTCCAGTTTCTCGGCCTCTTTTAGCAGTGGACGGCGTTCTGCTTGCCTTGCTTGGCGTTCTATTTTGTTGAGGGCGCGGTCGTTTTTACCGGTATCTTTTTCTGCTGATTTTTCCTCTGCTTTAACTTGTGTTGTCAGCCAGTTTCGATAATCTTCCAAATCGCCATCAAACGGCGCAGCTACGCCATCCGCCACCAGCACAAAACGGTCGCAGGTGGCGCGGAGTAAGGCTCTGTCATGCGACACCAGCACCACACCGCCGTCATATTGTTGCAGCGCCATACTTAAAGCGTGGCGCATTTCCAAGTCTAGGTGGTTGGTGGGTTCGTCGAGTAGTAGCAAATTCGGTTTGTGCCAGATGAGCAAGGCTAGCGCTAGGCGTGATTTCTCGCCGCCGGAAAATCCGCCGCAAGGAGTGACCGTCATGTCGCCGCGAAAATCGAAGCCGCCTAAGTAATCGCGGTGTTCCTGTTCGCGCACGTTGGGAGCGAGTCGTAGCATGTGTTGCAGCGGCGATTCATCGGTGCGGAGTTGTTCTACTTGGTGCTGGGCGAAGTAGCCGATTTTGAGTTCTTTGCCCGTTACTTGTTTGCCGGATTTGAGCTTGAGTTCGCCCGCCAGCAGCTTGATGAGCGTAGATTTTCCCGCGCCGTTTCGGCCTAGCAAACCTACGCGCTCATTGGGGCGCAGGGTGAGTTTTAACTGACTTAAAGTGATATTTTCACCGTAGCCTGCTGCGCCGTCATCGAGCACTAGTAATGGATCTGGTGGATTATCAATGTCGCGGAAGTTGAAATCGAAAGGGCTGTCTACGTGCGCGGCGGAGACCAGCTCCATGCGCTCCAGCGCTTTGATGCGGCTTTGCGCTTGGCGGGCTTTGGTGGCTTGCACACGAAAACGGTCTATATACTTGTGCAGATGTGCCACTTGACGCTGCTGGCGTTCATACAGCGATTGCTGCTGCGCGAGTTTTTCTGCGCGTTGGCGCTCGAAATCAGAATAATTGCCGCGATAAAGCGTCAGTGTTTGCTGCTCGATGTGCAGGATATGTTCAGCCACGGCATCAAGAAAATCGCGGTCGTGGGAGATGAGCAGTAGCGTTCCGCGATAGCTTTGCAGCCAGCTTTCCAACCACAGCACCGCGTCCAGATCTAAATGGTTGGTGGGTTCATCCAACAGCAACAAATCTGAGCGGCACATCAGCGCCCGCGCCAGATTGAGTCGCACGCGCCAGCCACCAGAAAAATCAGAAACGGGACGGATGAAGTCCGCATCGCTAAAGCCCAAACCGTGCAGCAGCGTGGCGGCGCGAGCGGGGGCTGAATAACCACCGATGTCATTCAGTCGTGTATGCAATTCGGCCAAGTGATGACCGTCGGCCTCTAAAATTGCCGCTTCCACGCTGCGCAATTCGGCATCGCCATCCAGCACGAACTCCAGCGCAGGGGTTGCAAGTGCTGGGGTTTCTTGCGCCACATGGGCGATGACCCAAGCCGCGGGAATGTCGCAATCGCCGGATTCGGCGTGCAACTCGCCCAGCAGCAGCGCAAACAAGCTGGATTTGCCCGTGCCGTTAGCGCCGGTGAGGCCGACTTTTTGCTGCGGGTGGAGTTGCAGCGAGGCGCTTTGGACTAAAACTTTGTTGCCACGGCCAAATTGCAGGTTGCGAAATTGAATCATTGCGTCATCGAGATGCCAAAAATGGCGTTATTGTAAGGCTTTTGGGGCGATTGGCATTGACCAAACGCTAGCCGCAATGAAATACTCCGTGCTGACTCGCTTCAACATTTAGAGACAATGGTAAAAAAATCCCTCATCTGGCTCTATGCCGCGACCACGTATCTGCTGTGGGCGGTGATTATTGTCGTCACTGTGGTGGTGCTGGGGCTGCGTTACTACGTGTTGCCGCACGCCAAAGACTACCGCGAACCCATCGCGCATAAGGTCAGCCAGTTGATTGGCCAAAAGGTGGTAGTGGGCGACATCGATGCTGGCTGGAACGGTCTCAATCCACAGTTTGATTTACACAAAATAGACATCTACGACCACGCCGGCCGCCTCGCCTTGCAGTTTGATCACGTGGAAGCCGAACTTTCCTGGCTGAGCCTGGTGGTGGGCGAGGCGCGTTTGTCCAATCTGGTCATCCATGAGCCACTGCTCACCGTGCGGCGTGAGGCCGACGGCACGATTTATGTCGCGGGCATTTCTATGAATGCGGCGGCTAAGCCTGATTTCCCCAACTGGTTGCTGCGCCAGCAACAAATCGCGGTGCGCGATGCCGCCGTGGTTTGGCAGGATGACATGCGCCAGGCGCCGCCACTGTCTTTGGAAAAGCTGAATTTGGTCATTGAAAGCCCATTCTCCAGAAGCTTGCTGGATTATCACCGTTTTGGCCTGACCGCAGTGCCGTCTGTGGGTGATTCTCACCCCATAGACCTGCGCGGCAAGGTGTATGGCGGTGATGTCAGTCAAGTCGAGCATTGGCACGGCATGGTATATGTCGCCAGTGAGGGGACTGAGATTTCTGCCTGGCGCACTTGGCTGGATCTGCCGCAGGCCTTCCAGCAAGGTGCTGGGGTTTTTCGTGCTTGGCTCGAGTTTTCTGACAATGCCATTCAGCACGTGACCGCTGACGTGGCCTTGGCCAATGTGGTGGCGCTGCCACACACGGAAAAATTGCCGCTGCATTTGCAGCAACTTTCTGGTCGGCTGGATTGGCAGCGCAACAAACAGGGGTTTGCACTTGCCGCGACCAAGCTGTCTTTAGACGCGGATCAAGGTCTCACGCTACGCAACGGCAGCGCACGGTTTGAGCAGAAAGCCGCGTCCACCAGCGGTGAGCTGAAGGTGGATGCATTGCCGCTATTACCTATCGTTGTTTTGGCTGATTATTTTGATTTGAGCGAAGCAGCCAAGCAAAAGCTAGCGGCCTTGGCGCTGGAAGGGCATTTGAGCAAACTGAACGCCAGCTGGGAAACCGGTCAGGGCAAGTTGGAGAAGTATGCGATACGGTCTGATTTCAGCGATGTGGGTATGCAGCCGGTGGATGATATTCCTGGCTTGTCCGGGCTTGCGGGCACATTGCAGGCCGACGAAAAGCAGGGTCAAGTCAGTCTAAATACACACAGCACCAGTTTGCAAATGCTCAAGCTGTTTCGACAGCCGCTTGCGATTGATAGCGCGAGTGTAAAGCTTAGTTGGAAGCGTCACGGTGAAGGGATGGACATCAAAGTGGCCGATTTCGCCTTGGCGACGCCACATTTCAAGAGCATGGTGGATGTGAGTTACCGCGACGATGGCATCAAAGGCGGCTATTTGGACGTGAGCGGTGATCTGCGCAATTTTGATCTCAAATACATCACCTTGTATTACCCGCGGTTGTTGAATAAAGACACTTTGTACTGGCTGGACACGTCTATTCTTGCTGGGCGTGCTGACGACGTGAAAATCAAGCTCAAAGGCCATGTGGACGACTTTCCCTACATAGGAGGCAAGACCGGCGAGTTTAGCGTCACCGCTAATCTGAGCGATACGTTGATAGATTACGCCAACGTTTGGCCCAAGCTGGAAGGCATGAAACTCAAAATGAAGTTTTTTGAGAACAAGATGCTGCTGTCTGAGATGCAAGGTCGTTTATTGGGTCTTCAGCTTAGTAACGCTACAGCACGTATCAATGCCTTGGAAGTGGATCATCCTGTGCTCAGCGTTGAGGGGCAGTTGCAGGGCAACGTGGAGGATGGCCTGCAATTCGTAGCGCAAAGTCCCATACTAGAAGCGACGCACCGCTTTACTGAAGGGATGAAGGGCGCGGGGCAAGGGCGTGCGGCGGTGAAGCTTAGCATTCCGCTGGATAACGTAGATGTCACCAAGGTGAGCGGTAGCTATGTTATTGCCAATGGCACTTTGGATGGCGATGGTGAATGGCCAACCTTGCAGCGTATCAACGGCGTACTGAATTTTACTGAGAGTTCCATCAAGGCCAAGGCGGTGCAAGCACAGGTGTGGGGCGGCCCAGTGGCGTTTAATATGACAAGCGGGCAGGGTGGCCGCGTAGATTTATTGGCACGCGGCAGGTTGAGTCATATGGGCTTGCGTCAAGTCATCAATCATCCGCTGGCGAATCATCTCAGCGGTACTGCGGAGTGGCAGGGCAAGATTGCCCTCTACAACAAGCGTAGCGATTTCTCTATTGATTTCCCTGACATGGTGGGCATGGCGAGCAGCCTGCCTGCGCCATTTGATAAGCCCGTTGAAGCCAAAGCGCCGTTGCATCTGGAGCGTAAAACGGGTGCGGAGGGAGACACCATCGCCGTGAGTTATGGCGATAAGCTGTTCTCAATGAAGCTGGCGCGTAGCCAGCAAGATGTTGCGATGCGCGTTGAGCGCACTGATATTCGATTCGGCGGTGAGCCGCATCCGGCGGCACTCGCTCGCGGCCTAGTCGTGGGCGGGACTTTGCCCAGTTTTGATGTAGATCAGTGGCAAGACGTGCTAGAGAGTAAGCCCTCAGGTGCGATGCCTGCGATGACCAGCGCTAAGCTAAAAGTTGGCGTAGTGGATGCGTTTGGGCGCCGCTGGAACGAAGTGCAGTTGGATGCGAAAACGGAGGGGGATGCTTGGAAAGCCAACATTAAAAGCCGCGAAATCAATGGCGATGTGACTTGGTTGCCGCAAGGCAACGGCCATGTGATTGCCAAACTCGATTCGCTGATCATTCCTGAAACCATTCCCACAAAGCCTGATGCGGTTGTTGAGGTTTCCAATCCGCGTGATTATCCTTCTATTACGCTGACTGCGAATCAGTTTGAAACCAAGGGCAAAAAACTAGGCAAGCTGGAATTGCGTGCTGTACACGAGGCCAGCAATTGGAATCTGGAAGCGCTACGTATAGAAAATCCTGATTTTGTGGCTGATATGTCAGGTGTTTGGAGTAACTGGCGGCGTAATTCTAATACCAGATTACGGCTGGATATGGACGTGACTGACCTAGGCAAAACCTTGGAGCGATTTGGCTATCTCGGCACGGTGAAAGGTAGTACTGCGACCTTAAAAGGCAACCTAGCGTGGCCGGATAGTCCGCAGGCATTCACATCAGCGGCATTGAGCGGTGATTTTTCTCTGAATGTGGATAAGGGACAGTTTCTGAAGCTGCAACCAGGTGTGGGGCGTTTGCTGGGCATCGTGAGCTTGCAAAATTTGCCACGGCGCTTGACGCTGGATTTTAGAGACGTGTTCAGTTCTGGTTTTGCCTTTGACAACATTTCCGGTGACGTGAAAATCGCCCAAGGTGTAATGCGTAGCGATAACTTTGTGATGGAGGGCGCTGCCGCCAAGGTGAATATCAGTGGAGAGACCGATTTGGCCAAAGAGACGCAGAATCTGCATGTGAAAGTCCAGCCTTCTATTTCCGACAGCCTCTCTCTAGCGGCCTTGGCAGGAGGGCCTGCGGTAGCGGCAGGGGCTTATATTGCGCAGAAATTATTCAAAGATCCGTTGAGCAAATTGATTAGCTACGAATATGACATCGTTGGTACTTGGGATGAGCCGCGTGAGGTGAAGGACGCGCCGGATAAAAAAACTGCGCCGCCTAGCAATCCGTTGGGGCGCTAGTTCGTGAATTATTACCATTGCTAAGTGTTGGAAAACATTAGAGAATAAGTGCTATGCCTATAAAATCAAAACACACAAAACCAGTCGAGTCCTCTGTTCCAGGGGTGATTAAAGTCGCCGGTATCCAAATGGCCTCCGGGCCGCAGGTGGTCGCCAACTTGTTCGAGGCTGAGCGGCTCATTGAAATCGCCGTGGGACAAGGTGCCAAATTGGTGGCGCTGCCGGAATACTTCGCCATTATGGGCTTGAAAGACACCGACAAGATCAAAGCGCGAGAGCAAGAGGGTGATGGTCCGATTCAGAGGTTTTTATCTCGCATGGCCAAGAAGCACAGCATTTGGCTCATAGGCGGCACTATTCCCTTAAAAGCCAGTGTCGCCAATAAGGTGCGTAATTCCTGTTTAGTGTTTGAGCCCAGCGGTAAGTTGGCGGCGCGTTATGACAAGATTCATTTGTTTGGGCTTGATTTAGGCAACGAACATTTCCGCGAAGAGGACACCATAGAACCCGGTGATGGCATCGTGGTGTTGGAAACGCCGTTTGGTGTTATAGGCCTTTCTATTTGCTACGATTTGCGCTTTCCTGAAATGTACCGCGCCATGGGCGAAGTGGATTTGCTCATCATCCCTTCTGCCTTTACTGACACCACAGGCAAAGCGCACTGGGAGACTTTAGTCCGCGCTCGTGCCATCGAAAATCTATGCTACGTGTTGGCTCCCGCACAGGGTGGCTATCATCTGTCAGGTCGTGAAACTCACGGCCACAGCATGATTGTTGACCCATGGGGTGTTGTACTGGATAAGCTACCCAAAGGTTCAGGTGTGGTGATGGCTGGCATCAATCCGGCGTATCAGGCCAGCCTGCGTCAAAGCTTGCCAGCACTGAAGCACCGCACTATGCATGAGTGTTAAATTCTCACGTTTCTACACAATCAACGCCACCGCCACACTCCGCCCTTCACTCATCAAAATGTTGTAAGTACGACAAGCGGCACCGGTATCCATGCACTCCACACCTATACCTAAATCTATCAGGCTGTGGCTAAGACTGGGATGAGGAAAGCGGATTTTTGCACCGGTACCCAGCAGCACGATTTCTGGCTTGAGTGCGGCCAGCGCTGAAAAATGCGCTGCGGTGAGCGCTTCAAAACTGCTGACTGTCCACTCGATAAGCTGTTCTGGGGTGACTATCAGGCTATGTTCGACGCGGGTTTGGTTTATTTGCACCCAACCAGCACCGTGACCGGTGATGAGGTTTTGACCTTCGGCGTTGGCGAGATGTAGTTTCATGGCTTACGGTTGAGTGGCTTTCCAAGTAAAATACCACACTTTATTAAGTCGGCTAAGCCTCGTGGAACCCATACTCAAGTCAACCAAGCTCAATAACGTCTGCTACGACATCCGTGGTCCGGTGCTGGCGCACGCCAAGCAGATGGAGGAGGACGGGCATCGTATTATCAAGCTGAATATTGGCAATCCCGCGCCGTTTGGCTTTGAGGCGCCGGAGGAGATTGTGCAGGATGTGATCCACAATCTGCCGGATGCGTCGGGTTATAGCGAATCCAAAGGCCTGTTTGCCGCGCGCAAGGCCATCATGCACCAGACGCAGTCCAAGCACATCGCCGGCGTGCATATAGACGACATCATTATCGGCAACGGCGTTTCTGAACTCATTGTGATGGCGATGCAGGCTTTGCTCAACAATGGTGATCAGATTCTGGTGCCAGCACCGGATTATCCGTTGTGGACGGCGGCGGTGACCTTGGCTGGCGGCGCACCGCGGCATTATATTTGTGACGAGGATTCCGGCTGGTTGCCCGACCTCAAGGACATCGAGTCCAAAATCACCGCCAACTCGCGCGGCATCGTCATTATCAACCCCAACAACCCCACAGGTGCGCTGTATCCGCCGGAAATTTTGCAGGGGATTATCGAGATTGCGCGGCATCACGGGCTGATTATTTTCGCCGATGAAATTTACGACAAAGTGCTGTATGACGGCCACACGCATACCTCCATTGCCTCGCTGGCGGATGACGTAGTGATGGTGACGTTTAACGGGTTGTCGAAAAACTACCGTACTTGCGGATATCGCGCTGGGTGGATGGTGGTATCGGGCGACAAAAAACGCGCGGCGGATTATGTGGAAGGTCTGAACATGCTGGCCTCGATGCGCTTGTGCGCTAATGTGCCGGGGCAGTTCGCCATCCAAACCGCGCTGGGCGGTTATCAGAGCATCAACGACTTGGTCGCGCCTACCGGCAGATTATGCAAACAGCGCGACTTGGCTTATGAGTTGTTGACGGCGCTTCCCGGCGTGACTTGCGTCAAACCCAAAGCCGCGATGTATCTATTCCCCAAGCTAGACCCCAAGATTTATCCGATTCAGGACGACCAGCAATTTATTCTGGATTTACTCCTGGAAGAAAAGGTGTTGCTAGTACAAGGCACGGGGTTTAACTGGAAAACGCCGGATCATTTCCGCGTGGTATTTTTGCCCAATGCGGACGATTTGACCGAGGCCATGAGCCGTATTGCGCGGTTCTTGGAGCAGTATCGCAAAAAGCACGGCAACTAAAAAAACTAACGACTACCCACTATCTACTAACGACTATTTTCATGAAACCAATCAATGTAGGTCTTTTAGGCATCGGCACTGTCGGCGGCGGCACCTGGACGGTGCTCACGCGCAATCAACAGGAAATCACGCGTCGCGCTGGTCGCACCATCAACATCGTCAAAGTGGCGGATAAGAATTTGGCGCTTGCCAAACAAGTCACTGGCGGCGCAGTGGAGGTGACTGACGACGCGTTTTTCGTGGTCAATGACCCCAATGTGGATATTGTCGTGGAGCTGATTGGCGGCACCACGCTGGCGAAAGACTTGGTGCTGAAAGCCATAGAAAACGGCAAGCATGTGGTCACTGCGAACAAGGCGCTGCTGGCTTTGCATGGCAACGAAATTTTCGCCGCCGCGCAAAAAAAAGGCGTAATCGTTGCGTTTGAGGCGGCTGTTGCGGGTGGTATCCCCATCATCAAGGCGGTGCGTGAAGGCTTGGCTGCGAACCGCATCGAGTGGATCGCTGGCATCATCAACGGTACGACTAACTTCATCCTCAGCGAGATGCGTGAAAAAGGCTTGGCGTTTGCCGATGTGTTGAAGCAGGCACAAGACCTAGGCTACGCTGAAGCCGACCCAACTTTTGACGTGGAAGGCATAGACGCGGCGCACAAGCTGATGATACTGGCTGCGATAGGTTTCGGCATCCCCATGCAGTTCGACAAAGTCTATACCGAGGGCATCACCAAGCTCGCCGCGACCGACATCAAATACGCCGAAGAATTGGGCTATCGGGTGAAGCTGCTGGGCATCACCAAGCGCACGGATGCTGGTGTTGAATTGCGCGTGCATCCGACCTTGATTCCCGAAAAGAGGCTCATTGCCAACGTAAATGGCGCAATGAACGCCGTGCTGGTGAAGGGCGATGCGGTTGGCCCAACACTATATTACGGGGCTGGCGCTGGCGCTGAACCCACCGGTAGCTCAGTGGTGGCGGATCTGGTGGATGTGACGCGCATGGCCACCGCCGATCCGCACCAACGCGTACCGCATCTGGCTTTTCAGCCTGACCAGCTTTCTGACCTAGCTATTTTGCCTATGGATGAAGTGCGTAGCGCTTATTATTTGCGCTTGCGCGCACTGGATAAACCCGGCGTGCTGGCCGAAGTCACGCGCATTTTGGGCGATTTGCAGATTTCGATTGACGCCATGATGCAAAAAGAACCGGCGGATAACGAAACTGAAGCCGACATTGTGATTTTGACGCACATTACGGTGGAGAAAAATATTAATCAAGCCATTGTCAAGATTGAAGCATTGCCCGCGATTTCGGGCAAAGTGACGCGAATCAGGATGGAAGAATTAGGCAAATGAAATACATCAGCACCCGTGGCGATTCGCCAGCATTAAATTTTAGCGACATTTTGCTCGGCGGCTTAGCACCTGACGGCGGTTTATACATGCCAAAAAGCTATCCGCAAGTCAGCAAAGCCGAGCTGAAAGCCATGCGCGGCATGAATTATCGGGATTTGGCTTTTGCCGTGCTGTCTCTGTTTATGGACGACATTCCGCCCGACGACCTTAAAGCATTGATAGACAAAACCTACACCTCCGAGGTGTTTGGCTTCGCCTGCGAAGGCCAAAGCAGCGACGACATCACTCCCGTGTTCACTTTAGAAAAAGACCTGCACCTGCTCTCACTCTCCAACGGCCCCACGCTGGCGTTTAAGGACATGGCGATGCAGCTACTCGGCAACTTGTTCGAGTACGTACTAGCTAAAAGGGGACAGACCACAAATATATTGGGCGCAACCTCTGGGGACACCGGTTCATCCGCCGAATACGCCATGCGCGGCAAAAAAGGCATACGCGTGTTTATGCTGTCGCCGCATGAAAAAATGAGTCGATTTCAAACCGCGCAGATGTTCAGCCTGAACGATCCCAATATCTTCAACATCGCCGTCAAAGGCGTGTTTGATGACTGTCAGGACATCGTCAAAGCGGTGTCCAACGATGCCAAGTTCAAGCGAGAATACAAAATCGGTGCGGTGAACTCCATCAATTGGGGCCGCGTTGCCGCGCAAGTGGTGTACTACTTCAAAGGCTATTTTGCCGTCACCAAAAACAATGGCGAACAGGTTGATTTTGCCGTGCCATCGGGTAATTTTGGCAACGTCTGTGCTGGGCATGTGGCGCGCATGATGGGCTTGCCGATACGCCATCTGGTGGTCGCCACCAATGAAAACGACGTGCTGGACGAGTTCTTCAAAACCGGCGTATATCGCCCCAGAAGTGCGACGCACACTTTTCACACCTCCAGCCCGTCTATGGACATCAGCAAGGCCTCCAACTTTGAGCGCTTCGTGTTCGATTTGGTCGGGCACGATGCCGCCAAGATGCGCGAACTGTGGGCCAGCGTGGATCAAGGCGGCGAGTTTGATCTGAAAGATTTAATGAAAAAAGTGGCTGATTACGGCTTTGTTTCCGGCAGCAGCAACCACGACAGCCGCATGAAAACCATACGCGATACCTACAAAAAGTACGGCGTGGCGATAGACCCGCATACCGCTGACGGTTTGAAAGTGGCGCTAGAGCAGCTTGATGACAACGTGCCTATGATTGTGCTAGAAACTGCGCTGCCGCTAAAGTTTGAAGATGCCATCAAAGAGGCTTTGGGTGTGGTTCCGGGGCGTCCCAAAGAGTTGGAAGGTTTGGAAAAGCTGCCACAGCGAAGCGAGGTGATGGAGGTGGATGTGGAAGCGGTGAAACAGTTTGTCGTGAGTCACACTTAGCCGTCATTCTGGCGCAGGCCAGAATCCAGCCGAGCCAATTATGGGCGCTTACGTTTACATTTTAGCCAATGAACGCAACGGTACGCTTTACATAGGGGTTACTTCTAATTTATTAAGTCGGGTCTGGCAGCATAAAAACGATGTTGCAGATGGATTTACCAAGAAGTATCAGGTTCACCGCTTAGTTTGGTATGAAGCGCATGAAAATATGTTATCTGCGATTACTCGCGAAAAAACACTAAAGTATTGGCAGCGAATGTGGAAAATTCGCCTCATTGAACAGATGAATCCTAACTGGCTAGATTTATACTCTCAACTTACTTGACTGGATTCTGGCCTACGCCAGAATGACGACCGATAATGCAGCAATACCTCGATTTAATGCGCCACGTTCTCGAATATGGCAACAAAAAACAAGATCGTACCGGTACGGGTACGATCTCGGTTTTCGGCTATCAAATGCGCTTCGATTTAGCACAAGGTTTTCCTCTACTCACCACCAAAAAAGTCCACCTCAAATCCATTATTCATGAGCTGCTGTGGTTCTTGCAGGGCAGCACCAACATTGCTTACCTTCAAGAAAATGGCGTGTCCATTTGGGACGAATGGGCGGATGAGAAAGGCAATCTTGGACCGGTTTATGGCTATCAGTGGCGCAACTGGCCTAAGCCGGATGGCACGCACATAGACCAAATCAGCCAAGTGGTGAACATGATTAAGAATAATCCTGATTCGCGGCGCTTGATTGTTTCGGCGTGGAATGTGGCCGACGTAGACCAGATGAAACTTCCGCCTTGCCATGCGTTTTTCCAATTCTACGTGGCGGACGGCAAGCTCTCGTGCCAGCTTTATCAGCGCAGCGCCGACATCTTTCTCGGTGTGCCATTCAACATTGCTTCCTATGCCCTGCTGACCATGATGGTGGCGCAAGTGTGCGGTTTGAAATTGGGTGATTTTGTACATACTTTGGGCGACGCGCATTTGTATTTGAATCATCTAGAGCAAACCCAGGAGCAGTTATCAAGGTCAACTCGCAGCCTGCCCACGATGCGTATCAACGCCGAAGTGCAAGACATTTTTGCTTTCAAGTTTGAAGATTTTACGCTGGAAAACTACGACCCACATCCGCCAATCAAGGCCGCAGTCGCGGTGTAGCGTGATACAATTCCGCGCCTTTTAGAAGTAAAGCCCGGGTGGTGAAATAGGTAGACACAAGGGACTTAAAATCCCTCGCTGTGAAAACGGCGTACCGGTTCGATTCCGGTCCCGGGCACCAAATTTGCGAGCCATCTCGGAGCCGTAAGTCTCTTTTCTGAGTTGAACTTGCCGCCAAGCTGTTCGTCAGACCATCATTGTTCAAGCGCCTATTATGATGAAATCTAAACTTTTCCCCCGCACTTTGAGTCTTGCTGGCACTGATGCCGAATGTCTTCGCCAGCAAATCCGCGACTATTTTCTGGCGACTTTCGATCGCTACGAAGAACTGTTTCAAACACTTAATGGCAATGACGCTTGGTGGATAAAGCCTATCTCGCTGCGTCATCCATTGATTTTCTACTATGGGCATACCGCTACTTTCTTTCTGAACAAGCTGGTGCTGGCCGGGTTGTTGAAGCAGCGCATCAATCTGAAATTTGAATCCATGTTTGCGGTGGGCGTGGATGAGATGAGTTGGGATGATCTCAATGACGGCAGTTATGACTGGCCTAAACCTAGCGAAGTGCAGGCGTATCGTGACCTGGTGCGTGCCGCCGTGTTGGAGCTGATTGACACGCTTCCTTTAACGCTGCCGATAGATTGGGATAACGCTTGGTGGCCGATTGTGATGGGCATTGAGCATGAGCGCATCCACTTGGAAACCTCGTCAGTACTGATTCGGCAACAATCGCTGGCGCTGGTCAAGCCGCATCCCAATTGGCAACCCTGCCGAAAAACTGGGCTTGCACCACAAAATACATTGATTGACATCGCCGCTGGTACGGTGACTTTGGGTAAAGACAAAAGTGATGCTTATTATGGCTGGGACAATGAATATGGCCGTCATGTGGGCGATGTTTCGGCCTTCCAAGCTGCGCAATTCCTAGTCAGCAATAGCGAATTTTTGCCTTTCGTTGAAGCCGATGGTTACGCTTCGGATGTGCATTGGGAAGAAGAAGGGCGTGAATGGAAAAACTACGCCAAGGCACAGCATCCAACTTTTTGGGTTCAAGCAGGTGAAAGTTGGCGTTTGCGTTTGCTGACTGAGGAGCTTGCCATGCCTTGGGATTGGCCGGTGGAGGTCAATTATCACGAAGCCAAGGCTTTCTGCAACTGGAAGGCCGAGCAAACCGGGCAGCCAATCAGGCTGCCGAGTGAAGACGAGTGGTATCGTTTATACGAGGCCAGCAGGGTTGAAGAAATCGGCTCTGAAAAGGCCAACGCTAATCTGCATTTAGACCACTGGGCATCGCCTTGCCCAGTCAATGAATTTCAGCACGGTGAGTTTTTTGACTTAGTGGGTAACGTCTGGCAATGGACAGAAACACCCATCTACCCGTTTGAAGGGTTTGAGGTGCATCCGCTCTATGACGACTTCACCGCGCCCACTTTTGATAACCGCCACAATCTGCTCAAGGGTGGCAGCTGGGCGTCTTGTGGCAATGAGGCTATCAAAAGCGCACGTTATGCTTTTCGCCGTCATTTCTTCCAGTATGCAGGTTTCCGTTATGTAGTGGCAGATGCGCCAGCGGTGACGGTTTCTTCAGTCTACGAAACGGATAAACTGCTTTCAGAATATGCCGAGTTCCATTACGGCGAAACCTATTTTGGCGTGCCTAATTTCCCCAAGACACTCGCACAGCTGGCGATTACTGCCATGGGAAATAAACCAGCACAACGCGCACTAGACCTTGGTTGTGCCACTGGCCGCGCCACATTTGAGCTGGCACGGCATTTTGATCAAGTGACGGGCGTAGATTTTTCGGCACGTTTCATCGGACTGGGTGTGCAATTGGCCGAGCAAGGGGTGATGCGCTATACCTTAACGGATGAGGGCGAGCTGCGCTCTTATCATGAGCGTACATTAGCGAATCTGGGTTTGGAAGATGTGCGTCACAAGGTTGAGTTCTATCAAGGCGATGCCTGCAACCTCAAGCCACCATTGACCGGCTACGATTTTATTCTGGCGGCCAATCTCATAGACCGGCTGTACAGCCCTGCAAAATTCCTCTCGACCATCCACGAGCGGCTTAATCTGGGCGGACTGCTCATGATTACCTCGCCCTATACTTGGCTGGAAGAGCATACACGGCGTGAGGAATGGATAGGCGCTTATAAAAAAGATGGTGAGAATTTCACCACGCTAGACGGCTTGAAACTGTTGCTGGGAAATCACTTCCGCTTGGTGCAAGAACCGCTGGAAGTCGCGTTTGTGATTCGTGAAACCAAGCGTAAATTTCAGCATACTTTGGCCGAAGTCTCGGTCTGGGAACGCATCGCATGAGCTTCGATTTTGACCGCGAAATTTCACGTGCAGGTACGCACAGCGTCAAATGGGACGGTCGCGCCGCATATTTTGGGCGAGAAGATGTTATTCCCTTGTGGGTGGCGGATATGGATTTTGCCGCGCCACAAGCGGTGACCGAGGCGTTGCAGGCTAGAGCGGCGCATCCGATTTACGGTTACACCCAATTTCCTGATGAATTGTATGTGGCTTTGATGAGCTGGCTACAACGCCGTCACGATTGGCAGATTGAGCGTGAGTGGATAGTCATGGCACCCGGCGTAGTGCCATCTTTGTACGCCGCAGTAGCAGCGTTTTCCCAAGCGGGTGACGGCGTGATTGTGCAACCGCCGGTGTACTTTCCCTTCATGTCATGTGTTACCGAAACTGGTAGAAAACTGATAGAGAATCCGCTCAAATTGGAACGTGGGCGCTACAGTTTTGATCTCGAACATTTTGAACAATGCGCGGCGCAGGGTGTGCGTTTGCTGTTGCTTTGCTCTCCACACAACCCGGTTGGGCGGGTGTGGAGTGCTCAGGAACTGCATGAGCTGCTGGCGATTGCCAGACGCTATGATGTGCTTGTTTTGTCGGATGAGATTCATGCCGATTTGCTGTATCCGGGCAATCAGCACATCCCACTGGCAAGGCTGCAAGGCGCGAGTGATAATGTCATCACCACCGTTGCACCCAGCAAAACCTTCAACATCCCCGGTCTTGGTTTATCTGCACTCATCGTGCCTAATCCGGCACATCGCGCCGCCATCAACAAGGCTTTTGGCTTGTTGCATGTCAGCCCCGCCAACCCTTTCAGCATCACTGCCTTCATCGCCTCCTACAATGGCGGTGAGCCTTGGCTGGATGCGCTCATGGCTTATCTTGCCACTACACGCGATGCGGTGCGGGAGTTTTTGCAAACACGGTTGCCGCAGATTCAGCTGATAGAAGCTGAAGGCACTTATATGCTGTGGCTGGATTGCCGAAAGTTAGCGATGAGCGACAAACAGCTTAAGGAGTTTTTTGTGCTTAAAGCGGGTGTTGGCTTAAGCCCGGGCATCGTGTTTGGAGAAGTTGGTAGCGGCTTCATGCGCATGAATATCGCCGCACCACGAAAAGTCATCATGCACGCTTTGGAGCGCATTGCAGATTCGCTAGACTGAATAATTCGGAAGAGGGCTGATGCAGATGTTAAGCTCATCTACATCAGCCTCTTCCATTGAGTTTTCAGTATCAGTTTTCAGGAGTTTTCATTGGCAAAACCACCGCATTTATTCCATAAGTCGCACACCAAGCCACAGCACAACGTACTCGCGCTATTGCAGCAAGCGGTGGCTTTGCACAACCAAGGCAAGGCAGCAGAAGCGGAGGCGCTTTATACGCAGGTGCTGCAAGTTCAGCCGCACAATTTTGATGCTTTGCATTTGCTGGGGCTGCTTGCCTCGCAAACTGGGCGATTGGCCTTGGCGGTTGATTTAATGCGGCGGGCGGTGAATATCAATGGCAAAGAAATCAACGCGTTATTTAATTTGGCGAATGCGCTGCAAGGCTTGCAGCAACATGAAGAAGCGTTGAAGAATTATGAGCGCCTATTAAAGTTGCGGCCTGATTTCTTTCAGGCAATCAATAATCTAGCTATTAGCCAGCAAGCTTTGGGGCGCAATGCGGAAGCGCTGGCGAGCTTTGAACGTGGCATCAAGCTCAAACCTAAAGAACCGTTTTTCCATAAAAATCGTGGTGATGTGTTGCGTATTCTGCAACGTCATGATGAAGCGCTTGTCAGTTATAAAACAGCGCTGGAGATGAGTCCTGACGACATTAGTACGCTCAATAACTATGGTGCCGTATTGCAAGCCGCGCGACAACATGAAGCGGCGCTTGTCAGCTTTAGTCATATTTTAAGTCTTAGCCCGCATGACATCCCCGCGCTGCATAATCGAGGTAATGCTTTGCGGAGTTTACGGCGCTATCAAGAGGCGCTTGCCAGCTATGATGCTGCCTTAGCGCTCAAGCCAGACTTTGTGGATGCTTATGCCAGTCGGGCTGAGGCCCTGCTTGACATCGGCGAGCAGCAAGCAGCTTTAGCGAGCTTTAATGCGGCGCTCCAGCTTAATCCACAGTCGCTCACCCTCAAACTAAAGTGTTTATTGGCGCATGTGCCAGTGTTTGCGCAAAGTGCTGAACAAGTGGCTCACGCCAGGACGCAATTCGGGCATGAGCTGGCATCATTACAAGCTTCACTTACCAGCCATATCTGTGACGATGAAACCGCCATTGTGGGTGAGATTTTGCCGTTCTTTTTGGCCTATCAAGCAGACAATAATCGTGCTTTGTTGGAAACATTTGGCAAGCTCAGTTGCGAGTTGATGGCGCGTTGGCAAACTCGGCAAGGATTAACCCCACATTGGCTGCCGCCAAGCGCACAAGCGCCGATACGGGTCGGCATTGTGTCGGCGCATATTCGCCGCCATTCGGTGTGGGATGCCATTGTGAAAGGCTGGTTTGAGCAATTAGATAAGTCGCGCTTTGAGCTGCATGTGTTTTATGTGGATGCCGCGCAAGACCAAGAAACCGCCATCGCAAAAAGCAACGCGGCAA
Organism: Methylophilaceae bacterium; assembly: GCA_046155285.1. Classification (GTDB taxonomy): domain Bacteria; phylum Pseudomonadota; class Gammaproteobacteria; order Burkholderiales; family Methylophilaceae; genus CAILHX01. The sequence goes on along the minus strand of JBJXEA010000001.1, from coordinate 5,043 downwards.
GTTTTGAGGGGGGTGTCAAAACCACGGCTGATTGGGCAAAAATCATCCTGGCAAAAAATGTGGATGTATTGATTTACCCTGAAGTAGGCATGGATCCGACGACCTTTAGATTGGCCTCTATGCGCATAGCACCCATACAAATGGCGACGTGGGGACATCCTGAAACTACTGGCTTGCCGACCATTGATTATTACTTATCGGCAGAGAATTTTGAAGGTGCGGAGGCTCAAAAGTATTATTCAGAGCAGCTCATTTGCCTGCCTAATCTCGGTTGCTATTACTCGGCAGAGGAGATTGTATTTCAGTCGGTGGATTTAAGCAGCCTAGATATTGACCCTGAAAAACCGTTGATGATCTGTCCCGGAACGCCGTTTAAGTACGCGCCACAACACGACCACGTGTTCGTGGATATTGCGCGAGAGTTGGACGATGTGCAGTTTGTTTTTTTTACCTATCATCGTATTCCAGAATTAAGCCACAAACTGGCGCGGCGCTTGGCTACAAGCTTTGCCGAAGCAGGCATGGCGTATGAAAAACATGTGCGGTTTATTTCTTGGAAAACACCAGCGGAGTTTCATTTCTTAATGAAAAACGCCCATGTGATGCTCGATACGATTGGGTTTTCTGGCTTCAATACTGCGATGCAGGCCATTGTTTGCCATACGCCCGTAGTGGCCTATCAGGGGCAATTTATGCGGGGGCAATTGGCGAGTGGAATTCTCAAGCAGCTAGGCATGCAAGCCTATATTGCTACTAACAAGCAAGAGTATGTGGAATGCGCTGTGCGCTTGGCGACAGATGCCGCGTTTGCCGACCAAGCGCGGCAGAAATTACAAGCTTCTGTGCATACGTTGTACCAAGACATCAGCGTGATTAAGGCGCTGGAAGAGGAGCTTGGTGAGCTAAGCAAAAAGCACAGAGATACTTTTAGAGATTCTTGAGGCTTTCTGGCATTTCGATCACTGTCGTAGCTAAAGAGATTTCTCTAAGAAAACACAGCAAGCCGGCAATCAGTGACAGCATCGCCGATATGAACAGTAGCGATACCAAGTGGAATGGGTTCATCGACATTTCAACCCCTACAAATAAAGTCCCAATCACTAGGCAGACTAATAGCAAGGATATAGTACATAAGCTGATGGCCCAGTGTATCCAGTGCGCACGACGTTGTAATTTCTGCATTTCTGTATAACGTGTATCTTGCGTATCGCAACCTGATTCCTTAAGTAATCTGAAGCGATCAATAACCCGCGCAAGCCGACCAGCCAAAACGCCGAGAATAGCACTCACGCCTGTGAGTAGAAAAACTGGCGCTACAGCTTGTTGGATGACGGAGGCGATGTTGATCACATTTACGGCGGTTTGCACTAGGGAGTTCCTTCTGAAAGTTTTCAGTATTATGCGTTAAGATGCGTTGGTATTTCTACCTCATACCATCTGTTCAGGAGCCTACCATGCGTTTTTATCTTGCCTTGTTTTTCCTGTTGTTTGCGACTGCGTCTCAAGCACTGGATTTAAGCAGCTTATCCAACCAGGATGCCAGCGGCGGCTTAAAAGATGCTTTGATCCAAGGGGTCGGTAGCGCTGTCGGCAAGCTGGGGGCGGCGGATGGCTTTTTGGGCAATCCCAAGGTCAAGATTCCTTTGCCGGATTCGCTCAAAAAGATAGAAAAAGGCATGAAGATGTTCGGCATGGGCAAGCAGTCTGACGAGTTGGTGACGCGCATGAATCGTGCGGCGGAGGCTGCTGTGCCAGAAGCCAAGACACTGCTGGTGGATTCAGTCAAGCAGATGAGCCTAGCGGATGCCAAGGCGATTCTGACAGGCGGCGATGATTCTGCCACGCAATATTTTAAGAAAACGACTGCGGGTCCTTTGGCAGAGAAATTTTTGCCTATCGTCAAGAATGCGACCGCCAAGGTGCAATTGGCCGAGCAATACAACAAATACGCCGAAATGGGCGCCAAGTTTGGCGTGGTGAAAAAAGATCAAGCCAATTTGGAGCAATACGTCACCAACAAAGCGCTGGATGGCCTTTACGTCATGATGGCGGAAGAAGAAAAGAACATCCGTAAAAACCCGTTGGGAGCAGGTACGGATTTGGCTAAGAAGGTATTTGGTCTGTTGAAATAGCTTGGTTTTGTAGTAGCCTAGGTTACAATGTGTACAATACATCACAATACCGAGGCTCAATATGACCACTACGATGACCATCCGTTTGGAGCCAACCGTCAAAGACAGGCTAGAGCAGCTTGCTGACGCGACCCACCGCAGCCGCTCTTTTCTTGCTGCTGAGGCGATACGCGAATATGTTGATGTCAATGAATGGCAGATTCAGGAAACTCGCGCCGCGTTAGCCGAAGCCGATGCCGGAGACTTTGCCAGCGATGGCGAAGTGAAGGCGGTGCTGGATAAGTGGATGAACAATGCGGGTTAAGTGGCTGCGTAACGCGCTGCTTAACCTTGATGAAGAAGCTGCTTACATTGCTGCGGATAATCAAGAAGCCGCACGGCTGGCGGTGCAACGTATTGTTGACTCAGCTGCCATGCTTGCCAGCCAGCCCTCAATGGGGCGACCTGGCCGAGTGATTGGCACGCGTGAGTTACTGGTACCCAAAACACGTTATCTCATCCCTTACCGTATTCGTGCCGAACAGGTTGAAATTCTGCGCGTGTTCCATACTTCACGCAAACCACCTAAGCGTTGGTGAAAGCGTTTGGTAAGGACTTGAAATTCCCTAAACAGCCCATAGTTAATGGGCTGTTCTGTTTTATAGAGAGACTATTACCATGACCAAAACTACCACCAAAAAATCCGCCGAAAAAGAAACCTTAGGCTTCCAAGCTGAAGTCAAACAACTACTGCACTTGATGATCCACTCCTTGTATTCCAACAAGGAGATTTTCATGCGCGAGCTGATTTCTAATGCTTCTGATGCCGCCGACAAGTTGCGCTTTGAGGCGTTGGCAGACAGTAGTCTATTTGGCGATGATAGCGAGCTGAAAATACGCGTGGCGTTTGATAAAGATGCACGCACACTCACCATCAGCGATAACGGCATAGGTATGAGCCGCGATGAGGTCATTAGTCACATCGGCACCATTGCCAAATCCGGCACACGCGAGTTTTTCTCCAAGCTTTCGGGTGATCAAGCCAAAGACGCTAACCTCATCGGCCTATTCGGCGTGGGGTTTTACTCGGCGTTTATTGTGGCGGATAAAGTAACGCTCACCACGCGCCGTGCAGGCAGTGGTGATGCGGTGCAATGGGAATCCAAAGGTGAGGGTGATTACACGCTGGAAGCGTTAGAGAAGCCTACGCGCGGCACAGAAATCGTGCTGCATTTGCGTGAAGGTGAAGATGAGTTCTTATCCGATTGGAAGATCAAATCCACGCTACGTAAATACTCAGACCACATCACGCTGCCTATTGTGATGAAAAAATCGGAATGGAAAGACGGCGCGGAAGTCGCCACCGATGAAGATGAAACCGTGAATCAGGCTTCCGCCTTGTGGGCGCGGCCTAAGAACGAGATTGACGACGAGCAGTATCAAGAATTCTACAAGCATGTGGCGCACGACCATGAAGCACCGCTGGCGTGGTCGCACAACCGCGTGGAGGGTAAGCAGGAATACATCTCGCTGCTCTACGTACCATCCCATGCGCCGTTTGACCTCTACGACCGCAAGGTCACGCACGGTATCAAGCTGTATGTGAAGCGCGTATTCATTATGGATGACGCAGAACAGCTGATGCCGCAGTATCTGCGCTTCATCAAGGGCGTGATTGATTCTGCCGACTTACCGCTGAACGTGTCGCGCGAAATCTTGCAGGAATCCAAAGAGATAGAAGGCATCAAGGCCGGATCAGTGAAAAAAGTACTGGGCATGTTGGAAGACCTCGCAGAGAATCAGCCAGAGCAATATGCGAAATTCTGGAAAGAATTTGGCCGCGCTATGAAAGAAGGCCCCGGCGAAGACTTTGCCAACAAGGAAAAGATCGCCAGCTTGCTGCGTTTCTCTACCACGTTGACTGATTCTGAAGAACAAACCGTCTCGCTGAAGGACTACATCAGCCGCATGAAAGAAGGTCAGGACAAGATTTACTACGTCACCGCCGACACCTTTGCCGCGGCAAAGAGCAGCCCGCATCTGGAGATATTCCGCAAGAAAGGCATCGAAGTCCTGCTGCTCTCTGACCGCGTAGATGAATGGCTAGTCAGTGGTCTGACCGATTTTGATAGCAAAAAATGGCAGTCTGTCGCCAAGGGCGATTTGGACTTGGGCAAGCTGGAAGACGAAGCCGAAAAAGAAGAACAAAAGAAAGCCGAAGGCGAATTCAAGCCGATTATCGAGCGCATTCAAGCCGCACTGGGCAACAAGGTAAAAGAGGTGCGCGTCACGCACCGCTTGACCGATTCCCCGGCCTGCATCGTCACCGGCGCACACGACATGAGTGCCAATCTGGAACGCCTGCTCAAAGCCGCCGGACAAAACGCACCAGGCACCAAACCTACCCTGGAAATCAACCCGCAACATGCGCTGGTGGCGAAACTGCGTGATGAAAGCAACGATGCGCGCTTTGATGATTGGGCGTATATATTGTTCGAGCAAGCGCTGCTGGCGGAAGGCGGTCAACTAGAAGACCCCGCCAGTTTTGTGCGGCGTTTGAATGGGCTGTTGGTGTTGTAGGGCGACCTACGCGGTTAAATTTCTCCCCTTGCCCGCGGACGGGAGAGGGGTTAAAAAAGAGGGGATTTGCCGTCGTTCCAGCGAACGCTGGAATCCAGATTTGTAGAGTGCGGTAACCGCACCGAATGGTGCGTGAAACGCGCCCTAGTTGCCGGGGTTTTTTTAATTAACCAATTGATTATTATTGTAAATAATCGTGTCTGACCCCATTTATTTCCGGGAGTGGGGTGAATTCACATTGCAACCGCACCACGTTTAGCCTCTTGGAAGACCTCATGGGGAGTGCGATAGTCTAGGCACTTACGGGGTCTATGATTCAGTTTTTTCACCGCCTCTGCAAGGGATTTATCGG